>NZ_JBHWVV010000001.1:0-78008 GCF_042736715.1 Streptomyces sp. NPDC060049
AAGGAACCTCATCCACCGAAATGGACGGGGTATCAACTTCTGGCGTTGATTTTTGGCACGCTGTTGAGTTCTCAAGGAACGGACGCTTCCTTTGTACTCACCCTCGCGGGTTTTCCTCCGGGCGCTTCCTTCGTTCTTGTGTTTCCGACTCTATCAGACTCTTTCGTGTCCGATTCCCGGTCGAAGCGGGTTTCGCTTTCCAGTTCTTCGCTTTCGCGTTTCCCTTTCCGGCGATTCCGACTCTATCAGAAGTTTTCCATCGGATTTCCCGGCTTTGGATTTCTGAATGAAGAGTCGAGTGTGCCCACACGGAATTCAATTCCTGAGGGGCGAGAGAGATGTTAAACCATCGCTGCCGAACTTGTCCAGTTCGAGGCAACCGTTCGAATCTACCTCCCCGCGTCTGCCGTGTCAACGGTGTTTGCGGGACGACGAGGAGACTAGCAGCTCGGGATGCTCATGCGCACATCAGGCCGCGGTGGGGACCGTCGAGGTCTGGTCGGCGAGCTCCACGTCGCCGACCTCGCCCCCGCGGGCCGCGCGGCCGCCCAGGACGTATACGTACAGCAGGAAGAGCGTCTCCGCGGCCACCCCGATGGCGATGCGGGCCCAAGTGGGCAGGCCGGAGGGGGTGACGAAGCCTTCGATCAGGCCCGAGACGAAGAGGACCAGCGCCAGGCCGATGGCCATGCCGAGGGCGGCGCGGCCCTGTTCGGCCAGGGCCACGCGGCGGGTGCGCAGGCCGGGGTCGATGACCGTCCAGCCCAGGCGCAGACCGGTGCCGGCGGCCACGAAGACCGCTGTCAGTTCGAGCAGGCCGTGCGGAAGGATCAGACCGAGGAAGACGTCGAGGCGATCGGCTGAGGCCATCAACCCGATGCCGACGCCGAGGTTCTGCATGTTGATCCACAGGATGTACAGCACCGGCAGGCCCAGGAAGCCGCCCAGGACGAGGCAGATCGCGGCCGCCTGGGCGTTGTTCGTCCAGACCTGCGCCGCGAAGGAAGCCGCGGGGTGGCTGGAGTAGTACGTCTCGTACCCACCGCCCGGCTTCGTCATCGCCTTGAGGTCCTCGGGGGCCGCGATGGAAGCCTGGACCTCGGGGTGGGTGGCTATCCACCAGCCCATGATCACGGCCACGGCCGTCGAAAGCAGCGCGGCGGGGATCCACCAACGGCGGCTGACGTAGACGGCGGCCGGGAAGCCGGTGGTGAAGAAGCGGACCGCGTCGCGCCAGCCGCCCCGGCGGGCTCCCGTCACCGTGGCCCGGGCCCGGGCCACGAGCTGGGTCAGTCGGCCCGTGAGCATCGGGTCTGGCGTGCTGGACTGGATGAGGGAGAGGTGGGTGGCGGTGCGCTGGTAGAGCGCGACGAGTTCGTCGGCCTCGGCTCCCGTGAGGCGCCGGCCGCGGCCGAGGAGCTGTTCCAACCGGGCCCATTCGGCCTGGTGGGCTGCCACGAAGACGTCGAGATCCATGTGGTTGGCGCTCCCCTGCCCCTGGTTCCTGCTGGTCCCCTGATTTTTCCTGCTTCTTCTATGGTCAGCTTGGCAGACTGGTTGCCAAAGGGGCGGGGCAGGTCACGTGAAGGGTGAGTGCATCGGTGAGCGATCTGGTGACGGGGGACGCGGTCGTCCTGGGGCTGCGGCCGGCGAGACTGCCGAGCCGCGCGCTGGCGATCCTGCTCGACCTGGTCGTGTACGTGGCCGGGTACCTGCTCCTCTCCCTCGGGCTGGCCTTCTCGATCGCCTCGCTGGACGGGGCGGCACAGGCGGCCGTGTCGGTGGCGGCGTTCCTGCTGATCCTGGTCGGCGTGCCGATCGCGGTGGAGACGCTGAGCCACGGGCGGTCGCTGGGCAAGCTCGCCTGCGGGCTGCGCGTGGTCCGCGATGACGGCGGGCCGATCCGCTTCCGGCACGCGCTCGTGCGCGGGGCCTTCGGGGTCGTCGAGCTGCTGATGTTCTTCGGGTCCGTGGCGTGCATCGCTTCGCTGGTATCGGAGCGGGGGCGGCGCCTCGGGGACGTGTTCGCGGGGACGCTCGTCATCCGTGAGCGGGTGCCGGGGGCGCGGGTGATGCCGGTGCCTCCGCCGCCGCCGTGGCTGGCCGGGCGGTTCGGGGGGCTGGACCTGTCGGCGGTGCCGGACGGACTGTGGCTCGCGATACGGCAGTACCTGACCCGGATGAACCAGCTGGACCCGCAGGTGGGCGCCGCGATGGCGGTGCGGCTCGCTGACGACCTGGTGGCGCGTACGGGGGCCCCGCCGCCGGTCGGGGTACCGGCTGCCGCGTTCTTGATGGCCGTGGTGCACGAGCGCCAGTCGCGGGACGCCGCCCGGGCCTTTCGGCAGCAGCCCGCTCCCATGGCTCCCGCGCCGTACGGGCAGCCAGCTCCCGTGGTGATGCCGGCCGTGGCACCCGTCGTGCCGCCCGTGGTTCCCCTCGCGCCGGTGGTGCCCGCCGCCGCGCCCGTGGCCGAGCGGCCGGCGCGGACCACGGGGTTCGCTCCGCCTGCCTAGTGCTGTGGCCGGGAAGGTGTGCCGGGTCGCGGTGTTCGGTGCGGTGCATCTCCCCCAGCTACCGCTGGGAGGTGCCCCCGGGACGGAGGGCCACGGCTCGTACCGGACGTACCGCCGTGGCCCGACAACGCCGCGAGGTGCCGTGCCGGGCGCCGCGACCCGGTGGACCTTCCCGGTCACAGCACTAGACGGTTTAAGCCGTCTCGAAGGACGACGGCGGGGTCTCCAGGTGTTCGAGTTCGATGCCGGGGGCCGCGAGGACGACGTCTCCGGCGATGTGCACGGTGTGGACCTCGCCGGTGTCCAGGGCGCTGACCCGGTATTCGTCGACCAGGAGTGGGCCGCTGTCGGTGGGGTGTTCCGCTCGGCGCAGGAGGGCCCAGGCCTGGTCGACCGTACGGGCCGCCAGGACGGGGTCCGTCAGGGCGACGAGGCGGACGCGGGTCTCGGGGGCGCCGGGGGTGAGGCGGAGCAGGCGGGCCGTGGCGACGAGGAAGGCCGGGGAGGTGCCGGTGAAGCCGGCGGCGCCCCGGACGTTGCCCTCGGTCGCCTCGGCTCCGGCGGGGTCGGTGCGGACCCAGGTCACGCCGTCGATGGCTGCGCCGCGGACCTGCCAGCTGGAGGCGTTGACCTCGAGGCGGATGGGGCGGCCCAGTTCGTCGACGGCCAGGTCGACGGAGCCGCGGTGGCCGCCGTCGGGGGCGGTGAGCTGGGAGACGTAGCGCCAGCCGGAGGGGCCCGGCGCGCAGTGGAAGTGCTCCTCGCCGAGGGGGGTGTGGTCGTGCGGGTCGTGGAGCGAGTAGCGGCCGCGGGGCATGGGCGTCTTCCTGGGTCTCGGGCGGGTACGGGGCAGGCCCCCGGCACGGGTGCCGGGGGCCTGCTCGTGGGTGCTGCGGATCCGCGGGGATCAGTAGCGGTAGTGGTCCGGCTTGTACGGGCCCTCGACCTTGACGCCGATGTAGTCGGCCTGCTCCTGGCGCAGGGTCGTCAGGCGGACGCCGAGGGCGTCGAGGTGCAGGCGGGCCACCTTCTCGTCGAGGTGCTTGGGGAGCACGTAGACGCCGGTGGGGTACTCGGCCGGCTTCGTGAAGAGCTCGATCTGGGCCAGGGTCTGGTCCGCGAAGGAGTTCGACATCACGAAGGACGGGTGGCCCGTGGCGTTGCCCAGGTTCAGCAGACGGCCCTCGGAGAGCACGATCAGGACCTTGCCGTCGGGGAACTTCCACGTGTGGACCTGCGGCTTGACCTCGTCCTTGACGATGCCCTCGATCTTGGCGAGGCCCGCCATGTCGATCTCGTTGTCGAAGTGGCCGATGTTGCCCACGATCGCCTGGTGCTTCATCTTGGCCATGTCCGAGGCCATGATGATGTCCTTGTTGCCGGTCGTCGTGATGAAGAGGTCCGCGATCTCCACGACGTCGTCGAGGGTGGCGACCTGGTAGCCGTCCATCGCGGCCTGCAGCGCGCAGATCGGGTCGATCTCGGTGACGATCACGCGCGCGCCCTGGCCGCGCAGCGACTCGGCGCAGCCCTTGCCGACGTCGCCGTAACCGCAGACGACCGCGACCTTGCCGCCGATCAGGACGTCCGTGGCGCGGTTGATGCCGTCGATCAGCGAGTGGCGGCAGCCGTACTTGTTGTCGAACTTCGACTTCGTCACGGCGTCGTTCACGTTGATCGCCGGGAAGAGCAGGGTGCCCTCGGCCATCATCTCGTACAGGCGGTGGACGCCGGTGGTGGTCTCCTCGGTGACGCCGCGGATCTCGGACGCGAGCTGCGTCCACTTCTGCGGGGCCTCGCCCAGGGTGCGGTTGAGGAGCGTCAGGATGTGGCCGTACTCCTCGGAGTCAGCCGTGGAGGGGTCCGGGGCCGCGCCGACCTTCTCGAACTCGACGCCCTTGTGGACGAGGAGGGTGGCGTCGCCACCGTCGTCGAGGATCATGTTCGGGCCGCCGGTGGGGGTGTTCGGCCAGGTCAGCGCCTGCTCGGTGCACCACCAGTACTCCTCCAGCGTCTCGCCCTTCCAGGCGAAGACCGGGATGCCCTGCGGGTCGTCCACGGTGCCGTTCGGGCCGACCGCGATGGCGGCGGCCGCGTGGTCCTGGGTGGAGAAGATGTTGCAGGAGGCCCAGCGGACGTCCGCGCCGAGCGCGACGAGCGTCTCGATCAGGACGGCCGTCTGCACGGTCATGTGCAGGGAGCCGGTGACGCGGGCGCCGGCCAGGGGCTGGGCGGCCGCGTACTCGCGGCGGATGGACATCAGGCCGGGCATCTCGTGCTCGGCCAGGGTGATCTCCTTGCGCCCGAAGACGGCGAGGGAGAGGTCCGCGACCTTGAAGTCGGTGAATGCGGCAGTCATGTGGATGCTGCTCCTCGTGGATCGAGAGGTTGGGTACGGCTGAGCCGCGCACCGTCCGTGCGGGCGGCGCACATGGCGCTCAGTCCGTCGGGGGTCCTCTCTCCCCTCGGCCGGTCCTGTGGACCGCCCGACCGCCATCAGCAGCGACGCCTGACACTGATGACGAATCTACACCGATCGGCGGATCGGGGCTCGGACGGCTGGGGGAAAGCCGCCTCGCGCAGGGGGGTTGGCCGACAGAACACTCAGGGCCTTGCCGTCGGCGGTGTCGCGGTGTTCTTCGAACGGGAAGCCCGAGGTTGGTATCGGGGTACCTGACCGAGCGGACCTCCCGGGCGCTGCGTACGCTGCGCCGGTCGGTTACGGGCGGTTGGCGGAAGGTACGGGTATGGGGCGGGGTCAGCGCAGGTCAGGGCGGCGAAGGGGGATCTGGGCGGTGGTGCTTCTGGCGCTCGGCGCGGGGCTCTTCGTGGGGGCGGGCGCGGGGGTACGGTTCTTCCTCGCGGACGAGTACGCGCACGAGTGGATCCCGGGGCGTTCGATGGAGCCGACCTACTCCCCCGGGGACGAGGTCTGGTTCGGGCGGGTCAGCCCGCAGGAGGTCCGGCGCGGGGACGCCGTGCTCGCCACGCCGCCGGCTTCGTGGCCGGTCGACGGGCATGTCTTCAAGCGGGTGGTCGCGCTGGGCGGGGACCACCTGTCCTGGGCCGAGGGGAACTCCACGCTGACGCTGAACGGGCAGCCCCTCGTCGAGCCGTACCTGAGGGACCCGGCCGCGCCGGCGATGGCTCCCTTCGACGTGACGGTGCCCGAGGGCCGGATGTACCTGTTGGGCGACAACCGGTTGGACTCCCTGGACTCCCTCGTGATGGCGGTCAACGACGGGAACGACGGAACCCTGCCGCTGTCGGCCGTTCGGGGGGTCCCGACCGATATGCCGGCCGACGTGCTGGTCCTCGCGGGGCTCGGCTCTCTGGGCATACCGGTCTTCCTCGGCGGAGGCGGGCTCGGCATCGCCTCGCTGGTGGCGCGTCGACGGGCGGCGAAGGCCGCGCGGAACGCGCCGCCGGACGGCCCCGGACACGTGACGTGGTCGTACGAGGCCGCGTCCGGCTGAGCCCCGGGACGCACCGAGGCCCCCCTGCGTCGTCGCAGGGGGGCCTCGGTGTGCCGGGCGGCGCCCGGTCACTGGCCGGGGTTCGCGCCCTTCGCGGCGGCCTCGGCGTTGAAGATGTCCGGCTCCAGGTAGATCACCCGGGCGATCGGGACGGCCGCGCGGATGCGGGCCTCGGCGGCGTTGATGGCATTGGCCACCTCGGTCGCCGTGTCGTCGCTCTGGACGGCGATCTTCGCGGCGACCAGCAGCTCCTCGGGGCCGAGGTGCAGGGTGCGCATGTGGATGACGCCGGTCACCACGTCGCCGTCGACGACGGCGGCCTTGATCTTCTCGACGTCCTCGGTGCCGGCGGCCTCGCCGAGCAGCAGGGACTTGGTCTCGCCGGCGAGGATCACGGCGATGATGATGAGCAGGACGCCGATGCACAGGGTGCCGATGCCGTCCCAGACGCCGTTGCCGGTCGCGAGCGCGATGCCGACGCCCGCGAGGGCGAGGACCAGGCCGACGAGCGCGCCGAGGTCCTCCAGGAGGACGACGGGGAGCTCGGGGGCCTTGGCGCGCTTGATGAACTGGCCCCAGGAGAGGCTGCCGCGGATCTGGTTCGACTCCTTGATCGCGGTGCGGAAGGAGAAGGACTCAGCGATGATCGCGAAGACGAGCACGCCGATCGGCCAGTACCAGTTCTCGATCGCGTGCGGTTCCTTGATCTTCTCGTAGCCCTCGTAGATGGCGAACATGCCGCCGACGGTGAACAGCACGATGGAGACGAGGAACGCGTAGATGTAGCGCTCGCGCCCGTACCCGAAGGGGTGTTGCGGCGTCGCCTCGCGCTGGGCCTTCTTGCCGCCGAGCAGCAGCAGGCCCTGGTTTCCGGAGTCGGCCAGCGAGTGGACGCTTTCCGCGAGCATCGACGAGGAGCCGCTGAAGACGAAGGCCACGAACTTGGCTACAGCGATGGCCAGATTGGCGGCGAGTGCCGCCACGATCGCCTTGGTACCGCCCGACGCGCTCATGGTTGCGAAGTGTCCCTTCCTCGGTGCGGCGCCCCTGTCCGGGGCACCGCGCTACGCCCGCAGATTCTCACAGCCACGGGCAGGGACGGTACGTCAGACCACGACGGTGGCACGGAAGACGGTGCCGGAACCGGACAGTTCGGCCTTCTCGCCGGCCGGGACGAAGACCGACTCCCCCGGGGCCAGGGCCAGTTCGCCGGACTTGCGGGAGGCCGCCTTCGGGGAGCCCGCCGTGCACAGCAGGATCTGCGGGGTGGCGTCCGGCAGGGGCCGGGGGGCTGCGCCGGGGGCCAGGACGAAGCGGGAGAGCCGGAACTCGTCGATGGGGGTCTCGTAGACCTCCTCGCCGTTGCCCTCGGGGCGCAGGACGCCCGGGTCGCCCGGCTCGAAGAGGGTGACCTTCAGCAGCTCCGGAACGTCGACGTGCTTGGGGGTGAGTCCGCAGCGCAGGACGTTGTCGGAGTTGGCCATGAGCTCGACGCCGAGGCCGTCGATGTAGGCGTGCGGAATGCCGGCGCCGAGGAACATGGCTTCGCCGGGCTGGAGTTGCACGTGGTTGAGGAGCATGGCGGCGATGACGCCCGGGTCGCCCGGGTAGTGGTGGACGAGTTCGGTGTACGGGGCGTACGGGCCCCCGAGCCGCTGGGCGGCGGCCGCGGCCTCGGTGACCGTACGGGCCATCTCGGTGCGGTCGGCGGTCAGGACGGCGGTGAGCACCTCGCGCAGGGCGTCCTCCTCGGGGTGGGCCCGCAGGAGGTCGGCGTAGGGCTTGAGGGAGTCGACTCCCAGGCCTTCGAGCAGTCCGGCGGCTTCGAGGGGCGGGCGGAATCCGCACAGGCCGTCGAAGGGGGTGAGGGCGCAGACCAGCTCGGGCTTGTGGTTGGCGTCCTTGTAGTTGCGCTGCGGCGCGTCGATCGGGACGCCGCGCCGCTCTTCGTCCTCGAACCCGGCCCTGGCCTGGGCGAGGTCGGGGTGGACCTGGAGGGAGAGCGGGGCGCCGGCGGCGAGGACCTTGAAGAGGAAGGGCAGCCTGGGGCCGAACTTGGCGACGGCTGCGACTCCGAGTTCGGCCTCGGGGTCGGCTGCGATGACGTCCGACAGGGCGGTCTCGCCCGCTCCGCGATCGAGGCGGGAGGGGGCGCCGGGGTGGGCGCCCATCCACAGCTCGGCCTGGGGTTCACCGGTGGGGGCGACTCCGAGGAGCGCGGGGATCGCGGTGGTCGAGCCCCAGGCGTAGGGGCGGATCGTGTTAGTGAGGCGGTCCATCGGTCGTCTTCCTGGGTGAGAGAGATGCGGGTATGCGTCTCAGCTGTGTCCCCCGGAGGCCAGCGCCAGGTAGGCGGTGGCGAAATCCGTGACGGCGAGGAGTTCCGCGAGCTGTTCCAGCTCCGTGCCCTCCTCCGGTTCGAGCTCGCTGATGGCCGTGTCGTGGCTGAGGGCGAGCTCTCGTGCGGCAGGGGCGGCTGTCAGTCCGCCCGCGGGCCGGTCGCGCAGCAGTACGACGCGCGCGCGAAGCGCCTGCGGTTCTTCCACGCGGTCGCGGAAGAAGTCGTCGGGGTCGGCTCCGGCGGCGAAGTCGCCGGCGAGCAGGACTCCGTGGGCCGGGAGCGCCTCGGGGAGGTCGGCGGCGAGTGCGGGCCGGCCGGCGAGCTCGGCGAGGGTGGCGGCGAAGCGGCGGCCGGCGGGGCCGGCGGCGGCTCCCTCGCTCCAGATGAGCGGCAGGGAGTCGGCGAGCTCGGACGCGAGCGTCTTGGCCGGGTTGGAGTAGGTGGCGATGGCGGGTCCGCAGCGTTCGGCCGTGCGGTCGAGCCGGTCGGCGACGAGCTGGAGGGTGTCGGGGGCGGCGGCGATCAGGCCGACCTTGTCGAGGAGCACCAGCAGCGGGGTGAGCAGGGCCCACAGGGCGCCGGGGCCGGCCGCGGCCGATTCGTCGTACTCCTGGTACGGGGCCTTCGCCATCGGTACGAGGAGCCCGTGCGCGCCGTCGATCGCCTCGCTCAGCGGTGAGCGCTCGGGTGCGACGGCGACGACGGTGGAGCCGCGCCGGTAGGCCTGTTCGGCGAGGACGGCGAGGCCGGGCTCGGTGCCGTCGGTGGTGGCGATGAGCAGCAGGTCGACGGGGCCGGCCCAGCCGGGCAGCGCCCAGCGCAGTGCGCCGGAGGCGTGTGCGACGCCGGTCGGGTGCAGCCGGATGACGGGCGCCGAGGCTCCGGCGAGCGCGCCGAGCAGGTCGGCGACCCCGGTGGCGGCCGTGCCGGGTCCGGCGATGAGGACCGCCCGGGGACGGCCGTCGGGCCGCAGCTCGCCGAGGCCCGCCTCGGCGGCGTGCCGGGCGGCGGTGCGCACCCGGGCTCCGGCCTCGGCGGCGCCGCGGAGCAGGCCTCGGCGGTCGGCGCGGGCGAGATCGTCAGGTGCGTCGAGGAGCGACTCGTCGAGCATGTGGCGGCCTCCGGGCTGTATCGGTGACGGAACCTGCGTCGGAACCAGTCTCAGCTTTTGCGCGGGGTGGCGGTGGCAGGCTCAGGCGGGGCGGCGCGCCTCGTCCACGAGGAGCACCGGGATGCCGTCACGGACCGGGTAGGCGAGACCGCAGTCCTGGCCTCCGGTGCAGATCAGCTCGGGGTTGTCCGCGTCGGCCGACTTGTCCTCGAGGGGCGAGTGGCAGGCGGGGCAGGCGAGGATCTCCAGGAGGCCGGCTTCGAGCGGCATGGGGCGGTTCCCTTCGGGGATGCGGATTGGGCCAGGTCAGCGTACCGCCGAGTCGCCTGCGGTGCGGGCCGGAGGTGCCGTGGGCGCCGGTGGCGCTCCGCTCCGGTGTCCCGCCGCCTCGAGCGGAGGCGGCGGGACCGGGAGGGGTGCGGCGCCGAGGCCGGGGGCTCGGCGCCCGGACCCGCGCCTCGAACGCCTGCGGGCCGGGTTCGCCGGTGTGCGGCCTCGGGCGCGGATCCGGTGGGCGGCCTCAGGCGCGGATGAGGGCCAGGATCTCGTCGCGGATTTTGTCGAGGGTCGCGGAGTCGCGGGCCTCGACGTTGAGGCGCAGCAGCGGCTCGGTGTTGGAGGCGCGGACGTTGAACCACCAGTCGGCGCTGGTCGCGGTGAGGCCGTCCAGTTCGTCGAGGGTGACGTCCTCGCGGGCGCCGTAGGTCGCCTTCACCGCGGCGAGGCGGCCCGCCTGGTCGGCGACCGTGGAGTTGATCTCGCCGGAGCCCGCGTAGCGGTCGTAAGAGGAGACCAGGGCGGAGAGCGGGCCGTCCTGGCCGCCGAGGGCCGCGAGGACGTGGAGCGCGGCGAGCATGCCGGTGTCCGCGTTCCAGAAGTCCTTGAAGTAGTAGTGCGCCGAGTGCTCGCCGCCGAAGATGGCGCCGGACTTGGCCATCTCCTCCTTGATGAAGGAGTGGCCGACGCGGGTGCGGACCGGGGTGCCGCCGTTCTCGCGGACGACCTCGGGGACGGACCAGGAGGTGATCAGGTTGTGGATCACGGTGCCGGTGCCGCCGTTGCGCGCCAGCTCGCGGGCGGCGACCAGGGCGGTGATGGCGGAGGGGGAGACGCCGGCGCCGCGCTCGTCGACGATGAAGCAGCGGTCGGCGTCGCCGTCGAAGGCGATGCCGAGGTCGGCGCCCTCGGCCTTCACGCGGGCCTGGAGGTCGACGATGTTCTTCGGGTCGAGGGGGTTGGCCTCGTGGTTGGGGAAGGTCCCGTCCAGTTCGAAGTACATGGGGACGAGGTCCAGCGGGAGGCCCTCGAAGACGGTGGGGACGGTGTGGCCGCCCATGCCGTTGCCGGCGTCGACGACGACCTTGAGCGGGCGGATCGCGGTGAGGTCGACCAGGCCCTTGAGGTGGTCGGCGTAGCCGGTGAGCGTGTCCTGCTCGGTGATGGTGCCCGGGGCGGTGCCGGCGGGGACCTCGGGGGCGCCCTCCTCGCTCCAGCGCTCGACGAGCTCGCGGATGGCGGAGAGGCCGGTGTCCTGGCCCACGGGGGCGGCGCCGGCGCGGCAGAGCTTGATGCCGTTGTACCGGGCCGGGTTGTGCGAGGCCGTGAACATCGCGCCGGGCAGGTTCAGCTTGCCGGAGGCGTAGTACAGCTGGTCGGTGGAGCACAGCCCGATCAGGGTGACGTCGACGCCGCGGGCGGACGCGCCGCGCGCGAAGGCGGCGGACAGGGCGGGCGACGAGGGGCGCATGTCGTGACCGATGACGATCGCGGTCGCTCCGGTGACCTCGACGAACGCGGCACCGAACAGTTCGGCCAGCGGCTCGTCCCACTCGTCCGGTACGACACCTCGTACGTCGTAAGCCTTGACGATGTTCGAAAGATCGATGGCCACTGCCTGCCCTCCTGAAGGTGATGTGCGGTGGGGCAAACCTACCGTGGGGACCGGGTCTCTTATCGGACGATCTGAGTGTCAGGAGTCCGGTGAGCGCAGGACGCGCAGGTGTCCGCGGCGGGTCTCGCCTCCGCTGTGGCCGCCCTGGCCTGCGCGGCCGCCGGCCTCGGCCGTGCGCTCGGGGGGCCGGGCGGCTTCCCGTACGGCGTTGGCGAGGGCTTCGAGGTCGTCGCCGGTGGGGCGGGAGGGTGCGGAACCGTCCGTGAGGCGTACGACGTCCCAGCCGCGCGGGGCGGTCAGGCGCTCCGAGTGCTCGGCGCACAGGTCGTAGCAGTGGGGTTCGGCGTAGGTGGCGAGCGGGCCGAGAACTGCGGTCGAATCGGCGTAGACGTACGTCAGAGTCGCGACGGCAGGGCGGCCGCACGCGGTGCGCGAACAGCGACGTACAAGGCTCACGACGTTGGACGGTACCGCACTCTTGACCGGGCCGCGACGACTCACCCGCCCGGCGCCCTCCCGTGTCGGCCGATCACCCCCGCCCCGGCGGGGGTGTGCGGGCTACGCTGCGGGGGTGACGGACAGCACTCTGCCTCCCCCTCCTCCCTCCCCGCCCCCCGCTTCCCCTCCCGGCGCCTCCGGGGCCGGTGAGCCGCGGGCACGGCGGCGCGACCGCCACGGACGGGGGATGCGCGGGCCGGTGGCCCCGCCGCAGGTGCCGCTGTCGGCGAGCCGCTCGGAGCTCTTCGGCGACCTCGTACGGGACTCCGTGGAGCGGCTGGAACGGCGCTGGCCGCAACTGGCGGACGTGGAGTTCCTCGTCGGCGACGTCCCCGGCCCGCCGGGCGGGGCGGACGCCGGGTGGAACGACGAGGCGGTGCCGCTGGGCGCCCTGGCGGAGGCGGGGGACGGGCGGCCGGCCCGGATCCTGGTGTTCCGCCGGCCGGTGGAGATCCGGACGAAGTCGCGGGACGAGAAGGCGCTGCTCGTGCACGAGATCGTGGTGGAGCAGGTCGCGGAGCTGCTGGGGCTGTCGCCCGAGACCGTGGATCCGAGGTACGGGCAGGACTGAGGAGGACTTCCCTCAGGCCGGCCCCTCCCGGCGGGGGAAGGGTGCGAGGTCGGGCTCGACCCAGGTGGTTCTGGCCGCGGCCGTGTCCAAGGTGGCGGGGCGGTAGAAGCGGGACAGCAGGTCCTTGTCGAGCAGGTCCGGGTGGCGGAGCGCGAAGGCGTCGAAGCCGGCCGCGTCCGCGTCCGCGGCGGGGTCCTGGGCCGCGTGGTGGCCGACCAGTTCGACCCAGGCCCGGGTCATCGTCGCGTGGTACTTCTGCGGGGCGCCGGCGGCGGTGGCCGTGCGCTGGATGCCTTCGGCGACGAGGACGGCCGCGGCGGGGACGCCGTGGCGGCGGACGGCGAGCCAGGTCAGGTGGACGTGCCGGCGGTGGCCGAAGCGGGTGGCGCCGGCCATGACCTCGGCCCATATGTCTTCGAAGCTCATCCCGACACGGTACGCGGGTGCGCGCACGTCCCCCTTGGCGGTGGTGTCGGGGCGGTGGTGCCGGCCCCGGGCGGGCGGTCGGGGCCGGAGCACCTAGTCCGTGAGGACCGACAGGTCCTGGGTGGCCTGGGGGACCGAGACCGTGGAGCGGTCGTCCGAGAGGGTCTGGACGGTGAACATCGGGATGCCGTCGCGCGGCAGGGTCAGGGTGCGGGCCGCGTGGACCGGGCCGCCCGAGAGGGTTTCCACCGTGAGGGCGTAGGCGCCCTTGCCGCCGGCCGGGGCCAGCGTCAGGTTCTGCGTGGTGCCCGCCTTGACCGTGACCTCCTGGGAGGCGGCCTCGCCGCCGTCCGTGCCCGGTGAGGCCGTCACCTTGACCTTCGCGTCGGCTTCGGAGGCCGCGGTCAGCGACAGCACCGTCGCGTTCTCCTCGGTGCGGTTGTCGGCGACGGTCGCCCGCGTGCCCACCGGGGCGGCCGCCGGGACGAAGCCGATGTCCTGCTTGGCACCGCCGCCACGGACGATGCGCACCGCCGCGACCACCGGTACGGCCTTCTTGCCCTCGGCCGGGGACAGCACCAGCGAGCCCGGCTCGCCGCGGGTGACGTCCTTGAGGTCGGCGCTCGCGGTCATGCCGGCCTTCACGTGCAGCTGCTCGTTGCCCGCCGGGCTGATCGAGCCGTTCGGCCCGGCCAGCCGGATCTTGACGTCGGCGTCCTCCTCGCCCGGCGCGAACGCGACCAGCCGTACGGAGGTGGCGTCCGCCGGGATCCCGGGCAGGACCAGCGTGCCCGCCGGGTCGACGGAGGCGGGCAGCCAGTCGGAGCCGACGCCCTCCTCGCCCGCCTGTGCGGTGGCTCCGACCCGGCCCGCACGGGTCGTCACGTGGGCGGTGACGTCCGCGAGCTGCGCGCCGGGGGCCAGGGAGGACAGGGAGATCGCCTTGCTGGACTTGGGGTCGATCCGGATGTTCTCGCTGGTGCCCGCCTCGGCCTTGACCGCGCCGTCGGGGCCGAACAGCTTGATGTCCACCACGGCGGCCGTGTCGTCGGGGTTGGTCACGTGGACGTAGTCCTCGCGGCCCTTGGCGGTGCTCACCCCGGGGAACCAGAAGTCGGTGCCGGGCGCGGCGCAGCCGACGCCGAGCACGCCGCGGGTGCGGCCGACCGAGACCACCGTGGTCTGCTGCGCGCTCCAGCCGGGGGCGAGGAACCCGTCGGCGCTGCCGATGAGCGCGGGGGCCTCGGCGCCGGAGGCCTTGGCGCCGACGGGCTTGCCGGGCTCCTTGAGCTCCAGTACCGGCTTGGCCTCCTTGGTCGCCCCGAGCAGCCGGGCGGAGCCCTTGCCGCCGGCGGCGGGCGCGCCCGGGGTCAGCGCCGTGTACAGGGTCTCGGCGATGTCGGAGGTGCTGGGCGCGGGGCAGACGAGGAGGGACCGCTCCACGGGCATCCGGGCCGCCGCGTTGCCGGCCGGGGCCGCGGCCGCCGGGCCGGCGGCGGGCGCGGTGAGGGCGGCGAGGCCGGTGACGGCGGCCAGCGCCGCCGTGACGGCGGCGAGCGTCAGGGGTACGCGCTGCTTCACTGCTGGGGGCTCCCGTCCGGACGCGGGGCGTGCTGCCCGTCCCGCTGGCCGTCGTGCTGTCCGTAGGTGTCGTATTCGTAGGACTCGTACGGCTCGTGCGTCGGCCGCGGGGGCTCGTACGGCGGGTACGGGTACGGGTACTGCTGCTGCTCCTGGTACGGCTGCTCGTCCTGGTAGGGCTGCTGGTCGTACTGCTGGGGCTGCTGCTGCTCGTACGGGTAGTCCGGGGCCTGGGGCTCCTGGGTCGGGGGCTGCTGGTGCTGCGGCTCCTGCTGCCCGTAGGCGTAGCCGCCCTGGTCGCCGTAGCCCTGCTGGTAGGCGTACGCGTCCTGCCCGTACTGCTGCTCCCCGTACGACTGCTGCCCCGGGATCTGCGCGTACGGGTCGGCGGAGACGGCCGCCTCGGCGGGGGCCTCGGTCTGCGCCTCGGCCTGCTCGCGCAGCCGGCGGGCGCGGCGGCCGGCCCCTGCCTCCTCGGCGGGCGCGGCCTCCTCGTCGGGCAGGTCGTCGTCGAGGCTGGCGCGGCGGCCCGGCAGGGCCATCACGAGCAGGACGAGGGCGAGCAGGCCCTGCGCCCAGTGCCAGGCGGTCCGGGTGAGGGCGTCCTCGTGTACGAGGTCGAGGCGGCCGCCCTCGGCGGGGAGCTCGAATCCCTGGGCCCAGCCGTCCAGCGTCTTCGGCTTGAGCGGCTTGCCGTCGAGGGTGGCCTGCCAGCCGGGGGCGGCCCTGTCCGCGACGCGCAGGACGCGGCCGGCACCGTCCGCCTCGCCCGCCGGGATCTTGGTGTGGGCCTCGACGGGTCCGGAGGCGACGGGGATGGGGGCCTCGCCGGGCTTGGCGGGGACGATGACGACGCGGGCGACCTGGCGGTCGACGCGCCACAGTGCGCTGCCCTCGAGCTTGCTGAGGCGGCTCAGGCCAGGGGTGGCGTCGAGGACGCGGCCGATCTGCGGCGGGGCTCCGTCGCGGACCAGGACGTAGCGGATGGCGAAGCCGCCGAGCTGGTCGGTCTGGTCGGCGCCGGAGCCGGCGACGAGGCTGGAGACGACCTTGTCGAGGCGGGTGTCGCGGTCGGCCTGTGCGGCGACCTCGGCGTCGCCGAGGCGGCCGCCGGAGCCCCGTACCAGGCTGTAGGAGAGCGCGGCCGGCGAGGTGGCGCCGATGACGAGGGTGCGGGCCTGGTCGCGGGTGCCGCTCTCCTCGGCGACGAAGGCGGGTACCTGGACGGGGTCGCGGCGCTCCAGCGGTCCGGCGGCTCCGCTGAGCATCCAGGCGACGGCGCCGATGACCGGGCCGACGGCCGCGGCGAGCGCGATCAGCGCGGCGAGCGGCTGGCGCCAGCCGAAGCTGCGGGCGGCGACGCGTTCCTTGGCCCCGTCGGCGCCGAGGACGGCGGCGGCCAGGAGGGCGAGTCCGTAGACGAGGGTGGCGGGGCCGGCCCAGGCGGTGCGGTTGACGACGACGGCGAGGAGGAGCGCGGCGAGCGCGGCGGCCCAGGCCGTGCGGACGGCGAACTTCCGGTCGGTGCGCAGCAGTGCGGCCAGGGCGGCGAGGACGATGCCGATCAGGATCAGCCCGCCGGCGGTCCGGGGTCCGCCGGGGCTGATGCCGAGGAGGTCCAGGGCGCCGGCCGAGCCGGCTCCGTAGGCCAGTCCGGCCTCGCGAAGGAAGCGGGCGGGGTGCGTGAGCAGTCCGAGCGACCAGGGCGCGAGGACGAGGAGCGGGACGGCGAGCGTCGCGAGCAGGCGGGGGCCGTACGTCTTCCAGTGCGCGCGGCGCAGGACGAGCGCGGCGGCTCCGAGGACGGCGGCGAGCGGCCAGACGACGGGGGTGAAGGCGGTGGCCAGGGTGAGCAGGAGGGTGTGGGTCCAGGTCGCGCGCCAGCTGCCCCCCGTGCCCTCGGGTGCGCCGAGGCCGAAGGCGGCGACGGCGGAGCGCGCGATGAGCGGCAGCAGGATCGCGAGGACGGCGGTGCCGAGGCGGCCGCCGGCGAGGGCTCCGGTGACGGCGGGGAGGAAGGCGTAGGCGACGGCCGCCCAGGCGCGCAGCAGCCGGGACTCCACCAGCGGGCGGGAGGCGAAGTAGGCGGTGAGTCCGGCGAGCGGGACCGAGCAGACGAGCAGCAGGGTCAGGGCGGCGTTGGTGGAGCCGAGGAGGAGGGTGGAGAGGGCTCCGAGGACGGCGAGGTAGGGCGGTGCGCCGGTGGTCGAGCCGGTGCCGACGGGCTGCCAGTCGTCGGTGTAGGCGCGCCACAGTTCGAGCCCGCCGCCGGGGGCGGGGAGCAGGGCGCCGCCCATGAGGGAGCCGCCGCCGAGCAGGGAGCGGCAGGCGATCACGGAGACGAGCAGGAGGAGGGCGAACAGGACGGGCGCGGGCTTGCGGGCGATCCGCCTGATCCGCGCGAACTGCTCGATGTGCAGGTAGTCGGCGTCGTCGCCGCCGGGGCCCGATTCGACGGCTCCGCCGTGCCGGCCCGCGTTGCTGTTCTCGGTGTCGCCGTCGGAGCCGAAGTAGCCGGCGAGGTGTTCGGCGTTGGCGCGCAGGGTGGCGCCGGGCGGCGGGAAGAGCGGGCGCAGTTCCTTCGCGGGGACGGCGGGGCGTCGCCGGGCCTTGCGGGCGGCGAGGACGCGGCCGGGGCGCAGGAGGGTGGCGAGGAGGCCGGTGAACTCGTCGACGGCTTGTCCGGGGGCCTTGCCGACGAGGTAGGCGAGGGTGCGCAGCACGGTGCCGACGAGGACGCGCAGCAGGACGTACGGCAGGGCGCGGCCGGAGCTGTTGGCCAGCATCGTGTAGACGGCGCCGGCCTTGTCGACACGGTGCGGGCTGGCGCTCGTCCGGCCGGCGCAGTCGACGGTGCGGCGTTCGCGGGCGGAGGCCTCGGCGTGCCGCAGGACGGCGTCGGGGGCGATGAGGACGCCGTGGCCGGCGCTCTGGGCCCGCCAGCACAGGTCGACGTCGTCGCGCATGAGGGGCAGGCGTCTGTCGAAGCCGCCGAGGGCGTCGTAGACGTCGCGGCGCACCAGCATGCCCGCGGTGGAGACGGACAGGACGGGCTGGACCTGGTCGTGCTGGCCCTGGTCCTGTTCGCGGCGGTCGAGTCCGGTCCAGCGGCGGCCGCTGCGGGCGATGGTGACGCCGACTTCGAGGAGCTGCTTCTTGTCGTACCAGCCGCGCAGTTTGGGGCCGATGACGGCGGCGTCGGGGTTGTCCTCGGCGACGCGGAGCAGTTCGGCGAGTGCGTCGGGCTCGGGTGCGCAGTCGTCGTGGAGCAGCCAGAGCCACTGCACGGGTTCGCCGTGGGGCAGGTCGGGCAGGTCGTAGGTGTCGTCGCGCCAGGTGCGGCTGGCGGGGTCCCAGCCGGAGGGGCGCTTGAGGTACGGGAGTTCCTCGGGGGTCAGCGTCCCGGCGGTGCGGGCGGCCTCGTCGACGGCGGCGCCGAAGCCGGTGCGGCGGGCGAGGTGCAGGACGCGGTCTTCGCCCAGGGCCTCGCCGAGCAGGCGCGCGGAGTCGTCGGCGCTGCCGGTGTCGGCGGCGATGTGGTTCTGGGCGGGGCGTTCCTGGCCGAGGAGACCGGCGAGGGTCCGGGGCAGCCAGCGGGAGCCGTCGTGGGCGACGAGGACCGCGGTGACGACGTGCCGGGGGAACTCTGGGGCGGCGGCAGCCTGGTAGGAGGCGCTCGACTGGCTGTGCAGGGACATCGCGGTACGGGCCCTCCGGCCGGGGGTCCGGGGGTGTGTGCCCTCGGAGGCTGCTGGACAGCGCCCCACACTAACGGCTGGGAACACAGCGGTCCGCCTCCTGCGGGGAAGGTGCGGGAGGCGGACCGTTTGCTCTGCTCGTCGTGCTGTTCGTTGTACTGCGATTTGTGCCGCTGTGTGCACTGCGGGGTGCACGGGCGGGTATGCCGTCGGTTATGCCGCCGGATATGTCATGGGCCGTGCCGTGCGTCGTGCCTCGGGCGCCGGTGCGTGCGCGCCGGGAGCGCTTCAGACGGCGGCCTTCTTCAGGCGCCGGCGCTCGCGTTCGGAAAGGCCGCCCCAGATGCCGAATCGCTCGTCGTTGGCGAGGGCGTACTCAAGGCATTCGGATCGGACTTCGCAGGCGAGGCACACCTTCTTGGCCTCGCGGGTCGAGCCGCCCTTCTCGGGAAAGAAGGACTCGGGGTCGGTCTGGGCGCAGAGAGCTCGCTCCTGCCATCCGAGCTCTTCGTCCGCCTCCTCGACCAGCAGTTCCTGAACCAGCTCGGTCATGTGCGCCCCTCGCTCTGTCTGTGCGTCCCCGTGATGATGTCGTTACTCATCGCTACTTAACGACACGAGTGAAATTACAAGTGCGCGGCTCCGGCGCAGTCAAGCCGAGATCTGCTATTGGGCCCCTTATTCACTCTGCGGAACCAAGCCTATGCAGAAAGTGTTCATATCGCCAAAAACCATGACACATGCCGCAGGCACCGCTTGAGGTGGCCCTCCCTCGTAGTCGACGCGTCACTCTGCGGTGGGGTTCCGATCCGGCCCGAGAAGCGGCCAAGATCACATTTCAGCCACGAAGCGACAACGCACCTCTTGAGAGGTTTGAGACCGGGCCGCACGGGATTGCTGCGCGACTTGCAGCGCCACTTGCCCCGACGTCGATTGCACAAACCTTTCTCCGGGCGCAGTAACCGGATGAGGTGAAACTTTTCCAACAAATCGGACATTGGGTTGACAGTCGTACCCCACACCCGGTCTCCTTGTTGCCATGTCAGCGCCCTCAGCCGCCACCCGGACCCCCATTCGTGGGTTCCTGCGCGCTGTCCAGGTTCGCTGTTGCTGTTGCAGCTGTTGATGCCTCCGGAGCTACGGCTCCTCTGAGCTCCAGCCCGGCCCCCAGCAACCGCCGCACGACTGACATCCGTCGAGGAACCCCCCGATGAACAGCACCAGCACCCTGAACGCCACCCCCGCCACCGCCCCCGCGATGGTCGAGAGCGACCTCCAGATCGCCGGCGACATCCTCTCCGTCCAGCACCTCCTGCAGCCCGCCCCCGAGCACCCGGCCACCGTCGCCGAGTTCGTGGGCCTCGCCCGCTCCATCGCCCGCGACCGCTCCGCGTGGGAGCACCTGGTCCGGTACGACGCCACCACCCGCTGGTACCACCGGCTGCGCACCGGCCCCGGCTACGAGGTCTGGCTGCTCAGCTGGGTCCCCGGCCAGGGCAGCGGCCTCCACGACCACGGCGCCTCCTCCGGCGTGCTGACCGTCCTGGACGGCGAGCTCACCGAGCACACCGCCCGCGGTCCGCTCTCCCTCGGCGCCGGCTCCCAGCGGGTCTTCGCCCCCGGCTACGCCCACGAGGTCGTCAACGACACCCTCGACGGGGCCGTCAGCCTGCACGTGTACTTCCCCGGGCTGACCGAGATGCCGATGCACAACTGCTCCCCGGCCCGGACCGGCTCCCTCTCGGCCTGACCGGAGCGCCGCCCGCTCCGGGCGGCCTGACAGACTGCGCAGCATGCGCATTGTTGTTCTGGCCGGCGGTATCGGCGGCGCCCGTTTCCTCCGCGGACTCAAGGCCGCGGTTCCCGACGCGGACATCACGGTCATCGGCAACACCGGTGACGACATTCACCTGTTCGGGCTCAAGGTCTGCCCCGATCTGGACACGGTGATGTACACCCTCGGCGGTGGCATCAACGAGGACCAGGGCTGGGGCCGCACCGACGAGTCCTTCACCGTCAAGGAGGAACTCGCGGCGTACGGGGTCGGACCCACCTGGTTCGGCCTCGGCGACCGCGACTTCGCCACCCACATCGTCCGTACCCAGATGCTCGGTGCGGGCTACCCGCTCAGCGCCGTCACCGAAGCCCTCTGCGACCGCTGGCAGCCCGGCGTCCGCCTGCTCCCCATGTCCGACGACCGGGTCGAGACCCACGTCGCGATCACCGAGGCCGACACCGGCGAGCGCAAGGTCATCCACTTCCAGGAGTACTGGGTCCGGATGCGCGCCTCGGTCGACGCCGAGGCCGTCGTCCCCGTGGGCGCCGAGCAGGCCAAGCCCGCTCCCGGCGTCCTGGAGGCCATCGCGGCCGCCGACGTGATCGTCTTCCCGCCGTCGAACCCGGTGGTCTCGGTGGGGACCATCCTCGCCGTGCCCGGCATCCGCGAGGCCGTGGCCGCCGCGGCGGCGCCCGTCGTCGGCCTCTCCCCCATCGTCGGGGGCGCGCCCGTGCGCGGCATGGCCGACAAGGTGCTGGCCGCCGTCGGCGTCGAGTCCACCGCCGCCGCGGTGGCACTGCACTACGGCACCGGACTGCTCGACGGCTGGCTCGTCGACACCGCCGACGCGGACGCCGTCGCCGAGGTGGAGGCCGCCGGCATCACCTGCCGTGCGGTGCCGCTGATGATGACCGACCTGGCCGCCACGGCGGACATGGCCCGGGCCGCGCTGGAACTGGCGGAGGCCTCCCGGTGACCGCCCCGCACGCTCCTCGCGGGCACGGCCCCTCCTACGAGGTGCGGGCCCTCGGCGGGATCCCGGAGGTACGGCCCGGCGACGATCTGGCGGCGCTGATCGCGGCCGCCGGACCGGGGCTGCGCGACGGCGACGTCCTGCTCGTCACCTCGAAGATCGTCTCCAAGGCGGAGGGCAGGATCGTCCGCGCCGACTCGCGCGAGGCCGCGATAGACGCCGAGACCGTACGGGTCGTCGCGCGCCGGGGGCCGCTGCGGATCGTGGAGAACCGCCAGGGGCTGGTCATGGCGGCGGCGGGCGTCGACGCCTCGAACACCGCCGCCGGCACCGTCCTGCTGCTGCCCGAGGACCCCGACGCCTCGGCCGCCGCGATCCGGGCGGGGCTGCGGGAACTGCTGTCCGTGGACGTGGGCGTCATCGTCACGGACACCTTCGGGCGGCCGTGGCGCACCGGACTCACGGACGTGGCGATCGGTTCGGCCGGCGTCCGGGTCCTGGACGACCTGCGGGGTGGCACCGACAGCCACGGGAACCCGCTGAGCGCCACGGTCGTCGCGACCGCCGACGAGCTGGCCGCCGCCGGCGACCTGGTCAAGGGCAAGGCGGAGGGGCTTCCCGTGGCGGTCGTGCGCGGTCTGGCGCACGTACTGGGCGAGGGGTCCTCGGCGGCGGACCTGGTGCGCCCGCCGGCCGACGACATGTTCCGGCTGGGCACGTCGGAGGCGGTACGGGAAGCCGTGACGCAGCGGCGGACCGTACGGGCCTTCACCTCCGAGCCGGTGGACCCGGGCGCGGTCCGCCGGGCGGTCGCCGCGGCCGTGACGGCCCCGGCGCCGCACCACACGACGCCGTGGCGGTTCGTGCTGCTGGAGTCCGAGGGCGCGCGACGGGAACTGCTGGACGCGATGCGGGACGCGTGGATCGCGGACCTGCGGCGTGACGGCAAGTCCGAGGAGTCCGTCACGAAGCGGGTCCGGCGGGGCGACGTCCTGCGCAACGCCCCGTACCTGGTCGTGCCGTGCCTGGTCACGGACGGCGCGCACGACTACGGGCACGCGCGGCGGGACGCGGCGGAGCGCGAGATGTTCGTCGTCTCCATGGGCGCGGGCGTACAGAACTTCCTGGTCGCGCTCGCCGGCGAACGGCTGGGATCGGCCTGGGTGTCCTCGACGATGTTCTGCCGGGACGTGGTGCGCAAGGTCCTCGGGCTGCCCGAGGACTGGGATCCGATGGGCGCGGTGGCCGTGGGGCACGCGGCCCTCGCACCGGCGCAGCGGCCGGTCCGGGACGCGGAGGACTTCGTCGAGGTCCGCTGACCGGCTGCTCCCCGACGGCACGGCCCGGGGCGCCTCCGGCACGAGGCCGGCTTCAGAACGTGCCGATGTCGCTCCGGGGCATCCGGGGGGCGCGGCGGGGTGGGGCCGCTCCGGCCAGGAGGATGAGGCGGGCCGCGCGGTGGCGCTGGCCGGCGTACGGGGCGAGGAGCTCCAGCATGGCGGCGTCGTCGGCGTCGCGGTCCCCGGCCAGGGCGAAGCCGACGATGCCCGGCAGGTGCAGGTCGCCCGTGGTGACGGCGTCGGCGGCTCCGTTGCTGCGCTGGACGGTCTCGGCCGAGGTCCACGGGCCGATGCCGGGGATCACCTCCAGGCGTGCGGTGGCCGCGGCCGGGTCCATGGCGGCGGCCTCCTCCAGGCGGGCGGCCACGCGGGCGGCCCGGACGATGGTGGCTGAGCGCTTGGAGTCGACGCCGGCCCTGTGCCAGTCCCAGGAGGGGACCATCGCCCAGGTGCGGGCGTCGGGCATGACGTAGAGGCCCTGGTCAGGGCCGGGAGCGGGCTCGCCGTACTGCCGTACGAGGCGGCGCCAGGCGCGGTAGGCCTCGTCGGCGGTGACCTTCTGCTCCAGGATCACCGGGATCAGGGACTCCAGGACCAGACCCGTACGGGTCAGGCGCAGGCCGGGCCGACGGCGGTGGCTGGCGTGCAGGAGGCGGTGGCGGGGGACGAAGGCGGCGGGGTCGTCGTCGGCGCCGAGCAGTGCGGGCAGCCCGCCGAGGATCCAGTCGGCGCCGGGGCCCCAGGCGTCCGCGGTCACCTCGCCGGCACCCCGGTGCACCGCGACCCGGAGGGTGGCGGGGCCGGCCGGGGTGCGGCTGGCGCGCCAGACCGCTCCCGGGGTGGTGCGGTAGGTGGGGTCGCCGGGGCCGCGTCTGAGGGGGCCGAGCGTGAGGCCCAGGTCCACGGGGCCCTGGGGGGTCCATGTACGGGTCTTCGGGCCCGGGCCCGGGCCCGGGCCCGGGCCTGTGCCTGTGCCTTGGGCTGGGCCCGCGCCTTGACCTGGGGCCTGGCCGGGGCCCGCTCCGGTCGCCGGGGGTACGGCTGTGCGGCCGCCGCGGATCGCGGTGCGGGTGAGGGGGTCGAAGCGGCCGGCCATGCCTCTGAGCGTAGCCCTGCGGGGCTCGTCCCCTACCCGCCCTTCCACCGTTCCCCGGGCTCCGCCCGGACCGGCGCCTCAAACGCCGGCGGGGCTGGGGCTGCTTCCCGGGCTCCGCCCAGGCCCGCGCCCCGGACGCCGACGGGGCTGGGGTGGCGTTCCCCAGGCTCCGCCCAGGCTCGCGCCTCGGACGCCGACAGGGCTGGGCGCTTCCCGGGCTCCGCCCCGACCCGCGCCTCGGACGCCGACGGAGCTGCGGGTGCTTCCCGGGCTCCGCCCAGGCCCGCGCCTCGGACGCCGGCGGGGCTGGGGGTGCTGGTGGGCGGGGAGCTGGTTACGGGCGGCCCTGGAGTTTGGCCGATGTGGTGCGGGTGGGGGGGAGCTGGCCGTAGAGGAGGCGGCCCGGGCATTCGGTGGCGAAGCCGTCGCGGTGGCCCGAGATGACGTTCATCCGGACGTTACTGCCCTTGGCGTAGAGGTTGCCGCCGCCCGAGCGGAGCGTGGTCTTCGCGCGGGGGTCCGCTCCGAAGAGGCCCAGCTTCCAGGCCGTGAGGCGGGCCACCGCGTCGACCGCGGTCTTCGGCGGGGCCGTCTTGGAGTACGTGCCGATCACCGCGATGCCCATGCTGTCGGTGTTGAAGCCCATGGTGTGCGCGCCGAGCACCGGCTTGGCGACTCCGCCCGCCCGGCCCTCGTACACCCTGCCGCACTTGTCGACGGCGAAGTTGTAGCCGATGTCCCGCCAGCCGCTGCTGACGACGTGGTAGCGGTACAGGCTGCGCAGAACGGCCGGGGCGTCCTTGCAGGCGTAGTTGTTGCCGGAGGCGGTGTGGTGGACGAAGGCGGCCTTGACGGTGTTCGTGTAGACGAAGGCCTTCTCGCGCAGGCTCTCGTCGGCGCCCCAGCCCTTGCGGGTGACGATTCCCGGGCGCGGGCCGATGTACGGGCGGGCGGCGGCCTCCAGGGTGCCGTCGGCGAGGACCGCGTCGGCGGTGGAGTCCGCCTTGTCGAGCGGGACGATCTCGTCGGCGCCGAGGGCGGCCATCGGAAGGTTGGCGGAGGAGGACTGCGCCATCTCCATCGTCATCTCGGGCAGGAGCTCGCCCTTGTCGTCGACCGGCTGTGACGTGCCGTTCTTGCCGTCCGTGGCGGGCCGGCCGGAGTTCCCCGGGTCGACGAGTTCGATCCGCAGGCCCGTCGGAAGCTTGCCGCCCTGCGCGCGCCCGTCCCGTTCGGCCTGGACGCGGACCTCGACGCCGTCGGACTCGCCGACCCACAGCGGGGCGGTGCTGCCCCGGACCCGGCCGGAGCCGCGTTCGCTCGTGTCCGGGTCGGAGCCGTGTTCGCTGTTGTGGGTTTCGACGTCCTGCCACTCGGACCAGTCCGCGGTGGCCGCGGAGCGGGTGCGGACCTGGACGCGGCCGTGGAGCTCGGTACCCGCGTCGTCCCAGACGACGCCGACGAGCGAGAAGGTCTCGACCCCCCGCGCGGCGAGGCCCTGGGTCTCGGGCAGCCGGGGCGAGGTGCTCATGCCGGGGACCCCCGGGGAGCGGTCCGCCGCGGGTCCCACGGGGACGAGCGGCAGCGACTGGGTGGACCCGGCGGGGGTCACGGGGGCCGAGCCCATCGACGGAGTGGCCAGGGCCGTAGTGGGGAGCGCGAGCGGCAGGGCCAGTGCGGCAGCCGTCGCGACGCCGATCGAGGAAGCAAGGAATCCACGCATGGAAAAGATGCTGGGGACTCCTGGAAGCGGGCGCCATCCGAGAACTGACGCCCCGTCCGCCGGGAGGGCGGTACCCGTCCGCCGTACGGGGGATCGCGCTGCCGCCGTACGGCGGAGGGGCCCGCGTAGGCTCTGATCCGTGAACGCCACTGACCGCACCCCTGCCGACCTGCTGCGATCCGCGCTCGCCGGCGATCCCGGCCGCCCGCTCGTCACCTTTTACGACGACGCCACCGGCGAGCGCGTCGAATTGTCCGTCGCCACCTTCGCCAATTGGGTGGCCAAGACCGCCAATCTGCTCCAGGGCGACCTGGGCGCCGAGCCCGGCGACCGGCTCGCCCTGCTGCTGCCGGCGCACTGGCAGAGCGCCGTGTGGCTGCTCGCCTGCGCCTCCATCGGGGTCGTCGCCGAGGTGGGCGGGGACCCGGCCGGCGCCGACCTCGTGGTGAGCGGGCCGGACACCCTCCAGGAGGCCGCCGCGTGCTCCGGAGAGCGGGTCGCGCTCGCACTGAGGCCGCTGGGCGGGCGCTTCCCGCAGCCGCCGGCCGGGTTCGCGGACTACGCCGTGGAGGTCCCGGGGCAGGGCGACCGGTTCGCCCCCTTCCAGCCGGTGGACGCGGACGGGCCGGGGCTGGTGGTGGGCGGCGAGGAGCTCTCGTACGCGGGGATCGTGGAGCGGGCCCGCACGGACGCCGCCGGGCGCGGCCTCGGCGAGGGCTCGCGCACGCTGTCCCCGCTGGGCTACGACAGCTGGGAAGGGCTCTCGGCGGGGCTGTACGCGGCCCTGGCGACGGGCGGCTCCGTGGTGCTGTGCCGCAACGCGGACCGGCTGTCGGCCGAGGCCCTGGCCCAGAGGATCGAGAGCGAGCGCGTCACTCACAGCGCGTAGTCGGCCGTCACCCACTGCACCCAACGTCGGATACGGGCGATCTGTCACCCGTATGGCTCTAGACAGGGCCGTGCCCCCGGGCCGCGGAGAGCGCCCGGGGGCAGGATCGGCACAGGCCGTACCCACCCGTGCGGCCCGCCGGTACGAGGGGACGGACACGAGTGAGGGACAGCGCGGGCATACCGGGCGGCACCGGAGCGGCCGGAGGCACCAAGCCTCCGCAGAGCCGCCGGCGCCGCCTGCTGCGCTGGACCGGACTCGGGATGGCCCTGCTGGTCCTCGCCGGAACGGGCGCCGGCTGGTGGGTCTACACCAAGCTCGACGGGAACATCGTCGAGGACACCTCCGCCGCCGCCGAGCTGCGGCGCTACGAGAAGGAGCGCCCGGCACACCAGGCGGGCGGGACCCAGAACATCCTGCTGATCGGCTCGGACTCGCGCACCGGCGCGGGCAACGCCCGCTACGGGCAGGACCAGGGCTCGCAGCGCTCGGACACCACGATCCTGCTGCACCTGCCGGCGGACCGGAAGAGCGCGACGGCGGTGTCGGTGCCCCGGGACCTGATGACGCAGATACCGGCGTGCCTGATGAAGGACGGCAGACGCACCAGCGAGCAGTTCGCCCAGTTCAACTGGGCGTTCCAGTGGGGTGGGACCGCCTGCACGATCCGTACGGTCGAGAAGCTGACCGGGATCCGGATCGATCACCACATGGTGGTGGACTTCAGCGGCTTCAAGAAGATGGTGGACGCCATCGGCGGGGTGGAGGTCTGCCTGAAGCGGCCCATGGACGACACGGAGGCGAAGCTGAGGCTGCCGGCCGGCCGGCAGACCCTCCAGGGCGAGCAGGCGCTGGGCTTCGTACGGGCCCGCTACAGCCTGGGCAACGGCAGCGACACCGAGCGGATGGAGCGCCAGCAGCTCTTCCTCGGGTCGCTCGTGAAGAAGGTGCAGAGCAACGGCGTGCTGCTCAATCCCGGGCGGCTGTACCCGCTGCTGGACGCGGCGACATCCTCGGTGACCACGGACCCCGGGCTCGCCTCGCTGCGGGGGCTGTACGAACTCGTCCGGGGGGTGCGCGACATCCCGACGGACCAGGTCAAGTTCCTCACCGTGCCGCGCAAGCCGTACGCCGGCGACCCGAACCGGGACGAGCTGCGGGAGCCGGACGCGGGCCAGCTGTTCCGGCGGCTGTCGGCGGACGAGCCGCTGACCATAGCCCCGCCCTCCCCCACGCCCCAGCCCGAGAGCGAGCCGGCGGGGCAGGGCGACGGAGACGGCGACGACCCGGACGCCGCGCGGGAACCCGCGGAGGGCCGGGGAACCACGGACGGCCCCACGCCCGTCCCCACTTTCACCGGTACGACGGCGGGCATTGCCGATTGCCGGTAAAGCAATCCCAAAAGCCGGTGACCGAGCCGAGCTTGTTGGGGTGATTGCCCCGTTGTAAGGGCGTGGAATGCATCACCAGCATGGTTTGCGACGGAGCTGTCCGGATAAGGTGAGCGATCCGGCGCCCGGCCAGCACAGAGGCCGCGCGCCAGCAGCCGGATCGTAGACCGGGCGTCCTGGGGAGGCGCGTCGCGAAGCACCGACGGAGGATTCGAGCAAACCGTGGATGCGCAAAGCCGTGGACGGGCCGACGAGATCGACCCCGCAGACCAGTGGGTGCTCAACCCCCGCACCGGCAACTACGAACTGCGACTGGACCATTCCGCTGCGCAAGCGTCCTCCCGGCGCCCCGCGCCCCGCGCGACGCCCCGCAGGGCTCCCGCCGCTCCCGGATCCCCCGCCTCCCCCTCCCCGGCCGTTCCCGGACCGCGCCGCGGCGAAGGCCCTCCCGGCGGAGGCCGGCGCGGTGGCCGTTCGCGCAAGGACGGCGGCGGACGCCGCAAGAAGATCCTCGTCGCGACCGGCGGGACCCTGGCGTTCCTGCTGGTCGGCGGCTCGGTGGCGGCGTACCTCTACTACGACCACCTGAACGGCAACCTCACGGTGACCGACGTCGGTGACGCCGGTACGAGCGGCGGCTTCAAGAAGGACCAGGCGATCAACATCCTGGTCATCGGCACCGACAAGCGAAGCGGTGCGGGCAACGAGGGGTACGGGGACGCGGGCAGCGTCGGCCACGCCGACACCACGATCCTCTTCCACGTCGCCAAGGACCGCTCCAACGCCACCGCGCTGTCGATCCCGCGCGATCTGATCACCAACGTGCCGGCCTGTCCGACGAAGCAGCCGGACGGCTCGGTGAAGAACATCGCCGCCGAGCGCGGGGTCCGTTTCAACACCAGCCTCGGGCAGGCGGGGCGCGACCCCGGCTGCACGATGCGCACGGTCAAGGAGCTCACCGGGGTCCAGGTCGACCACTTCATGATGGCCGACTTCAACGCGGTGAAGAACCTGAGCACGGCGGTGGGCGGGGTACCGGTCTGCGTGGAGAAGGCCGTCGACGACAAGGACTCCCAGCTCAAGCTGTCCGCGGGCGAGCACCGGCTGGAGGGCGAGCAGGCGCTGGCCTTCGTACGGACGCGGCACGCCTTCGGCAACGAGAGCGACCTCGACCGCATCAAGACCCAGCAGCAGTTCCTGAGCTCGATGATGCGCGAGATGAAGTCGAAGCAGACGCTGACGAGTCCGCAGAAGTTCTTCTCCCTCGCCGAGGCGGCCACCAAGTCGCTGAGCGTGGACTCCGGCATAGGGTCGATCGACAAACTCACCGAACTCGCGGGCGAGTTGAAGAACATCGATCTCAAGAACATCACCTTCACCACGCTTCCGGTGCTCGACAATCCGGCGGAGAAGGTCAAGTCCACCGTCGTGGTCAATCCGGCGCAGGCCGATCCGCTGCTGCAGATGATCCGCGGGGACGTCTCGCTCACGGAGGTCGAGCAGAAGGAGCAGGCCGCGAAGGACGCGGCCGCCGCCGACGCGCAGGCCAAAATGGACGCGCTGCTACAGGGCGCCCGCGCGCCGGCCAAGGACGTTCGCGTCGACGTCTACAACGGCGGCGGCCCCGCGGGGTCGGCCTCGGGCACGCTGAACTGGCTCCAGAACACCAAGGGGGTGCCGAAGTCCAGCAACTTGGGCAACGCGCCCGCCAAGGTGGAGACCACCCAGCTGGAGTACGCGCCCAACCAGGCGGACCAGGCACGGACGCTGGCGGACATGATGGGGCTGCCCGCGACGGCACTGAAGATGGGCACGGCCGACGCCGGGCCGAAAACGCCGATGAAGCTGACGCTCGGCGCGGACTTCAAGGGGGCGGGGGTTTCGCTGACGGCCCCGCAGAAGGCGCCCGAGGGCGTGCAGCGGGTCGAGGCGGACAAGGCCGTCTGCGCCAAGTAACGCGCCGGGCCGCCCCCGTGGCGCCCGCGGCCGCGCGATGACGTTCCGGACGGACCGGACCGGCATCATACAGAAATGATCTTGAGGGGGGTACGTGTGAGGCACAGCAGCGTGCAAGGGGAGGGAGCGTCGGCCCGGTCCGGC
Source organism: Streptomyces sp. NPDC060049 (assembly GCF_042736715.1). Lineage (NCBI taxonomy): Bacteria > Bacillati > Actinomycetota > Actinomycetes > Kitasatosporales > Streptomycetaceae > Streptomyces > Streptomyces sp. NPDC060049. The sequence goes on from NZ_JBHWVV010000001.1 coordinate 29,399, forward strand.
GACGCCATACCCGGCGGCGGTACGGGGACGGGCGCCGCCGTGCCCGCGCCGCGGTCCGGCTCCGGCCACCGCCGCCGCGGCGGCGGCAAGCGCCCGACCCGGAGCCGACGGCGGCGCGTACTGCGCCGGATCGCCTTCGCCATGGCGCTGCTCATACTCGGGACGGCGGCCGCGGGTTACCTCTACTACCGCCACCTCAACGCCAACATCCGCAGCGGCCAGCGCCTGAGCGGCGACACCGGGGTGGCCAAAGGCGAGGCCGACGCCTCCGGCCGGCGGCCGATCAACATCCTGATGCTCGGCTCCGACAGCCGCGACAAGCCGGAGAACCTGGAACTCGGCGGGGGCTGGGACACCGTCGACTCGCCCGCGCGGGCCGACGTGCAGATGCTGATCCACGTCTCGGCCGACCGGAAGAACGCCTCGGTCACCTCCGTTCCGCGCGACACCATCGTGGAGATCCCGGAGTGCACCGATCCCAAGACGGGCAAGAAGTCCAAGGCCATCAGGGCGACGATCGACCAGAGCCTCGGACGCGGGGGCGCCGGCTGCACCCTGGCCACCTGGGAGAAGCTGACCAACGTCTACATCGACCACTGGATGACGATCGACTTCTCCGGTGTCGTGAGGATGGCCGACGCGATCGGCGGCGTCGACGTCTGCGTCAACCAGAACGTCTTCGACACTTCGGAGCCGGGTTCGGGGACGGGCGGTTCCGGCCTCAAGCTGAAGGCGGGCACGACCAGGGTCCAGGGCGAGCAGGCGCTCCAGTGGCTGCGCACCCGGCACGCCTTCGGAAGTGACATGGGCCGGGCCAAGGCGCAGCACATGTACATGAACTCGATGATGCGCGGGCTCAAGGGCCAGAACGCCTTCACCGACATCCCGCGCCTGACGAGCCTGGCGGAGGCGGCGACGAAGTCGCTGGAGGTGTCGGAGGAGATCGGGTCGGTCAAGAAGCTCCTCGACCTCGCCCTCGCGCTCAAGGACGTACCGGTCAACCGCATCACGATGACCACGATCCCGCTGCTGGAAGCCCCGGGGGACAAGAACCGGCTGGTCGTCAACACCGCGGACGCCGAGAAGATGTGGACGATGCTCCGCAAGGACGTCGCCATGGACGCCAACGGCGACCCGGCCGCTCCGGCCGAGAGCGGCCAGCCGAGCCCGGGCGGTTCCCCCTCCGCGCCGGCCACCGAGCCCTCCAAGGCCCCGCAGACCGACCCGGCGAAGATCGCCGTGAACGTGGTCAACGGCACGGGGGTCGGGGCGGCCCCGGTCGGCAAGCGGGCCACGGCCGTCATGGGCCAGCTGGTCTCCAAGGGGTTCGCGCTCGCCAAGGCGGACAGCACGCTCACCCCGGAGAAGACCACGGTCGTCCGCTACGCGACGGACGCCCAGGCGGCCGACGCGCAGAGCGTGGCGGCGGCGCTCGGGATCCCGGGCGGATCGGTGCAGAAGTCGGCCGCGGTAGCCAAGATCACCGTCGTGGTGGGCGCGGACTGGCGTGAGGGCAACGTCTACCCGCAGGCGCCCGCGCCCGAGGCCGGCGCGGTCCCGGAGTCGGCCGAGGTGCTCAACGGCACGGACACCAGCTGCATGGACATCTACAAGCCATACCGCTGGTAGCCGAGACGGCGCGGTCATGCGAAAGGGGTGACCCGGTCCGCCCGGACCGGGTCACCCCTTTCGCGTACGCGCTCCGCGTGCCCGGAGCTCAGAGCCCGGCCGGGTCCCGGCTCACCGACGGGCGGCGGCTCGCGATGACCTTGGCGGCGAGCGAGCGCGGGCTGGTCAGGAAGCCGTAGCCCCAGCACACGTGCATGGTCGCCAGGGCGAGGGGGATCCGCAGCCGGGCCGCGACCGAGAGGCCCTTGCCGGCCGGGACGGACCCGGCGGTGATCGCCGCGAGGTAGCCGGCCGGGAGGACGAAGGCCCAGGGGGTGACGACCGCGCCGACGACCACGCCCGCGGCGATCGCGCAGACGGCGGCCGGAGCCGCGAGGTAGCGCAGGTTGATGGAGCCCGCGTGGTACCGGGCCACCACGTGGCGCCAGCGCCCGTAGTCCTTGTACTGCTTGGCGAGCGCCCGCACCGAGGGCCGCGGGCGGTACTGGACCTTCAGCTCCGGCGAGAACCAGATGAGCCCGCCGGCCTCGCGGATGCGGAAGTTCAGCTCCCAGTCCTGGGCACGGATGAACTCCACGTTGTAGCCGCCGGCCTTCTCCAGCGCCTCGCGGCGGAACACCCCGAGGTACACGGTGTCGGCCGGGCCGGCCTTGCCGCCGGTGTGGAAGGCCGCGTTGCCGACGCCGATCCGCGAGGTCATCGCGGCGGCGACGGCGTCCTCCCAGGCGTTCTCGCCCTCGGCGTGCATGATGCCGCCGACGTTCTGCGCCCCGGTCTCCTCCAGGAGGCGGACCGCGGTGGCGATGTAGTTCTGGGAGAGCATGCCGTGGCCGTCCACGCGCACCACGATCGGATGGCGCGAGGCTCCGATGGCCGCGTTGAGGGCGGCGGGGGTGCGGCCGGTGGGATTCGGCACGGTGTGGACGCGGGCGTTCTTGTTGGACGCGGTCTCGCGTACCAGCTCGGCGGCGATCTCGTCGGTACGGTCCGTGGACGGCCCGAGCGCGATCACCACCTCCATCTCACCCCCGTACTCCTGGCCGAGGATGTGACGGACCGAGTCGCGCAGATGGCGCTCTTCGTTGAGTACCGGCATGATCACCGAGACTGCGGGCTGCTGGGCGGGCATGTGGTCCTTCGAGGTCGGGTATCGGTGTCACGTTACCGCGTACGGGGGAACCAGGTGCGCGCCGGATGAGCGGTACGGACAGAGGCTGATCGTATGGACCTACTGTTCTGACGAATCAGCCGAATGTGCGGTGAGTTCCGACCCACTGCCCTGCTGCCCCGCGGAGGTGTCCCCCGTGCCCCAGCCGCACCGTCCCACCCGACCCCTGCCCGCCCGGCCCGCCCGGCCGACGCAGCGCGCGCCGCGGTCCGGCGGTCCGGTCAGACGCCGGGCGGACAAGCCCCGCTGGGGGGTCCGGCTCGCGGCCGGGCTGTCGGTGGTCGTCCTGGGCTCCGGCGCCCTGGGGCACGCGGTGATGACCGGACTGGACACCGGAATCCAGCGGGTGGACCCCTTCAAGGACATGAAGAACCGCCCGCAGGCAGGACACGGGGTGAACTTCCTGCTCGTCGGCACCGACGGCCGCGACAAGATCACCGCGGAGGAGAAGCGCGAGTACCGCCTCGGCGGGGCGCCCTGCCACTGCACCGACACCGTCATGCTCGTGCACCTCTCGGCGGACCGGAGCCGGGCGAGCGTGGTCAGCCTGCCCCGCGACAGCTACGTGCAACTGCCCCCGCACCTGGACGAGGCCGGCGGCAAGCAGCACGGGGCCCACCCAGTGAAGCTCAACGCCGCCTATGCCGAGGGCGGGCCGAACCTGACCGTGCGCACCGTCGAGAGCATGACCCGCGTGAAGATCGACCACTACCTGGAGGTCGACTTCACCAGCTTCATCAAGACGGTCGACGCGATGGGCGGCGTGGACATCTGCACCGCCAAGACCATGCACGACTCCAACACCGGCCTCGACCTGCTCCCCGGCACCCACCGCCTCACCGGCGGCCAGGCCTTGCAGTACGTGCGCTCGCGCCATGTCGACGGGGCCTCGGACATCGGCCGCATGCAGCGCCAGCAGCGGTTCGTCGCCGCCCTGATCAAACAGGCCACCGGCAGCGGGGTACTGCTCAACCCGGTCAAGTTCAAGGAGGTCAGCTCCACCCTCCTCGGCTCGGTCCGCGCCGACAAGGGCTTCGGCTCGCAGCAGATGCTCGCGCTCGGGCAGGCGATGCGCGACTTCACCCCCTCCTCCTCGGAGTTCGCCTCGGTGCCCATCGGCAACGCCTCCTACCCGGTCAAGGGCATCGGCTCCACCGTGAAGTGGGACGAGGCGAAGGCCGCGAAGCTCTTCGAGGCGCTGCGCGACGACCGCCCGCTGGCCCCGGCGCCCTCCGCCGGCCGGCCCGTGCGCCCGCAGCCCGCCCTGCCGGTGGACGTGGCCCCGCAGCAGGTCCGGGTACAGGTCGAGAACGGCACCAGGATCGACGGGCTGGGCACCCGGGTGGACTCGGCGTTGCGCGCCACCGGTTTCGACACCACGCGGGCGCCGGGCAACGGCGCGAGCCGTGAGGTCAAGCGCACGGTGATCACGTACGACCCGCGCTGGGACCGCTCGGCCCGTACGGTGTCCACCGCGCTGCCCGGCAGCGTGCTGCGGGCCGTGCCGGGGCAGGGACGGACCGTCGTGGTGATCGCGGGCGCCGACTACCGCAAGGTGGTGCCGGTGCGCGCGGAGGAGCCGCACCAGGGCGAATTCGGTGTGGTCACCGGGGACCAGGTGGTCTGCGCGCAGTAGCCGCGGGCGGTGGCCCCCGGGTCGCTCAGAGCTCGTCGAAGCCCTGGGCGGCCCGCTGTTCGCGCAGCTCCATGATCGCGCGGCGGCGGGCGAGGCGGTGGGTGCGGCGGATCTGGGCCTCCTGGTAGCGCCGCTCGTCCTGTTCGGTCTCCGGGAGGACCGGCGGAACCTGGCGGGGCTTGCCCTCGGAGTCGACGGCGGTGAAGACGAGGTAGGCGCTGCCCACCTGGGTGGCGGGGGTCGACTCGTTCCACCGCTCCGCGAGGACGCGTACGCCGATCTCCATGGAGGAGCGGCCCGTCCAGTTGCACTGGGCCTTCACGTGCACGAGGTCGCCGACCCTGACCGGGGCGAGGAAGGCCATCTCGTCCATGGACGCGGTGACGGCCGGGCCGCCGGAGTGGCGGCCCGCCACGGCGCCGGCGGCGTCGTCGACCAGCTTCATGATCACGCCGCCGTGCACGGTGCCGAGGAGGTTGGTGTCGTTGGCGGTCATGATGTGGCTGAGGGTGGTGCGGGAAGCCGAGATCGTCTTCCCCGCCGGCTCGCCGGGTATCTGTGTCATACAGCCACCTTAGGCGGTGGCTCCCGGATCACCGCGGGAGAAGGCGCGGGCCCCCTCAAGGCGGCGCCGGGGCATCAGCTCTGCAACAGCACCGGTACGAACACCCTCCCGGGCTGTTCCGCGGGCGGCACGGCCAGGCATTCTAGGGCGCATGAGTGACTGGGACGGGTTGAGCGGCGGGCAGGGCGAGCGCGGCCGCCGCGATGACGGGTACGGACGCGGCAGCGGCCAGGCGCAGCCGGAGGGCGCACGGCGGATGCGGCACGTCCAGCGGCCCGGCCCGCCGGTGCCCGGGCAGCAGCCCTCCCAGCCCCCGCGCGGGCCCGCGCGGCCGCCGGTCGCTCCCGGTCCGGGCGCGCGGCCCGCGTACGTACCGGGGCAGCAGGACGGCTCGCGCCACGACAGCGGCGGCTACGACAGCGGTTACAACACCGGCCAGGTCTACGGCAGCCCCGGCGGCGGCCAGGGCGGTCCGCCGCGGCCGCCGGCCGGGCCGGGCAGGCGTGGACCGGGCAGACCGGCGGGAGGGGCCCCGGACTGGCGCAAGCGGATCCGGGTCGGCTCCATCGTGCTGCTCTCGGGCCTGATCGTGACGGGCATCGGCACCTACTTCTGGGCCGACTCCAACGTGCGCCGCGAGGTGGACCTCTCCAAGGTCATCGAGCGCCCGAAGGAGGGCGACTGCACGACCTACCTGATCGTGGGCTCCGACAGCCGCGAGGGCATGTCCGCCGAGGAGAAGAAGAAGCTCCACACGGGTTCCGCCGAGGGCAAGCGGACCGACTCGATGATGATCCTGGCCAAGTGCTCCAGCGGGAACACGATGGTCTCCCTGCCGCGCGACTCGGACGTGGAGATCCCCTCCTTCGTCGGCTCGGAGTCGGGCAAGAAGTTCGCGGGCACCGGCAAGCGGACCAAGCTGAACGCGGCGTACGCCGAGGACGGCCCCGAGCTGCTGGTGCGGACGGTGGAGTTCAACACCGGCCTGCGCATCGACCACTACGCGGAGATCGGCTTCGCCGGCTTCGCGAACATCGTGGACGCGCTGGGCGGGGTGGAGCTGAACATCGAGAAGGGGTTCAAGGACGAGAAGTCGGGGGCCGACTTCAAGGAGGGCACGCAGACGCTGAACGGCGAGCAGTCGCTGGCCTACGTACGCACCCGCTACGCCTTCGCCGAGTCGGACCTGCAGCGGACCAAGAACCAGCAGAAGTTCCTGTCGGCGCTGGCGAGCCAGGCGGCCACCCCGTCGACGCTCCTGAACCCGTTCTCGCTGTATCCGGTGCTGGGCGCGGGCCTGGACACACTGATCGTGGACAAGGACATGTCGCTGTGGGACATGGGGCGGATGTTCTTCGCGATGAAGGGGATCAGCGGCGGTGACGGCGTCTCGATGAACATGCCGATCTCCGGGCAGCGCGGCGGCAACCTCGTCTGGGACAAGGCGAAGGTGCAGCAGCTGGTCCAGCAGATCCAGAAGGACGAGAAGGTCACCGTCCGCGGGAACTGACCGCGGACGGTGGAGCGCGGCGCCGGCCCGCAGCGGCCGGCGGAGCGGCCGTCAGCAGTCGGCGGAGCGCCCGTCAGCAGTCGGCCGGAGCCGTCAGCGGTCCGAGGAGAAGCGGACCGCGGCGGCCGGCACCTCGGCCCCGCACCACACCCGCACTCCGGCGCGCAGCTCGTTGTCCGCCCCGACGACGGCTCCGTCGCCGACGACGGCGCAGTCCAGCACGGTCCGCGGCCCGACGGAGGCGCCCTCGCCGATCAGGCTGGCGCTCACCCGGGTGTCCGGGCCCACGCTCGCGCCGTCGAGCACGATGGAGCCGTCGACGACCGCTCCGGCTCCGATGCGGGCGCCCGCCCCGACGACGGTTCCGCCCGAGAGCACCGCGCACGCCGCCACCTCGGCGCCCGGGAGGACCAGGGCCTCGCCGCGGGGGCCGGGGACGGCCGGGGAGGAGACGACGCCGCGTACGAGGTCGGCCGAGGCCTGGACGAAGGACTCGGGCTTGCCGAGGTCCAGCCAGTACGTGTTCTCGGTGACGCCCTGCACCCTGGCGCCGGAGGCGAGCAGGCCGGGGAAGGTCTCGCGCTCGACGGAGACGGAGCGGCCGGCCGGGATGGAGTCGATCACGCTGCGGCGGAACACGTAGCAGCCGGCGTTGATCTGGTCGGTGGTGATCTCCTCGGGGGTCTGCGGCTTCTCGGTGAAGGCCAGCACCCGCCCCCGGGAGTCGGTGGGGACCAGGCCGAAGGCGCGCGGGTCGGCGACCCGCACCAGGTGCAGGGAGACGTCCGCGTCGGCCGCCCGGTGCGACTCGACCAGGCCGGCGATGTCCAGACCGGTGAGGATGTCGCCGTTGAAGACGAGGACCGGGTCGTCCGGGCCGCCCGTCAGTCGCTCGGCGGCGTTGCGGATGGCGCCGCCGGTGCCCAGGGGCTCGTCCTCGACGACGTATTCGAGGGTGAGGCCGAAGGCGGCGCCGTCCCCGAAGTAGGGCTCGAAGACCTCGGCGAGGTAGCAGGTGGCCATCACGATGTGTGTCACACCGGCGGCGGCGGCCCTGGCTATCTGGTGCGCGAGGAACGGAACACCGGCCGCCGGAACCATCGGCTTGGGGGTGTTCACGGTGACGGGGCGCAGACGCGTCCCCTGCCCGCCGACCAGCAGGATCGCTTCCGTCATGAGCTTTCTCCCCAACCGGTTCCGGGCGTACGAGGTCCAAAGCTAGCCCATCCGGGGGACCCCCAAGGGCCCGAGGCGGCCCTTGTCGGGGCCACCCCGGGCGACACTGCCCGTTACGGCAGGTTCCGCGCCATCACGATCCGCTGAACCTGGTTCGTTCCTTCGTAAATCTGCGTGATCTTCGCATCGCGCATCATTCGCTCCACCGGGTAGTCCCGCGTGTAGCCGTAGCCGCCGAGCAGCTGGACCGCGTCGGTGGTGACCTCCATGGCCACGTCCGAGGCGAAGCACTTGGCCGCGGCGCCGAAGAAGGTGAGGTCCTCCTTCTCGCCGCCGGCGGAGACGCGCTCCGACTTGGCGGCCGCCGCGTAGGTCAGCTGGCGGGCGGCCTCGATCTTCATGGCCATGTCCGCGAGCATGAACTGCACGCCCTGGAAGTCGCCGATCGGCTTGCCGAACTGCTTGCGCTCCTGGACGTAGCCCTTGGCGTAGTCCAGGGCGCCCTGGGCGATGCCGAGCGCCTGGGCGGCGATGGTGATGCGGGTGTGGTCGAGGGTCTTCATCGCGGTGGCGAATCCGGTGCCCTCGGCGCCGATCATGCGGTCGGCGGGGATGCGGACGTTGTCGAGGTAGACCTCGCGCGTCGGGGAGCCCTTGATGCCGAGCTTCTTCTCGGGCGCGCCGAAGGAGACGCCCTCGTCCGACTTCTCGACGACGAAGGCGGAGATGCCCTTGGAGCGCTTCTCCGGGTCGGTGACGGCCATGACCGTGTAGTACTCGGAGACGCCCGCGTTGGTGATCCAGCGCTTGACGCCGTTGAGCACCCAGAAGTCCCCGTCGCGCACGGCGCGGGTCTTCATGCCCGCGGCGTCGGAGCCCGCGTCCGGCTCGGAGAGCGCGTACGAGAACATCGCGTCGCCCTTGGCGAGGGGGCCGAGGTACTTGGCCTTGAGCTCCTCGGAGCCGGAGAGGATCACCGGGAGCGAGCCGAGCTTGTTGACGGCCGGGATCAGGGAGGAGGAGGCGCAGACGCGGGCCACCTCCTCGATCACGATCACGGTGGCGAGGGCGTCGGCGCCCGCGCCGCCGTAGGTCTCGGGCACGTGGACGGCGTGCAGGTCGCTGGCGACCAGGGCGTCGAGTGCCTCCTGCGGGAAGCGGGACTCCTCGTCGACCGCGGCGGCGAAGGGCATGATCTTCGCCTCGGCGAGCGCGCGGACGGACTCGCGGAGCATGTCGTGCTCCTCGGCCGGGCGGTACAGGTCGAAGTCGGCAGAACCCGCCAAGATTTCTCACTCCCCAGGTGGTGCGTGATGCTAACTACCGTTAAGTAACCCAAGCTTAGTGTCCGGCCGCCGACCGCGACATGGGCGTCGCACGTGAGTTGCGTGACAGCTGGGGCGTCCGTCCCGCGGACCGGCCCGGGCCCGGGCCGCCGCCGGAATGCATCCCCGGCGCCGCGCGCGACTATGCTCGGTTGCCGCAAACGGCCCCGCACCTCCAGGAGCACCCATGGCCCCCCTCAAGATCACTGTGATCGGCACCGGATACCTCGGCGCGACGCACGCCGCGGCCATGGCCGAGCTGGGGTTCGAGGTGCTCGGGCTGGACGTGGTGCCGGAGAAGATCGCGATGCTGGCCGCCGGCCGCGTGCCCATGTACGAACCGGGACTGGAGGAGCTGCTCGGCGCGCACGTCGCCGGGCTGCCGGGCTCCACCGGCCGGCTGCGCTTCACCACCTCGTGGGAGGAGGTCGGCGCCTTCGGCGACGTCCACTTCGTCTGTGTGAACACCCCGCAGAAGCACGGCGAGTACGCCTGCGACATGAGTTACGTCGATTCCGCCATGGAGTCGCTCGCCCCGCACCTGACCCGGCCCGCCCTGGTCGTCGGCAAGTCCACCGTGCCCGTCGGGTCCGCCGAGCGCCTCGCCGCCAAGCTGACCGCGCTCGCCCCGGCCGGCGAGGAGATCGAGCTCGCCTGGAACCCGGAGTTCCTGCGCGAGGGCTTCGCCGTCCAGGACACCCTGCACCCCGACCGGATCGTCATCGGCGTCGACGGCGAGCGCGCCGAGAAGCTCCTGCGGGAGGTCTACGCGACACCCATGGGCGAGGGCACCCCGCTGGTCGTCACCGACTTCCCCACCGCCGAGCTCGTCAAGACCGCCGCCAACTCCTTCCTCGCCACGAAGATCTCCTTCATCAACGCGATGGCCGAGGTCTGCGAGGCCGCCGGCGGCGACGTGGTGAAGCTGGCCGAGGCCATCGGCTACGACGAGCGCATCGGCGCGAAGTTCCTGCGCGCCGGCATCGGCTTCGGCGGCGGCTGCCTCCCCAAGGACATCCGCGCCTTCATGGCGCGGGCGGGTGAGCTCGGCGCCGACCAGGCCCTGACCTTCCTGCGCGAGGTCGACTCCATCAACATGCGCCGCCGCGGCCACATGGTCGAGCTGGCCCGCGACGCGGTCGGCGGCTCGTTCCTCGGCAAGCGCGTCGCGGTGCTGGGCGCCACCTTCAAGCCGGACTCCGACGACGTCCGCGACTCCCCCGCCCTGAACGTCGCCGGCCAGATCCACCTCCAGGGCGGCCAGGTCACCGTCTACGACCCCAAGGGCATGGACAACGCCCGCCGCGTCTTCCCCACCCTCGGCTACGCCGACTCCGCCCTCGAAGCCGCCCGCGGCGCCGAAGTCGTCCTGCACCTCACCGAATGGCGCGAGTTCCGCGACCTGGACCCGGCCGACCTCGGCGAGGTCGTCACCGACCGGCTCCTCCTCGACGGCCGCAACGCCCTCGACCCGGCCCGCTGGCGCGCCGCCGGCTGGACCTACCGGGCCATGGGCCGCCCCCGCGCCTGACCGTCCCGCCCGACCCCGACCGCCCGGGACCGCCCGGGACCGCCCGGGACCGCCCCCCGCCGTACGCCCGCACGGTCCGCATCGTTGTGGAATGCCACGCCCCGGATGTCGTCACCGGATTGTTGGCCATAGCCGGGCGGGCCGTGCGCGGGGGATCGCTAGACTCACGGCCGATGACCAGTACGAGCACGAGCAGCCCTGTCCGCCCCACCGCAGGCGCAGCGGGGCCGGCCCCGCGTGCCGGGCGGGGACCCATCGACTCGGCCCTGCGGGGGCGCGCCGGCCACCTGGCCATGGCGGCCTTCTGGCTGGCCACCAGGACCCTGATGGTGGTCCTCCTCGTGGTGAACCTGCACGGCACGTCCTCGGTGCGCGTGGAGATCACCCAGACGTACAACAACTGGTACGACGTCCTCGTGACGGGGACGATGCCCCACGACGACGTCATGTGGCAGTACCCGCCGGCCGCCGCGGCGATCTTCCTGTCGCCCGACCTGCTGCCGTTCCTCAGCTACTTCCAGGCCTTCGTCGCCCTGACCGTGGTGTGCGACGCGCTCATCGCCGTGGGCCTGGTCCGCGCCGCCCGCCGCAGCGACGGCAGCATGGCCGGCGCCGTGCTGTGGCTGACCACGCTGCCGCTGCTGCTGTCACTGCCCTTCGGGCGCTACGACCTGCAGGTCACCCTGCTCGCCGTCGGCTCGCTGCTGTGCCTGCGCTTCCGCCGCAAGCTCGGCGGCGTCCTCGCCGGCGTCGGCGCCCTGGTCAAGGTGTGGCCGCTGCTCACCCTGATCGGCACCCCGCGCGGCAGGACCACCCGCGACGCGGTCCTCTCGGCGGTGGCGGCCGCGGCCGTGCTGCTCGCCGTGCTCGCGGTGTTCTTCCGCGACACCCTCGGCTTCCTGGGCAACCAGGGCAACCGCGGCATCCAGGTCGAGTCGCTGGGCGGCTCGGCCCTGATGTTCGGCAAGCTCGTCGGCGCCTGGTCCGGGAAGATCGAAGTCCGTTACGGCGCCTACGAGTACCTGGGACCGTACGTCTCCAGCGTCGCCGTGCTCTCCGTCGCGCTCACCGTCGCCGGATTCGGCTGGCTGCTGCTGTGGCGCGTGAAGGCCAGGCGCTGGTCGACCGCCACCCCGCTGGACGCGGCGCTGTGCGCGATCCTCGTCTTCACCATCACCAGCCGCGTCCTCAGCCCGCAGTACCTGATCTGGCTGGTCGGCCTCGCCGCCGTCTGCCTGACCTGCCGGCACACCACGCAGCGGCCGGTGGCCTGGCTGATCGTCGCCGCCACCGCGCTGAGCACGGCGATCTACCCGCTGACCTACGGCTCGCAGATCCTCCCGGGCACCGGCCTCGGCACCGCCCTGCTGTGCGTGCGCAACGGCCTGCTGGGCTACGCCGCCGTCTGGTCCTGCGTGCGCCTGTGGAAGGCCAGCGTCTCTGCCCCGGCCGGGGCCGCGCCCGCCCCGGCGGTCCAGTCCGGGGTACCGGCGCGCGTCTGAGCCCCTAGTGCCGTGGCCCGGTCACAGCGCTAGGAATTCGTCCTACGGTGCTGAGCGGCGCGCGCGGTGAACTCCGCGTCGCGCACCACCCGCTGGGCGTTGCCCCAGGTCAACAGGGCCAGGTCGGTCTCGGTCCAGCCCCGATCCAGTAGTTCGGCGATCAGCCGCGGATAGCCCGAGGGATCGGTCAGGCCCGCCGGCCTCGGGACGCCCGGCTCGGCGCCGAAGCCGGCGCCCAGGCCCACGCAGTGCGGGCCCGCGACGGCTCGTACGTGCTCCACGTGGTCGGCCACCGCGTGCAGGGAGTCCCCGGTCAGCGCGGTGTCGAAGGTGACCATCGCCAGGCCGTCCGCCCCGCGCAGTGCGAGCAGCACCTCGTCGGTGACGTTGTCCGGGTGCGGATTGAGCGCGGCCGCCGCCGTGTGCGAGATGATCACCGGCGCCTTGGAGGCCGCGGCCAGCTGGCAGGCCGCCGTCGGCGGGCACCCGGTGAGGTCGAGCAGGATCGCCAGCCGGTTCGTCTCGCGCACCACCTCGTGGCCGAAGGCCGTCAGGCCCTCCATGGCCCAAGCGGCTCCGGCCGGCGCGAGGATCCGTACGCCCAGCGCGTGGAAGGCGCGCAGCGCGCCGAGCGAGTCCGTCAGCGTACGGCCGGGTACGGGGCCGAGGAACGAGGCGATGCGGCCCCGGTTGCGGGCGTCCGCCAGGTCGTCGGCGTTCAGCGCGAGGCAGAGGCTGTCGGGGTAACGGCCGATCAAGGCCAGCGCCACGTCGATCTGTTCGAGGGTGTCGGACACCACCTGGTCGGCGACCGCGGCCTCGCGGGGCGTCAGCAGGGACCAGAACTGGGCGCCCACTCCCCCGGCGCGCAGCCGCGGGATGTCGGTGTCGACGCCCGTGTCGGGGGTGTCGATGTCGTGGTACGGGCTCTGGCGCAAGGTGTTGACGAGCGTGTTGCAGCCGTCCGCGACGGGATGGACGGACAGCAGCGCGACGGCCCGGTCCAGGGCGCCCGGCATCAAGGTGGCGGGAGTGTCCTCGGCTCCGAGGGAGCCCGGGCCCACGGGGGTCGCCGGGCTCGTTTGCGGTTCATCCTGCAGGTCGGCCATGACGTTCGCTCCGGTCTCGGCGCAAGCGGGGAGAGAAGCAGGGGAATGTGGCCACCGTGACACGTGGGACGCGGCAGGCGCCCGGCGGATGGGGCGTTCGGGTGTAACCGGCACGTCGCCGGGTCCCACAGCCGCCGGGCGGGCCGGTCAGGCGCCGGCGAGAACCGCGTTGGACGGGCCCCGGGCCGCCGACTGCTCGCGCGCCACCGCTTCGGCGTCGCGCAGCACCCGTACGGCGTTGGACCAGGTCAGCTTGGCCAGGTCTGCCTTCGACCAGCGGCGCGCCAGCAGCTCGGCGACCAGGTTGGGGTACCCGGCCACGTCGTCGAGCCCGGACGGGGTGAAGGCGGTGCCGTCGTAGTCCCCGCCGATGCCGATGTGGTCGACGCCGGCCACCTCGCGCATGTGGTCCAGGTGGTCGGCGACCGTGGCGGCCGTGGCCACCGGGCGCGGGCGCCCCGCCTCGAAGGCCCGGTGCAGGTCCATCGCCGCCGGGGTGGTGTCGAGGTGGTGGTAGCCGTGCGCCCGCAGGTTCTCGTCGGCGGCCAGGGTCCACTCGACGGCCGCCGGGAGGATGAACTTCGGCACGAAGGTGGCCATCGCGACCCCGCCGTTGGCCGGCAGCAGCGCCAGCACGTCGTCGGGGATGTTGCGCACGTGGTCGCAGACCGCGCGGGCGGAGGAGTGCGAGAAGACGACCGGCGCGGCCGAGACGGCGAGCGCGTCGCGCATCGTCGTCTCGGCGACGTGCGAGAGGTCGACGAGCATGCCGACGCGGTTCATCTCGCGGACGACCTCGCGGCCGAAGTCGCTCAGGCCGCCGTGCCGGGGCTCGTCGGTCGCCGAGTCCGCCCAGTCGATGGTGTCGTTGTGCGTGAGCGTCATGTACCGCACGCCGAGCTGGTGCAGCGCGCGCAGCGTGGCGAGCGAGTTGTTGATGGAGTGCCCGCCCTCGGCGCCCATCAGGGAGGCGATCCGGCCGTCCGCGCGGGCCGCCTCCATGTCGTCGGCCGTCAGGGCCCGCACCAGGTCGCGCGGGTAACGGTCGATCAGCTGGGCGACGGCGTCGATCTGCTCCAGGGTGGCGCTGACCGCCTCGTCGCCCGCGTAGTCGGAGCGCACGTAGACCGACCAGAACTGCGCGCCGACCCCGCCGGCGCGCAGCCGGGGGATGTCGGTGTGCAGGTGCCCCGTCTGGTCGCGGCCGATGTCCCGCCGGTCCAGGTCGTAGCGCACGGTCTGGCGCAGCGCCCAGGGCAGGTCGTTGTGTCCGTCGACCACCGGGTACTCGGCGAGCAGCTCGCGCGCCTCGTCCAGGTGGCGGGCGGTGCTCGCCGCGACAGCGCTCACTTGCCGAATCCGAAGGACTCCTGGCCGGCGACCTTCGTACGCAGCCGCTTGCCCTTCTCGGTGGCCTGGTCGTTCAGGTCCTGCTGGAACTCGCGCATGCGGGCCAGCAGCTCCGTGTCGTGGGCGGCCAGCATCCGTACGGCGAGCAGCCCGGCGTTGCGGGCTCCGGCGACCGAGACGGTGGCGACGGGAACCCCGGCGGGCATCTGGACGATCGACATGAGCGAGTCCATGCCGTCGAGGTACTTCAGCGGGACCGGTACGCCGATGACCGGCAGCGGGGTGACGGAGGCGAGCATGCCGGGCAGGTGGGCGGCACCGCCCGCGCCCGCGATGATCGCCTTCAGGCCGCGCCCGTCGGCCCGCTCGCCGTACGCGATCATCTCGCGCGGCATCCGGTGGGCGGAGACCACGTCGACCTCGTAGGGGATCTCGAACTCGTCGAGGGCCTGGGCGGCCGCCTCCATGACGGGCCAGTCGGAGTCCGAGCCCATGACGATGCCGATGACGGGAGCTGCTGCGGAGGTGCTCATGCGGTGATGGTTCCTCTGAGATAGCCGGCTGCGTGACGTGCTCGCTCCAGCACATCGTCCAGGTCGTCGCCGTAGGTGTTGACGTGGCCGACCTTGCGGCCGTGTTTCACGTCCTTGCCGTACATGTGGATCTTCAGCTGCGGGTCGTGGGCCATGCAGTGCAGGTACGCCGCGTACATGTCGGGGTAGTCCCCGCCCAGGACGTTCGCCATGACCGTCCAGCGGGCGCGGGGGCGCGGGTCGCCGAGGGGGAGGTCCAGGACGGCCCGCACGTGGTTGGCGAACTGGGAGGTGACGGCGCCGTCCTGGGTCCAGTGGCCGCTGTTGTGCGGGCGCATGGCCAGTTCGTTGACCAGGATCCGGCCGTCGGTGGTCTCGAAGAGCTCCACGGCCAGGTGGCCGGTGACCCCCAGTTCCTTGGCGATGCGCAGGGCCAGTGCCTGGGCCTCGCCCGCCAGCTCCTCGGAGAGGTTCGGCGCGGGGGCGATCACCGTGTCGCAGACGCCGTCCACCTGGACGGACTCCACGACGGGATAGGCAACCGCCTGGCCGTGCGGGGAGCGCACGATGTTGGCCGCGAGCTCGCGGACGTAGTCCACCTTCTCCTCGGCCAGGACCGGGACGCCCGCCTTGAACGGAGCCTCGGCGTCCTCGGGCGTGCGGACGAACCACACGCCCTTGCCGTCGTACCCGCCGCGCACCGTCTTGAGGATGACGGGGAAGCCGCCGACCTCCTGCGCGAAGGCAGCCGCGTCCGCCGGATCGCTCACGATCCGGTGGCGGGGGCTGGGCGCGCCGATCTCGTCGAGCTTGGCGCGCATCACCCCCTTGTCCGCGGCGTGCACCAACGCGTCGGGCCCCGGGCGGACGGGGACGCCGTCGGCTTCCAGGGCCCGCAGGTGCTCGATGGGCACGTGCTCGTGGTCGAAGGTGATCACGTCACAGCCGCGCGCGAAGGCGCGCAGGGTCTCCAAGTCGCGATAGTCGCCGATGACGACGTCGCTCACGACCTGGGCCGCCGAGTCCTGTGGGGTGTCACTGAGGAGCTTGAATCTGATGCCGAGGGGGATACCCGCCTCGTGGGTCATGCGGGCGAGCTGTCCGCCGCCGACCATGCCGACTACCGGGAACGTCACCCCACCAGAGTATCCGGCGGTATTCCGCCATCCGGACACGCCCTGGCCGGTACCCGGTGCGGGCGGGCGAGTGTGCCGTGTGTCGCACGGTGTCCGAAGGCGCAGACGTACCAACGGGGCGACACTTAACATGGGCGAACCGCAGAAGAACGCGTGACGCCTCATACGGGGGGCCCGAGGGACAGGACTGAAGCCTCATATGAGCGAGCCGGAGAACGGATCTGTCCTCGACCGCGTGCGCGGGCTCGCGCGCGAGGTCGCGAGGTTCGGTGCCGTCGGCGGGCTGGGGGTCCTGGTCAACCTGGGCGTCTTCAACCTGATCCGCCACGTCACGGACCTCCAGGTGGTGCGCGCGAGCGTGATAGCCACTTTGGTCGCCATCACCACGAACTACCTGGGCTTCCGCTACTTCGCCTACCGGGACCGCGCCGACCACACCGGGGCCGGGCGCACCCGGGAGCTGTCGCTCTTCATCGCCTTCAGCGCGATCGGGCTGGTCATCGAGAACGGCATCCTGTTCGCGGCCACCTACGGCTTCCACTGGGACGGCCCGCTGGCCTCGAACTTCTTCAAGTTCTCGGGCATCGCCATCGCCACCGTGTTCCGCTTCTGGTCCTACCGGACCTGGGTCTTCAAGGCCCTGCCCGCGCAGGCCGCGGCCTCACTGGTCGTCGAGCAGCGCGACGGCCAGGTCCAGGCCCCGGCGCGGACCCCGGAAGCCGCCGCGAACTGACCCGGCCGGCCGGTCAGCGGACCGTCTGCTCGGGTTCGGTGCGGTCGGGCGCGGTCCGGCTGAGGAACAGCGCGAACACCGGTGGCTGCGTCTGGAGCAGTTCCAGGCGGCCGCCGTCCGCCTCGGCGAGGTCCCGGGCCACCGCGAGGCCGATGCCGGTGGAGTTCCGGCCGCTGATGGCCCGCTCGAAGATCCGGTTGCCGAGGTCCGCCGGGACCCCGGGCCCCTCGTCGGTGACCTCCAGGACGGCCTGGTTCCCGATCACGCGGGTCCGTAGCGCCACGGTGCCGCCCCCGTGCATGAGGGAGTTCTCCACGAGGGTCGCGAGCACCTGCGAGACCGCGCCCGGGGTACCGACGGCCCGGATCCCGGTCTTGCCGGAGCGCACGACGGCCCGGCCGGCGCTGCGGTAGGCGGGGCGCCACTCCTCCAGCTGCTGTTTGACGACCTCGTCGAGGTCGAAGGGGACCGCCGAGCCCGTACGGGGGTCGCGGGAGTTCGTCAGGAGCCGCTCCACGACGTCGGTGAGCCGCTCCACCTGGGTGAGGGCGATCGTGGCCTCTTCCCGGACGGTCTCCAGGTCGTCGGTGACCGTGATCTCCTCCAGCCGCATCGACAGGGCCGTCAGCGGGGTCCGCAGCTGGTGCGAGGCGTCCGCGGCCAGGCGCCGCTCGGCGGTGAGCATCCGCCCGATCCGCTCGGCGCTGGAGTCCAGTACGTCCGCGACCCGGTCCAGCTCGGGGACCCCGTACCGCTTGTGCCGGGGGCGCGGGTCGCCCGATCCCAGGCGCTCGGCCGTCTCGGCGAGGTCGGTGAGCGGGGAGGCGAGGCGGTTGGCCTGGCGTACGGCGAGCAGGACGGCCGCCACGACGGCGAGCAGCGCGACGGCGCCGACCACGGCCAGGGTCCGCCCGACCTCCTTGGTGACGGTGGAGCGGGGTTCCTCGACGACCACGACCTCGCCCTGTTCGCCGCGCGCCGTGCCCCGGATGACGCTGTCGTCGGTCCTCGGGCCGATCTCGACGGTCGGGCGGCCGGGGATCGTGATCCGCGCGTACCGGCCGCTGTCGAGCTGCTCGGCGAGTGCCTCGGCGTCGACGGGCCGCTTCTCGAGGACGCTGCCCTCGACGATGCCCACCAGCCGCAGCGCCTCGGACTCGATGCGGTCCTGGGCGCTGCTGGTGATGGTGCGGGTCTCCACGATGACGAGGGAGACGCCGAAGACGGCGATGACGACGAGCACCACGGCGAGCGTGGAGTTGATCAGACGGCGGCGCATGGCTTAGAGGATGCCCCAGAGGGGGCGGGGAAAGCGGCTCAGCTCTTCTCGAAGCGGAAGCCGACGCCCCGGACGGTGGCGATGTAGCGGGGGTTGGCGGCGTCGTCGCCGAGCTTCTTGCGGAGCCAGGAGATGTGCATGTCGAGGGTTTTGGTGGAGGACCACCAGGTGGTGTCCCAGACCTCGCGCATCAGCTGGTCGCGGGTGACGACCCGGCCCGCGTCGCGGACGAGGACCCGCAGGAGGTCGAACTCCTTGGCCGTGAGCTGGAGCTCCTCCTCGCCCATCCACGCGCGGTGCGACTCGACGTCGATCCGCACCCCGTGGGTGGCGGGGGCCTGGGCGGCCTCGGTGGCGCCGCGGCGCAGCAGGGCCCGGACCCGGGCGAGCAGTTCGGCGAGGCGGAAGGGCTTGGTCACGTAGTCGTCGGCGCCCGCGTCCAGGCCGACGACCGTGTCGACCTCGTCGGCGCGGGCGGTCAGGACCAGGATGGGGAAGCCGTGGCCCTCGGCGCGCAGGCGGCGGGCGACCTCCAGGCCGTCCATGCCCGGCAGGCCCAGGTCCAGGACGACGAGGTCGACGCCGCCCTGCAGTCCCGCGTCCAGGGCCGTGGGGCCGTCTTCCCGGACCTCGACCTCGTACCCTTCCCGGCGCAGGGCGCGGGCCAGGGGTTCCGAGATGGATGCGTCGTCCTCGGCGAGCAGTACACGCGTCATGTGGGTGATGGTAGTCCGCACGGGGGGAAAGAAGAGGCCTGCCTGCAGACCCCTTCCGAACTGGGCTTATAAACTACTACCCACCTTCGAATGTACCCAGATGGTTCCACCCTCACCTTGTGATCCATCTCTCAAGTACTTTCATATGCGGCACTGTCGTGTCGTATGGTGTCGAGACGCCCCATGCACTACCTCAGGGACTTTCGCGCCAGAACAAGCCGAAAGTCTCTATTTCTGTCCTGATCGGACAGGCATTGTTATCGCACGCCCGTTCCGGGCCGGATGACAGTGAATGACCTATGGGCCGGGCCCTGCGCGCGAAGAAGCGCGACGGGGCGTGGATCCCGGTGACGGATGTTCCCTCGTCCCGCTCCGACGGAGCGAGACCCCCGGGCGTGGGGTCGGGACAGCCTCCGCCGGTACCGGCCACTCCTCACCGGGCGCCGTTGAGCTCACGAAGCCGCGCGTCCCGAGCAAGCAAGGATCGACCATGGCTTCCAGCCTGACGAAGGACTCGGCGGACCCGTCTACCGAGAAGACCTTCCTCGGCCACCCCAGCGGCCTCGCCTTCCTCTTCATGACGGAGATGTGGGAGCGCTACAGCTTCTACGGCATGCGCGCGCTCCTCGTGCTCTTCCTGGCCACCAACGTGGCCGACGGCGGTCTCGGGATGAACGACGCGACCGCGGTCGCGATCTACTCCGTCTACAACGCGATGGTCTACCTGCTCGCCCTCCCGGGCGGCTGGCTCGGCGACCGCGTGTTGGGTGCCCGCAAGGCCGTGGCCGTCGCCGGCGTCGTGATCATGACGGGTCACTTCCTGCTGGCCGTGCCCTCGACCGTCTCGTTCTTCATCGGCCTGGCGCTCATCGCCGCCGGTTCCGGTGTGCTCAAGGCCAACATCTCCACGATGGTCGGCCAGCTGTACACCGACAAGAACGACCCCCGTCGTGACGGTGGCTTCACGATCTTCTACATGGGCATCAACCTCGGTGCCTTCTTCGCCCCGCTGACCATCGGCTGGGTCGGCCAGAAGGTCAACTGGCACCTGGGCTTCGCCATGGCCGGTGTCGGCATGGCCGTGGGCCTCGCCTTCTACTTCTTCGGCTTCCGCCACCTGAACCCGGTCTCGAACACGGTTCCGAGCCCGCTGAGCGCCGCCGAGAAGTCCTCCGTCCTCAAGAAGGGCCTGATCTGGCTCGGCGTCGCCGCCGCCGCCTACGCGATCATCGGCCTGGCCGGAATCTTCACGATCAACTACGCCCTGTGGCCGCTGACCATCGCCGGCCTGATCCTTCCGGCCTGGGCGATCCTGCGGATCAAGCGCGACAAGGACCTCTCCAGCGTCGAGCGCTCCCGCATGTCGGCGTACGTCTGGTTCTTCGCCGCCGCCGCGATCTTCTGGGCGATCTACGACCAGACCGGCTCCACGCTGGCCCTGTTCGCGAAGGACAGCACGGACAGCACGCTGTTCGGCTTCAACTTCCCGGAGAGCTGGTTCCAGTCGCTGAACCCGCTGTTCGTGATGGCGCTCGCGCCCCTGTTCGCCATGCTGTGGATCGCCCTGGCCCGCCGCTCCAAGGAGCCCACCACCCTCGCGAAGTTCTCCTTCGCGCTGGTCATGATCGGTGTCTCCTTCGGCGTCATGATGATGGCCCAGGGTCTGGCCACCGGCGACACGAAGGTCAGCCCGATGTGGCTGGTCGGCGTCTACTTCATCCAGACCGTCGGTGAGCTCACCCTCTCCCCCGTCGGCCTGTCGCTGACCACCAAGCTGGCGCCGCAGAAGTACGCCTCCCAGATGATGGGTGTCTTCTTCCTCGCGGTCACCGCGGGTGACTCGACCATCGCGCTGCTCCAGCTGCTCGGCGCCCCGACGGACACCCAGGGCTGGTTCGCCACCCAGGGCGTGCTCGCCGTCCTCGCCGGCATCGCGATCTACATGTACCGCAAGAAGGTCCAGCCGCTCATGGGTGGCGTGCACTGACGCACCCCCTGACGCGGGCAGCGGCCCGGCACACCGCACGGTGTGCCGGGCCGCTGCCGTTCGTCCGGGTAACCGTTACCTCGTGCCGCGCAGGCGGCGCCAAGGGGTGAAGGTGAACACGGCCGCGCCGAGCAGGATCACCGTGCCGGCGATCAGGGCCAGGGCCTTGATGCCGCCCTCGTCCTCGGCGCCGGTCTCGGCGAGGTTGCCCGAGGAGGCGCTGCCCGTGGAGGTGTTGCCCGTGGCGCCGGGCGAGCCGGCGCCGCCCTCCTGGGCGGTGGTGTCGAGCTCCAGGGAGACGCCGGTGGTGGTCGCGGTGCAGGGCACCACGATCGGGGTGGCTCCGGGGGCCATGACGACGTCGATCGTCAGCTGGTCCGGGCTCAGCGTCGCCTTTCCGGTCTTGCCCGGCTTGTAGGTACCGGTCATGTCGCTGAGCGTGACCGGGTCGCCCGCTCCGATCGGCGCCGCGTTGGCAGGGCCGGAGACCTTGACCATGCCGCTGTCACCACCACCGATCTTGATGTTCATCGAGGGCTTGAGGGCCCCCGCCGGCAGCGGCGCCGGGCTCTTCATCGCGCCCTTCGCGGTCTTGACCGTCAGGTCGTAGGTGCCGCCGTTCTTCTTGGCGTTGATCGTCACCGGCGTCTTGATGCCCCCGGGAAGGAAGCTGCCGCAGTCGTAGGCGACCTCGACGGGCTTGCCCGGGAAGTCGCTCTGGCCGCCGCCGCCACCGCTGGTGGTGCTGCCCGTGGTCGACGGGGTACCGGTGGTGGAGCCGCCGCCCTCGGTGACCTTGATGGTGACGCCGACTCCGGCGGGCTCCTGCGGAGTGCAGTGGGTGAGCAGGCCGCTGAAGTCCACGTCGTACTTGCCGGGTGAGATGGTGACGTCCCCGGCTTTGGTCAGCTTGAGCTTGGCCTTCATGTCGGAGATGGTCATCGGCGACTTCTTGGGGATCGGCGGGTTGGTCCGCGTCCCCTCCATCTTCAGCTCGCCGCTCTGCGCGCCGGCGACCTTCGCGTAGCCGATCGGCTTGATGCTGTCCTTGGGCAGGTCCATCAGGTCGGTGTTGTTGGAGGCCGGCTTGACGGTCTTCCAGACCACCTCTATCTCGTCACCCACCTTGGCCGTGGCCGGGGCCGTGACCGAGGCCGTGGTCGTGCCCTGGACCGGGCCGCCACCGCCCGCCGGCGGAACGCATTCCACCTTGTAGGAGACGTCGGCCGCCTGGGCGGGGCCAGCCGCCAGCAGGATGCCCGCGCCGCCGAACAGCAGCGCGACCGCGGCCGCGCTCACCCTCCGTTGGGTCCTCACGATGGTCCTTTCGTCGTCGGACTGTTCTCAGACGGTGCGGACGCCTGTGGTGCCTGTCGTGCCTGTGGTGCCTCTGGTGCCTCTGGTGCTGGTGATTCGGATGGTGCGGTGGTCCCCGGCGCGCTGTCCGGGGTGAACCACGGCAGTACCGCCGTGGTGGTCTGAGGGGGTTCGCCCGCCGGCTCGGGCCGGGCCGGGCCGGGACCTCGCAGGGAACCGCGCGCGGGACCCCGTACGGCCGGGATCCTGGGCAGCCGGGCGGTCACCGCCGCCGCGTCGGGCAGCCGGGGGCCCCGGTGGCGGCCGCCGGCGGGCTCGCGCGGGCGGACCTTGTCGACGACGGCCATGCCGATCCGGAAGACCGCGGCCGGGATCACGACGAGGAGCAGGCCCCAGAACAGCAGCACCCCGTACGGGCGGTCCACGCCCCAGGGCTGCGTGGCCACGACCGTCTCGCCGTACTTGAGGGAGAGCGTGTAGTCGCCGTGGGCGCCCGCGGACAGGGCTGCGGGAAGGGCGATCTCCGCCTTGCCGCCGGGCGCGATCGTGCCCTTCCAGCGGACCTCCTCCCAGATCGGCGCGAACACCCCGTGGGCGGTGCCGAGCTGGAAGACCGGGTCCTTGACCGGCGCGGAGCCCAGATTGCCGACGGTCACCGTGAACGTGCGCTCCGGCGGGGCTCCGAACCAGGTCAGCACCCCGTCCTCGCCCTTGAGCCGGACACCGGTGAGCATCGCGAGGCGGGCGGTGCCGCCCTCGGCGGGCAGCTCGGCCACCGGGTGGTCGGTGATCTTCAGCGGGGCGGCGACGGTGGACTGGTCCCCGTTGACGGAGGTGACGTTGACGACGCAGGGGCAGGGCTTGGGCGGGGCGACCACCGGGAGCTGGGCGGAGAAGTGCCCGTCGTCGGCGACCGAGACGGCGATGCCGTCGGCGTTGGCGCAGCTGTTGGTGCCGCCGATCATGTTCTGACCGCAGACCAGCAGCATCACCATGGTCTTGGGCCGCCAACCTGTACCGGTGACGGACAGCTCGGTGCCCTTGACGGCCTCCTTCAGCGAGAGCGCCACGGCGGGCTTGGCGTCGTCCGCGGCGGCCGGGGGCGCCGCGGACAGCGCCAGGGCGCACACCGCGAGTCCTGCCAGCGCCGCGCGTCCCGCCGCGGCGAGGGCCCTGACCTTGCCGCCGCGACTCCCACCGGCTCTGGCGCTCACCTGGATGCTCCCGTCAACTCGTGGTCCGGTGCTGCGGCGTGTTCGGGGCTCCCGTGCTTCGGCGGCCCGTGCCGGTCGTCGGCCCGTATCCGCCGTTTGCGTACGAGCAGCAGCGCGATGCCCGCGGTTGCGCCAAGGCCGAGCAGCCCCACCCCGGTCCGGCCCGCGATCCCCCAGGGCACGAACCACGCCGAGGTGCTCCCCGTGGCGCGGGCGCCGCCGGGGGCGGTGACGGTGAGGGTCAGGGCGACCCGGTCGAAGACCGGTGCGCCGGGCCAGGGTTCGCTCAGCTCCACCCGCTGGCCGGGCAGCACCTCGACGGGCAGGGTGCGGGCGCTGCGGCCCGCGACCTCGCCGAAGGTGCCCTCCGCGCGGAGGGAGAGCTCGGGTGCGAGGGCCACGTTGCCCCGGTTGACCAGGGTGTAGGCCACCCGCGCGGACGCGCCCTTGCCGCGTACGGCGACGTCCTCGACGGTGAGCGCCGCCAGCGCCGGGCCGCCGACCCGCAGGTGGACCCGTACGCCCACCTCGCGTCCGGCCTCGGTGGCGACGACGGCGGCCGGGTGGTCGCCGGGCGGCGAGCCGGCCGGCACGGTGACGGTGAAGGGGACCACCGCGCGGGTGTGCGCCGGGACCTTGACCGTGGCGCCCGGGCCGAAGGCGATCCACAGGCCCGCGCCCGTGGACTCCTTGGCGGGGCGCACCGCGAAGGCACCGCCCGCCGTGTTGTAGGCGTCGGCCCCGCGCAGGGTGACGGTGTGCTCCTGGTCGCTGGTGTTGTCCAGGGCGAGGCGGTCCTCCAGCACCGTGCCGGAGGTGCCCGCGAGGTAGAAGTACGGGCGGGCCCCGGGCCGGGACGCCGCCGCGGGCGCGCCGCCGGCGACGGGCGCGGCCGTCCAGCCGGGCTCGTCGGCGGCGGCCGGGGAGGCCGCCGCTCCGTGGAGCAGGGTGGCGGCGACGGCGGCGAGCAGGAGCGCGCCGGACCGCCGGGGCGCGCCGGGGCCGCGGCGGGTGGGCCGGCCGGGGGCGCCGGGAGCGCTGAGCGCGCACATGACCGGGGGTGCTCCGTTCAGGACCGGGCCCGCTGGCCGCGCCGGGTCAGCCAGAGCACGCCGGCGGCGCCGGAGAGCAGCACGGTGGCGCCGAGGGTGCCCAGCGCGATGGCGGAGTCCTCGGGGCCGGTCTGCGGGAGCGTGCCGTCGGTGGGGGCGGAGCCGGACTGCGCGGCGGCGCCCGCGGGGCCCTCCACGTCCATCTCGAGGGATGCCTTGGGGCTGTTGCCGGGCGTGCAGGTGGTCGTCGTGCCCATGGCCTTGATCGTGAGGACACCCGCGGTGAAGGTGACCTTGCCGCTCTTCTTGGGCGTGTAGGTGCCCGACAGGTCGGTGATCTTGATGGGCGTCTCGGCGGGCACGGCCTCGGGGTTGGGCGGGCCGGAGACCGGGACGGAAGCCTTCTCCGCGCCGTCGACGAGGATGACGGCACTGGGGGTCATCGCGCCCTTGCCGAGCTCGATGGGGCTGGAGGAGACGCCCTTCTGGAAGGTCATCGTCAGCTTGTAGCCGCTGCCCTCCTTGACGGCCTTGATGTCGATGGGCGAGACCGCCGACTTGTCCCCGATGGGGGTCTTGCAGTCGTACTGGACGTCGATCACGGCGGCTTGGGCCGCGGGGGCGGCCAGCAGGACCGCCGTTCCCGCCAGCGCGGAGGCCAGCGCGAGCGCGGTGGAGCGTTTCCGGTCGGACACCTTCGTCTTCCCCTCGAACCTTGGGCCACAAGTTACTGACGGCACATCAGATTTGGGGGTCAAGGTACGCCCGGGGCCTTACGGAGGGAAGACAAAGGACAGCGCCGGATCGGCGGCCCGCCGAGGGGCCGCGGATCACGCCGGCGCTGTCCCGTTCCCCGGTGGCCCGGGGGGTTCAGAGCGTCTTGCGGCCCTTCTGCCAGACGGCGGAGACCAGCGGGACGCCGGGCCGGTAGGCGAGGTGGACGTGGCTGGGGGCGTCGAGCAGGACCAGGTCCGCGCGGGCCCCGGCGGTGACGGCGCCGATGTCGCCGCGGCGCAGCGCGCGGGCGCCGCCGGCGGTGGCGGACCACAGGGCCTCGTCGGGGGTCATCCGCATGTCGCGGACGGCGAGCGCGATGCAGAACGGCATCGAACTCGTGTAGGAGGAGCCCGGGTTGCAGTCCGTGGACAGGGCGACGGTCGCGCCCGCGTCGATGAGCCTGCGCGCGTCGGGCCACTGGGCGCGCGTGGAGAACTCGGCGCCGGGCAGCAGGGTGGCCACCGTGGTCGACGCGGCCTGCGCGAGGGCGTCCACGTCGGCGTCGGTGAGGTGGGTGCAGTGGTCGGCGGAAGCGGCCTCCAGCTCCACGGCGAGCTGCACGCCGGGGCCGTGGGAGAGCTGGTTGGCGTGGACGCGCGGGATCAGCCCGGCGGCCGCGCCGGCCGTCAGGATCGCGCGGGCCTGCTCCCCGTCGAAGGCGCCCTTCTCGCAGAAGACGTCCACCCAGCGGGCGTACGGGGCGCAGGCGGCCAGCATCTCGCCGGTGACCAGGTCCACGTAGCCGGCCGGGTCGTCCGCGTAGTCCGGGGAGACGATGTGCGCACCGAGGTAGGTGACCTCCTCGGTGTGCGCGGCGGCGATGCGCAGGGCGCGGGCCTCGTCGGCGACGGTCAGGCCGTAGCCCGACTTGGTCTCGAAGGTGGTGGTGCCCTGGCGGCGGGCCTCGTCGAGGTGGCGCACCAGGTTGGCCTCCAGCTCGGCGTCGGAGGCGGCGCGGGTGGCGGCGACGGTGGTGCGGATGCCGCCGGCGGAGTAGGCGCGGCCGGACATGCGCGCGTTGAACTCGGCGGTGCGGTCACCCGCGAAGACCAGGTGGGAGTGGGAGTCGACGAAGCCGGGGATGACGGCGCGGCCGTGCGCGTCGTACGCGGCGTCGGCGGCGGGGGCCTTGTCGGCGGGGCCGACCCAGGCAATCTTGTCGTCCTCGACGACGACAGCCGCGTTCCCGATCAGGCCGAGGGGGGTGCCGTCGCCGAGGGCGGGGTCGTTGGTGACGAGGCTGCCGATGTTGGTGATGACGGTGGTGGTCATGGGGGTTCCTCTCAGAGGGTTCCTTGCCCCACCCCGCCCTTTCGCCGTTTCCTGGGGCTCAGCCCCAGACCCCGCGCCTCGAACGCCGGCGGGGCTGGATCTTTCGGGGTGGGGGAAGGGCAACGTCAGGCGCGGAGGGCCTCGATGGACTCTGCCAGGGCCGACGGCACGTCCGGGACGAGGGTGTGGTGGCCGTCTCGGACGATGTGGCGGCCGCCGACCACGGTGTGGCGGATGTCCGACGCCGTGGCGGCGAAGACGGCCGTCTCGGCACCGAGCCTCGGCAGCGGACCGGCCGTGCGTACGGAGTCCAGGGCGATCGTGGTGAAGTCCGCGAGCGCGCCCGCCTCCAGCCGCCCCGCGTCGGGTCGGCCCAGGGCCGCGTGGCCGTCGGCGGTGGCCGCGCTCAGCAGGGCGTTCGCCGTCCAGTGGCCGCGCGTACGGCTGCGGAGCCGCTCGTTGAGCTCCATCGCGCGGGCCTCTTCGAGCAGGTCGATGACGGCGTGGCTGTCGCTGCCCAGCGAGAGGGGGCTGCCCGCGCGCTGGAGGCGGGTGGCCGGGCCGATGCCGTCGGCGAGGTCGCGTTCGGTGGTGGGGCACATGCAGGTGCCGGTGGTGGTGGAGCCGAGGAGGGCGATGTCGGCGTCGGTCAGGTGCGTGTTGTGCACGCCGGTGGTGCGCGGGCCGAGCACGCCGTGGTCGGCGAGCAGCTGCGTCGGCGTACGCCCGTGGGCGGCCTGGCAGGCGTCGTTCTCGGCGGTCTGCTCCGAGAGGTGGACGTGCAGCGGGGCCCGGCGCTCCTCGGCCCAGCCGGCCACGGTGGCGAGCTGTCCGGCGGGCACGGCGCGGACGGAGTGGATCGCGGCGCCGATCAGGGCGTGTTCGCGGGGCTTGAGGGCGGACACCCGCTCGGCCCAGGCGTCCGCGGTGCCGTCGGAGAAGCGGAGCTGGTGGGGGTTGGGCGCCTCGCCGAAGCCCGCCGAGAGGTACGCCGTGTCCAGGAGCGTGATCCGGATGCCGGCCGCGGCGGCGGCCTCGATCAGGGCCTCGCCCATGGCGTTGGGATCGGCGTAGGGGACTCCGCCGGGGGCGTGGTGGACGTAGTGGAACTCTCCGACGGCCGTGACGCCGGCCAGGGCCATTTCGGCGTAGACGGCGCGGGCGAGGTCGAAGTAGCTCTCGGGGGTGAGGTTTTGGGCGACCTTGTACATGAAGTCGCGCCAGGTCCAGAACGTCCCGGAGCCGACCTGCACGGTGGAGCGCAGGGCCCGGTGGAAGGCGTGGCTGTGCGCGTTGGCGAGGCCGGGGACGGTCAGGCCCCGCAGGACCTCCGCGCCCGGGGGCGGGGTGGGGGTCCCGGTCCGCAGGGCGGCGATCCGCCCGTCGTTCGCTCCCGCGGCGGAGCCGCTCGTGGACACGTCCAGGGCGACGCCCGGCTCGACATGGGTGCCGAGCCAGGCGTGCTCCAGCCAGTACGTCTTCAGCGGCACGCGAGGCCTTCCAGTACGTCGGCGAGGGCGAGGACGCCTGCGACGCAGTCGTCCTCGTCGGCGGACTCCCGCGGGGAGTGGGAGACGCCGGTGGGGTTCCGTACGAACAGCATCGCGGTCGGGACGGCCGCCGAGAGGATTCCGGCGTCGTGTCCCGCGCCGGTGCCGAGGACGGGGAGCTCCCCGCCCAGGATCCGGTTCAGCTCGTCCCGCAGGGCGTGCTCGAACTCCACGACCGGGGTGAAGGACTCCCGGACGATGTCCAGGTCGATCCCGTCCCGGTCGGCGTGCTCGCGGGCGGCCTTCTCGATCGCGGTGACGACCGTGTCGAGGGTGGCCTGGTCGCCGGCCCGGGAGTCGAGCCAGCCGCGCACGAGCGAGGGGATGGCGTTGACCCCGTTGGGTTCGACGGAGATCTTCCCGAAGGTGGCCACGGCGCCGGCGAGGGTCGCCTCGGCGCGGGCCGCGAGCACGGTCTGCGCGTAGGTGAGCATCGGGTCGCGGCGGTCCACCAGGCGGGTGGTCCCCGCGTGGTTGGCCTCGCCCCGGAAGTCGAAGCGCCAGCGGCCGTGCGGCCAGATCGCCGAGGCGATGCCGACCCGGTCCCCGGAGAGGTCCAGGGCGCGCCCCTGCTCGACGTGCAGTTCGACGAAGGCGCCGATGCGGGCGAGGCGTTCGGGATCGGCGCCGATGGTCTCGGGGTCGTATCCGGCCGCCTCCATGGCACGGGGAAGGCTGATGCCGTCCGCGTCGCGGAGCTCGTAGGCCTTCTCCTTGGTCAGCTGTCCGGCGCTGAGCCGGGAGCCGACGCAGGCGAGGCCGAAGCGGGCCCCTTCCTCGTCGCCGAAGTTGGTGATGGCCAGCGGCCTGGAGAACTCCGCTCCCCTCCTGCGGAGTTCGTCCAGGGCCGCGAAGGAGGAGACCACTCCGAGGGGGCCGTCGAAGGCCCCGCCGTCGGGGACGGAGTCCAGGTGGGAGCCGGTGACGACGGCGTCCCCCGCGAGGGGGTCGCCGAGCCAGGCCCACTGGTTGCCGTTGCGGTCGGTCTCGTACGCGAGCCCGCGCGCCCGGGCCTGCGCCTGGAACCAGCTCCGGCAGTCGGCGTCGGCGCCGGTCCACGCGTACCGGCGGTACCCGCCGCTGCCCGCGTCGCGGCCGATGGGCCGGAGCTCGCTCCACATCTCGTGGAACGAGGCTCCGGCGGCGGCTTCCTGCATCACGCCTGGTCGCCTTCGCGCATCGGGACGCGGACGTTCCGCTCGTCCGCCACGGACTCCGCGATGTCGTAGCCGGCGTCGACGTGGCGGATGACGCCCATGCCCGGGTCGTTGGTCAGGACGCGGCGGATCTTCTCGCCCGCGAGCTTCGTGCCGTCGGCGACCGTGACCTGGCCCGCGTGGATGGAGCGGCCCATGCCGACGCCGCCGCCGTGGTGGATGGAGACCCAGGACGCGCCGGAGGCGACGTTGACCATGGCGTTGAGCAGCGGCCAGTCGGCGATCGCGTCGGAGCCGTCGAGCATGGCCTCGGTCTCGCGGTACGGGGAGGCCACCGAGCCGCAGTCCAGGTGGTCGCGGCCGATGACCAGGGGCGCGGCCAGGGTGCCGTCGGCGACCATCTCGTTGAAGCGCTCGCCGGCCTTGTCGCGCTCGCCGTAGCCCAGCCAGCAGATGCGCGCGGGCAGGCCCTGGAAGTGGACGCGCTCGCCGGCCATCTTGATCCAGCGGTGCAGGGACTCGTTCTCGGGGAAGAGCTCCAGCATCGCCTTGTCGGTCTTGTGGATGTCCGAGGCCTCGCCGGAGAGCGCCGCCCAGCGGAAGGGGCCCTTGCCCTCGCAGAACAGCGGCCGGATGTAGGCGGGGACGAAGCCCGGGAAGGCGAAGGCGCGGTCGTAGCCGGCCAGCTGGGCCTCGCCGCGGATGGAGTTGCCGTAGTCGAAGACCTCGGCGCCCGCGTCCATGAAGCCGACCATGGCCTCGACGTGCGTGGCCATCGACTCGCGGGCCCTGGTGGTGAAGCCGGCCGGGTCCTTGGCCGCGTAGGCCGCCATGTCGTCGAAGTCGACGCCCACGGGCAGGTAGGCGAGCGGGTCGTGGGCGGAGGTCTGGTCCGTCACGATGTCGATCGGGGCGCCTTCCGCGAGCATCTGCGGGAGGAGGTCGGCGGCGTTGCCGAGCAGGCCGATGGAGAGCGGCTTGCGGGCGTCGCGCGCCTCGACGGCGAGGGCGAGGGCGTGGCGCAGGTTGTCGGCGCGGACGTCCAGGTAGCGGTGCTCGATGCGGCGGTCGATGGCGCGCGGGTCGACGTCGATGCAGATGGCGACGCCGTCGTTCATGGTCACGGCGAGCGGCTGGGCGCCGCCCATGCCGCCGAGGCCGGCGGTGAGCGTGATGGTGCCGGCGAGCGTGCCGCCGAACTTCTTGGCGGCCACGGCCGCGAAGGTCTCGTAAGTGCCCTGCAGGATGCCCTGGGTGCCGATGTAGATCCACGAACCGGCCGTCATCTGGCCGTACATGGTCAGGCCCAGGTTCTCCAGGCGGCGGAACTCCTCCCAGTTGGCCCAGTCGCCGACCAGGTTGGAGTTGGCGAGCAGGACGCGCGGCGCCCACTCGTGCGTCTGCATGACGCCGACCGGGCGGCCGGACTGGACGAGCATCGTCTCGTCCTGCTTGAGGGTCTGCAGGGTGCGGACCATCGCGTCGTACGAGCGCCAGTCGCGCGCGGCCTTGCCCGTGCCGCCGTAGACGACGAGCTTGTCGGGGTGCTCGGCGACCTCGGGGTCGAGGTTGTTCTGGAGCATCCGCAGCGCGGCCTCCTGCTGCCATCCCAGGGTGCTCAGCTCGGTACCTCGTGCGGCCCGTACGGGGCGGGGTCCTGACATGGCGGTGCCTCCTCCGATGTTGGTCAATCTATTCACATCCTTACTCCCTGAATAGATTCAGTCAACAGCTGCGGTGTGCCGCGCCGGATGATGAGATGGGGGATATGGCAGTCGAAACGCGTGTACAGGCCGCCGGAGCCACCGCCGAGCGGCGTGACCGGGCCGTACGGGCCGCCGTGGAACAGGGCCTGATCGACGAGGTCTCGCCGCTGGTCTGCCTGCTCGACGTGGCCGGCATCCGCGCCTCCGCAGCAGCACTGACCAGCGCTTTCGCCGACGCCCTCGCCCCCGGGACCCCCGTCCTGCACGCCTTCGCGGTCAAGGCCGCGCCGCTCGTGCCGGTCCTGCGGCTGCTCGCCGACGCGGGGATCGGCTGCGAGGTGGCCAGCCCCGGCGAGCTGGCCCTGGCCCGCGCCGCCGGGGTCGCGCCGGAGCGCACCGTCCTGGACTCCCCCGCCAAGACGGCCGCGGAGCTGCGGGACGCCCTCGCCCTGGGCATCGCCGTCAACGCCGACAACCGCCAGGAGCTGGAGCGGCTCGACGCCCTCGTCGCCGCCGCCCCCACCCGGTCCCCGATCGGCGTGCGGATCAATCCGCAGACCGGCGCGGGCACCATCGACGCCCTCTCCACCGCCACGGCGACCTCGAAGTTCGGCATCGCCCTGCGCGATCCCGGCGCCCGCGCATGGCTCGTACGGGCGTACGCGGACCGGCCCTGGCTCACCCGCCTGCACACGCACTCCGGCTCCCAGGGCGTTCCGCTCCCGCTGATCGCCGAAGGGGTGCGGGAGCTGCACGCGCTGGCCGAGGAGATCAACGCGGCGGCCGGGCGGCAGCAGGTCGACACCCTGGACATCGGCGGCGGACTGCCGGTGAACTTCACCTCGGACGAGGAGACGCCGACGTACGCGCAGTACGCGGCGGCCCTGCGGGAAGCCGTCCCCGCCCTCTTCGACGGCTCGTACGGCCTGGTGACCGAGTTCGGCCGGTCCCTGACGGCCAAGCACGGGCTGGTGCTCTCACGGGTGGAGTACACGAAGGCCGCCGGCGGCCGTCCGATCGCGCTCACGCACGCGGGGGTGCAGCTGGCCACCCGCACGGTGTACGCGCCGGCGGCCTGGCCGCTGCGGATCCTGCCCTACGACGCCAAGGGCCACCCCCTGACCGGCCCGCCCGTCGCCCAGGACGTCGCGGGGCCCGCCTGCTTCGCGGGCGACCTCCTGGCGGCCGCGCGGGAGCTGCCGT
This sequence comes from Streptomyces sp. NPDC060049, assembly GCF_042736715.1. Taxonomy (NCBI): domain Bacteria; kingdom Bacillati; phylum Actinomycetota; class Actinomycetes; order Kitasatosporales; family Streptomycetaceae; genus Streptomyces; species Streptomyces sp. NPDC060049. The sequence goes on from NZ_JBHWVV010000001.1 coordinate 61,532, forward strand.
CCCTGTCCCCGGGGGACCTGGTGGCGGTCCCGGACACGGGCGCGTACTTCTTCACCGTCCACTACGGCTACAACAGCCTCCCGCGGCCGGCGGTCCACGGCTTCACGGTGACCCCGGCGGGCGACGTCCGCTTCACCCTGGCCCGGCCGGCGCAGTCCCTGTCCGACATCACCGCGGAGGCGGGCGCGGCCCTCCGCGACGCCCTGCTCTAGGCCGTCTCTTCCGGATCTTGCCGCCTGCGGGGCGGGGCGCCGCCGGACGTCAGGGGGCTCACTCGACGAACAGGCCCCGCGCCGCGGCCCGCGCGTCGAAGGCCTCCAGCCGCGCCTGCGCGTCCGGCAGCTCGTCCGCCATCGCCTCCAGCAGCACCCGTCCCAGCAGCATCGGCGCGCACGCCGTGTCGAAGGCCAGGCCGGTACCGACGGGCGCCGGGATGAGCAGGTCCGAGTGGCGGGCCACCGGGGCGAAGGCCGAATCGGCGACCGTGACCACGGTCAGCCCGGCCGCCCGCCCGTGCTCCAGGGCCTCCGCGACCTCCTTCGGGTGCCGCGGCAGCGCGAAGCACAGCAGGGCCGAGGCCCCGGCGGCCGCCGCCGCGTCGATCCGGTCGGCGAGCATCGAGCCGCCCTCGTCGAGCAGCCGCACGTCGGGGTGGACCTTCGCGGCGAAGTACGCGAACCCGCGCGCCTGCGAGGACGCCGCGCGCAGCCCCAGTACCGGCAGCGGGCGCGACGCGGCCAGCAGCCGCCCCGCCTCCCGCACCGGCGACGGGTCGGCGAGCATGGCGGAGAGCTGCCGCAGGTTCTCGATCTCGCCCTGCACGGCCTGCTGGTACTCGTTGTACGCGTCCTCGTCCGCGACCCCGGCCCGTGCGGCGGGGGCCACCTCCCGCAGGTGTTTGCGCAGCGCCGGATAGCCGTCGAAGCCCAGTGCCACCGCGAACCGGGTCACCGACGGCTGGCTCACACCGGCCAGCTCGGCGAGCTCCACGCTCGACAGGAACGGCACCTCCGCCGCTCCGCGCACCATGCAGTGCGCGATGCGCCGCTGGGTCGGCGTCAGCCGGTGGCCCTCGAACAGCTTCTGCAGCCGCGCCGCAGGGCTCTCACTCATCCGTCCCCCTCCGTCCCGCCCGTCACCGGTGAGATATTCAGTCACGGAGCACTCTGCATGCGGTTATGCAGGACGGCAACCCGCGCCCGCGATCCGAGACCCGCCGGGACCCCGTTCCCCCCGCCCGGCGACACGCTGGTTCAGGTCGCCCCGGTGCGATACGGGGGCTAGCCCCAGTGCGGCCGCGGGCGGCGGTTCCTAGGGTGGCGGCATGGAGTCCCAGGAGCTGAAGAAGGAACTCGACGCCACGCTCGACGCCCGGCGGGAGCTGGGTCCGGAGTACGAGGCCGCGCTGGTCGACTCGTTCGTCGAGAAGGTCGACACGCAGGTGCGCCGGCGCCTCGCGGAGGAACGCCTGTCCGCGGCCCGCGGAGGGTCCCGCGGCACGGCGCGGTCCTCGCAGGACGGCAACTTCGGCGAACGCTTCGGCTTCGCGATCATCACCCTCGTCCTGGCGGTGCCGCTCTCCGCGATCGGAGCCGCCCAGGCGCGCCTGAGCGGTCTGGTGGTCGTCTGGCTCGGCATCCTGGGCGTCTCCTACATCCACGCCGCCGGTTTCCCGCGCCGCCGCCGCACCGGGGACCCGCGGGACTGACCGCGCCCGGCGCGGGACCGCGAACCCGCGGAGCCGCCGCCGACGCGAAGATCCCCCCGGACCGGGTCCGGGGGGATCTCGCCGTTCGGTGCGGGAACCGCCGCACCCCGGTTGCCCGGGGGCGGGACGACGGCGGTCCCCGCGAAGGACACGGGCCGGGTCAGGGCCGTCCGCGCGTCCGTGACGCCCACGCGGTCCGGGAGCCGCTCCGGAGGTGCGCCGACGCCGTTCGTGGTGCCGGCCGGGCCCGGTCTCCCGGGCTCCCGCCGACGAACACCACTGTGCCCCAGGCGTGTTAAGCGGGTACTGCCGTCACGTGTCGGGCCCGTACCGTTCGCGCGTCGGCCGCGTGCGGCCCCGTAAGGGCTACTTGGCGCCCTTCGCCAGGAACGCCAGCAGGTCCTGGCGGCTCACCACGCCGGTCGGCTTGCCCTCGACCAGCACGATCGCCGCGTCCGCCTCGCCGAGCACCGCCATCAGCTCGGACACGGGCTCGCCGGAGCCGACCTGCGGCAGCGGCGCGCTCATGTGCTTCTCCAGCGGGTCACCGAGGGAGGCGCGCTGCGCAAACAGCGCCGCGAGCAGCTCCTTCTCGACCACCGAGCCGATGACCTCGGCCGCCATCACGTCGGGGTGACCGGCGCCCGGCTTGACGATGGGCATCTGCGAGACGCCGTACTCGCGCAGCACCTCGATGGCCTCCCCGACGGTCTCCTCGGGGTGCATGTGGACCAGGGACGGGATGCCGCCCGCCTTGTCGGCGAGCACGTCGCGGATGCGGGCGGACGGGCCTGCGTCCTCCAGGAAGCCGTGCCCGGCCATCCACTCGTCGTTGAAGATCTTGCTGATGTAGCCGCGCCCGCTGTCCGGGAGCAGGACGACGACCACGTCGTCCGGGCCGAGGCCCTCGGCCGCCCGCAGCGCGGCGACGACCGCCATGCCGCAGGAGCCGCCGACGAGCAGCCCCTCCTCCTTCGCGAGGCGCCGGGTCATCTGGAAGGAGTCCTTGTCGGACACCGCGATGATCTCGTCGGTCACGTCCGGGTCGTAGGCGGTCGGCCAGAAGTCCTCGCCGACGCCCTCGACGAGGTACGGCCGGCCCGAGCCGCCGGAGTACACCGAGCCCTCGGGGTCGGCGCCGATGACCTTCACGCGGCCGTCGGACTTCTCCTTGAGGTAACGGCCGGTACCGGAGATCGTGCCGCCCGTGCCGACGCCGGCCACGAAGTGGGTGATCTTCCCGTCCGTCTGCTCCCACAGCTCGGGACCGGTGGTCTCGTAGTGCGAGCGGGAGTTGTTCGGGTTGCTGTACTGGTCGGGCTTCCAGGCGCCGGGGGTCTCGCGCACCAGGCGGTCGGACACGTTGTAGTACGAGTCCGGGTGCTCGGGGTCCACGGCGGTGGGGCAGACCACGACCTCCGCGCCGTAGGCGCGCATGACGTTGATCTTGTCCGCGGACACCTTGTCAGGACAGACGAAGATGCACTTGTAGCCCTTCTGCTGGGCCACGATGGCGAGTCCTACACCCGTGTTGCCGCTCGTGGGCTCCACGATGGTGCCGCCGGGCTTGAGCGCTCCGCTCTGTTCGGCGGCCTCGATCATCCGGACCGCGATGCGGTCCTTCACCGAGCCGCCGGGATTGAAGTACTCGACCTTGGCAAGGACGGTGGCCTGCAGGCCTTCGGTCACACGGTTGAGCTTCACCAGCGGGGTGTTGCCGACGAGGCTGATCATCGAGTCGTGGAATTGCACCATGTTCTCCAAGGAGGGGACTCCACGGGTTCTCCGGGAGGCACCTTCAGACTATGCGGAAAGGGATTGACCGACAGGCAGTACAGGGCAGGTAGATCGACAGGACCGTGGGACGGCGCACGGAACCGGCCGTGAGGGCGAGGAGGTGGCTTGAAGGATGTCCAGGGCGAGGACGGCACGCCGGATCGCGGCGGGCGCGGCGTACGGCGGGGGCGGTCTGGGGCTCGTAGGGGCCGCCGCGGTGGGACTGGTCGTGGCCGAGATGCAGTTCGCGAAGCGGACGGTCGGCACCGGGCTGGCGGACCCGCCGCGCGCGGACGGGCTGTACGGGAGCGAGTTCGGCGGCCCGGAGCTGAGTCCGGGTCCACTGCGCTTCGGCATGCTGGGTGACTCCACGGCCGCCGGGCTGGGCGTGCGGCGGGCGCGGCAGACCCCGGCCGCGCTGCTGGCCTCGGGGCTGGCGGCGGTGGCCGAGCGGCCGGTGGAGCTGCGCAACGTGGCGCTCTCCGGGGCCATGTCCGACGACCTGGACCGGCAGACGGGGCTGCTGCTGGACGGTGACGGGCCCGCCCCGGACGTCTGCGTGATCATGATCGGTGCGAACGACGTGACCCGCCGGATGCCGCCGACCCAGTCGGTGCGGCTGCTAACCTCGGCCGTGCGCCGGCTGCGGCTCGCGGGCTCCGAGGTCGTCGTCGGCACCTGCCCCGACCTCGGCACCATCGAGCCGGTGTACCAGCCGCTGCGGTGGCTGGCCCGCCGCGTCTCGCGCCAGCTCGCGGCCGCCCAGACGATCGGAGTGGTCGCGCTCGGCGCCCGTACCGTCTCGATCGGTGACCTGATGGGGGCGGAGTTCGCCGCGAACCCGCGCGAGATGTTCGGCCCGGACTCCTACCACCCCTCCGCGGAGGGGTACGCGACGGCGGCGATGGCCGTGCTGCCGACCCTGTGCGCGGCGCTGGGCGTCTGGCCGGAGTCGGACCGCCTGGACGTGTCGCGGGACGAGGACATGCTTCCCGTGGCGAAGGCCGCGTCGGCGGCCGCGGGGCAGGCCGGTACCGAGGTGACGGGGGCGCGCGGGCCGTGGGCCCTGCTCAAGCACCGGCGGCGCCGGCAGGTACCGGGCGAGGACCTCGCGGCCCCCACGGACCCCGCGCACGCCGTCCCGCCCGCCGCGGGCGGGGCGGCGGGGGCCGGAAAGACGGGAGCGGCGGGGCCCGGAAGGAAGTCGGGGCCCGGCGGGGATGCGTCCGGCGGGTCCTCCAGAGCGACCGGAGTCACATCCCATGGGCAGTGACCTCGACGGTACGGGGCGGTAACTTCGCATGCGGTCCCGGTACGACACCACCTCCCTTGGAGCCCCGATGCCCGAAGCCGTCATCGTTTCCACCGCCCGGTCGCCGATCGGGCGCGCCTTCAAGGGATCCCTCAAGGACGTCCGCCCGGACGATCTCACCGCGACGGTCATCCAGGCCGCCCTCGCCAAGGTCCCCGGCCTTGACCCCCGCGAGATCGACGACCTGATGCTGGGCTGCGGCCTTCCGGGCGGCGAGCAGGGCCACAACCTCGGCCGGATCGTCGCGGTGCAGATGGGCATGGACCACCTGCCCGCCACCACGATCACCCGCTATTGCGCCTCCTCGCTCCAGACCTCCCGGATGGCGCTGCACGCCATCAAGGCGGGCGAGGGCGACGTCTTCATCTCCGCGGGCGTCGAGATGGTGTCGCGGACCGTCAAGGGCTCCTCGGACGGCCTGCCGGACACGCACAACCCGCTCTTCGCCGACTCCGAGGCCCGTACGGCCGCGGTCGCCCAGAGCACCGGCTCCTCCTGGCACGACCCGCGCGAGGACGGCCAGACCCCCGACGCGTACATCGCGATGGGGCAGACCGCCGAGAACCTGGCCCGCCTCAAGGGCGTGACCCGCGCCGACATGGACGAGTTCGGCGTGCGTTCGCAGAACCTGGCCGAGGAAGCCATCAAGAACGGCTTCTGGGCCCGCGAGATCACCCCGGTCACCACCCCGGACGGCACGGTCGTCTCGCTGGACGACGGCCCGCGCGCCGGGGTCACCCTGGACGCCGTCCAGGGCCTCAAGCCCGTCTTCCGCCCCGACGGCCTGATCACCGCCGGCAACTGCTGCCCGCTGAACGACGGCGCGGCCGCGCTGGTCGTCATGAGCGACACCAAGGCCCGCGAGCTGGGCCTGACCCCGCTGGCCCGGATCGTCTCCACGGGCGTCACCGGCCTGTCTCCCGAGATCATGGGCCTGGGCCCGGTCGAGGCCTCCAAGCAGGCGCTGCAGCGAGCGGGCCTGACCGTCGGCGACATCGACCTGTTCGAGATCAACGAGGCCTTCGCGGCCCAGGTGATCCCCTCCTACCGGGACCTCGACATCCCGCTGGAGAAGCTGAACGTCAACGGCGGGGCCATCGCCATCGGTCACCCGTTCGGGATGACCGGCGCGCGCATCACGGGCACGCTGATCAACAGCCTGCAGTTCCACGACAAGCAGTTCGGCCTCGAGACGATGTGCGTGGGCGGCGGGCAGGGCATGGCCATGGTGATCGAGCGCCTGAGCTGACCCCCGGCACCGCCCGGCACGTCGGGATCAAGGCCCGATGCCAGGCGCCGTACGGGATCCGCTTGATCCCGTACGGCGTACTGACGTCGAATCTAATCCTGTCGCGGCCATTCTGTGACCAAATGTCCCCCAGGATGTGACCTTAGTCCTGGGGGATCATTGTTTTCGCAGGTCAGGCTGCATCTCCGCGGGGGCGTCAGGACGAAAGACCTGTCCAATTCATGACGTAATGCACTGCAAGCCATTCCCAGGGCGGGACAAGCTGATGTAGGAAGTCGGGGGATCGAATCAATCAGGAGTTAGTCAGTGAGCGCCATGTCTCTTGCCCTACTGCTGACCACGGCCGCTGCCACGGCCGTGGGCGCTGCTGCGCTGCACGCCGTCAACGGCCTGCGCAAGCAGGTCACCGCCCTGCGCGGTGAGCTGGCCGTCTCGGCGCACCCCCGCGGTGTGACCGTTCCGCACGCCCGCAGCGCCGTGGAGTCCCCGGCTGCCGAGATACGAGCCGCCGTCGCCGAGGCCCTGGCCGAGGAGCGCGAGCGCGAGCTCGCCGAAGCGCGGGCCTTCTGGGCCGCGCAGGAGTCCCGTGACGCCGCCGACGCCCCTTCGCTGCTGGGCGGCCTGTCCGGCCTCGGCGAGGACGGCCCGGTCTTCCTGCCCCGGCAGGTGGACATGGTCGGCCTGGAGCCGATCCTGGGCGAGGAGGTCGACGAGTACACGGCTTACCCCGAGGACTCGGCCGAGCTGGCCGCCGCCCGTCGGCGCCACCCCTCGCACCCCGACTTCGTGCCCGCCCAGGCCTCGTACGCCGGCGCGGACCACGAGCGCACCGTGAACCGCCTGGAGGAGCTCGCGGAGGCGCGTACGGCCCTCGCGGACGTCCGCCCCGGCCCGCTGGGCACCCTCGACGTGTACGTCTTCACGGACGGCACCACGCTCTGCATGACCCCGGGACACCGGGAGACGGCCGAGCGGCTGGCCGAGGCCCTCCGCTCGGGCAGCGCGCCGGTCCTGCTGGGCGGCTCGGGGATCTCCGGCGCCTACGCCCTGACCTTCTCCTGCGGCGACGCCGAGGACCCGGACAGCAACGTCTACATCCTCGCGGACCGCGTCATCGCATCGCTCTGACTTCCGCCAGCTCCACCAGTCGAACGGCCTCGTCCAGCGCCTCGGACGGGGCCTTCGTGCCGTTCGCGGCCGCCTGGTGCCCCGCGGCGCGCAGGGCCTGCGCGAGGTCCGTCCCGGCCACGGCCACCTGGTCCCCGACGACGAAGATCCCCACGTCCGGCATCTCCCGCGCCGGAGCCGCCCCCGCGGCGTCCCCGAGGCCGTCGGCGGCCGCCTCCAGCCGCTGCGCCCTCGCGGAGAGCTCCCGGGCCAGTTCCAGCGCCACCTGGGCGGCGCCCCGCTGGAGCCGGCTCTGCGGCGCGGCCCGCAGCCGGTCGGCGAAACGTTCCACAACGGCGGTCAGGGGTGAGGTATCGAGCACGCGGCCGACCTTACGCGCCGGTCACGCACCATTGCCAACGGGCGAACTCTCCGGCACGGTGGCGTGAAGAGAACAGCACGGCGATACCTCCGGAGGCGCCCATGTCCGTAGAGTTCTCCGAGCAGACACACCGCAACATGATCGACAGAATCCCCCAGACCACCGGTCGTGAACTCTCCGACTGGCTCCGCACCGTGGACGACGGCCCCTCCCTCGTCCGGTTCGAGGAGAAGGTCAGCTGGCTGCGCGGGGCGCATGAGCTCTCGTACGGCCAGGCGAAGGCGATCATCCACGAGCACGACCTGCGCAGGGCCGCCCGCAAGTTCGGCTGAGCGAGCCCCTGCCCCCGTCCCGTCCCCGATCCGCCGCCCGATCCCCACCCCCCGATCCCCTGCCGGCCCCCGACATGCGGGAAGGCCCCGCGAGCGTGTGCTCGCGGGGCCTTCCCGTACGTCTTCGGGCGGAGCCGGTGCCGGCCGGCACCGGCCCGTACTAGTCGCCCTTGAGGATGGAGATCAGGCGCAGCATCTCCATGTAGATCCACACCAGGGTCATGGTGAGGCCGAAGGCCGCCAGCCAGGACTCCTCGCGCGGGGCGCCGTAGGTCACGCCGTCCTCGACCATCTTGAAGTCCATGGCGAGGAAGCAGGCACCCAGGATGATGCCGATGACACCGAAGAGGATGCCGAGACCGCCGCTGCGGAAGCCGAGGCCGTCGCCGCCGGCGAAGACGGAGAACAGCAGGTTGACGACCATCAGGAGCATGAAGCCCATGGCGGCGGCCATCACGAAGCCGACGAAGCGCCGGTTCACGTTGATCCAGCGCATCTTGTACGCGATCAGCACGCCGGCGAAGACGCACATCGTGCCCATCACGGCCTGGACCACGGTGCCCGGGCTGATATAGGTGCTGACGGCCGAGCTGATGACACCGAGGAAGACGCCCTCGAAGGCCGCGTAGGCCAGGATCAGCGCGGGGACCGGCTTGCTCTTGAAGGACTGGACCATCGCGAAGACGAACGCGATGAGCGCGGCGACGAAGGCGATGCCGTACGACTTGTTGATGTTGGCCGGGTCGACCGGAAGCGCGATCCAGGAGATGGCCGCCGTCAGAATGACCGTTCCGAGCGTCAGAGCCGTACGGCTCACGACGTCGTCGATGGTCATCGCGTTGCCGCGGACCGGCGCCTGCGGCATACCCGTGGCCGGGTCGGTCGCGTAGGGGTTGGTCGCGTACGGGCTGGTGGCGGTCCCGGCCTGGGCCTGGGGCTGCTGCGTGCCGAAGCCCGCGTAAGCACCGTTGTCGCGGCTGAAGCCCCGTCGCGAGAAGACCGGGTTGCTGCTCCTCATTTCACTCCTCCATGGCCACCCTGCGCGGCCTTGGAGTCAAGAGTAATGCGAACGCAAAGGAATCGCCCTACTGCTGGAGGAGGATCTTTCCCCGGTGGTACGGGGCGGACCTACGGGTCGGCGGGGGTCCCGCGGGTCGGCGGGGGTGCCCGTGGCGCCCCCGCCGCTGTGCGTTCCGGTCTGCGCGGAACGCCGTCGTGCCCGAAGCCGGACTTGAACCGGCACGACCCGAAGGTCAGCGAGGTTTAAGCTCGCCGTGTCTGCATTCCACCATCCGGGCAGGGCGTATCGGCCCCCTGGGAAAAGCCTTGAACGCTGTGCCGAGCTTATCGGGAACGCGTGTGCCCCGACCTGGGCGTCTCGTCGATGTTGTCTTATTTTATTGGTGATTGATGGGCCGTCAGGGCGCAGAAGGCGCGGTCGGCCCCCTCCGGGCGTCGATCATGGACGCCACGGGATTGACGGGATTTCGATGGCCCGCGCCACCCCGTTCGCCACCCCCTGGAGCTCCGGCCCGCCGCGGGCTCCCGCACCGGCCTCCTCCCGCGTCCGCCGTACGGCCGTCATACCAAAGGAGGATGCGCGGGCCTCGGGGTCAGACTCCAGTGGGCCGGAGAACGGGCACCGCGGCTGATCCGGACCGGGGTCGGGCGCCGCGAAGATGAGTGGGTCCCGCCGATCGCGGACCGTGAGCCCGGTCCGCAGCCCAAGGAGCCGCTCCCGTGACCACCATGAACTACGCCCCGCACACCACTCAGGCCGTCGCAGCCCGCGCCAACGGCCTCTCCAAGGTGTACGGCCAGGGCGAGACCCGGGTGGTCGCCCTGGACAACGTCTCCGTGGACTTCGTCCAGGGCCAGTTCACCGCGATCATGGGCCCCTCGGGCTCCGGCAAGTCCACGCTGATGCACTGCGTCGCGGGCCTGGACACCTTCTCCGCGGGCTCCGTCCGCATAGGCGACACCGAGCTCTCCACCCTGAAGGACAAGCAGCTCACGCAGCTGCGCCGGGACAAGATCGGCTTCATCTTCCAGGCCTTCAACCTGCTGCCCACGCTGACGGCCCTGGAGAACATCACGCTCCCCATGGACATCGCGGGCCGCAAGCCCGACCAGCAGTGGCTGGACTCGGTGATCTCCATGGTCGGCCTCTCCGACCGCCTCGGCCACCGCCCCACCCAGCTCTCCGGCGGCCAGCAGCAGCGCGTGGCGGTCGCCCGCGCCCTGGCCTCCCGCCCCGAGATCATCTTCGGTGACGAGCCCACCGGAAACCTGGACTCGCGCTCCGGCGCCGAGGTCCTCGGCTTCCTGCGCAACTCCGTCCGCGAGCTCGGCCAGACCGTCGTCATGGTCACCCACGACCCCGTCGCCGCCTCCTACGCGGACCGTGTGATCTTCCTCGCCGACGGCCGCATCGTCGACGAGGTGCTCGCCCCGACCGCCGACGGCGTGCTCGACCGCATGAAGGCCTTCGACGCCAAGGGCCGCACCAGCTGAGGGACGTTCCCTCCCCGTCCCCGCTGACCCCTTACCCACTGGACTCCTCCACATGTTCCGTACCGCCCTGCGCAACGTGCTCGCGCACAAGGCCAGACTGCTGATGACGGTGCTCGCCGTCGTCCTCGGCGTCGCCTTCGTCTCCGGCACCCTCGTCTTCACCGACACCGTCGGCAAGGCGATGTCCAACCAGTCCGCCAAGAGCTTCGAGGGCGTGGCCGTCTCGGTCACCTCCTACGGCGCCCCCCGCAACGCCGACGGGAAGGAGGGCGAGCCGGGCATCAGCCAGCAGACCCTCGACAAGGTCAAGGCGCTCGGCGGCGTGGACGCCGCCTCGGGCCGCGTCCACGGCTTCGCCGCCGTCGGCGACCAGGACGGCAAGCTGATCGGCAACGGCTGGTCCAACACCGGCGCCAACTTCGTCCCGCTGAAGGACGGCAAGGACCCCCGCTACGCCTTCACCGAGGGCAGCGGCCCGGCCGCGGCCGGCCAGATCGCCCTCGACAAGGAGACCGCCAAGCGCGGCAAGTACCAGGTCGGCGACAAGGTCCGGATCGCCGACAACGGCCCGGCCAGGGAGTTCACCCTCGCCGGCATCTTCACCACCGAGGACGGCGCGGTCAACGCGGGCGGCTCGCTGGTCCTGTTCGACACCCCGACCGCCCAGCAGCTCTACCTGGAGCCCGGCTACTACGACGAGCTCTCGGTCAGCGCCAAGGCCGGCACCGACGCCGACCGGCTGCTCGCCGAGATCAAGCCCCTCGTCGGCAAGGACGCCAAGGCCCAGACCGGCGCGGCGCTCGCCGCCGAGCAGGCCGAGGACATCGAGCGGGGCATGGGCAACATGAACCAGATGCTGCTCGTGTTCGCGCTGATCTCGCTCTTCGTCGGCGTCTTCCTGATCTACAACACCTTCACCATGCTGGTCGCCCAGCGCACGAAGGAGCTGGCCCTGCTGCGCGCCATCGGCGCCCACCGCGGCCAGGTCAAGCGCTCGGTCCTCGCCGAGGCCCTGGTCGTCGGCGTGATCTCCTCGGCCATCGGCCTCGTCACCGGCATCGGCCTCGCCGTCGGCATGCGCTCCGCGATGGGCGCCTTCGACGTCAAGATCCCGGCCGGCCCGCTGGTCGTCGCCCCCGTCACCATCGCCGCCGCGATCGTCATCGGCGTCTTCGTCACGATGCTCGCCGCCTGGCTGCCCGCCCGCCGCACCGCCAAGATCGCCCCGGTCGCCGCCATGGGCAGCGCCCACCTCCCGGCCTCCGCGAAGTCCCTGGTGTTGCGCAACAGCATCGGCGGCGCCATCACCCTGCTCGGCCTGCTCGCCATCCTGGGCGGCGCGCTGAACGGCAAGGACGGCAAGGTGATGATCGGCGCCGGCGCCTTCTTCACGATGATCGGCATCATCATCCTGCTGCCGGCGCTCTCCCGACCGGTCATCGCGGCCGTGCGTCCGCTGCTGGAGAAGGCCTTCGGGGTCGCCGGCAAGCTCGCCGCGCAGAACGCGGTCCGCAACCCGCGCCGCACCGCCGTCACGGCCGCCTCCCTCGCGATCGGGCTGACCCTGGTCACGGCCCTGTCCGTCCTCGGTCTGACGATGGGCAAGGCCATCGACCGGATGACCACGGACAACCTCAACGCCGACTACACGGTCTCCATGGGCCAGGCCTTCGGCTCCCTGGACCCCTCCGTGCTCCCGGCTCTGGAAAAGGCCCCGGGCGTCAACGCGGTCTCCCCGCAGCAGGCCGGCGGCTTCCGGCTCGGTGAGGACGACTACGCCTCCGTCTCCGGCGTCAACCCGGCCACCATCGGCCGGCTCCTCAACTTCGACGTGGTGAGCGGAGAGCTGACCAGCCTCGCCAAGGGCGAGGTGGTGGTCGCCGAGGGGACCGCGAAGAAGCGGGGCCTGTCGGTCGGCTCCCCCCTGAAGGTCACCTTCGGCGACGACCAGAAAGTGGACCTGAAGGTCGGCGCGATCTACAAGGACATGGAGGGCATGCTCTCCCCCTACGTGATCGACGCCAACGTCCTCAACAAGCACACCGAGGAGCCGTTCCTGCGCGAGGTCCTCGTCAAGATGGACGGCGGGCCCTCGGCGAAGGCCGAGCAGTCGCTCGTCGACGCCCTCGGCAAGAACCCGGCGATCACCTTCGCCACCCAGCAGGACATCCGCAACGAGATGGGCGGCATCATCAACACCGCCCTGAACATCATGTACGGCCTGCTCGGCATGGCCCTGATCATCTCGGTCCTCGGCGTCGTCAACACCCTGGCGATGTCCGTGTACGAGCGGACGCAGGAGATCGGCATGCTGCGGGCGATCGGCCTGGACCGCGGCAAGGTCAAGAACATGATCCGCCTGGAAGCCATCGTCATCTCGCTCTTCGGCGCGGTGATCGGCGTGGCCCTCGGCACCTTCATCGCCTGGGCCGTCGGCGAGACCATCAAGGGCTCGATCCCGAACTACGCCCTGGTCATCCCCTTCGACCGGATCGCGGTCTTCATGCTGCTGGCCGGCATCGTCGGCGCCCTGGCGGCCATGTGGCCCGCCCGCAGCGCCGCCCGACTGAACATGCTGACCGCGATCAAGACCGAGTAGCGGCAAGGCGCCACCGTACGAAGGCCAAGGGCCCCGCGACCTCTCCCGTCGCGGGGCCCTTCGCCGTTCCCGTTCCCCGCCGGAAGAGACGGCCTAGGGCCGCGCGGTCCACTCGCGGGCGCGCAGCGGCATCCCGGACGCCGACCGGTTCCCGGTGCGCACCGCGAGCACCTGGTTGACCCCGAGCCGGTTGTGCTCGAAGCCGAGGGCCGAGGCCGCCATGTACAGCAGCCAGACGCGGGCCCGGCCGGGCGAGGTCAGCCGGACCGCCTCCTCCCAGTGCCCCTCCAGCCGCGCCACCCAGGCCCGCAGGGTGAGCGCGTAGTGCTCGCGCAGCGCCTCGACGTCGCGGACCTCGAAGCCGGCCCGCTCCAGCTCGCCGACGGTGGTGCCGATCGGCGACAGCTCGCCGTCGGGGAAGACGTAGGCGTCGATGAACTCGTCGATGCGGTACGCCTCCTCGTCCGGCTCGGGGCGGCGTGCGATCTGGTGGTTCAGCAGCCGTCCGCCGGGCCGCAGCAGCCCGTACAGCGTGTGGGCGTAGGTGCGGTAGCGCTCTGCGCCGACGTGCTCGGCCATGCCGATGGAGGAGACGGCGTCGTACGGGCCGTCCTGGACGTCCCGGTAGTCCTGCACCCGGATGTCGACCAGGTCGGCCAGGCCCTCCTCGGCGACCCGCTTGCGGGCGTAGGCGGCCTGCTCCCGCGAGAGGGTGATGCCGGTGACCCTGGCGCCGTACTCCCGGGCCGCGTGCAGGGCCATGGAGCCCCAGCCGCAGCCGACTTCCAGGAGCCGGTCGCCCGGGCTCAGGGCGAGCTTGCGGCAGACCAGGTCGAGCTTGTCCCGCTGGGCGTCCTCCAGGCTCCCGCCGGGGGTCCAGTAGGCGCAGGAGTAGACCATCGAGGGGCCGAGGACGTGTTCGTAGAACTCGTTGCCCACGTCGTAGTGGTGGCTGATGGCCTGTCGGTCGCTGCCCTTCGTGTGCCGGGGGCCGGAGCGCCGTACGGCCTCCTCCGGCGGCGGAGCGGGCGCCGGCCACGGCCGGGCCAGGCCCACGAGGGAGCGTACGGCCGCCCGTGCGGCGGGGTCGCGGAGCAGGGCGGCGGGTCCCGCGGCCCTGGTTGGCCGGACAGGTTCGGGGTCCCGCTCCCAGAGCAGCCCGCCGACCCGGTCGAGCAGGTCGAACAGGTCGCCCTCGACGGTCAGGTCGCCGGACACCCAGGCGCGGGCCAGGCCCAGTTCGCCCGGCTTCCACAGGATCCGGCGCAGCGCGCGCCGGTGGGTCAGGACCAGGGTGGGGCCGTTGGTCGGGCCGGCCTCACTGCCGTCCCAGGCCCGTATGCGTACGGGCAGGGGGGCGCCCAGCAGGGTTTCGGCTAAGGCAGCCAGCCGCGGCGCGGCGTCGTTCATCGTAGGCACCTCCAGAAAGTTCCGACCGAACGACTTACCCAATTCCCGTGCCGCTCAAGCCTGCGGCCCCCATCCGGGGGACGCCGAAGGGGCCGCCCGCACCACGGATGGCGGGCGGCCCCTTCGGGTCACGCTGGGTCGTGCTCTGGGTCGTGCTCTCCTACGGCCGGCCGGAGCCGGTCAGGAGGCCTTGGCCTTCTGCGCCGGGGCGCTCGCGGCGACCGGAGCCGGCTTGGCGGCCTCGTAGAACTCCTCGCGGGGAGTCTCCAGCGCGCCGAGGGAGACGACCTCGCGCTTGAGGAACATCGCGAGGGTCCAGTCGGCGAAGACACGGATCTTGCGGTTCCAGGTCGGCATCGCCAGACCGTGGTAGCCACGGTGCATGTACCAGGCGAGGCGGCCCTTGACCTTGATCTTCATCTTGCCCATGACGATGATCGCCACGCCCTTGTGCAGGCCGAGGCCCGCCACCGCACCCTTGTTGGCGTGCTCGTACTCCTTCTGCGGGAAGCCGCGCATACCGGAGATGACGTTGTCGCCGAGGACCTTGGCCTGGCGCAGCGCGTGCTGGGCGTTCGGCGGGCACCAGGCGTTCTCCACGCCGGCCTTGCGGGAGGCGAGGTCCGGCACCTGGGCGTTGTCGCCGGCGGTCCAGATGTAGTCCGTGCCCGTGACCTGGAGGGTCGGCTGGGCGTCCACGTGACCGCGCGGGCCCAGCGGCAGGCCGTAGCGGGCCAGAGCCGGGTTGGGCTTGACGCCCGCGGTCCACACGAGGGTGTTGGAGTCGACCTCGAGGCCGTTCTTCAGCACCACGTGGCCGTCGACGCAGGAGTCCATGGAGGTCTGCAGGTAGATCTCGATGCCGCGCGACTCGAGGTGCTCCTTGCCCCAGACGCCGAGCTTGGGCCCGACCTCGGGAAGGATCTTGTCGGCCGCGTCGACCAGGATGAAGCGCATGTCCTCGCGCTTGATGCTGGTGTAGTACTTCGCGGCGTCGCGCGCCATGTCCTCGACCTCGCCGATGGTCTCCGCACCGGCGAAGCCGCCGCCTATGAAGACGAAGGTGAGGGCCTTGCGGCGGACGTCCTCGTCCGTCGTGGACTCGGCCTTGTCGAGCTGCTCGAGTACGTGGTTGCGCAGGCCGATGCCCTCTTCGACGCCCTTCATACCGATGCCCTGTTCGGCGAGGCCGGGGATCGGGAAGGTGCGGGAGATGGCGCCGAGCGCGATCACCAGGTAGTCGAAGGGCAGCTCGTACGCCTCGCCGACGAGCGGCGTGACGACGGCGACCTTGCGGTCCTGGTCGATGCTGGTGACCCGGCCGGTGAGAACCTCAGCCTTGGGCAGCACGCGTCGCAGAGGTACGACGACGTGCCGAGGCGAGATGCTGCCTGCGGCCACTTCGGGGAGGAAGGGCTGGTAGGTCATGTACGAGCGCGGGTCGACGACCGTGACGGTCGCCTCGCCGTAGCGCATCTTCTTCATGATGCGCTTGGCTGCGTACAGGCCTACGTACCCACCTCCTACAACGAGGATCCTGGGACGCTCCGTGGTGCTCATGGAACGAGTATCCAGCACCCCAAGGAGTGACGCTCGTGAGCCCCTTCACAAGGGTCTGGATACCCTCTGCTACACTCCGCCGCCCACGTGACCGAGGTCATGGCGCGAAGGGGGAACCAGGGTGTAACGGGAGTCGTTGAACACCAGTCCTGAACTGGGCTCCGACCCTTTAAGCGGAGTAGACCACCCGGTTCGTGGATACCTACCGCCACAGCCTGCCGGCGGCCTCCATTCGCACCAACGCTCACAAAAAGAAGGCTCGAGGGGCTCTCGAGTCACCCAAAAGGTCCCCCTGGAGCCCTCACAGGCATCTTTTCCTTGTGAAGAACTTCACGAACTTCGCTCGGAGGGCAGGACCTAAGGCCTCCGTAAGGGCGCCGCAGGGCCTTCCCGAGGCCCTCATGGACGGCGGGCTCGTCATCCTCGTCGTCGAGGTGGGCTACCGCCGTGACGTCCACCGCGGCGTCCGAGTACGACGGCGGCGCTCCGGTCGGTCGACCGGAGCGCCGCCGTCGAGCCGTTCTCAGG
>NZ_JBHWVV010000001.1:78018-171077 GCF_042736715.1 Streptomyces sp. NPDC060049
TACTCCTGGGTGGTGGTGGGGGCCACCGGCGTGCCGGCCCCCGGGGGGGCCGATTACGCCGGCGGGGGCCGGGGGGGGGCCCCGGGCGCGCCGCCGTCGAGCCGTTCTCAGGACCGCTGCTCGGCGGCCTCGAACTCCACCGCTGTTCTGATCGCGATGCCGTCGAGGATGTCGTGCTCCGAGACCACGACCTCCGAAGCCCCCACCCGCTCCATGATCGCGAGCAGCACCAGCGCGCCCGCGCCGATCACGTCGACCCGCCCCGGGTGCATCACCGGGATCGCCGCGCGCTCGGCGTGCGTCAGCGTCAGCATCCGCGCGCTGATCTCGCGAACCTTCTCGTACGGGATCCGGGAGTGGTGGATCGCCGCCGAGTCGTACTCCGTCAGGCCCAGTGCGATCGCGGCGACCGTGGTCACCGAACCGGCCAGCCCCACCAGGGTGCGCGCCGCGCCCAGCGGGACGCTGTCGGCGGCCATGTCCAGCGCCGCCTCGATGTCGGCCCGTATCGCCTTGACTTGCGCCTCGGTCGGCGGGTCGGTGAGGACCCCGTCCACCATCAGGTGGCGCTCGGTCATCCGGACGCAGCCCACGTCGACCGAGCGGGCGGCCTCGACGTGCTCCCCGCCGACCACGAACTCCGTCGAGCCGCCGCCGATGTCCACCACCAGGAAGGGGCGCTCCAGGTCGCTGCGGCCCGTCAGCTCCAAGGTGGCGCCGGTGAAGGAGAACTCCGCCTCCTGATCACCGGAGATCACGATGGGCTCGACGCCCAGGATGTCCACGACCCCCCGGACGAACTCGTCGCGGTTCTCGGCGTCCCGGGACGCCGAGGTCGCCACGAAGCTCACCCGCTCCGGGGGGACGCCGTGCCGCGCGATGATCTCCTCGTAGGCGCGGCAGGCCGCGAAGGTGCGGGCCAGTGCCTCGGGGGCCAGCCGCCCGGTGCGGTCCACTCCCTGGCCGAGGCGGACGACGGTCATCCGGCGGTCCAGCTCGACGAGCTCACCGGTGGCCGGATCGCAGTCCGCGACGAGCAGACGGATGGAGTTCGTACCGCAGTCGATGCCCGCGACCCGGGTCACGCGTCGCTCCCCTGGGCGGCCTCGGGCTGCGCCCCGCCCCCGCACGGGGTGACGCAGGCGCCCTTGGCCCACCACTCGGGCAGCATCGCCAGGGCCTCGTCGCCGAAGGGGTTCACGCCGGGGCCCGCGGCGAGCGAGTGGCCGACGAGGACGTGCAGGCACTTGACCCGGTCCGGCATGCCGCCGGCGCTCGGGAAGCCCTGGAGCACCTCGATGGCGTCGCGGCGGGTGATGTAGTCCTCGTGCGCGGCCCGGTAGGCGTCGGCCAGCTCCGGGTCCACGGCCAGCCGGGCCTGCATCTCCTTCATCACGCCGTTGGCCTCCAGCGTGCCGATCGCACCGGCGGCGCGCGGGCAGGTCAGGTAGTACAGCGTCGGGAAGGGCGTGCCGTCGGGCAGCCGGGGGGCGGTCTCCACCACGTCCGGCTGCCCGCAGGGGCAGCGGTGCGCGATGGCGCGCAGCCCGCGCGGCGGGCGGCCGAGCTGCTGCTGGAACGCCTCGATGTCGGCGGCGGTCGGCTCGGTCCGGTCGGTTTGGGGCGGGGGCGTCTGCATGCCTGGAGGAAGTCTCTTCGTTCTCGTGGATGGGCTCGTGCGTGGGTCGGTACTCAGTCGCCCGGGCGGTCGGCCTTGTCGACGCCGTCCCAGACGTTGGAGTACCAGGGCCGGTCGGTGGCGGCCTGTCCGCTGCGGCGGTGCTCGGCGGCCTCGGCCCCCGGGTCGTTCATGATGTAGCTGATCTCCCCCGGCCGGACGAAGTGCAGGTGCTTGCGCGCCTGCTGCTCCGCGTACGCGTTGTCCTGCCAGCGGGCCTTCTCGTCGCGCAGGCGTTCCAGCCGCTCCCGCGCGGCGGCGGCGGCCTTCTGCTGCTGTGCGATCTCCGAGCGCTGGGAGACATACTGGCGCATCGGATAGGCGAGGGCGACGACCAGGGTACAGAGGACGAGGACGAGCAGGGCGGCCCGGCCGGTGAGCCGGCTGCGGCGGACCTGGCGGCGGGACTGGGAGCGGTAGACGTGCGCCGCGGTCCGCTCGCCCAGCTGCTTGAGCCTGGTCGCGGTGGAGAACGTGGCGAACCGGTCCCGGTTCCCGGCCATTGATCCGCCTCCCCTGTACACGCGCTACGCAATACGTCCCCGCACACGGTACGGGACCGAGTGCGGGGACGTAGGGAGGCTTGCGCCCCGAAGGCCGTTCAGCCGGTGATCGGCCGGAGATCAGCCCTTGCCGTGCCTACTGGCCCGCGGGGCGGAACCGCGGGAAGGCGGAGCGGCCGGCGTACACCGCGGCGTCGTCGAGGATCTCCTCGATGCGCAGCAGCTGGTTGTACTTGGCGACGCGGTCCGAGCGGGCCGGGGCGCCGGTCTTGATCTGGCCGCAGTTCACGGCGACCGCGAGGTCGGCGATGGTGACGTCCTCGGTCTCGCCGGAGCGGTGCGACATCATGCACTTGAAGCCGTTGCGCTGGGCCATCTCGACGGCGTCGAGGGTCTCGGTCAGCGAACCGATCTGGTTCACCTTGACGAGCAGGGCGTTGGCGGAGCCCTCCTCGATGCCGCGGGCCAGACGCTCCGGGTTGGTGACGAAGAGGTCGTCGCCGACGATCTGGACCCTGGAGCCCAGCTTGTCGGTGAGGGTCTTCCAGCCGGCCCAGTCGTCTTCGTACAGCGGGTCCTCGATGGACACGAGCGGGTACGCGGAGACGAGCTCCTCGTAGTACTCGGTCATCTCGGCGGCCGAGCGGGACTGGCCCTCGAACTCGTACTTGCCGTCCTTGTAGAACTCGGACGCGGCGACGTCGAGCGCGAGCGCGATGTCTCGGCCCGGGACGTAGCCGGCCTGCTTGATGGCCTCGACGATGAGGTCGAGCGCGGCGCGGTTCGACTCCAGGTTCGGCGCGAAGCCGCCCTCGTCGCCCAGGCCCGTGGAGAGGCCCTTGTTGTGCAGGACCTTCTTGAGGGTGTGGTAGACCTCGGCACCCCAGCGAAGGGCCTCGGAGAAGGACTCCGCGCCGATCGGGGCGATCATGAATTCCTGGATGTCGACGTTGGAGTCGGCGTGCGACCCACCGTTGAGGATGTTCATCATCGGAACGGGCAGCAGGTGCGCGTTCGGACCGCCGAGGTAGCGGAAGAGCGGGAGGTCCGAGGCCTCGGACGCGGCGTGCGCGACGGCGAGGGAGACACCCAGGATGGCGTTGGCGCCGAGGGAGGCCTTGTTCTCGGTGGCGTCCAGGTCGATCATGGCCTGGTCGATCAGGCGCTGCTCGGTGGCGTCGTAGCCGACGAGCTCCGGGCCGAGCTGCTCGATGACGGCGAGGACGGCCTTCTCGACGCCCTTGCCCATGTAACGGTCGGGGTCACCGTCACGGAGCTCTACTGCTTCGAATGCACCGGTGGAGGCGCCGGACGGGACTGCAGCACGGCCGGTGCTGCCATCGTCGAGGCCCACCTCGACCTCGACCGTGGGGTTGCCTCGGGAGTCCAGGATTTCCCGGGCTACGACGACGTCGATGGACGGCACGAGCATCTCCTTCTGGGATGTGACGCTGAGTGTGCGGTGGCGTGTCAGGCCGTGGGATGGCCTTGCCGCTTAGAGCCTAACCGGATCCGGGCACTCGGCCGTCCGACCGCCCGGGTCCTGGGACGAAAAAGGGCCTGAATGCCCCTCTTACGGGACATAGGGCCCTTGATCATCAGGGTTTCCCGGCCTGTCTTCGGCCCGGACCCGGCACACAGCACCGCCCGGCGCGAAGGGGGTTGCGCGCCGGGCGGTGGGAGTTCTGCGTGGTGCGGACGGCGGCCTCGCCGCCGTTACCGCGGGATTCAGCTGAGCTTCAGCTTCTGGCCCGGGAAGATCAGGTCGGCGTCCGAGACGATGTCCTTGTTGAGCTCGAAGAGCTTCTCCCAGCCGCCGGAGACGTTGTTCGCCGCGGCGATGTTGCCCAGCGTGTCGCCGGACTTGACCTCGTAGGAGCCGTTGCCCGTCTTGGGGGCCTCGGTCTTCGGCGCGGCGGCCGGGCGCTCGGAGCGGGTGGTCGGGGCCTCGGAGCGCTTGGTCTCCTTCTTCGGCTCGGCCTTCTTCTCCTGCTTCTTCGGCTCGGCCTTCGGCTTGGGGGTGTCGGTGGCCCCGCCCGTGTAGGACGAGTTCGACAGGCCCACGCCACAGGACGGCCAGGCGCCCTTGCCCTGGCCCTTGAGGACCTTCTCGGCGATGGCTATCTGCTGCGACTTGGAGGCCTGGTTGGCCTGCGCGGCGTACGTCTTGCCGCCGTAAGCGGCCCACGTGGAGGACGAGAACTGCAGGCCGCCGTAGTAGCCGTTGCCCGTGTTGATGGACCAGTTGCCACCGGACTCGCACGAGGCGACGCGGTCCCACTCGGAAGCGGTCGCGGCGGAAGCGGTGCCCGCGGCCATCAGCGGCGCCGCGACGGCGACACCCGCGACACCCGCGAGCGTCACGATGCGGACGGCCTTGGAACCGCGACGGTGCTTGCCCTTGCCGGAAATCAGCATGGAGTTCTCCTCACCGACGCCTACGAGGTGAGCTGTCGGGTTCGGGCGAGTGAGTGCCCGGCCGAGCGACCTAGCGCTCGACTTAACCCCTAGCCGGTTCCTTGACCGTCTCTCAACGGCCGGTTCCGGCGCCTACCTTGGTTCCCCCGCTCCTGCCTTCGGCGCTTTACGCGACGAGTGTTCCCTCCGTCCGCCGGCAGGATTCGGCGATGCGGTCGAAGGAGCCCGCGGTGGCGGGCGACTCAGAAGGTAGACAGGTCTCTCCCCGATGTTCAACGAGGGACATCGGGGAGAAACGGGTCTACTTGCACTCTTACCGCCGACGTTTGCGCAGGTCGGAGCGGGGTTTGCGGAACCCTTCGGACCGGACACGCCAGTTGACCGGAAGAGACACATGTCTCACTTACAGAAAACGGACAATCAACTGTTTCCGGGCGCTCTAACTGCCCTTATTAGTCGGTTAGATCCAGATTCTGACCGGGCTTGATGAAATCGGCGTTCTCTCCGATGACCTGCTCGTTGGCCTCGTAGAGGGCGTTCCAGCCGCCCTTCACACCCTTGGCGTCCGCGATCGCGGCCAGGCTGTCGCCCGCCTGCACCGTGTACGTCGGGTCCGACGCGGCATCAGGTGCGAGGAGCGTCTCGACGGCGGCCGGGCCGCGGTGCTTCCCGCCCCCCTCGGCCGCGCCGGCCGCCGGGGCGGCCGGGTCGGCGGGAGCTCCGGGAACCGCGGGGGCCGACGGATCCACCGGCGCGACGGGTGCGAGGGGAGCCGTCGGGTCCGCCGGGTTCGCCGGCGCCGTCGGGTCCGCTGGCACCGTGGGCGCGGTGGGATCCACGGGCACCGTCGGGTCCGTGAGCGGGGGCGTGGGGACCGTGGGGCTCGTCGGAGCCGTCGGGTCGCCCGGGAGCCCGGGGGGCGCCGTCGGAAGGTCCGGGTCGGGCATGACGGGCAGTCCGCTGGGCGCCCCGAGCGGGTAGTCCGGCAGCAGGAAGGACGGCGAGGCGGCCGGAGCCGGGACGACGGGCGTCGGCGCCCCGAAGTCCGTGGACGGCGTATCCGTCCCGAGGTAGGGCACGGAGTCGTCCGGGCGGGACGGGGCGGGCGCGGGGGACGCGGCGCCCTTGGGCAGGCCCGGATCCACCTCGGCGGCGGGCGCCTGCTGCGTCAGTCCGGCCGGCACCCCGCACAGCGGCCACGCCTGGGGGCCCTGGGAGGCGAGCACCCGCTCGGCCACCGCTATCTGCTGGGAACGGCTGGCGAGGTCGGCGCGCACGGCGAAGTCGTGCCCGCCGGCGTTCTGCCACTGCTCCTGGGTGAACTGCAGCCCGCCGTAGGACCCGCTGCCGAAGTTCGCGCTCCATGTGCCGCCGCTCTCGCATTCGGCGACTTTGTCCCATGTGGAGGTCTCGGCCGCGCTCGCGCCGGTGGCGGCGAGCAGCGGCAGGGCCAGCGCGGAGCCGGCGACTCCGGCGGTGACGACAAGTGCGGGCACTTGTCGGGGACGTCTGTGGCGGCCGTTCCCGGAACGCATGAGGCTGCACCTTTCGCATAACGGCGGGGTAACGGCAGAACCTAGCGGCCTTCGAACGCCTGTCACAAGTTCGGCCGTGAACTGACTTCCGGTCAGCCTGGTTTGGGATGCTTTGGTGGGTGAAGCGCCGGGTCGCAGGTCTCGGAGCGGTGCGGCCCGAGATCGGCCGGTCCGGCAGGCCGGGGCAACACGGCTACGGTCGGAACGTGCACGAAGACGCCTCCACCGCCCCGCCGCCCCCTCTCTTCGACTGGGAGTTCGCGACCGACCCGTACCCGGCCTACGCCTGGCTGCGCGAGCACGCGCCCGTGCACCGCACCAAGCTCCCCAGCGGGGTCGACGCGTGGCTGGTCACCCGCTACGCGGACGCCCGCCAGGCCCTCGCGGACCAGCGGCTCAGCAAGAACCCGGTCCACCACGCGGGATCGGCGCACGCCAAGGGCAAGACCGGGATCCCCGGGGAGCGCAAGGCGGAGCTGATGACGCACCTGCTCAACATCGACCCGCCGGACCACACCCGGCTCCGGCGGCTGGTGTCGAAGGCGTTCACCCCGCGCCGGGTCGCCGAGTTCACCGGGCGCGTCCAGGAGCTGACGGATCAGCTCATCGACGGCTTCGCGGAGAAGGGGGAGGCGGACCTCATCCACGAGTTCGCCTTCCCGCTCCCCATCTACGCCATCTGCGAGATGCTCGGAGTGCCGCGGGAGGACCAGGACGACTTCCGCGACTGGGCCGGGATGATGATCCGGCACGCCGGCGGCCCGCGCGGCGGCGTGGCACGATCGGTCAAGCAGATCCGCGGCTACCTCGTCGAGCTGATCCACCGCAAGCGCGACGACCTGGGCGACGACCTGATCTCCGGACTGATCCGGGCGAGCGACCACGGCGAACACCTCACCGAGAACGAGGCCGCCGCGATGTGCTTCGTACTGCTGTTCGCCGGCTTCGAAACCACGATCAACCTCATCGGCAACGGCACCTACGCCCTCCTGCGCAACCCGGACCAGCGCGAGCGCCTCCAGGCCTCCCTCGCCGCCGGAGAGAGCGGCCTGCTGGAAACGGGCATCGAGGAGCTGCTGCGCTACGACGGCCCCGTGGAGATGGCCACTTGGCGCTACGCGACGGAGCCGCTGACCCTGGGCGGCCAGGACATCCCGGCCGGCGACCCCGTCCTCGTCGTCCTCGCCGCCGCCGACCGCGACCCGGAACGGTTCGCCGATCCGGACGCGCTCGACCTCTCGAGGAGCGACAACCAGCACCTCGGATACGGCCACGGAATCCACTACTGCCTGGGAGCACCCCTGGCCCGGCTGGAGGGCCAGACGGCCCTCGCCGCGCTGCTGACCCGGCTGCCCGACCTGGAACTCGCCGCGGATCCCTCGGAGCTGCGCTGGCGCGGCGGTCTCATCATGCGGGGCCTGCGCACCCTGCCGGTCCGCTTCACCCCCGAGTCCCGGCCCCGGGCATGACGGGCCCCTGACCGCGTCCCGACCGTAACCCATAACCCCCTATGGGTGGTTCGTCGCGGCTGTCCGCAGATCACCCCTGGCTTGACCTCACGTTCCCCGGCATTCCTACTTTCGGTTTTGTGGATGTGAGGATCTTGAAAAGCAGCTTCGCGGTGGTGGAGAGACGGGCCGAGCACGCGGTCAAGTTCTTCTACTCCCACCTCTTCTGGCACAACCCCGCAATCCGTGAGCTCTTCCCGGCCTCCCCCGAGGACATGGAACGGCAGCGGGACCGGCTCTTCGCCGCGCTCACCCATGTGATCGCCCATCTGGAGAACGAGACGCTCGTCCCCTATCTGCGCGACCTCGGCCGCGACCACCGCAAGTTCCTCGCGGGCCCCGAGCACTACGCGGCGGTCGGCTCCAGCCTGCTCGCCGCTCTCGCCGCGACCTCCGGCGAAGCCTGGACCCCGACGGTCGAAAAGGCCTGGTCCGAGGCCTACCAGGTGATCGCCGACGCGATGACGGCCGGCGCCGCCGCCAGCGAGGACCCGCCCTGGTGGGACGCCGAGGTCGTCCGCCACCTGCTGTACGGGGAGGACATAGGCGTCCTGACCCTGCGCCCCCACGTCCCCTTCCACCACCTCCCCGGCCAGTACACGAGCGTGAGCAGCGACCGGGTCCCGAGGATCTGGCGCACCTATTCCATCGGGAACGCTCCGCGCCCCGACGGGACGGTGGACCTGCACGTCAGCCGCATCGAGAACGGCCGCCTCAGCACCTGCCTGGTCCGCGAGACACGACCCGGGGACGGTGTCCGACTCGGCGCGGCCGGCGGTCAGCTGACCTTCCGGCGCGAGGACCGCCCGGCCACCTTCATAGCCGCCGGCACCGGCTGGGCGCCGGTCCGCGCCATGCTGGAGAACCTGGCGGAGCATCCCCCCGATCAGGACGTACGGCTCTTCGTGGTCGCGCGGGACGCCGCGCACCTCTACGACCGGCCGCTCATAGACGGGTACGCGGCCGAGTTCGGCTGGCTGGGCGTCACCTACATCACCCCCGCCCCCGGGCAGCACCGCAACGAGGCCACCGCCCGCCTCGCGACGGCACTCGGCAACCGCGCGCTCTGGCCCGACCAGGACGTCTACCTCAGCGGTCCACCGCAGTTCACCGAGGAGACCGCGCACCTCCTGGAGGAACTCGGCGCCGCCCCCGACCGGATCTTCCACGACTCCGTACCTGCCGGTGGCGCGGCCCACGGCGACGGAAGCAGCCGGCCGACGGGATTCGGGGAGTGGTTCCTGAACCGGCCCGCCCCGCACTGGCACAACCCGTCGGGCCGCGCGCCCCGCCCGAACTAGACCCGCCGGTAGACCCGCCCGTACCGGCCCCGCCGGCACTGGTGCGCGAACCGCCGCCGAAGGCTACTCGCCGACGCCTTCCGCCGCACGGATCGCGTCCCGGTAGGCCCGGGCGGCCACGCGCAGCGCGGTTTCGGGATCGGTCCCCGCCGCCTCGGCGCGCGCCGCCAGTTCCAGCAGCTCGTACCCGACGCCCTCGCCGCGCGGGAGGTCCACGGCCACACCGCCCGTGCGGACCCGGCCGGCGAGCTTGGCCGCGAGCGCGAGACCCGGCTGGCCCAGCGGAATCCCGTCGGTCACCGACTCCCGCTGCTTCTCCACCTGCTTGGTGCGCCGCCAGTGCGCGCGGACGTCCTCGGCGGTCTCCGCCGTGGCATCACCGAAGACGTGCGGATGCCGGTGGATCAGCTTCTCGACGAGCGCTCCGGCCACGTCGTCGATGGAGAACGGCTCGTCCTCTTCTCCGGGTCCGCCCTCCTGCGCGATGCGCGCGTGGAAGACCACCTGGAGCAGGACGTCGCCGAGTTCCTCGCGCAGTGCGTGACGGTCCCCGGTCTCGATGGCCTCGACCAGCTCGTACGCCTCCTCGATCGCGTACTTCACCAGTCCCTCGTGCGTCTGCTCCGAGGTCCAGGGGCATTCGCGGCGGACCCGGTCCATCACCTGGACGAGGTCGAGCAGCCGCGCACCCGGAAGGTCGTACGAGCCCGGCAGCAGTTCCAGGTCCGGCATGGCGACGCGGCCCGAGCCTGCGAAGCGGGCCAGCCCGTCGGTGAGCCGCCGGTCACCCTCGCCGCTCAGCAGGACCACGACCGTGTGCCCGCCGGCGCACTCCTCGATCAGCGCCTGCGCGTCCGGGGCCTCGTGGAAGACGACGACGCCCGCCTCGCGCAGGTACGGCAGCTGGACGTGGCCGGTGTCGGCGCACACCACCCGGTCCGCGGCGTGCAGGGTCTGCCAGGCGGGCCACGACAGCACGCCGGGGGCGACCCGGTGGCTGGTGGTCAGCAGGACGATGCGGCCGGTGGGCTCGGAGGGAACGTCGTCAGTCACCCTCCGAACCTACCGCTGCGCGCCCGGCTCAGGCCCCGGCGGGGGGCTGCTCGGGCCGGGTGACCTGGGTGATCCAGGGGGTCTCGCTCTCGCCGAGGGTGATCCGCTGGGGATCCCAGGCGCCGTAGCGAGGGTTGACCTGGATGCCGAGCTTGGACGCGGCCTTGGAGGCCGGCTCGGCGACCTTGCCCTCGCCGTACTTGGCGTTCAGCTTGCGGAAGAGCACCTGGTCCCGGACCCAGCGGTCGATCTGGTCGGGGGCGATGGCGGCCTTGGCCAGGACGGCCTCCTCGAACGCCTCGGCCCCGCGGTTGCCCTCGTCGTAGGCCTTGCGCTCGTCCTGCAGTTCCTTGGGGGTGACCGTGAGGCCGGCGTCCTTCGCCATCCGGTCCAGGAGACGGCTCTGGAGCATGCTGCTGAGCTTGACCCGGTCCAGCTGCGGGATGGCCGCGATCAGCTCGGCGGAGTGTTCGGAACGGTTCTGCGCGCTGCGGACGTCGTTCACCTGGGCCTGGACCGCGGAGGTGGTGATCCGTTCGCCGCCGATCACGGCCGCGGTACCGGGGCGCGCTTCGCCCGAGCACGCGGACAGCAGAGGGGCCGCCACGAGCAGGGCGGCGGAGACGGAGAGCGCTGTGCGACGGTGCAAAGGAGCCTCCAGGGCCGGGAGATTGTGCGTCGGTGCACAAGGGCCGTGCGATGATCGATGTTATGCAGTCAGGGTGACCAGAGCCACCGGTTCGACCAACGATTCCGGGGGTGTTGAGGTGCTGCGCCGTTCGCACCGGCGCCCCCCGGCCCCACGCCGGTCGCCCGGCGGTGCCATGGTCGGCCCACCATGTCGACACCGCACCGCTCCGCGCCCGCCCCGAGTCCGACCGGACTGACCCCTGACGACGGAAAGACCGGGCCCGCCGCGCTGCGGCCGGCCCGGTCTTCACGCCGGGTGTTACTTGACCGGGTTCATGCAGAGGACGAACTTCTCCTGCTCCCACTGCTGTGCGAGGGCGGCCTCGCTGATCTCGCCGCAGGCATTGACGTCGAAGGTGTTGTCGACGACCTTGACGACCTTGTAATTGGCGTCCTTGTCGCCGCACTCCTTCGTCGACACCGTGGGGTCGGTCTCGCTGCCGGTCACCTGAACACAGTCGCCGGCCTCGGCGTGCACGGGTGAGTTGAAGAAGTAGGAGATACCGACCTTCACCACGACGGCAACCACGATCAGCGCGAGCACCCTGAGGATCTTCATCCCCTTGCCGCCCTTCTTCGCGGACGGGGCGAAATCGACGGGCGGCGGGACCTGCTGCGGATCGACAGGGTGCGGCGGAGGCGGGGTGGCCATGGGTGTCCTCTAAGACGATTGAGTGATCGAACGCGCGTACGCTACACGCCTCGGTCATACCCAAAACGGACCAACGGCCTCCGCTCCCCAATGAGATGCAGAGTCGTGATCGGCCACCGCGACCCCGTCGCGGGCCGGGACGTACGAAGGGACCGGCCCGGCCGCGATGCGGCCGGGCCGGTCCCTTCGTGTGCGGTCTCCCTCAGGACGGGAGAGCGGAGCTACTCGGACGACTTGGCGGTGAATTCACACTTGTAGGCGTAATCGGGATCGCCGACCGACCAGAGCAGCCGGATCTCGTCATCGCTCCCGCCCACCGACAAGTCAAAACCGCGTTCCCCCAGATAGAGGCTCAGCTCTTGCGGCGAGACGCCTTCGACGGCGCGGGCCAGCCGCCACGTCCCGCTCCCGGAGGCGAGCTCCGGCTTGGTCCCCACTCCCTTGAAGTCGACGGGGAAATCCTTGGCCGTGAACGTGTGGTCCTTGCTCACATCGATGCTCGCCCCGCAGTCGCCGATCCAGCGACCGACCAATTGGTCTTCGGTGACACGGGGCGCGGCGGAAGAACCGAAGACCCCGCAAGCCGTCACAGCCAACAGAGCCGCACACGCGCCAACCACGCCGAACCCTCGCTTGCCGATACTCACGATAAAACCCCTTAGCGTTCTGTACTTGGCGCGCGGGCGGCCCTCCGAGAATCCCCCGGAGAGCCGCCTGTGTTCACTGCGTCTACTTCAGACTGATGGTTTCACTCCACTTGATGGTCTGGGTCTTCGGCGAGTAGCGCCCGGTCGCGTAGTCCTTGTTGAGCGGCTCCGCGATGTGCTTGTCCCACCACGGGCTATAACCGCCGAACACGGGAGCCGTGTGCGTGGCCGAGTTCATGTCACTCTCATTGGCGACCGAGAAGGAAACGGTCGCCTTCCCGTGGGCCTTGTCGATCGAAGTGACTTTGTACTTCAGCGTATAAGAACCCAGGAAAGCCGCGGACGAGTTCGTCGTGAAGTCCTTGTAGAGCTTCTCCACAGAACTTCCCTCCTCGTTCGCCGTACCGAGACTGTGGTGGCTCTGCTTCTCCTTGCCGAGCATTTCGGTGTCGCCGCCCTTGATATTGTCGGCGATCTTCTGCTTGGCGTTCTGCACATGATAGTGCTGCATCAGGATCTGAGTGAATCGGTCACCCTCGTCGAAGTCCCGGTGCGCGGGCCCGGTTCCCTTCACCCATTCGAATCCGAGGTCGAACCCAGTCGGGTCCTCAGGGGTACCGAACGCCCCGGGGTGATCCTTGCGCAGCTGGGCCTCCTTCGAGATGACCTTGTCGGCCGCATTGTCGAAGACCGCGTGGACACCGGCGATCCACGCCTTGGCGACGAGGTTGCCCGCGGATTCCTTCACCTGCGCGACGATCTTCTTCGTCTCCGTGACGACCTTCTTCTTGACCGCCCTGGTGATCTTCCTGGCCTTGCTGACCGCCTGCTTCGCCACCTTCCTGATGGATTTGGCGGCTCGGTGGACCTTGGCCTTGACCTGCTTGACGACCTTGCGGGTGTAGCGCACGGCCCGGTGATACGTGCGTTTGACGTAGCGCTTGGCCCTCTTGTAGCTGTCGTTCACGTACCGCACGGCCTTCCGGACCTGCCGGTAGGTCTTGTACACCTTCCTCTTGACGGCCTTCTTGACCTGGCGCGCGACGTGCTTGACGACCGCGGCCGCGTGATGGACGGTCGCGACGGCCGAGTGGTAGGTCGACGTGACCTTCTTCGTGACCTTCGCCGCGACCTTCTTGACGGCCTTCTTCGCCCACTCGAACCAGTGGCCCGTCGGGTCGACACCCGTCATCGGGTTGCCGTTCGCGTAGGCGTAGCGGTTCGCGTTGACCGAGGCCGGCAGGGGGCTCTGGGCCATCGTGTCGCGGCTGTTGAACTGGCCGGTCTGCGGCGAGTACCAGCGCGCCGCCATGTTGACCTTGGAGGTCTCCGGGTCGGTCCAGCCGGACTGGTAGCCGAGCTGGCCGATCATTCCCTGCGAGTTCACGACCTTGCCGAACGGCGAGTAGGCCGTCGAACCGGTCAGTGCCTCGCCCGTGGCGGTGAACTGTGCCACCACGTCGGTGTGCAGGTCCGTCAGTGCCAGCACGGAGGACGTCGCCGTCTTCATGCCGAGCAGCGAGCCGTCCGCGTCGCGGCTGTAGGACGTCATGCCGTCCGAGGCCACGTCGTTTCCGGCGCCGCTGTACTGGAAGGAGTACAGCTGACCCGAGTTCGGCTCGCTCGCGCTCAGAACGCGGTCGATGCCGTCGTACGCGTAGGTGCGGTCGCCCTCGTTGATCACGCGGTCGAAGGCGTCGGCCTTGACCGAGGTCTGCTGGGACGCCTCGTTGACGACCCAGCTCATCGTGCCGCGCGCCGTGTACGCGTAGGTGCTGTGCCCGTCCGACGTGAGCCGGTTGCGGGCGTCGTAGGTGTACGTGTCATTGCCGGCGCGGGTCCGGTTGCCGGCCCCGTCGTAGGCGTAGTCCTCCGTGGTCGTGCCGTTGTTCCAGGACGACAGACGGTTCGCCCGGTCGTACGTGTACGTGTTGGTGGACGTACCCGCCTGACCGGTCGTCGTCTTCGACGTCTCGTTGCCGTTCTCGTCCCACCCGTAGGCGATGGAGGAGAGCTGCTGGCCCGTGGGCGAGGTCAGCTTGTCGCTGACGAGCCGCTGCAGGGCGTCGTAGCCGTACGCCCGCTTGGACTTGCCGGCTCCGTAGTCGACCGACGTGACGTTGCTGTTGACGTCGTAGCCGTAGGTCAGCGCCGTACCGGTGACGCCGTCGTTGACGGTCTTGAGCCGGCCCGCCGTGTCGTACCCGTAGGTCGACGTGCCCGACGCGTCCGTCCGTGAGGTCATCGCCCCGTCGCCGTTCCAGGCGAAGGAGGAGGCACCCGCGGGTCCCGCCGCGGACAGCAGCAGACCGCGGTCGTCGTAGGCGAAGGTGTTCTTGTCCGAGTCCAGACCGGCGACCGCGGTGACCCGGTCCTCGGCGTTGTACTCGTAGGTGTGGTCGACCGTGGCGGCCTCCGCACCCGTTCCCGTCTGCCGGACCAGCCGGCTCCGGGCGTCGTACTCGTGGGTGACCGTCACGCCGCCCGGCGAACGCAGTTCCTTGACCCGTCCCGCGCCGTCGTACGTCGTGGTGAAGGTGCGGTCCGCGGCGTTCGGGTGGGCCGGTGTCGAGGGCTCGACCGCCGATTCCGGCAGGCCCCACGCGTTGTACGTCGTCAGGAACGGATTGCCCCGCCCGTCGGTGAAACGCGTCCGGTTGCCCGCCGCGTCGTAGCCGAAGGTCGTGGTGATCGACTCGGTCGCGGAGACCGGCTCGACCGCCTTGGTGACCAGTCCCGTCGCGTCGAGCGTGAGGCTCCTGGTGTGTCCCCGGTAGTCGGTCATCGACACGGGGTGGCCCGCACGGTCGTAGGCCGAGTTGCTGGTGCGCAGCACGTTGCCGCCGACGCCCAGATCACTGGTGGCCGTCAGCTGCCCGAACCCGTCGTACGTGTTCTTGGTGCTGGTGCCGTCCGGGTCGGTCGAGGTGAGGACCTGGCCGTCCGCGTCGTAGGTGAACGTGGACTTGCTCCCGGCGGCGTCGGTCACTTCGGTGACCTCGCCCACGGCGTTGTACTTGTACGACTTCGAGACGCCGGTCGGGCTCACCGTCCGGGACAGCTCGCTGCCCGGAGCGTCGTACTCGTTGATCGCCGTGTACGCGCGCTGCGTCGGCTGGCGCACGATGTCCGTGCTGGTGAGGGGGCGTCCCAGGTAGTCCCAGGTGGTCTCCTTGCGTGCGCCGTTCGGGCCGGTCACCGACAGCTGGTCGCCGTTGGTGTCGTAGGTGAACTTCGTCGTCGCGCCGCCGGGTTCCGTGACCGAGGCCAGGTCTCCGAGCTGCGTGTAGGTGTAGGTGGTGCGGGCGCCCAGCGGGCTGACCTCCGCCGTGACCTGGCGCAGCGCGTTGTACTCGTTCCAGGCCGTGGCCGTGACCGGCGTCGAGGACCCCGGCGCGGTGTAGTTCGGCGCGGTCGTCGAGGACTTGTTGCCCTCGGCGTCGTACGCGGTGACCACGACGTTGCCCAGCGGGTCGGACGACTCGGTCAACTCGCCGAAGGTGTTGTAGCCGGTCATCGACACGGGCCGGACGGAGACCGGGGCCCCGCCGTTCTGCTCCGTGCTGATGGCCGGTTCCGTGACCGTGGTCTGCTGGCCCGCCTCGTCGTAGCCGTAGTCGGTGGTGTTGCCGTTGGGGTCGGTCTCGGCCACCGGCAGACCGCGCTGGTCCAGCTTCCGGGTGGTGCTGCGGACGGAGCTGGCGGCCGCCGGGAGCGTGCCGCCCTTCACCGCGGAGACCTGCGTGGCGGTCAGTGCCTCGCTGTAGACCTGGACGTCGTCGATGCCGCCCTTGAAGGCGTAGTCGTACACCGCCCCGTACTTGTGGCGCCCGATCTGCAGGGGACCGGTCGCCTCCCACGGGGAGCTGTACGGCACTTCCTGGGCGAGCGTGCCGTTGACGTACAGGCGCAGCTCGGCGTCCCGGGCGTCGTACACGCCGACGAGGTGCGTCCATGCGCCGGCGACCGCCGCGGACGGTGTGGACACCGCCCGGTCGTACACCACCGGCGACGCGTCCGCCTTGGGCCGGGCGAACGCCCAGCCCGTTCCGGGCGCGTAGTAGAGCACGAAGCCGTACATGTTCTTGCCGTCCTGGGACAGCACGGTCCGGCCGGCGGCGAGGTCGTCCAGCTTGGCCCAGGCGGACACCGTGAAGCTGCCGCCCGTGTTCACGGCCGGCCCCGAGGTCTGCGCGTAGGAGTTGGCGTCGCCGTCGAAGACCGCGCTGCCGCCCCGGTCGGTGTTCCAGTGCATCCCGGTGCCGTGGGAGGCGGTGTTGTTGGCGCCCGAGGAGTCGCCGACGGAGTAGCCCGTCGTCTCGTCCAGCTTGTACCGGGCCACCGGAGCCGTCGTCCCGTCGTGGACCGTGGAGCCCGTGACGTTGCCGAGGTTGTCGCGCAGGGTGTCCGTGGTGCTGACGTCACCCGTCGCCGGGTCCGTCCGCGTCTCCGAGACGACGTGGTCGTCCGGGTCGTAGGAGACCTTCGTCGTCCGGGCGACCCCGGCCGGGTCGATCACCGACGAGGTCGTGCGGTCGGCCGCGTCCACCGCGAAGGTGGTCGTGGTCCGGCCGTCGTTGGTCACCTGCTGGATCAGGTTCCCGGCCGCGTCGTAGGTGTTGGCCTGCTGCGTGAAGGACTTGCCGGACTGCGGGTCCTTGCGGATCACGGCGGCCGCGAGGCCGTCGTCGGTGTAGGTGTACGCCGTCACCCAGCCCATCGCGTCGGTGATCGAAGCGAGGCGGCCGGCCGGGTCGTACGCCCGCGACTCCTGGACCAGGGTGGCCGGCGGAGACGGGTTGTTCGGGTCACCGGTGTGGTTCAGCAGACTGCTGCTCAGCGGACGGCGCTCGGCGTCGAAGGTGTAGGTGGTGACGGTCCCGAGGGCGTCCGTCTCCTTGACCTTGTTGCCGTAGCCGTCGTACTCGAACGACGTGGTGTCGCCGGTCGGGTCCGACTTGGTGTCCATGAGGTTGTTGGCGTTGTACGTCATCGTCGTCGTACGCGCCGCGTCGCCGCCCGTCAGGTCGGAGACCGTCTGGGAGAGGATGTTGCCGTCCGCGTCGAACGCGGTGGTCGTCCTGGCCTGGTGCACCGCGCCGGTGACCCGGTTGGTGACCGCGGGCTCCGTCTCGGTGACGACCTGGTCGTTCTTGTCGTACGTCTTCGACGCGGTCAGACCCGCGGGCTGGGCGTCGGATATCTCGGTCTTCGAGACCTGCCGGCCGAGGTTGTCGTAGGTGATCCTCGCCTTGCCGCCGTTGGCGTCGGTGGTCTCGGCCATGTCGCCGTTGGCGAAGTACGTGTACGACGTCTTCTTGCCGCCCGCCGTCGTCACCTGGGACAGCAGGCCGGCCGGCGTCACGGCGCCGCCGCCCTCGGCCGCCGGGGTGGTGGCCGTCGTGTAGGCGTTGGTGGCGGTGCGGCCGCCCGGGTGTCCGGGCACCGGCGGGGTGGTCACCGAGGTGAGCTTGCCGCCCGTGTCATAGACGTAGCTGGTCAGATAGGTGTTGTCCGTCGGACCCGAGGAACGGCCGTCGCGCTCGGTGAGCATCAGGTCGTTGCGCAGGTCCATCGGCGGGAACGCCGTGGTCGCGTCCGGGTAGTAGGTGTAGTAGGCGGTCGAGCACTTGTTGGCGGCCGTGTCCTGGCAGGTGGTCTGGGAGACCGTGTTGCCGCGGATGTCGTGGCCGGTGATGCTGCGGTTGCCGTTGGCGTCGGTCACGGTGTGCTGGAAGCCGGCCGTGTCGTAGCCGTAGGTCGTCCGCTTGCCGTCGGTGTCGATCGCGGCGAGCAGGCGGTTGCCCTGCTCCGCGTCGTACACGTACGTCAGCGTCTTGTTGCCGGGGTCGGTGAGCGTGACGGTGCGCACCGGGGCGATGCCGGAGGACGCCTTGTAGGCGGACCAGTGCTGCCCGACCTCGGTGTCGCTCAGGCCCTTGGAGTGGACGGCGACCTCGGCGATGGAGCCGGTGAAGAAGCTGACGTCGCCCGGCGAGCTGAGCCACTTGCCGAAGCCCGCGCCGACGAACGTGCGCGACGTCGTCTGGTCGTCGGGCGCGCCGGTGCAGGAGCCCTGCTTGGCGCCGTCGAGGTAGAGCGTCTGCGTGGTGCCGGCGGCCGAGAGGACCGCGTGGTGCCAGGCGTTGTCGGTGACGGACGCCGTGGAGGCGACGTTCGCGTTGCCGTTGCAGGAGCTGCTCCACCAGTGGCCGCGCAGCTTGCCGTCCGCTCCGACGTAGAGCAGGTCGCTCCAGGAGCCGCTCGCGCCCGCCGGGTCGTTCGGCGCCTTGGACTGGTCGCTCATGATCACGCCGGGCTTGGTGGTCTTGAACCACAGCTCGACCGAGCGGTCCGCCTTCGTGTGCAGCGGCCCGTACGGAACCTCCATGAAGGAGCTGGTGCCGTTGAACTGCACGGCTGTGGCATCACCGGTGCCGAACGGTCCCGCCACGCCCTGCGTGACGGTGTTGTACGTGCCGAAGCCGGTGTGCAGCTCGTTGGCCGCCTGGGCCGCGCCCTGCGTGTCGTCCATCCGCCAGTAGCCGCCCGGGGCGGAGCCCATCACGGCCGAGCGGTAGACCTGCGAGGAGCCGGTGACGGTGGCCGGGTTGAGCTTCCAGGTGCCGCCGTTGCCGTCGGTGGCCTGCAGGACCAGGTCGTCGGTGGTGCCGTAGGAGACCGACGCCTGGGCCTTGCCGCCCGGCGAGGTGATCTTCTGCAGCAGACCGGCGGACCGCTTGGCGGCCTGGTACTGCGCGGCGATGACGTCCGCGGTGAGCGGCTCGGTGTAGACGGCGGCCTCGGCCAGCTGGCCGGAGAAGTGGCCGAGCTGGTCGGCGGCGTTCATCGCGGGCCAGCCGCGGTTGTTCACGCCCGCGCCGAGCGTGATGTACGGGGTGTTCCAGTCCTTGATCTGACCGGCCTTGCTGCCCTGGGAGGCGCCGTCCAGGTAGAGGGTCTGGGTGTTGCCCGCACCGGTGAGGGTCGCCTGGTGCCACTGGCCGTCGTTGACGGAGGCGGCGGAGGTGATCGTCGTGCTGCAGATGCCGGTGGCGAGGCATCCGCGCAGCTTGCCGTCGGTGCCGACGTACAGCGCCGGGGTGTTGAACCGGGTGTTGGTGACCGGGTCGGCGACGCTCAGCGGCTGGTCACCGTAGTAGAAGAGGACGCCGCCCGCCTGAGTGGTCTTGAACCACAGCGAGATCGTCGTGTACGACGGCGTGGCGCCCGGGGCGTTCGGCATCTCGACGTACGACGTGGTGCCGTTGAAGGTCGCCGTCTTCTGGGTGGAGCCGGCCAGCAGACCGCTGCTGCCCAGGGTCACGTTGCGGTAGAGGGCGTTGTACTTGCCCTGGTTGGTGTCGACGGTGTCCTTGGTGACGGTCGCACCCGCGGCCTCGCCGAGCCGCCAGTACGCGTACGGGGCGGCGTCCAGCACCGTCGTGCGGTGGTGGTTGCCGGTGGCGTACGTGTACTGCGTGCACTTCGACCAGTCGGCGGGCGGGCACACCTTGGCGAGCTGGTCGCCGGTGTAGGTGTACTGCCACGT
Organism: Streptomyces sp. NPDC060049; assembly: GCF_042736715.1. NCBI lineage: Bacteria > Bacillati > Actinomycetota > Actinomycetes > Kitasatosporales > Streptomycetaceae > Streptomyces > Streptomyces sp. NPDC060049. Next base: position 97,556 of record NZ_JBHWVV010000001.1, read on the forward strand.
CTGGGTGGTGCTCGGGTCGACGAGCACCGAGGGGTCGGTGTACACCGTCGCCACGTGCGGGACGGTGGCGGCGGCCGGGGTGGACCAGGTCAGCCCCAGCGACCGCTTGGACGTCGTGTTGGTGATCTTCGTCAGCTGCTTGGACGCGTTGTAGGTGAACGTCTCGCCGCGGCCGCCGAAGTCCACGATGCCGGAAATCGCGTAGACGCCGGTCTTGCCGGTCGCCTGCGTGAAGGAGTAGGCCGTGAAGTCCTTGTCCGTCAGCTTGTAGCCGCCGGTCACCGTCTCCAGCCGGGCGTAACGGCCCATCGGCGGCACGAAGGTCCCGTTGGTGTTGCGGCCGAAGCCGACCTGCTCGCCACCCGGGTAGGTGATCGTGACGCTGGTGACCGTACCGGCGCCGTCCTTGGTCTCGGCCGCCTTCATGTCGACGACCGTGGACCAGCCGGCGCCGAAGGCGCTGTCGATCCGCGGGTCGATGCTGTTGTACGAGCGGTCGATCTCCAGCGACGGGCCGACGACGGGTATGTCGGCGTCGGTGTCCTCGGTGGTGTAGTTGCCGTCGGACGGGTCGAACTCGTGGCCGTCGGTGTTCTGGGCCAGGCCGGAGGTGACGGGCGGCTGCGGAACCCTGGTGGAGAACCTGCTCGCCGAGTGCAGCACCGAGTCGTAGCCGTCGGTGACGCTCACGTACCAGACGTAGTCCTTGCTCCAGCTGAGCTTGCCCGCGGGGACCTTCCAGGAGCGCTCGGCCGTGGCGCCGGAGGTCGCGGCGGGGGTCGTGCTCCCGCTGTCGGCGTCGTACACCTCGAAGGAGTACATCAGCGTGCCGGGCCAGTTGTCGGCGTCGCTCGCGTAGACGAGCAGCTCCGGCTGCAGGCTGTTCGCCTGGAAGTTCTGCGGCGGGTACTGGGCGTCGACCTGCGGCTTGGTGTTGGCCGTGTAGGTCAGGTCCAGGGCGGGACGCCATGCGGCCGTCGCCGAGTTGTCGGAGTGGAACTTCTTCCAGTGCAGGGCGTCGTTGGTCGGCGCGGTCAGGGCGAGGCCGTAGTTGGGGCCGCCGAGGGCCACCTGGTCGAACCAGGCGGTCGACAGCGGCACCGGCATCTTCACGCCGACTCCGGTGCTGCCGCTGCTGTTGGAGCAGGACGCGCCCGGTGCGGGCGTGGCCGAACCGATGGCCTCGCCGTAGGCCGGGCCCGGGTAGCCGGTGACGCCGGTGGGGGTCCAGGACTGCGTGACGTGGTGGACCGAGAACGGCTCCGGGGTGCAGGTCGAGGACCAGAGCGCGTACACGTTCAGGGTGGCGGCGCTGACCCGCTGCCCCTTGAGCGTGGTGCCCAGCGAGGAGAACTGCAGGAAGGAGTTCGTCTTGTTGGTGCCGGCGTCGTACGAACCGACCTTGATCTGGTTCTCGGTGGAGTGGTCACCGGAGATCGTGTTCTGGGTGTACGTGGAGTTGCTGGCGGTGACGGTCGGGTCGACGGTCACCGGGTAGACCCGCTCGGGGGCGTCCAGCCAGGCGCGGTCCGCGGTCATCCGCAGCGCCGGCTTGCCGTCCACGCTGGTCAGCTCGTAGCCGACCGCCCGGGACTGCGCGGCGTCACCGGAGCGCGGATCGATCTTGGAGTCCTCCATGAACGCGTGCGGGATGGTTGCGGTCACCTTGCCGTCGGCGTCGGTGAACTCCACGTCGCCGTCGGCCGCGATCCGCGGTGTCAGCCCTTCGACGTCCAGGAGGAAGGTCCAGGAGTTCGCGGCCTTCGCGGAGCGCAGGACGAGGTTCTCCTTGAAGCCCTCGGCGAGGGGGACGAGCTGCACGTCGGTGTCGGGCAGCACGCCGGCGTAGGACACGGTCCCGTTGGCGGCCACGCTGGGCGCCGCCTTCGCGGCACCGCCCAGCGCGTAGGCGAGGGAGCGGCCCGAGCCGAAGTCGATGGAGGCGAGCCGACGGTCGGCGGCGTTCGGAGCGAACTCGACGTCGAGCGAGTTGGACCGCTCCTGGAGCCGTCCGTCCGTGTCCGCGACCAGCCCGGTGTCGATGGGCTTCCAGGTGCCGTCGCCGGCCTTGAAGTTGGCGCGGCCGGGGAAGTGGCGGACGGTGGTGGAACCGTCGGCGTTGACGTAGAGGTCGGACGTCTCCGTGGACTTCGCCGCGTCCCGCTTGCTGGTCCGGGCGTCGAAGCTCTGCGCCGTGCCCCGGGCCGCTCCGGTCGTGGCCGTCCCGGGCTGATCGACGGGCCGCTCGTACGGATCGAGTTCGCCCTTGCCCTTGCCGGGCTCGCGGCCGGCGCCGCCCTTGGCGCGGGTCGCGTCGGCAGAGGCTTTGTGGCCCTTGCCCCGGGCGTTGCCGCCCTGCTGGTCGGGGGTGTCCAGCGGGGACTTGTTGACCCAGCCCATCAGGCTGGTGAGGGACAGTTCGGGCATACTCAGCGCCGGCAGCGTGGCGCCACTGGCCGCCGCCGTCTCGGTCGTGAGCATGCAGGAGAAGGAAATCAGGACGGAAAGAGCCGTAGCCCTCGCTCTTCTGCGGCCGGGACGGCCCGGCGGGAAGAAGCGAGAGCTACGGACCCAACGATCATTCATGGGCGAGCCTTTACTTACACGATGCCAACAAAAGCTTCGCGAGACTGCCCGATCGGCGAACACAAGTGTTAGCCGAGATCAGTTGTTTTACGTGATCTTTACTGCTCGCACGGAACCGATGCGCGAGCGTTACGTCCCCGACGCCCTGACGGCCCGCCGGATGGCGTCCGCCACGGTCTCCTGCAGCGTGTCGCCGGACTTCGCAACCGTCACGTTGCCGGCGGTCCGTGAACCGTCGACCACGACGAAGCGGGCCTTCGGATGCTCCTTCGCCCCCGCCTCCGTGACCTCCACCTGGGGTGCGCCGACCGCCAGCACCACGTCGCACTGGCGCTGCATCAGGCTGTTGAAGAACGGCCGGGCGGTCGCGGCGGACGGCTCCCCGATGACCGGGACGTACGTGACCCTGGCACGGGTCTCCAGCGAGGCCTTCTGCATCCCCTCCCACACCGGAGCGGCCGCCGCGCCCGTCACGATGCCCTTCTCGTCCGTCAGCAGACAGGCGTCGAACTCCTTGTACTGGCGCGCCCTCGGGTCGGGGGGCCCGTCCTGGCCGCCACCGGCGAACAGCCACACGCCCACCAGGCCCAGCACCAGCACCACGGCGCCGCCCGCCGTCCACCCGGCACGGCCGCGCAGTGCGCCGGCCGCGCCCGCCAGCACCCGGCCGAGGAGCGCACCGCTGCCGGATTCGGGGCGATCCTCCTGCTTCCTCCATGTACGCCGGGTCTTCATCGGGGCTCAGCCGCCGACCGCTTGACGGACAGGCAGTGGGCCGTGGCCCCGACCGTGGAGGTGGCCAGCACCAGGATGTCGACGCCGAACGCCCAGCCCTGGGTCTCCACCGGCGTGAGCGCGATCTGGAACCACCAGCCGACCATCGCGGAGGTGAAGACGAGCGCGGTCAGCCAGTCGGTGCGCGTCCCCCTGCGCCACGCGATGACCAACGAGGGCACCGCACCCAGCATTCCGAGGCTCAGCACCGGCACGGCCGCCAGCAGGACCCTGGCGAACAGCCCCGGCACGGCCCCTCCCCCCGGCTGGGCCGCACTCTCTATCGCGACGGTGTCCTTCACTTTCGGCTGCCTCTCGGGAACGCGTTGACGCCTGCGGATGCGGGCAGGACGCCGTACGGTACACCGCGCGGCGGACGCCGCCATTCCGGGGGCCCGACCGCTGGTGCCCGCGCACCGGCACCAGCGCCCGTGCACCGCGAAGGCGCGGCGGTCCGGCGGCGTCAGCGCACCTGGCCCAGCCAGTGCAGGGTGCGGCGGACCTCCGCGGAGAAGGGGTGCGCGTGGCCGTGAATGCGCTCCGCGTCGAAGAGGAGCCGGGAAAGGGTGTCGTGGGCCGCCGGGCGGTCCCCCAGCGACAGCAGCAGGTGCGCTATCCGGCGGCGGATCTCCAGCGGGAGCCCCGGATCCGGGTTCGCGTAGTGGTTCTCGAACAGCGGCAGCAGCGAGCGGTACTCGGCGAGGGCCGCCGCGGGCTCGCCGAGCTGTTCCAGGCACTGGGCCGCGTCGTAGCGGAAGCGCAGGGACCGCGGGTCGCCGGCCGGGAACTCCTCCGCGAGAATCCGCAGTTCGGGCAGGGCCCGGCGGTACTGGCCGTCGTCCATCAGCGTGGCCGCGTACTGCTTGCGCAGGGAGCGGACCACCGTGGAGTGCGGGCCGTGCTGTTCGGCCGCCGCCGGGAGGATGCCGCCGAGGATGTCCACGGCCTGGGTGAGCCGGCCCTGGTCCAGGAGCGTCTTCGCCTCCTCCACGGCCGCCGGGACGTCCGGCCGCGGCGGCGACGCGGGCGGGGTCGCCGGCCTCGGGGGGATCACGGTGGCGCGGTCGGGCCAGGGGGCCTGCGGCCGCAGGAAGGGGCGGGTCGGATCGAGCGGGCCGCTCGGACCTCCCGGCCCGGGGCGCGGCAGCAGCGGCGCGAGGGCCGCGTACACCGCTTGCGCGGAGGCGGGCCGGTCCTGCGGGTCCTTCGCCAGGAGCTGCAAGAGGACGGCTTCGACCTGCTGCGGGATCTCCGGGCGCAGCCGGCGCACGGGCAGCGGGGCTTCGTAGAGGTGGCGGTGGAGGACGCCGAGCGCCGTGGAGCCGGCGAAGGGGACGTTGCCCGAGAGCAGCTCGTACAGCACGACGCCGAGCGCGTAGAGGTCGGTGTGCGGCCCGACGGCCCCGCCCATGGCCTGCTCGGGCGCCATGTACGCGGGACTGCCGATCGGCGCACCGGTACTGGTGAGGCGGGTGGTGTCGGTGTCCATCACCGAGGCGACGCCGAGGTCCAGGACCAGCACCGTCCCGTCGGGTCGGACCATCACGTTGCGCGGCTTGAGGTCCCGGTGCACGATCGGCACCGCGTGCACGGCCGACAGCACCGAGCAGAGCTGCGCGATCACCGAGACCGCCCACGGCCACGGGTAGGGGTCGTGGGCGGCCAAGTGGTCGGCCAGGTCGGCGCCCTCGACGTACTGCATGACGAGGTACAGCTCGTCGCCGTCATTGCCCGCGTCGTGCACGGTGACCAGCCCGGGGTGGTCCACCTGCGCCGTGACGCGGCATTCGCGCACGAAGCGGCGGCGCAGCTCCTCGGCCACCGAGCCGGGGCCGGCCACCTTGTCGGGGCGCAGCAGTTTGACCGCGACGCGGCGGTCCAGGCGCTGGTCGTACGCCGTCCAGACCTGGCCCATGCCGCCCTGGCCGAGCACGGAGGCGAGCAGGTAGCGCTCTCCGATGAGGCGGTCCGTCACCGGCGCGTGTCCTCGCCGCCCAGGTCGCCGTCGTGCGGGGGCTGCTTGCGCAGGAGTTCGCTGAGCTCGTCGAGCTCGGCGCGGACCTGCCCGATGCGCGGGGGCGCCGGGGCCGGCGCGGGTGCGGGCTCGGGGGCCGGCTGGGGCGCCCGCTGCGGAACGGGCGGGTAGCCGTAGGAGGGGCGGGTCTCCTGCTGCTGGGGCGGAACGTACGGGGAGACGGGCGGCGGGTACCACCCGGCGGCGGGCAGGTTCCGTGCCGGCTCGTTGTGCCGGATGTCGGCGACGAGGAAGTACACGCAGACCCCGAAGCCGGTCAGGAGGGTGCCGAACCCGCCGGCGTTGCCCTGCCAGGCGTTCTTGTCGGTGGTCGGGTCGGCGCCGACGAGCGCCACCCAGACCACTTCGAGCACGGCGGACACCCCCAGCAGCCACCAGTCCCGGTTCTTGCGGGTGACCAGCGCGAGCCGCAGCATCGTTCCCCACGCGAGGAAGCCGCAGCTCAGGATCGGCAGAAGCGCGAACAGCACGCGCAGCGCCACCACACCCCCGGTATTGGGCTGGTGACCGTGGGGCGGCGGGGTGCCGGGGCCGTGCATCGCTGCTCCTGACGGGCCGTGCGGAGGAAGTTTCAGGTCTGAGCGTATACAGCGTTTCCGGCCGGGAGTGAGGGGATGGACCCAACCGTTGTACGGTCGCAGCCCGGCCGGGAAACGTCCATGGCCCGCGCGCTCGTCACGGCCCGGCCGCGCCCGCTACGACCCGAGGATCGTGGCGAGGAACTCCCCCGTCCAGCCCAGCAGTTCCCGTCCGACGAGCGGCTTCCCGCCCACCCTGGCCGTCTTCGGCCGGGGGATCATCACCTGCGAGGTGGCCGGCTTGAGCACCGCCCCCGGATAGAGCCGCTTCAGGCGCAGCTCCTGCGACTCGCGCAACTCCACCGGCCCGAAGCGGATGTTCGGCCCCTGCAAGGTGATGTCGCCGACCCCGCAGGCGCGGGCGAGCATCCGCAGTCCGGCCACCAGCAGCAGGTTCTCCACCGGCTCGGGCAGCTTGCCGTAGCGGTCGGTGAGCTCCTCGCGCACCGCCTTGACGTCCTCTTCGGAGTTGGCGGCGGCGATCGACCGGTACGCCTGCAGGCGCAGCCGCTCGCCCGGCGCGTAGTCGTGCGGGACGTGCGCGTCGACCGGCAGCTCGATCTTCACCTCCAGCGGCGGCTCCTCCTCCACCCCGCCCTCGACGGCGGCCCGGTAGTCGGCCACGGCCTCGCCGACCATGCGGATGTAGAGGTCGAAGCCGACGCCCGCGATGTGACCGGACTGCTCGCCGCCGAGCAGGTTGCCCGCGCCGCGGATCTCCAGGTCCTTCATCGCCACGTACATGCCGGCGCCCATCTCGGTGTGCTGGGCGATCGTCGCGAGCCGCTCGTGCGCGGTCTCGGTCAGCGGCTTCTCCGGCGGGTAGAGGAAGTACGCGTACCCCCGCTCGCGGCCCCGCCCCACGCGGCCGCGCAGCTGGTGGAGCTGCGAGAGGCCGAAGTTGTCGCCGCGCTCGACGATGAGGGTGTTGGCGTTGGTGATGTCGATGCCGGACTCGACGATCGTGGTCGAGACGAGGACGTCGAACTTCTTCTCCCAGAAGTCCACCACGACCTGTTCCAGGGCCTGCTCGGACATCTGCCCGTGCGCCGTCGCGATGCGCGCCTCGGGCACGATCTCGCGCAGCTTGGCCGCCGCCCGGTCGATGGACTCGACCCGGTTGTGGATGTAGAAGCACTGGCCCTCGCGGAGCAGTTCACGGCGGACGGCCGCGCCGATCTGCTTCTCCTCGTACGGGCCGACGAACGTCAGGACCGGGTGGCGCTCCTCGGGCGGCGTCGTGATCGTGGACATCTCGCGGATGCCGGTGACCGCCATCTCCAGGGTGCGCGGGATCGGCGTCGCGGACATCGTCAGCACGTCGACGTTGGCGCGCAGCTTCTTCAGCTGCTCCTTGTGCTCGACGCCGAACCGCTGCTCCTCGTCGACGATGACCAGGCCCAGGTCCTTGAACCTGGTCTCCTGCGAGAAGAGCCGGTGCGTGCCGATGACGATGTCCACCGAGCCCTCGCGCAGGCCCTCCAGCGTCGCCTTGGACTCGGACTCGCTCTGGAAGCGGGACAGCGCCCGCACCTTGACCGGGAACTGCGCGTACCGCTCGGAGAAAGTCCCGAAGTGCTGCTGCACCAGCAGCGTGGTCGGTACGAGGACGGCGACCTGCTTGCCGTCCTGGACCGCCTTGAAGGCCGCGCGCACGGCGATCTCGGTCTTGCCGTAGCCGACGTCGCCACAGATCAGGCGGTCCATGGGGACGGACTTCTCCATGTCCTCCTTGACCTCGGCGATCGTGGTGAGCTGGTCGGGGGTCTCCGCGTACGGGAAGGCGTCCTCCAGCTCGCGCTGCCAGGGGGTGTCGGGGCCGAAGGTGTGCCCGGGGGCGGCCATGCGGGCGCTGTACAGCTTGATCAGGTCGGCGGCGATCTCCTTGACCGCCTTCTTGGCGCGCGCCTTGGTCTTCGTCCAGTCGGCGCCGCCCAGCCGGTGCAGCGTCGGGGCCTCGCCGCCGACGTACTTGGTGACCTGCTCCAGCTGGTCGGTGGGGATGTAGAGCCGGTCGCCGGGCTGGCCGCGCTTGGCGGGCGCGTACTCGACGAGGAGGTACTCGCGGGTGGCGCCCTGCACGGTGCGCTGCACCATCTCGACGTAGCGGCCGACGCCGTGCTGCTCGTGGACGATGTAGTCGCCGGCCTCCAGCGTGAGGGGGTCGATCGTCTTGCGGCGCCGGGTGGGCATCCGGCCCAGGTTTTTGGTGGCGGTGCGCTGGCCGGTCAGGTCGGTCTCGGTGAGGACGGCGAGCTTGAGGGCCGGATCGACGAAGCCGTTGTCGAGGGAGCCGCAGGAGACGTGGACCAGGGACGGTTCCAGGGAGGCGAGGTCGGCCTCCAGGCGGGCCGGGATGCCCTCGCCGCCGAGCACCTCCACGGTGCGGGCGGCCGGGCCGTGGCCCTCGGTCAGGTAGACGGTGAGCCAGCCGTCGGCGATCCAGGCCTTGGTGTCGGCGAGCGCCCGGGCGGTGTCCCCGCGGTAGGCCTCGGGGGCGTGCATGCCGAGCTTGAGGGTGTCACCGCCGCCGGTCGGGTCCCCCTCGTCGGCGGCGAAGGGGGACACGGACCACCACATCATGCCGAGCTCGCGCGCGTGCTCCCGTACGTCGGCGATCCCCCGCAGCGAGGCCGCGCCGACGTCGATGGGGGCCACGCCGCCGCCGGCGGAGGCCGCCCAGGACGCCATCAGGAACTCCTGCGAGGTCGCCACCAGGTCGGAGGCCCGCGTCCGCACCCGCTCCGGATCGCACACGACGGCCATCGACCCGGCGGGCAGTACGTCGATCAGCAGCTCCATGTCGTCGACCAGGACCGGGGCGAGGGACTCCATGCCCTCCACCGCGATCCCCTCGGCGATCTTGTGCAGCAGCTCGCCGAGCTCGGGGTGGAGCTCGGCGAGGGCCGCGGCGCGCCCGCGCACCTGGTCGGTGAGGAGCAGCTCCCGGCAGGGCGGCGCCCACAGACCGTGCTCGGCGATCTCCAGGGACCGCTGGTCGGCGACCTTGAAGTAACGGATCTCCTCGACCTCGTCGCCCCAGAACTCCACACGCAGCGGGTGCTCCTCGGTGGGCGGGAACACGTCGAGGATCCCGCCGCGCACGGCGAACTCGCCGCGCTTCTCGACGAGCTCGACGCGCGCGTACGCGGCGGCCGCGAGCGCCGCGGTGACCTCCCCCAGGTCGACGCTCTCACCGTGGCGCAGGCTCACCGGTACGAGGTCCCCGAGTCCCTTGACCTGCGGCTGGAGCACCGAGCGGATCGGTGCGACCACGACGGAGACGGGACCGGCGGCGGGGTCGTCCTTGCTCGGGTGCGCGAGCCGGCGCAGCACGGCGATCCGGCGGCCCACCGTGTCGCTGCGCGGCGAGAGCCGCTCGTGCGGCAGCGTCTCCCAGGACGGGTACTCCACCACCTCGTCCTGGCGGCCCGGGGGCATCATCGAGCGCAGCGCGGCGGCCAGGTCCTCGGCCTCCCGGCCGGTGGCCGTGACCGCGAGCACGGTCCGCTCGGTACGGGTGGCCAGCGCCGCGATGGCCAGGGGCCGCGCGGCGGCCGGGCCGACGAGGTCCACGTGCATGCGGTTGCCGTCCCCGGCCGCGGTGACCGCTTCGGCGAGAGCGGGGTCCCGGGTGACGGCGTCGAGCAGTCCGTGCAGGCTCATGAAGCGGCTTTCCGTCCGGTGAGGTGCGGCGAGTTCCCGCGGAGCGGCAACGCGAAGGACCCGACACGTCGAACGGGCCGGGGGCTCCCACCCTACGACGGCGGTCCGACAGCCGCGCGAGGGATCGCAGCGCCCGGGACGGCGCGAGCCCGCCCGCGGGGGGCGGAGCGGACGGCGGGACCGGGGGTGCGGGCCGGGCGGGACCGGGCGGACCCGGGCCGGGGCGCCGCCGCCCCGCCGAACGCCGACCGGCCCCGGTCCGCCCGAAGGGGTGGACCGGGGCCGGGGTGTTCCCCCGTACGACCGAGCGGGCGGCTACTCGCTGGCGATCGCGTTCAGCACGTTCATCCGACCCGCCCGGAAGGCCGGGAAGAGCGCGGCCAGCAGGCCGACCACGGCGGATCCGGCGAAGACTCCGAGGATCGTCGGCCACGGGATCTCCAGGACCTTCATTCCCTGCAGGGCGAGGAGCTGGTGGGCGGTGGCGCCCCAGCCCATGCCCAGGCCCAGGCCGAGCAGCGCTCCGAAGAGGGCGATGACCACCGACTCCAGGCGGATCATGCGGCGCAGCTGGCGGCGGGAGAGGCCGATGGCGCGCATCAGGCCGATCTCGCGGGTCCTCTCGACCACCGAGAGCGCCAGCGTGTTCACCACGCCCAGGATCGCCACGATGATCGCGAGCGCGAGGAGCGCGTAGACCACGTTGAGCAGCTGGCCGACCTGGTCCTTCAGCGCCTTCTTGTAGTCGGTCTGGTTGAGCACCTGGTACTGCGGGTACTGCGCCAGCTCCCCCTTGAGCGCCTTGTAGGCGGCGCTCTCCTGGCCGTCCTTCGCGGTGGCCAGCAGCATGAAGGGCCTCGGCAGCTTGTCGGCCGGGACGTTCGCCTCGGCGACGGCGGTGCTGACGTACTTCATGCCCTTGTCGAGGTTGCCCTCGTCGCTGGTGATCGCCGCGACCTTGAGCTTGGCCGTCTTGCCGCCCGTGAAGGCGACGGTCAGCTCGTCTCCGAGCTTCACGTGGTGCTTGGCGGCGTACTCCGAGCCGACCGACATCGACTGCGGACCGTAGGCCGCGGTGTGCTCGCCGGCGGTCATCTTGCGGCGGATGTCCTTGGCGTACGTCGGGTCCTGGGCGCCGAGGCCGTCCGACTCGGTGGTGCCGTCGGGAGCGGTGATCTTGACGTCCAGTTCCCGGTACGCCGTGACGTGCGCCAGGCCCTGCGTCGCCCGCAGCGCCTCCTCGGCCTGCGGCACGACCGGCTGCCCGGTCTGCGACTCGACGATGAAGTCCGCGCCGACCGACTTGTCGAGCTCGTCGGTGGCCGAGGCCACCATCGAGGAGCCGACCACCGACAGGCAGGCGACCAGCGCGAGGCCGATCATCAGCGCGGCGGCGGTGGCGCCGGTGCGGCGCGGGTTGCGCAGCGCGTTGCGCTCGGCGAGCCGGCCGATGGACCCGAAGGGCCGCAGCACCGGGGCGGACAGCGCCCGCACCACGACCGAGGCGAGCAGCGGGCCGATCACGATGAAGCCGATCAGCGTGAACAGGACGCCCAGGCCCAGCCACAGGGATCCGGCGCCGGCCTGGTCGGCCGTCGCGGCGAGGAACAGGCCCGCGCCGCCGATGCCCGTGAGGGCCAGACCGATGGCGGCACGGATCCGGCCGGCCTTCTTGTCGCCGGGGGTGCCGACCTCGCGCAGGGCGGCCATCGGGGAGACCTTGCCGGCCCGGCGGGCCGGTATGTAGGCGGAGACGACGGTGACGACGATGCCGAGGAAGACGCCGATGGCCGGGGTGGTCCAGGCGATCGTCAGGTCCTCGGTGGACAGGCTCATGCCCATCTGGCCCATGAGCTTCATCAGGCCGACGGCAAGGCCGATGCCCGCGCCGACGCCGAGGAGCGATCCGACGACACCGAGCAGGAAGGCCTCGATGACGACGGACTTGAGCACCTGGCCGCTGTCGGCTCCGATGGCGCGCATCAGGCCGATCTCGCGGGTGCGCTGGGCGACCAGCATCGAGAAGGTGTTGAAGATCAGGAAGATGCCGACGAGGAAGGCGATCGCCGCGAAGCCGAGCATCACCCACTTCATGATGTTCAGGAAGGACATGTCCTTGCGGTTGGCGTCCGCGGCTTCCTTCGCCGTCTGCAGTTTGTACGTGTCGGCGCCCACGGCGCCGGCGATGTTCTGCTTGAGCTGCGCGTCGCTCACCCCGTCCTTGGCGGTGGCGTTGACGTGCGTGAAGGCGTCCGGGGCGCCGAGCAGCTTCTGCTGCGCGGTGGCGGTGTCGAAGTAGACGACGGTCGCACCCGGGTTGGTCACGGTGAAGGCCGCGATGCCGGTGATCTTGGAGCGGATGTCACCGGTGACCGCGATGGTGCGGATGTCGTCACCGAGCTTCAGGTGGTGCTTCTTCGCGGTGTCGCCGTCGATCATCACCTCGGTGGGGCCCCGCGGGGCCTGACCCTCGATGATCTTCATCGACTTCAGTTCGTTCTCGGTCCAGTTGCCCGCGAACGTCGGAGCGCCGGTGGTCGAACCGAGGTTCTCGTTCTTGGAGTTGACGACCGTGACGGCCATCGAGGAGACGCCGCCCTCGACGGACTTCACGCCCGGCGCCCGCCCCACCTGCGCGACGACCGAGGCGGCCAGCGAATCGGGCTTGCCGGTGTCGGGGGTCTCCCCGCCGCCCTCGGCCTTCTTCGGAGTGACCGTGACATCGGAGTTGGTGACCGCGAACAGCTTGTCGAAAGTCGTGTTCATGGTGTCGGTGAACACCAGGGTGCCGCAGACGAAAGCCACGGAGAGCATGACGGCGACGGCGGAGAGCGCCATCCGCCCCTTGTGCGCGAGGAAATTGCGGCGCGCGGTCTTCATGACGGTCATGACGTCCGCCCGCGCGCGTCGAAGTCCTTCATCCGGTCCAGGACCTGGTCGGCGCTGGGCGCGTACATCTCGTCCACGATCCGGCCGTCGGCCAGGAAGATGACGCGGTCCGCGTACGAGGCGGCGACCGGGTCGTGGGTGACCATCACGATCGTCTGCCCCAGCTCGTCCACCGAGCGGCGCAGGAAGCCGAGCACCTCGGCACCGGCCCGCGAGTCGAGGTTTCCGGTCGGCTCGTCACCGAAGATGATCTGCGGACGGGCGGCGAGGGCGCGGGCGACCGCCACGCGCTGCTGCTGGCCTCCGGACAGCTCCGTCGGACGGTGCTTGAGACGGCCCGCCAGACCCACCGTCTCCACGACCCGGTTCAGCCACTCCGCATCGGCCTTGCGGCCCGCGATGTCCATGGGGAGCGTGATGTTCTCCAAGGCGTTGAGCGTCGGCAGCAGGTTGAACGCCTGGAAGATGAAGCCGATCCGGTCACGGCGCAGCTGGGTCAGCTTCTTGTCCTTGAGACCGGTGATCTCCGTCTCGTCCAGGTGGATCCGACCGCTGCTCACCGTGTCCAGGCCTGCCAGGCAGTGCATCAGCGTGGACTTGCCTGAGCCCGAGGGGCCCATGATCGCGGTGAACTGGCCGCGGTGGATGTCCACGTCGACCGAGTCGAGGGCGACGACGCGCGTCTCTCCGGAGCCGTAGGCCTTGACGACCTGCCGCGCTCGCGCCGCGACGGCGCCATGGCCTCCAGTTCCCCCGTGCCTGGTTTCGGTCATAGCCGTTGTCACGGTGTTTCCCCTCGCTCGATTCATACGGTCCGTCGGTCACTCGAAGTCTCTTGGGCGGGGGGCTGCGGCGCGCTGGTGCCAATCGCCGTATCCATACGGGTGCTAGCCCTACCCCCCCGGCTTCCCGCCCTGTAGTAACCAGTTAAAGACCGCCCCGGCGCGACCACCTCCTCCGCCGGGACGAAGCGTCCCTGGATCCTTGTGAGGACCAACCCCTAGGGGATCTCGGCCCTGCGGACGAGGCGACATAGGGGGTTACCGTCCCGTGCCGCGGCGGTGAGAGGGTGTCCGCGCAGGTACACACGGGGGAAGGGCACTTCATGGACTCAGGGGAGAGCCCGGACACGGACACCGGCGACAGCGCCGCACGAACCCCCGCACCGGGAGCGGCCCCGCCCCCGCGCCCCCGCAGCGCCGTCGTCGCCGCGCTCATGCTGACGATGAGCCTCGTCGCCCTCGACGGCGCCGTCGTCTCCACCGCCGTCCCCCAGATCGTCGGCGACCTCGGCGGCTTCGCCGCCTTCTCCTGGATCTTCTCCGGCTACATCCTGGCCGCCACCGTCACCCTGCCCGTCTACGGCAGGCTCTGCGACACCCACGGCCGCAAACCCGTCCTGCTCCTCGGCATCGGCCTCTTCCTGACCGGCTCGCTCCTGTGCGCGGCCGCCTGGAACATGGCCGCCCTCATCGCCTTCCGCGTCCTCCAGGGCCTCGGCGGCGGCGCGCTGCAGGGCACCGTCCAAACCCTGGCCGCCGACCTCTACCCGCTCGAGGAACGGCCGCGCATCCAGGCCCGGATGTCGGCGGTGTGGGCCACCTCCGCCCTCGCCGGCCCGGCGCTCGGCGGGCTGATCTCCTCGTACGCCGACTGGCGCTGGGTCTTCCTGCTCAACCTGCCGCCTGCCGCCGGCGCCCTGTGGATCATCAACCGCCACCTGGTCGAACGCACCCGGCCCCCCGGCCGCGGCGGCCCCGTCGACTGGGCCGGCGCGCTCGGCGTCTTCGCCTGCGGCGCAGTGCTGCTCTTCGCGCTCGTCCAGGGCGGCGTCACCTGGCCCTGGGTGTCCGCGCCCTCACTGGGACTGCTGGGCGCCGGCGCGGCCCTGGCCGTACTGGTCGTACGGATCGAACGCCGCGCCGAGCAGCCGATCCTGCCCGGCTGGGTGTGGCGCCGGCGCACCATCGCCGCCGTCAACCTCGCCATGGCCGCGCTCGGCCTGCTGATGGTCGCCCCGATGGTGTTCATGCCGATGTACGCCCAGACCGTGCTCGGCCTCGGCCCCACCGGCGCGGGCCTGGTCACCTCCGCGATGACCCTGAGCTGGCCCGTCAGCGCCGCCCTCGCCCAGCACCTCTACCGGCGCATCGGCTTCCGCGACACCGCCGCCACCGGAGTCGCCCTGGCCGCCGTCATCCTCGGCTCCTTCACCCTGCTCCCCTACCCCGCCCCGGTCTGGCAGCCCGCGCTGGTCATGCTGCTGCTGGGCGGAGCCCTCGGCCTCTTCCAGCTCCCGCTGATCGTCGGGGTGCAGTCCACGGTGGACTGGGCGGAGCGCGGCACCACGACGGCCTCGGTGCTGTTCTGCCGCAATGTCGGCCAGAGCGTCGGAGCGGCGCTGCTGGGGGCCGTCGCCAACGCCACCATCGCCGGCCGGCTGGCGGACGCCCCGGTGCCCGGGCTGCCGGCGCACCTGGACGACGTCGCCAAGGCCCTGGACCAGCCGCACCTGCTGTCCCCGGCCGCCGCCGAGCACCTGCGCCGCGCGGTGGCCGCCGCCGGGGACCACATCTTCGCCGGCGCGACCGCGGCGGCGGTGGCGGCGGCACTGGCTCTGCTGCTGATGGCGCCGCGGCGGTTCCCGGTGCTGCCGGAGCAACGCGCGGACTGAGCGGGCCGCTTGTCACGGAGCGGCCGAGTGGGTAACCCTCTGCAAAGACACACTCCGGGGGGAACACCATGCTTTCCGCACTCTGCGCCATCGCGTTACTCGCGGCCCTGGCGGGGCCGGTCACCCGCAGGCTCGTCCGTCACCCCGGCTTCGTCACCGGCCGCGACGGACGCCTCTCCACCTCCACCACCATGGCCCTGGCCTGGACCGTGATCCTGCTCTGGCTGCTGCTCACCACGCTCGCCTACGGACTCACCGCGGGCGGCGGCACCGACTGGTTCCAGGGCGCCGACGCCCCCCTGTCGAACCTGGCGACCGTCTACCTCCCGCTCCTCGGCGGCCCGTACGCCGCCCTGATCGCGGCGAAGACGGTCGTCGGCCTGCGGGTCGAGCACGGCGGTATGGCCAAACCCCCGCCGAAGGGCAACAAACGCCGCCCGCTGCGCGACCTGATCGCCAACGACAGCGGACGCACCGACCTGGTCGACCTCCAGTACGTCGCACTGAGCGCGGTCACGATGCTGTACGTGGTGGCGTTCTTCGTCACGGACGTGGGAGGCGGCCTGCCGAAGCTGCCCACCGAGATGTGGGCGCTGACGGGGGCGCCGGCCGGCGCCTACCTCCTGAACAAGATGGCGACGCGGGCCAATCCGGTGATCACCCGCGTGTCCGTCGCGGACGGCCTGCTGACCGTGGAAGGCGGCGGCTTCGGCGACGACCCGCGCATCGAACTGGACGGCACGGCCCTCATGACCACGCTCACCCCGACGGGAGCCCTGGCCGCGACCCTTCCGACGCCGGCTCCGCCCGGCTTCACCGTGGTGGTCACCAGCCGCGGCCTGCGCAGCGACCCGTCCCGCTACGCTCCCGCGGCCTGACCGCCCGGATCCCCCACCGCCTCCGCGCGGGTCCCGGGTGCCGCTGCCCGGGACCCGCCCCGCGGGGCCGGAACCCCGGCCCCCGCCCGCGCGCCGGCGGCTGGCCCCCGCCGAGCAGCCGTCAGCCCTCCGCCGGAGCGCGGCCCGTCAGAGCCGCGAGGCTGGAGCGGACGTGGTCCATGTGGGCCCGCATCTCGTCCTGCGACTCCGCGTGCTCGCGCAGGATCCGCTCCGTCTCGCGGCCGACCCGTTCCTCCTCCACCCGCGCCCCGGCGATCAGCTCCGCACCCCGCGCCTCCGCATCCTCCTGACCGTGCCGCGCAGCCTCCTGCGCCTGCGCGAGCGCCCGCCCCGCCTCCGCCAGCCGGGACTGCGCGTACCGCTCCAACTCCTCGTGCCGGGACCGCGCATCCGCCTCCCGCTCCGCCAGCTCCCGCTCCGAGGCCTCCCAGCGCTCCGCGTGCTCCTGCTCGCGCTCCGCCAGCAGCGCCTCCGCCCGCCGCGCCGCCTCCGCCAGACCCGCCTGCGCCTGCGACCGCCACGCCGCGGCGTCGTCCCGCGCCTCCGCCCGCACCTCGTCCGCCTCGCGGCCCGCCCGCAACAGCCCCTGCCGGGCCCGGACCTCGGTCTGCTCGCGGACCGCCTCCGCATCGGTGCGGGCCAGTCGCGCCACCCGGTCGGCGTACGCCTCGGCCGCTCCGGCCGCCTCCAGCGCGTCCGCCCGCGCGTCCGCCCGCAGCGTCTCGGCCTCCTCCTGGGCCAGCAGCAGGATCCGGCGGGCGCGCTCGCTCAGCTCGTCGTACATCTGCGGGGCCAGCCCGGAGACCTCCGCGCGCAGCCGCTCGGCCTCCGCCTCCATCCGCTTCGCCAGCACCGTCAGCCGGGCCACCCGCTCCCACGCCTCGTCCCGGCTCCCCGCCAGCCGCGCGAGGTACCGGTCCACCTCTTCCATCCGGTAGCCGCGGCCGCGCACGGTCGTAAAGGGTGCACTCATGCTGGAAGCGCCTCTCTCGCGGGGATTCCTGTCAAGGATGCGCCATTTGCTCCCAGAAGCCCGAATGGCCGGGCCGGAACCCCCTTCAAGGGTCCCGACCCGGCCACGCGCGAGCGGCACGGATCACCGCCGATCAGGTACGGATCACAGCAGTCCGTCCCACATCTGCTCCAGCAGCACCGACCACCAGTTCTCCGGCGACGCCAGAGCCGCACTGTCCAGCCCCACCAGATTCGCCTGGAAATCGACGGTCCAGCGGCCCGCCTGCTCCGGCGTCAGATGCTGGCGCAGCCGCCACATGTGACCCAGCATCGCCAGCGACCGCACGAACTGCGGCAGCGAGGAGTTCACGAACTGCGGGGGCACCGGAGCACCCCCCGGACCTGCCTCGACCGGCACCGCCACGATGTGCGCCGTCCCGTACTGCACGCACAGCGCCTTGCCGAAGTCGCTGCCCACGACCAGGTACGAGCCCGCGTCCGACGCCGGCTGCACCTGCCGCTGCGCCGCCAGCTCGGCCAGCGTCGGCAGCGGAGCACCCGGTACCGCCTGCGCCCAGAAGAACGGCCCGAAATCGACCGGCAGACCCGACCACATCAAGGTCTGCGCCACGATCTCCGGCACACCCTGCCGTGACACCGCGCGCTGCTCGAAGCGGAAAACGCCCTGCGGCCCGAACGCCCCCGCCAGTTCCTGCGCGATCGCGTCGAGCGGGATCGCCGGCTGCAGCGGCACCTGCGGCAGCGGAGCACGCACCGGCGCGGGGCGCGCCGGGCCGTCCGCCACCTGGTGCAGCTCACCCTGATGGGTCAACAGGTGCCTCATGCCCTGCTGGCGGCCCGCGTGGTCCGTCCCGTACGGAGCCACGCTCGTGATCCGGACCTGCGGCCAGGTCTCCCGGATCATCCGGGCGCAGTAGCCGCCGGGCAGCTCGCACGACGCCAGCTCCGTGTGCAGCTCCAGCACCTGCTGCGGCGGCACGTTCATCGCCCGCAGCTCGTACAGGATCTGCCACTCCGGGTGCGGGGTGCCGGGCGCGGAGCGGCGGATGAGCTGCTGCTCCGAGCCGTCGGGCGCGCGGTAGCGCAGTACGGCCTGGTAGCCGGGTCCGACGGTGGGCACGCCCATGTCCTGCGGCGCGGGTACGGGCGCCCGCTGCGCGGGACCCGGGCCCTGCGGCGCGGGACCGGGCGGGCCGGGAGGCGCGGGCGGCTGCCCGGTGACCGCCGGACCGGCCAGCATCGTCGCCGCGTGCTCCAGTCCGCCGCCGGGCGCACCGGGCGCCCCGGGCGGACCGGGAGGCCGCGGTACGCCGGGACCCGCGAGCATCGTCGCCGCGTGGTCCAGCCCGCCGCCGGGCACACCGGGCGGACCGGGGGGAGCGGGCTGCTGCCCGGCTCCCGGAACCCCGGGCGGACCGGGGGGAGCGGGCTGCTGCGGCCCGCCGGGGCTCGCCAGCATCGTGGCGGCGTACGCGGCTCCGCGCCCGCCGGACTCGCCGGGCACGCCGGGCGGACCGGGAGGCGCGGGCGGCTGCCCGGTGACCGCCGGACCGGCCAGCATCGTCGCCGCGTGGTCCAGCCCGCCGCCGGGCGCACCCGGAGCGCCGGGCGGACCGGGAGGAGCGGGCTGCTGCGGCCCGCCGGGGCTCGCCAGCATCGTGGCGGCGTACGAAGGGGACTGCGCACCGGAGCCCGGAGCGCCGGGCGGACCCGGCGGCGTCACGGGCCCGGAGGCGGCCGGCCGGTTGACCCGGGCCTTGCTCGTCGGCGCGTCGGCGATGTCACCCGAAGGCGAACCGGAGCCGGGACGGGAGCCGGCAACGGCACCGGCCGCGGAACCCTGCCCGGAGCCGGAGCCCTGGCTAGAGCCGAAGCCCTGGTCCGCCCCCGAAGCCGCCCCCGAAGCCGCCCCCGAACCCTCGGCCGGGCCCGGTCCGGGCCGTCCCGCGTTCAGGTCCAGCGCGGGCGCGACAGCCGTCTTCGGCAGCTCACTGCCCCTCGGCATCAGCGTCGTGCGCGCCTCCGGGCCCGGCCCCGACGGCGCCGGGGCATCCTCCAGGTCCGACCCGGACAGCGGCGGCGCGAACACCGTCGCCGGCAACGGCACGGACACCGAGTCCGCACCGGGGTTCACATCGGTCCCGGCCCACGGCGTGGCCCCGACGGGAACCCCGTCGTCAGCGGTCGGCTCGTACGCCGCCTCGCCCCCGCGCCGCAACGGCACCGGCTCCGCGGCCGGCTCCGAGGCAACGGCCACCGCCGGAGCGGCCGGCTCCACCGCGACAACCGGAACGACCGGAACAACCGGATCCGCCGGCGAGGCCTGCGCCACCGGCGCCGCCGGGATCCCCGCCCGGTCCGCCGCCTCCTGCAGCCACTCCGGCGGACTCAGCATGAAAGAGGTCTGCTCCGAGTCGATCCGCGGCACCGGCACCGAAGCCTCGGCCTGCGCGGCCGAAGCCCCGTACTCCTCCTCGTAGCGGCGGATCACCTCACCCACCGGCAGACCGGGCCACAGCGTCACCTCACCGCTGTCCCGCGCGATCACCAGCCGATGCCGGCCCGCACCGGACACCGGCCCGGCCGCCCGGTCCTCGGCCCACACCACGAAACCCAGGCCGAACTCCCGTACCCGCACCTCGCGGTGCTGGTAGGCCGGCACGTCCCCGTTGATCCATTCCTCGGCGCGCTCCTGCGCCTGCGCAAACGTCACCATCGAGCCGTCACCCCTCCGCCGGCGCCGAAGCCGGCGCGGCACCCGTCACGGGAACCGCACGCGCGAATCCGCCGTCCACCATCAGACCGGCCACCGTTTCCAGCTCCGGCGGATTACCCGCCAGCCGCTCCAGGAAGGCATCGAAATCCGTACCGCACGGCAGCAGCAACCGCTCCACGCGCTCCTGCACCGACCAGCCGTCCCGGTCGCGCGCGTCGTCGTACGGCGAGAACCAGACCGAGCCGAGCGACTCGCCCCGCACCTTCACCGCGACGAGCCCGCCCTGCGCGAAGGCCACGCACAAGTAGTCCTTCGTCAGGTGGTCCCGCAGACACTTGTTGACGTAGACGAGGTCGTTGACCGCCGCCTCCTCGCGCACCGTGAAGAACGGCTGGTCCACCAGCACGCCCAGCGCCACGTCCAGCCCCACGCCCACCGGCGCGCAGCCACCCGCCGCCTTCAGGAACGAGCGGTAGGCCTCCGGAAGCCGGAAGCCGAGATCCTCCTCGACCCCCTGCACCTGCGCCTCGGACACCGAGACCACCGACTTCGGCAGCCCCAGGTGCACCGGCCGCACCTCCTGCAGCGGCCGCGTCCCGCGCTTCTCGTGGTCCACCGCCGCCGTCGCCAGCCCCGCGTGGTGTCGCAGCAGCGCCTTCACCTCGACCGGTACCAGCTCCATCCGGCGCGTACCGGACACGTGGTGCCAGGTCCAGCCGTGCGGAGTGGCCACCGGGCCGACCGTGTCCCACAGTTCGTGGCCGGTCGCCCGCATCGCGGCGTTCGCGGACACGCAGTCCGTCAGGCGCAGCTCGTCCACGCCGAAGCCCTCGGGCGGTTCGGCGATCTCCACCGCCGCCCGCGCGTAGGGCGCGAAATCGGGATGCCCGTTCGCGTCGACGCGGACCCCGTGAGGATGGCGCGCTGCCCGGACGGGGTCCGGGAAATGCACGACCTGCCCCGAATAAGCGGCGTTGGGTGGCGCGGCCTGCTGCCCGAGCCGACCTGTCGTCATGGCGGTAGCCCCCTGCTGGATCTGGCTGGTTCACCACAGCCTATGTGCTCCGGCAAGGGCCTCACCCGCGCGCGAGCGGGGCACCCCCGCGACAGCCGGGAACATCCGAATTGATACGAATATTCGACCCCGCTTCCACATGTCCGCGGACATTTGACAGGCTGTCCCCGCAGCACGGGGGCGTGCGACAGCGGTTCACCGCCGCAGCCACGGGAGGGAGAGCGCAACCATGCAGAACACGGCCACCCGCGCCGACGCGGCCGACGCCGCGTCGGGACCCCACGGACCCGCCGGGACCACAGGCCCCACGGGCCCCACCGGAACCGGCACCCCAGTGACCGTCCCCACACAGACCCACGGCGCCGGCCCCACCGGCGACCACCCCGCCAAACCCGGCACGGACACCGCGACCGCCGGCACCGGAACCGGTGCCATAGCCACCGCCCACGGCCCCGCCACCGACCCCGCACACGGCAACGGCCCGGGCCCCGGCGACCCCCGCCTGCGCTGGAGCAGCGACGACGGCCGCCCCACCGTCCCCACCCTCCGCTTCCGCCGCGACGGCATCCTCCCCACCGTCGGCGCCGCCCTCTCCGTACGCGGCGAAACCCTCACCGGCACCGCCGGCAAGGCCGACCAGCCCCCCGCACTGCACCCCCTGGTCCAAGACTTCCTGGACACCCTCACCAGCGGCCAGCGCGAACGTTTCACCGGCCGCTGCCCGGAAGCGATCCTGCTCTCCCGCCACCTCACCGCGGTCGAGGGCTCCCGCAGCAAACGCGCCTCACGCAAACCCCTCACCCCCAGCGAGGCCCGGCGCTCCCTCAAACACTCCAAGATCACCGCCCGCCGCATCCGCGAGGACGGCGACCCCCTCCACGGCACCTACGCACCCCCGTGCCGCTCCTGCGAGGCCCTCCTCGCCCACTTCGGCGTACGCCCCGTCGACCTCACCCACCCCGAGTAGCCGCCATGACCACCGCATCCGCTTCCTACGACCGCTCCTCCGCCGCCCGCTTCCCCGTCGCCGTCGACTCCGCCCTGCGCACCGCCGGATGGGAACCGGGCCGCTGGGACATCAAGCAGGCCGAATACTGGGCCGACGCCCTGCGCGACCACACCACCCCCGCCGGACACCGCCACACCGTCTTCCCCGCAGCCGTCGAAACATGGGCGGAATTCGGCAACCTCACGATCACCGCCCCCGGCACCGGCCGCCAGATCGCCCCGACCTCCATACGGCTCGACCCCCTCACGGGCCTCCACCTCGCCCGCACCTTCGCCGACCTCGGCCGCGCCCTCTCCACCCAGCTCTGCCCCCTCGGCATCGAAGCCGACGGAACCTCCCACCTCGCCCTCGACCGCGAGGGCCGGATCTACTGCGTCGACCACACCGGCGACTGGTACCTCGGCGCCAACCTCGACGAGGCCCTCACCCTCCTCCTGACCGGCCTCCAGCCGACCCGCCTGACCACCGGCTAACCCAGCTCCGGAAGCCGCTCCCCGGCCACGGGGTAGCGGCCCTCCTCCAGCCGGAAGAGATACGCCCTCAGATCACCGGCGAGCCCGCCCGCCACATACGCCCGGAAGTGCCGCGCCCCCGCCGCCGCGTCCCGGTCGGCCCGGTGGACGCTCCCCTCGTACTCCGCCAGCGTCTGCGCCACGTGCTCCTCGACCCGCCCCCGCTCGGCCCACCACCGCCGCACCGCGGCCGGCGTCCACCACAGGTCCCCGTCGCACGCGTACTCCTGGAACGGCTCCTCGTCGGCCGCCTCCACCACCTGGCGGACCTCCCCCGGATCACGGGGCTGCCGGAACACGTACTCCAGGCCGTGCTCACTGCTCGCCGCGTACATCACGTTGTCCGGCGCGTTCAGCCGCCCGGTCCAGCACGTGTCCGTCTCCCCCGTGTAGAAGGGGCCCGGCACGTTCAGCCACAGCCGCTTCTCCCACCGCCCCTGGAACAGCTTGCGGTCCTCGCCCGTCAGCTCGGCCACCGGATCCCAGCCCACCGTCATCCCCGCCTCCCTCCCCCTGTCCATCGCCACATCCTCCCGGTAAACCCGCCCGCCCGCCGCCGCATCGGGGTTCCGCACGCCCGACCACCCCTCGAACTCCGCCGATGCCACCCCCGGAGCCCCACGCCCACCCCGCCGCACGCCCCTGTCCCGTCCCTTCCGCAGACGGCCTACCCCCGCCCTCCCGGCAGCACCACCGAGACCCTGAACCCGCCCTCGTCCGTCGGCCCCGACACGAACACCCCGCCCAGCCCGAGCACCCGCTCCCGCATCCCGACCAGCCCGTTCCCGCCGCTCGGCAGCCCCGGCTCGGCGACCTTGCCGTCACACGGCCCGTTCTCCACCTGCATAGCCACCTCCCCCTCCCGGTGCGCCAGCCGTACGACGACCCGCGCGCCCGCGGCGTGCTTGTGGCAGTTGGTCAGCGCCTCCTGCACCACCCGGTACGCCGTCTGCTCCACCTCGGCCGCGTACGGCTCCCCCACACCCCGCACATCCAGCTCCACCGCCATCCCGGCCGCCCGCGACTGCCCGACCAGCGCCTCCAGCTCCCGCAGCGTCGGCCCGTCCTCCAGGCCTCCCGCCAAGCCCAGCGCCAGCACCAGCGGCGCGGACGCCGGCTTCGGCTTCGGCGCCTCGGCCCGCAGCACCCCGAGCATCTCCCGGAGCTCCGTCAGCGCCTGACGGCCCATGTCCCCCACCAGCGCGGCGTTGCGCACGGCCTTCGCCGGGTCCTTCACGGCGATCGCCTGCAGGGCCGCCGCGTGCACCACCATCAGCGACACCCGGTGGGCCACCACGTCGTGCATCTCCCGCGCGATCCGGGTCCGCTCCTCCGTACGGGCCCACTCGGCCCGCTCCTCCGCCCGGTCCGCGAGCAGCGACAGCTCCCGCTCCAGCGAGTCCGCGCGCTCCTGCAGACTCTCCATGAGCCGCCGGCGGGCCCCTATGTACAGCCCGAACAGCACCGGCGGCACGGTCAGCGCCACCGCCACGAACACGGACAGCAGCACGACCAGCGTGCTCCCGGCCTCCGCGTCCCCGCGGGTGCGCAGGTACATCACCACGAAGGTCGCGGCCAGCGACATCGAGGCGAGGACGGCGGTGATCCGCCGGGGCACCTCGGAGGTCGCCAGCGTGTACAGCCCGACCACGCCGAGCAGGAACCCGATCGCGGCGGGCGACACGGCGATCCCCACCAGCACCACGGCGATCGGCCAGCGCCGCCGCAGCACGAGCGTGGCCCCCACCACCAACCCGAACAGCACCCCCGCGACCACCGGGATCCCGGTCTCGCGCGCGAACCAGGTCCCCTCCCAAGCGCACTCGACGGCGGACACCCCGCCGAGCACCACGTCCGCCACGGCGTCCCGCCGCCGCGCCCACCACCAAGGCCCGTCCCGCCCGGCCCCGGCGGCGTTCCGCTCTTCCCCCGTACTGGTCATGCCGACCAGCGTACGCAGGGCCCCCAGCACACGGGCCAGCGAAATTCCCGCGAACCAACGGCAATCGCACGTACGGCTGAATAGCCCGCGGACCGAGACCGGAATCCCATATTCCGGACAATGCTTCCCGTATGAACAAATACTCCGACTTCGAGGGACTGCGCGAACAGGCCGTCGCCCTGCGCCGCGAAGGACTCAGCCGCCGCGAGATCCGCGACCGCCTCCAGGTCTTCAACGGGGAGATCCTCAACCGCCTCCTCCAGGGCGAGCCCCCACCCCCGTGGACGAAGCGCCCGAACGCCAAGGACGACCTCCGCGACCAAGCCCGCGCGCTCCGCCTCGAGGGCCTCACCTACGACCAGATCCAGATCGAGCTGGGCTGCTCGAAGAGCTCGATCTCCCTCTGGGTCCGCGACCTACCGAAGCCGGAGCGGCGACGCACCACGGAGGAGTCGTCCGCCATCGCGCGGCGAGGGTGGGAACGAACGCTGGAGATCAGGGACGAGGAGCGCCGTCAGGTCAAGCTGGACGCAGCCGCCGAGATCGGCCGACTCTCGGACCGCGACCTCTTCCTCGTGGGCGTCGGCCTCTACTGGTCCGAGGGCAGCAAGGACAAGGCGTACGCGCGCCGCGAACGTGCGATCTTCGTGAACAGCGACCCCGGAATGGTGAGTGTCTACCTCGCCTGGCTGCGCCTCCTCGGAGTGAAGGACGAACAGCTCCGGTTCGCCGTCACGATCCACGAAACGGCCGACATCGCCGACGCGGAGAGGTTCTGGGCGGACCTGGTAGGGGTGGCACCGGAGCAGTTCCTGAAGACGACACTCAAGCGGCACAACCCGAAAACGATCCGGAAGAACACCGGCGAGGGCTACCACGGTTGCCTCGTGGTGCGCGTGCTCCAAAGCGCCGGTCTGTACCGTCGCATCGAAGGCTGGTGGTGCGGCATAGTAGGGGCTGCGACGCAGTTCGATCAGTCGAATCGGGCATAAGTGGCGAACCATCCCGGATCGTCTAAGGGCAGGACAAATGGTTTTGGTCCATTGAATGAGGGTTCGAATCCTTCTCCGGGAGCTCACACCGCACGACGGCTCAACTTCGGGTCCTGACCTTCTCGGTCGGGACCCGGCCTCGTTTCCGGGGTCCGGCCCACCGGTATCCTTCACGGGTCCACCACCCGAAGCCGAAGGGCACACCCGTGAGCGCCAACCGCCCGGCAGCCGTCGTCGTACTCGCAGCGGGCGAAGGCACCCGCATGAAGTCGGCCACACCCAAGGTTCTGCACGAGATCAGCGGGCGCTCGCTCGTCGGTCACGTCGTCGCCGCCTCCCGCGAGCTGGACCCCGCGCACCTCGTCGTCGTCGTCGGGCACGCGCGCGAGCAGGTCACCGCGCACCTCGCCGGCATCGACGCCGACGTCCGCACCGCGGTCCAGTACGAGCAGAACGGCACCGGGCACGCCGTCCGGATGGCCCTCGAAGAGCTCGGCGACCGGCCGGCCGGGACCGTGGTCGTCGTGTGCGGCGACACCCCGTTGCTGACCGGCGAGACCCTGGCCGCGCTGACCGCGACGCACGAGGCCGACGGCAACGCCGTCACCGTGCTGACCGCCGAGGTGCCGGACTCCACCGGCTACGGCCGCATCGTCCGCGACGGGGACACCGGCGCGGTCACCGCCATCGTGGAGCACAAGGACGCCACCGACGCCCAGCGCGCGATCCGCGAGATCAACTCCGGGGTGTTCGCCTTCGACGGCGCCCTGCTCGCGGACGCGCTCGGCAAGGTCCGCACCGACAACAGCCAGGGCGAGGAGTACCTCACCGACGTGCTCGGCATCCTGCGCGAGGCCGGCCACCGCGTGGGCGCGGCCGTGGGCGCGGACCACCGGCAGATCCTCGGGATCAACAACCGGGTGCAGCTCGCCGAGGCCCGCGCGCTGCTGAACGCGCGTCTGCTGGAGCGGGCGATGCTCGCGGGCGTGACGGTCGTCGATCCGGCGAGCACGCTCGTCGATGTGACGGTGACTTTCGGCCAGGACGCGATCGTGCACCCCGGTACGCAGCTGCTGGGCACCACACACGTCGGCGCCGAGGCTGAGGTCGGCCCCAACACCCGTCTGAAGGACACGTACGTCGGTGCGCGTGCGCGGGTGGACAACACCGTGGCGGACACCGCCGTCGTCGGCGAGTCGGCGACCGTGGGGCCCTTCGCGTACCTGCGTCCGGGCACGAACCTGGGCGCCAAGGCCAAGGCCGGTACGTACGTGGAGATGAAGAACGCCACGATCGGCGAGGGCACCAAGGTTCCGCACCTGTCGTACGTCGGTGACGCGACGATCGGCGATTACACGAACATCGGCGCGGCCAGCGTGTTCGTGAACTACGACGGTGAGCACAAGCACCACACGACCGTCGGCTCACACTGCAAGACGGGTTCGGACAACATGTTTGTGGCTCCCATCACCATCGGGGACGGCGCCTACACGGCGGCCGGATCGGTGATCACGAAGGACGTGCCGCCCGGCGCCCTGGCTGTGGCCCGTGGCCAGCAGCGGAATATCGAGGGCTGGGTGGCCCGCAAGCGTCCGGGAAGTGCCGCCGCGACTGCGGCTCAGTCGGCGGTCCACGAGGACTCCGACGAACGCTGAGGTGAACTGACCGGAAACGGCTACGCCCGAGACGGCGTACCGTGATAGGTGCACGCAATTCGGCTGGCTCACCGTGTGCGGGACGGACGCACATGGGGGCGAGCAGCTTTCCCACGTCTGAGGAGACAGTGCTGTGACCGGGATCAAGACGACCGGCGAGAAGAAGCTGATGCTCTTCTCCGGCCGCGCCCACCCCGAGCTGGCCGAGGAGGTCGCGCACCAGCTCGGTGTCGGCCTCGTGCCGACCAAGGCTTTCGACTTCGCGAACGGCGAGATCTACGTCCGCTTCCAGGAGTCTGCTCGTGGCGCGGACTGCTTCCTGATCCAGAGCCACACGGCTCCGATCAACAAGTGGATCATGGAGCAGCTGATCATGATCGACGCGCTCAAGCGCGCGTCGGCACGCTCCATCACCGTGATCGTCCCGTCCTACGGGTACGCCCGCCAGGACAAGAAGCACAAGGGCCGCGAGCCGATCTCGGCGCGTCTGGTCGCGGACCTGCTGAGGACTGCCGGTGCGGACCGTATTTTGACGGTCGACCTGCACACGGACCAGATCCAGGGTTTCTTCGACGGTCCGGTCGACCACCTTTCGGCCCTGTCGGTCCTCGCGGACTACGTGGGTGCGAAGGTCGACCGCACGAAGCTGACGATCGTCTCCCCGGACGCCGGCCGTGTGCGTGTGGCCGACCGCTGGTGCGACCGTCTGGACGCGCCGCTGGCGATCGTGCACAAGCGCCGCGACAAGGACGTCGCCAACCAGGTGACGGTCCACGAGGTCGTCGGTGAGGTCAAGGGTCGCGTCTGCGTCCTGGTCGACGACATGATCGACACGGGTGGCACGATCTGCGCCGCGGCCGACGCGCTCTTCGCGCACGGCGCGGAGGACGTCATCGTGACGGCCACGCACGGCATCCTGTCGGGCCCGGCGGCCGACCGTCTGAAGAACTCCAAGGTCAGCGAGTTCGTGTTCACGAACACCCTGCCGGACCCGTCCGACCTGGAGCTCGACAAGATCACGGTGCTGTCGATCGCCCCGATGATCGCCCGTGCGGTGCGCGAGGTCTTCGAGGACGGCTCGGTCACCAGCCTGTTCGAGGAGCAGCAGTAGCTGCCGCGGTAGCGCGCTAGATCCTTTTTGGGTACGGCCTTCCCGCCGGGTACACTCCTCGAGTTGCTCGGCGAGGGAGGCCGTACCTGTTTTCGACGGGTACCGGCGCTCCGTTATCGACGCGCTCTTCGTAGCAGGCCGTGTTCCGGCCGGGTGACTGCCGTCCATTTCCGTCACCCCACGAGGAGTGAGCATGTCCGAGGTCAAGCTTTCCGCCGAGACCCGCACCAGCTTCGGCAAGGGCTCTGCCCGTCAGGCCCGTCGCGACGCCCTGGTCCCCGCCGTCATCTACGGTCACGGCACCGACCCGAAGCACGTCAACGTCGAGGGCCACGGCCTTCAGCTGGCGCTGCGCACCCCGAACGTCCTGATCTCCCTGGACATCGCGGGCGAGGGCACCGAGCTGGTCATCCCGAAGGCCGTTCAGAAGCACCCGCTGAAGCGTTCGATCTCCCACGTCGACTTCCTGATCGTCAAGAAGGGCGAGAAGGTCACGGTCGACGTCGCGATCGTCACCGAGGGCGAGCTGGCCGCGGGCAACAACATGCTGGAGACCCTCCAGAACACGATCTCCGTCGAGGCCGAGGCCACGCACATCCCGACCGAGGTCACCGTGTCCATCGCGGGCCTCGAGGCCGGTGCGACCATCCAGGCCAAGGACCTCGTCCTGCCGGCCGGCACCACGCTGGCCGTCGACGGTGACATCGCCGTCCTGCAGGTCGTCGCCCCGCAGGCCGAGGAGCCGTCCGCCGAGGCCGCGGGTACCGAGGCCTGAGCCTCGCCCTTGCCTCTCAGCACTTGCTGAACGACCGCCGTCCGGCTCCACTGGAGCGGGACGGCGGTCGTCTTCGTATAAGGAGCTTTTGATGTCGGACGACGCGGCGCCCTGGCTGATCGTGGGCCTCGGGAATCCGGGGGCGGAGTACGCGGGGAACCGCCACAACATCGGTTTCATGGTGGCCGACCTGCTGGCGGAGCGGATGGGCGGGAAGTTCAAGGCGCACAAGGCCCGGGCGCAGGTGGTCGAGGGCCGCATGGGTCCGCCGGGGCCGGCGAACCGGCGGGTGGTGCTGGCCAAGCCCATGTCGTTCATGAACCTGTCGGGTGGTCCGGTGACGGCGCTGAGGGACTTCTACAAGGTGCCGCTGGAGCGGATCGTGGCGGTGCACGACGAGCTGGACATCGACTATCCGACGCTGCGCCTGAAGCTGGGCGGCGGGGACAACGGCCACAACGGTCTGAAGTCGATGACGAAGGCCATGGGTCCGGACTACCACCGGGTCCGTTGCGGTATCGGGCGTCCGCCCGGCCGGATGCAGGTCGCGGACTTCGTGCTGAAGGACTTCTCCTCCACGGAGCGCAAGGAGCTGGACTGGTTCGTGGACCGTTCGGCGGATGCCGTGGAGTGCTTGGTCCAGGAGGGGCTGGAGCGCGCGCAGTCCTCGTACAACAGTTGAGACGGGAGGGGCCCGCGCACCGTGTGGTGCGCGGGCCCCTTCCGCGTGCGGCGCGGGTCTCAGCCGGTGTTGCGCAGGCCGGCGGCGACGCCGTTGACGGTGAGGAGGAGGGCCCGGGACAGGATCGGGTCGGCTTCCTCGCCGCGTGCGGCGGCGGCGCGCTGGCGGGCCAGCAGGGACACCTGGAGGTAGGAGATCGGGTCCAGGTAGGCGTCGCGGACCGCGAAGGTCTGCTGGAGGACCGGGTTGGAGTCGAGGAGTTCCTCGCCGCCGGTGATGCGCAGGACTTCGCGGACGGTGAGTTCGTGTTCGGCTTCGATGCGGGTGAAGACGTGCTTGAGCTCTTCGGGCACGAGGGTGTCGACGTAGTGGCGGGCGATCCGCAGGTCGGTCTTGGCCAGCGTCATCTCGACGTTGGAGAGGAAGTTGCGGAAGAAGTGCCAGCGCTCGCCCATCTCGGTGAGGGCGTCGCCCTGGCCGGCTTCGCGCAGGGCCTTGAGGCCGGACCCGACGCCGTACCAGCCGGGGACGATCTGGCGGGACTGGGTCCAGCCGAAGACCCACGGGATGGCGCGCAGGCCGTCGAGGCCGGCGCCTGAGTCGGGGCGGCGCGAGGGGCGCGAGCCGAGGTGGAGGTCGGCGAGCTGGTCGACGGGGGTGGCGGCGAAGAAGTACGCCGGCAGGTCGGGGTCCTCGACGAGTTCGCGGTAGGCGGCGTGCGCGGCGTCGGAGACGGTGTCCATGGCCGCGTCCCAGCGGGCGAGGTCCTCGTCGGACTGGCGCGGTGCCGTGTGGAGCGCGGAGGCCTGGAGGGTGGCGGCGACGGTCAGTTCCAGGTTTTCGCGGGCCAGGGAGGGGACGAGGTACTTGTCGGAGATGACCTCGCCCTGTTCGGTGACCTTGATCTCGCCTTCGAGGGTGCCCCAGGGCTGGGCGAGGATCGCGTCGTGGGAGGGGCCGCCGCCGCGGCCGACGGTGCCGCCGCGGCCGTGGAAGAGGCGCAGGCGGACGCCGTAGCGGTGGGCCACGTCGCGGAGCCGGCGCTGGGCGCGGTGGATCTCCCACTGGCTGGTGGTGATGCCGCCGAACTTGGAGGAGTCGGAGTAGCCGAGCATGACCTCCTGGACGTCGCCGCGCAGGGAGACCAGGCGGCGGTAGGAGGGGTCGGCGAGCATCTCGTCGAGGATGACGTCGGCGGCCTTGAGTTCGTCGGTGGTTTCCAGGAGCGGGACGATGCCGATCTTGGCCCAGCCGCCGTGGAGGTCGATGAGGCCCGCTTCGCGGGCGAGGACGGCGGCGGCGAAGACGTCGTCGGCGCCCTGGCACATCGAGATGATGTAGGACTCGATGACCTCGGGGCCGAACTTCTCGAAGGCGTCCTTGATGGCGCCGAAGACGCCGAGGGTCTTTTGTCCGGCGGCGTCGAGGGGCGCCGGGGTGGGCGCCAGGGGGCGGCGGGAGCGGAGCTCCTTGGCGAGCAGCTTGCCGCGGTAGTCGCGGGGCATGTCGGCGTAGCGCCAGGATTCCTCGCCGAGGCGGTCGAAGAGCTGGCCGAGTGCGTGGTGGTGGGCGTCGGCGTGTTCGCGTACGTCCATGGTGGCGAGCTGGAGGCCGAAGGCGGCCAGGGTGCGGATGGTGCGGTCCATGCGGCCGTCCGCGAAGAGGGCGCCGCGGTGTTCGCGCAGGGAGGTCTGGATGAGGGTGAGGTCGGTGAGCAGCTCGGCGGTGCCGAGGTAGTCGCGGCCTTCCTCGTGGGGGGTGCCCTTGGCGAGGCGTTCGCGGGTGTTGACGAGCTTCTGGCGGACGCAGGTGGCCTTGAGGCGGTAGGGCTCTTCGGCGTTGAGCCGCTTGTAGCGGGGGCTGATCTCGGGGAGGCGTTCGAGGTCGGCCTGGAGGGAGGTGAGGAGCTCTTCGGTGGCTCCGGTGTAGCGGATGGAGTTCGACAGGAGGCCGCGCAGGTAGTCGATGAGTTCGAGGGCGTCGCTGATGCCGTGTTCGTGCTGGAGGATCAGTACGTCGCGCGTGACGTCGGGGGTGACGTTGGGGTTGCCGTCGCGGTCGCCGCCGATCCAGGTGCCGAAGGTGAGGGGGCGGGTGCCGGCGGGGATCTCGATGCCTACGCGCTGGAGCTCGGCGGCGAGGTCTTCGAGGACGTCGCCGACGGCGCCGGCGTGGAGTTCGTCGAGGTAGTAGATGGCGTTGCGGGCCTCGTCGGCCGGTTCGGGGCGGACGACGCGCAGTTCGTCGGTCTGCCAGACGAGGTCGATGTTCTCGGCGAGGCGCAGGTCGTGGCGGCGGCGTTCGCCGGCGCCGGCGACGGGCTCTTCGAGGAGTGCGGCGATGCGGCGGAGCTTGTTGAGGACGCTGCGGCGGGCCGCCTCGGTGGGGTGTGCGGTGAAGACGGGGCGGACGTTGAGGTTCTTGACCGTCTGGCGCAGGTGTTCGGGGTCGGCGTCCTTGAGCATGTCGGCGGTGCGGGCGAGCAGGCTGCCCTCGGCGGCGCGGTGGGCTCGCAGTTCCTTGCCGCGGTGCACCTGTTCGGTGACGTTGGCGAGGTGGAAGTAGGTGGAGAAGGCGCGCACGAGCTTGGCGGCGGTCTCCAGGTCGGTGTCGCCGAGCAGCGCGGCGGCCGCGATGCCGTCGGTGCGGGTGAGGGCTCGGACGCGTTCGACCAGGTCGAGGAGGTCCTGGCCTTCTTGGCGTACGAGGGTTTCGCCGAGGAGGTCGCCGAGGCGGCGGATGTCCGCGCGCAGCTCGGCGTTGGCGGCGGCGCCGGCGGTGGTCGCGGCGTCGGCGTGGGTCGAGTGGGCCTGGTCGGCACTGCTCACAGGTGCGGCTCCTTGCAGTGTTTCGAGCGCTACTGGGAGGTGGGCTCCGGTTTTGCGCGCGGAATGAGGCCCTTCCGGGTCTCTTCGCCGGCGATGGCTGGGAGGTGTCCGGGGAGGGGTTCCCACTGGTGCGCAGCTCGGGCTGCCCGTGCGGACCGCGCTGTCCGACGAGACCAGGATAGGTGGCCCGTCCTCGTGTCCTGCCCGGTGTGTCACCAGGCGGGACGGTCGCGGGGGCGGCCGGGCCGGTGGGTCCGTGCGGGCGGGGGGCGGGACACGGTGGCGGGCGCGGTCCTCTTGCCGCGTGCGGGACCTTTGCCATACTTACGTTGCCGTAGGTTACGCGTCCGTAGGGAGCGTGGCCGGGCGGCGCGCCTGCCGACACCCTCACCCTCAGGGGACCTCCATGACCATCAGTCCCGACGTGATCGGGGACGCCCCGTCGTCTTCCGACGCGTCCGTTCCGTCTGCGACCTTGGGCGGTGAGAGCAAGCGGTCCGTCGAGCAGATCGCGCTGCTGCTGTTCATCACCGTCCCCTTCCTCGCGTTGCTGGCCGTGGTTCCGCTCGCCTGGGGCTGGGGGGTGAGCTGGTTGGACGTGGGCCTGATGGTGTTCATGTACTTCTTGGCCTGCCACGGCATCACGATCGGCTTCCACCGGTACTTCACGCACGGTTCCTTCAAGGCGAAGCGGCCGCTGCGGATCGCGCTGGCGGTCATGGGGTCGATGGCGGTGGAGGGTCCGCTGGTGCGTTGGGTGGCCGATCACCGCAAGCACCACAAGTTCTCCGACCACGAGGGCGACCCGCATTCGCCGTGGCGGTTCGGCGAGACGCTCCCGGCGCTGATGAAGGGCCTGTGGTGGGCGCACATCGGGTGGCTCTTCGACGAGGAGCAGACCGATCAGCAGAAGTACGCCCCGGACCTGATCAAGGATCCGGCGATCCGGCGGATCTCGCGGGACTTCATCTTCTGGACGATCTTCTCGCTGGCGATCCCGCCGCTGGTGGGCGGTCTGGTGACGATGTCGTGGTGGGGTGCGTTCACGGCGTTCTTCTGGGGCTCGCTGGTGCGGGTCGCGCTGCTGCACCATGTGACGTGGTCGATCAACTCGATCTGTCACGCGGTGGGCAAGCGCCCGTTCAAGTCGCGTGACCGTTCGGGCAACGTGTGGTGGCTGGCGGTGCTGTCGTGCGGTGAGTCCTGGCACAACCTGCACCACGCCGACCCGACCTCGGCCCGGCACGGTGTGCTGCGCGGCCAGGTCGACTCCAGTGCCCGGCTGATCCGTTGGTTCGAACAGCTGGGATGGGCGTCTGACGTGCGGTGGCCGTCCGCGGACCGCATCGACGCCCGGCGCAAGGAAGAAGCGTCGAACGCGGCATGATGGGGGGCGTGGCGATCGACGGCAGCAGTTCCAGCAGCGACAAGCCCAGGCGTGGCCGCCGGGTCCGGATGACGGGCGCCGAGCGGCGCCAGCAACTGCTGGACATCGGTCGCATCCTGTTCGCCGAGAAGGGTTTCGAAGGCACCTCGGTGGAGGAGATCGCGGCGAAGGCCGGGGTCTCCAAGCCGGTGGTGTACGAGCATTTCGGCGGCAAGGAGGGCTTGTACGCGGTCGTCGTCGACCGGGAGATGCGCCAGCTGCTGGACGGGGTGACGGGCGCGCTGACGGCCGGGCATCCGCGGGAGCTGTTGGAACAGGCGGCGTTCGCGCTGCTGGACTACATCGAGAACTACACGGACGGTTTCCGGATCCTGGTGCGGGATTCCCCGGTGGCCCAGTCGACGGGCACGTTCGCCTCGCTGATCAGTGACATCGCCACGCAGGTGGAGGACATCTTGGGCCTGGAGTTCAAGGCCCGCGGTTTCGATCCGAAGCTGGCCCCGCTGTACGCGCAGGCGTTGGTGGGCATGGTGGCGCTGACCGGGCAGTGGTGGCTGGAGACGCGCCGGCCGAAGAAGGCGGAGGTGGCGGCGCACCTGGTGAACCTGGCCTGGCACGGGCTGGAGAACCTCGAGGCGAAGCCGCGGCTGGTGGGCCACCGCAAGAGCTGATCCGGCCGTGCGCAGTTCCGTACGGGATTGCGTCTGGGCGGGAGGCGTGACGGCGCCCCGTCACCGGAGGTCCGGTGGCGGGGCGCCGTCGTGCGGGGCCCGAGGTCAGCCGAGGGGGTCCGGGCGGCGCTCTTGCGAGAACTCGATCCTGTTGCCGACGGGGTCTTCGGAGTAGAAGCGGCGGTGCCCCGGCAGGTTGTCGTCCCAGACGACTTCGGCGCCCCGCTCGCGGAGTCTGTTCGCGTAGTCCTCGATGGCGGTGACCCTGAGTCCCGGGTGTGCCTTGCGGGCGGGTCGGAAGTCCTCCTCCACGCCGAGGTGGAGCCGTACGGGCCCTGCGGCGAACCAGCAGCCGCCGCGCGCGGCGAGCACGGGCGGCTTGGGGATCTCGGTCATGCCGAGGACGTCGGTGTAATAGGCGCGGAGCCGGCCCTCCGAGCCGGGCGGCGCGGCGAGCTGGACGTGGTCGACTGCGGCGAGCATGGTCAGGCCTCCTTGCGGGCGACGGCGAAGATGCGGCGGAACGGGAAGACGGTGCCGCGCGGGCCCGGCGGGTAGACCTCGCGCAGCAGGTTTCGGTATTCGGTGATGAAAGCGGTCTCGGCTTCGTGGTCGTCGCCGAGCGCGGTCAGGACGGGTCGTAGCGCGGTGCCCTTGACCCAGTCGAGGACCGGGTCGGGGCCTTGGAGGAGCTGGTAGTAGGTGGTGTCCCAGACGTCGGCGACGCAGCCGAGTTCGGTGAACCGCTCGAGGTAGCCGTCGGGTTCGAGGATGTGGATGTAGCGCGCCCCGTGTCCGGCGAGGCGGGCCCGCCAGCGCGGGGTGTCGCACAGGTCGGCGAGGATCCGGTGGCTGGGGGCGTGGAAGTTGCCGGGGATCTGGAAGGCGAAGGTGCCGCCGGGGCGCAGTCCGTTGATCCAGGCGGCGAAGGAGCCGGCGTGGCCTGGGACCCACTGGAAGGCGGCGTTGGAGACGATCAGGTCGTAGGGCTCCTCGGGGAGCCAGTCGGC
The DNA here is from genome assembly GCF_042736715.1 of Streptomyces sp. NPDC060049. NCBI lineage: Bacteria > Bacillati > Actinomycetota > Actinomycetes > Kitasatosporales > Streptomycetaceae > Streptomyces > Streptomyces sp. NPDC060049. The sequence goes on from NZ_JBHWVV010000001.1 coordinate 132,937, forward strand.
GAGGTCGGCGCGGTGGAAGTCGAGGAAGCCGCCGCCCGGGGTGGGGCCGGCGTGCTCGGCGCTCGCGCGGTGCAGCATTTCCGGGGAGAGGTCGTATCCGGTGATGCGGGCTTCGGGCCAGCGCTCCGTGAGGAGTGCGGTGACGTTGCCGGGGCCGCAGCCGAGGTCGGCGATGCGGGCGGGCGTGGTGGGGAGTTCGGCTATGCGGCCGAGGAGGTCGAGGAAGGGCCGGGCTCGGTGGCCGGCGTGTCGGAGGTATTGCTGCGGGTCCCAGAGGGGGGCGGCGGGCGCGGTGGGGGTGGCGCTCGCCGTTGTCGACGCCGGTGTCCTGGCCGACGCGGTATCGGAATGCATGTTCGAGCCTCCTTGCGGGCGGTGCGATCGGAAGCGGAAGCTGCTCCGGCCCCCTCCATGCCCCATGGACGACGAAAATATATCTCGATATCAAGATACATGATATCGAGATACTTGATTTGAAGAGACTTCACATCGACAGACCCTTTACACTGATCCGCATGGAGGACGAGGTCGACCGACTGGTTGCGGCATGGCGGCGGGAACGCCCTGACCTCGACGTGGAACCACTCGAGGTGCTCAGCCGCGTCAGCAGGCTCGCGCGCCACCTCGACCGGGCCCGCAGACTGGCCTTCTCCGAGCACGGCCTGGAGCCGTGGGAGTTCGACGTGCTGACCTCGCTCCGGCGGGCCGGCGCGCCCTACCAGCTCTCCCCCGGACAGTTGTTGACGCAGACTCTGGTCACCTCCGGCACCATGACCAACCGCATCGACCGGCTCGCCAAGAAGGGCCTCGTCGAGCGGCTGCCCGACCCCAACGACCGGCGCGGGGTCCTGGTCCGCCTGACGCCCGAGGGCCGCGACCGGGCCGACCAGGCGCTCGCCGGGCTGCTGGCCCAGGAACGGGCGATCCTGGCCCAGCTCTCGCGCACCCAGCGCGGCGATCTCGCGGCGCTGCTACGCCAGTTGACCGCTCCGTTCGACAACCTCCCCGGATAGTCCCGCCCCTGGCAGTCCCGGCAGGTCCGCGGGGCGCACCCCGGCCCGCCGGGCCAGGGCGACGGCCGCGAGCGTGGAGTGCACCCCGAGCTTGCCCAGCACGTTCTGCATGTGGGTGCGGACGGTGTGCGGGGAGAGGAACAGCCGCGCCGCCACGTCCTTGCGGCCCAGCCCCGCCACCATGCAGCGCAGCACCTCCAGCTCACGGGGCGTGAGGGACTCCACGAGCCGTTCGCTGTCCGTACGGTGCTTGCGCGCGGCGGTCAGTTCACGGAGGACTCCGGTGAGCAGCGCGGGCGGAAGGTGCGTCTCCTCGCGCAGGACTCCGCGCACGACGGCCAGCAGCCGCGAGAGGGAGCAGTCCTTCGCCACCCAGCCGGAGGCCCCTGCCTGGAGCGCGAGGGCGGCCCGGCGCGGATCGTCGCGCTCGGCGAGGACGACCGTGCGGACCCCGGGGTGCGACACCCGTACGCCCGCCACCAGTGCGATCCCGTCGGCGGCGGCCGACGGGCCGGAGGCGGGCTCCCGCTGCGCGGGGACGGCTCCGGCGACGGCGGCGAGGTCGGCGTCGACCAGCAGCACGTCGTAGCGGCGGCCCTCGGCCGCCGCGCGTTCGAGACAGCGCAGCGCGGCCGGGCCGCTGCCGGCCGCGGACACGTCCACGTCCGGTTCGGCCGCGAGCGCGGCGGCGAGAGATTCGGCGAAGATGCGGTGATCGTCGACCACGAGTACCCGGATACGGACCACAAAACCCCCAAGGGTCGGGGAACGGACGGCGGCGGGTACGGCGCCCGGACCGGGTGATCCGCAGGCGCCCCGGCCGCCGCCGTGACATCTCTGCACTACCCCGGAGCGGACGTCGTACCCGACTTGTCTCGACCCCTGAATCAACACCGGCCCCCACCGGTGTCACGCTTCAGCGTAGGCCCGGGGGCGACCGGCGGTTGGCCGAATAGCAGAAGTTTTCCGAGCGATTTTGCGGCGGGGCGCTCCTGCGGAGCCTCCTGGATGGCTTGAAATCGTTCCGGCGCAACCCCCCAGGACATATGCGGGACCCGCGTGTGCCCCGGGCAGTTGCACGGGGTGTATTTCACCCGGCGTGCGCACGCCGGGCGCCCGCGCACAGCGCCCGGCCACGGCGCACCCCGAACGCGTGCGCGCCCCCGCACCGGGTGGGGCTGGGGCGCGCCCGCCGTCCCGTACGGGTCCGGCGGATCCGCCGGTCCGGCTGGTTCAGCCGGTCCGGGTGGTTCAGCCGGTCCGGGTGGTTCGGCCGGTCCGGGTGCTCGAGATGCTTCAGCTGGTCCGGGCGCGGAGGGCGCGGGTGAAGTTCCAGGCGTCCGTCACGATCCCCGTGAGGTCGGAGCGCACCGGGGTCCAGCCGAGGCGCTCGTGGGCCCTGCGGGCGGAGGCGACGAGCACCGCCGGGTCGCCGGTCCGGCGCGGGGCGACGACCTCGGGGATCTCCTCCCCGGTGACCTTGCGGACGGTCTCGATGACCTCGCGGACCGAGAAGCCGTTGCCGTTGCCGAGGTTGCACACGAGGTGTTCCCCCTCGACCGCGGTCTCCAAGGCGGCCAGGTGGGCCCGCGCCAGGTCGGCGACGTGGATGTAGTCCCGCACGCAGGTGCCGTCCGGCGTCGGGTAGTCCTCTCCGAAGACCGAGATCGACTCCCGTTCGCCGAGGGCCACTTGCAGCACGAGCGGGATCAGGTGCGTCTCGGGGTCGTGTCGCTCGCCGAACTCCCCGTAGGCGCCCGCCACGTTGAAGTAGCGCAGCGAGACCGCCGCGAGTCCGTGCGCCGCGCACTGCCCCGCGATCATGTGGTCGACCGCCAGTTTCGTGGCGCCGTACGGGTTGGTCGGCGCGGTGACCGAGGTCTCGGTGAGCGGCCCGTCGGCCGGCTCCCCGTAGGTGGCGGCGGTGGAGGAGAACACCAGCGTGCGCACGCCCGCCCCGCGCATCGCGGCCAGCAGGGCCATGGTGCCGCCGACGTTGTTCTCCCAGTACTTTCCGGGGTTCACGACCGACTCGCCGACCTGCGAGGAGGCCGCGAAGTGCAGGACCCCGTCGAAGGAGGGGTCCAGGTGTTCGGCGGCGTCCTGGATGCGGCCCTCGATGAACGCGGCGCCGTCCGGCACCCCGGAGCGGAAGCCGGTGGAGAGGTCGTCGAGGACGACCACCTCGTGGCCCGCTTCCAGGAGATGGGCCGCGACCACGCCGCCCACGTATCCGGCGCCGCCGGTGACCAGGTATTTGGAAGGTGCCGTCTTGCCCACGTGATGCTGCCTCTCGCGCGAGAACGCACGCGCGATGCGTCGCGTGCTGGTGACCGGCTTACCGGATGGGGCCCTCACGGGGAAATCCGGGGCACGGATCAGGACGAAGCGGCCCCGGACGGCGGCAGTCCGGCCCGCTCCAGCAGCCCGGTACGGGCGGCCAGCGCGGCCGCCTCCAGCCGCGAGCCCACGCCGAGCTTCATCAGCACCCGCTGTACGTGCGTGCGGGCGGTGCTCGGGGCGATGGCCATGCCCGCGGCGATGAGCCGGGTGTCCTCGCCCTCGGCGACCCGGACCAGCACCTCGACCTCGCGCGGGGTGAGCAGCCGCAGCAGCCTGCTGCCTTCGTCGTCGGGCTGGGCGGCGGGGTTGAGCAGGTCCGCGAAGGCGCTCTGCAACAGCTGCGGGGCGATGGCGACTTCCCCCGAGCGGGCCTTGGCCAGCGCCCGCTCCACGCCCTCGATGCGCTCGTCGTGGCGTACGTAGCCCGAGGCCCCGGCGGCGAAGGCGGCCGCGATGCCGCGCGGGCTCGGCACCGGGCCGAGGACGACGACGGCGATCTGCGGGCGCTCCCGCTTGATCCGGACGACCGGCTCGAAGACCCCCGGCTCGGCGGGCGTGGCGGTGCCCAGCAGGCAGACCTCGGGGGCGCGGCTGATGACCAGCTCGGCGGCGCCCGCGGCCGGGGCGGCGGCCGCCAGGACCCGGTGGCCGCGCAGTTTCAGGGCGGAGGCGAGCGCCTCGGCCAGCAGCCGGTGCTCGTCGACCACCACGACCCGTACGCCCATCACCACCCACCCCCCACCCTTCTGCCCCGGCAAGCTACACGCTTGTTCGACGGTGCGGTGCGGATACCGCGCAGAAGCCCCCGGAAGGGCGGACCTTCCGGGGGCTTCGGGCGCTTCTGTGCGGGTGCGTCGGCGGGTCAGCCCGTCGTGAAGGAGACGAAGCTGTAGTACGGGTCGGTGGCGACGGAGGACTTGCTGCTGACGGACGTGCGGGCGATGAAGAGCTTCCCGTTGCCGTAGATGTACTCGGCGGCGTCCGGCACGTACTGGGTCTCCGCGCGCTGTGATTCCTTGGTCGCCGGGTTCTGCATGAGCAGGGTTTCCTTCATCCCCTTGGGCTCGATGGAGACGACCTGGCCGCCGCCGTCGTAGGGCGGAACCTTGTAGGCGATGAGGTTCGGGCCGTCCATGCGCATCGGGAAGATCTTGAAGCGCTCGCCGGCGTCGGCGCGGTCGGCGGTCTGCTTGCCGGTCTCCAGGTCGAAGGAGATGATCTCGTTGGTGCGCCCGACCTCGGCCGTGCCCTGGTGCTCCTCGGTCGGCATGTAGAGCTTGCCGTTGCCGACGACCATGTGGGTGCAGTCCTCGACCTCGGTGCCCCCGCAATCGGGGTCGTAGTTGCCCGAGGTGAGCCCGATGCGCGCCTTCAGCGCTCCCGCGTCGTCGAGGACGAAGAGGTCGCTGACGCCCGTGGCGTTCTTGGCGGTGCGGTTGACGTTCGCCGAGACGACCAGCGGCTTGGTGGAGACGATCTGGGCGAAGTCGAGGCCCGGGGAGAGCTTGTACGAGGACTTCTGCGCGCCGGTGGCCGGGTCGAGGGCCTGGGCGTACAGGGTGTAGCCCGAGCTCTGGCCGCACCGGCGGATCACGGCGAGGGCGGGGCCGCCGGCGTAGCCGATGTCCTTGCAGCCCTCGGCGTCGGTCTTGGGCGTCCACAGGGGCTTGCCGTCGGTGAGGCTCCAGGCGGCGCCGCCGTCCAGGCCGCCCGCGGCGACGGTCTGGCCGCTGACGGTGACCTCGTTGAAGGTGACGGGCTTGTCGCCGCCGGTCTGGGACTTCGCGGTGGCGGACCACAGGAGCTTGCCGGAGTTGAGGTCGATGACGCCGACCTGGTTGCACGGCTGGTACTTCTTCTCCGGCGTCGGCAGGGCAGCGTCGAAGAGGATCGCGGTCTTGTCCTCGGTGGCGAAGCGGCTGGCGGCGCAGACGTTGGCGTTGAGCGGGGTCTCCCACTTCTTGCCGCCGTCGGTCAGGTTGTAGCCGACGACCTTGCCCATGTCGGACTTCACGTAGGTGGTGGCGGTCAGCCAGGACCCGCGGATGTCGACGATCTCCTCCGAGACCGGCATGGGGACGTTGACGAGCGTCTTCGACTTGGTCTTGGCCGGCACCTTTTCGGAGCCGCCGGCGCCGGGCTGGCCCTTGTCGCCGCCGGTCCCCGGGCTCGCGCTGCCGTCGGCGACGGGCTTCCCGTCGCCTCCCTCGTCCTCCCCGGAGACGTACCAGAAGCCGCCGCCGATGATGAGGGCGATGGCCAGGAGGGCCGCGCCGACGATCATCAGCTGGGTGCGCACGTCGTTGCCGCCGGAGCCGGGGCCGCCGGCGCCGCCTGCCGGGTCCTGGGCCGCGTACATGGGCGCGGTGACGGGCTGCTGCTGCGGGGAGCCGTACGCCTCCTGCGGATAGCCGTAGGAGGGGGCGGGCTGCCCGGCGGGGGCCCCGGCCGACGCGGCGGGGGCCGCGGGCTGCCCGGCGGGGACCGTCGGCGGCTGGGCCGGAGGCTGCGGGGGCGCCGACGGCATGGCGGGCGGCGCGGGGGGCATCGGCGGGGGTCCGCCGAAGCCGCCCGGCCGGGGGTCACTCCCCGCGGCGGCCGGGGGAGGGTCCTGCGGCGCGCCGAAACCGCCGGACGGCGGCTGGCTGGGGGGCGGCGGGGTACTCATCTGGATCTCCTTGCGTGGGAAACGCGGCCTTCAGGGGGAGCGCTCACTTGCCGAAGACCATCAGGAACTTCTCGTTCTTGTTCTGCGCGGACAGGTGGGACGCCGAGACGAAGAGCCGGCCGTCCGCGTAGTCGACGACCGGGGAGTAGAAGGCGCTCTCCACCTCGGACGCGGGGCCGGACGGGTTGCGCAGGACCGCGGTGGGCGTGCCGCCGGCGGCCGGGACCGTGAGGACCTCGCCGCCCTTGTCGGACTCCGCCTCGCGGTAGAGGACCAGCTGGCCGCCCGCCGCCTTGAGCGGGGTGAGGGTGCGGCCCTCGCCGGCCGGGGTGCGCCACTTCTCCTTGCCCGTGCCCAGGTCGAAGGCGACGATCTCGTTGGCCTTGCCCGCTCCGGGCCTGGTGGGCATGTAGAGGGTGTTGGCGTCGACGCGGGAGGAGTCGCAGCCCTGCAGGGACCGGTCGAAGGTGCCGCCGCAGCCGACGGGGAAGCTGCCTTCGCCGGAGACGGTGGCGCGCTGCTTGCCGTCGGGTCCCAGGACCACGATGGAGCGCTCCTTCTTCTCGGTGTTGCCGAGGTCGAGGACGATCGGGTCCAGCGAGTAGACGCTCTTGACCTCGAAGCCCTTCGGGAGCTTGTAGATCCAGGTGTTCTTGCCGGTGGCCGGGTCGGCGTCCGTGACCTGGACGGTGCGGTCCGCGTCCTGGCAGGTGCCGATGGAGATCATCTTGCCGTTGAGGGCGACGAAGTCGCTGGGCTGGCAGCCCTCGGTCCGCTTGTTGTCGAAGAGCTTGTCGCCGGTGCTGACCTTGAAGGCGCTGCTCATGCCCAGCCGGTTGACGACGACGGCGTCCCCGGTGATCGCGAGGTCAGGGGAGGTGAAGATGTCGAAGAGGCCTTCCTTCGGCACCTCGTGCGACCACCCCTCCTTGCCGGCCTTGAGGTCGATCATCCGCATCTGGTTGCAGTCGGCGCTGTCGGACTCGCCGTTCTTGTACATGACGACGGTCTTGCCGTCGGTGCTCTGGTTGGTGAGTCCGCAGATGACGGTGGGGAGGGTGAGGGTCCACTTCTCCTTGCCGTCGGCGATCCCGTAGCCGGTGACGGTCTTCCAGAGGGTCTTGACCACGGTGTCGCCGACGATCCACTGGCCCTTGGCGTCGACGCCGCCACCGGGGCCGTCGATCTTGCTGGTCTTGAACCAGAGGACCTTGTCCTCGCCCTGCTTGCGGCCGGCGTTGAGGTCTTCCTGGTCGCCGCCGCCGTTGCCGCTGCCGTCGCCCTTGTCCACGGAGGCGGAGGGCGAGGCCTTGCCGTCGGCGGGCGGCGTGGACTCCTGCGCGACGGGCTGGTCCTTGCCCTTGTCCTCGCCGCCGGCGAAGACGAAGTAGCCGGCGGTGCCCAGGACGAGGACGCCTGCGACGGCCGCCGCGATGAGCACGGCCGGCTTCCGGTTCGGCCGGGAGGGCGGCGCCGGCGGCATGCCGGGGGCGCCGGGCGGCATGGTCGGGGGCGGCGGGAAACCGTAGCCGCCGGGCGGCTGCTGGCCGTACGGCCCCTGCTGCTGCGGCTGCTGCGGGTGGGGCTGCTGCTGGGGCTGCTGGGCGTACGGGTTCTCGCCTTGCGGCGGGTAGCCGTGACCGGGCTGCGGCGGCCCGGGCAGGTGTCCGTAACCGGAAGGTGTCGGTGGCTGGTTCGGCGGCTGGGGCGGCTCGGTCATCAGCGCATACCTTCGGCGTCGGGTGGTCGGAGGATGCCCTTTCTATCACTGACGGGATGCACAGCGCCGAGCCGGTCCGCCCCCTGTTCCCAAGGGAGGACCGGCTCGTGATACCGCCGTTATCCGGCCAGTTGGCGCCGGCGCCCCTGGAACCTACGCGTCCTCGGCGAGCTCCAGCCAGCGCATCTCCAACTCGTCGCGGTCGGAGATGAGTTCCCGCAACTCGGTGTCGAGCTTGGCCACCTTGTCGAAGTCCGTGGAGTTCTCGGCGATCTGGGCGTGCAGATTGCTCTCGCGGTCCGACATCTTGTTGAGCTGCCGCTCGATCTTCTGCAGCTCCTTCTTGGCGGCGCGCGCGTCCCCGGAGGCCGAGGACTTGCCGGCGGCGGCCACGGCCGGCGCCGGGGAGGCCGCCTCGATCATCTTCTGGCGGCGCTCCAGGTACTCGTCCAGGCCGCGCGGCAGCATCCGCAGGCTCGCGTCGCCGAGCAGCGCCATCACCGTGTCGGTGGTGCGCTCGATGAAGAACCGGTCGTGCGAGATCACGATCATCGAGCCGGGCCAGCCGTCGAGGAGGTCCTCCAGCTGGGTCAGGGTCTCGATGTCGAGGTCGTTGGTGGGCTCGTCGAGGAAGAGGACGTTGGGCTCGTCCATCAGCAGGCGCAGGATCTGCAGCCGGCGCCGCTCACCACCGGAGAGGTCGCCGACGGGCGTCCACTGCTTCTCCTTGGTGAAGCCGAACTGCTCGCACAGCTGGCCCGCCGTCATCTCGCGGCCCTTGCCGAGGTCCACGCGGTCGCGGACGCGCTGGACGGCCTCCAGGACCCGCAGGGAGGGGTCGAGTTCGCCGACCTCCTGGGAGAGGTAGGCCAGCCGGACGGTCTTGCCCACGGTGACGGTGCCGGCGGCCGGCTGCACGTCGCCCTGGGTGCGGGCGGCCTCGCCGAGGGCGCGCAGCAGGGAGGTCTTGCCGGCGCCGTTGACGCCGACGAGGCCGACGCGGTCGCCGGGGCCCAGGTGCCAGGTGAGGTGCTTGAGGAGGGTCTTGGGGCCGGCCTGGACGGTGACGTTCTCCAGGTCGAACACCGTCTTGCCGAGGCGGGCGTTGGCGAACTTCATCAGCTCGGACTTGTCGCGCGGCGGCGGCACGTCGGCGATCAGCTCGTTGGCGGCCTCGATGCGGTAGCGCGGCTTGGATGTCCGGGCAGGGGCGCCGCGGCGCAGCCAGGCCAGCTCCTTGCGCATCAGGTTCTGCCGCTTGGACTCCTCCGTCGCGGCGATGCGGTCGCGCTCGGCGCGGGCGAAGACGTAGTCGCTGTAGCCGCCCTCGTACTCGTGGACGTCACCGCGCTGGACGTCCCACATGCGGGTGCAGACCTGGTCGAGGAACCACCGGTCGTGCGTGACGCAGACGAGCGCGGAGCGGCGCTCCTGGAGGTGCCTGGCCAGCCAGGAGATGCCCTCGACGTCGAGGTGGTTGGTGGGCTCGTCGAGTACGAGGAGGTCCTGGTCGGCGATGAGCAGCTGGGCGAGCGCGATGCGCCGGCGCTCGCCGCCGGAGAGCGGGCCGATGACGGTGTCGAGGCCCTGTCCGAAGCCGGGCAGGTCCAGGCCGCCGAAGAGGCCGGTCAGGACGTCGCGGATCTTGGCGTTGCCGGCCCACTCGTGGTCGGCCATGTCCCCGATGATCTCGTGGCGGACGGTGGCCTGGGGGTCCAGGGAGTCGTGCTGGGTGAGCACGCCCATGCGCAGGCCGCTGTTCTGGGTGACCCGGCCGGTGTCGGGTTCCTCCAGTTTGGCGAGCATGCGGATGAGGGTGGTCTTGCCGTCGCCGTTGCGGCCGACGACACCGATCCGGTCCCCCTCGGATACGCCGAGGGAGATGCCGTCGAGCAGGGTACGGGTTCCGTACACCTTGCTGACTGCCTCGACATTGACCAGGTTGACGGCCATCAGGAGCGCTCCAGGGAAGGGGTGTGGATCAGCCCCCCAGCCTAACGCTCCGAGAAGTGCCGGACCGTTCCGCCAGGAACCACCCGCCGAGCGCCGTGGCGATCGCGGCGGGCGCGGGGCTGGATCCTCCAGCCCCGCCGACGGGCCCTAGAGGCGGGTCGCGCCGGGGGACGGGCTGGTCGCCGTGTGGGTGCTGCGGCAGGTGCCCGAGGCTTCGAGGGCCGCCGCCACCTTCGCCGCCGACTCGGCGTCGCGGACGAGGAAGGCCGTCGTGGGGCCCGAGCCGGACACCAGGGCGGCCAGGGCTCCGGCGTCGGTGCCGGCGGCGAGGGTGGCGGCCAGCTGCGGGCGCAGCGCGAGGGCGGCGGGCTGGAGGTCGTTGGCCAGGGTGGCGGCGAGCGCGTCCGGGTCGCCGGACGCCAGCGCCGCCAGCAGCGCCGGGGAGGCCTGCGGGGCGGGGACCTCCGTGTGCGCGGTGAGGCGGTCGAACTCGCGGAAGACCGCCGGGGTGGAGAGGCCGCCGTCGGCGACCGCGAAGACCCAGTGGAAGGATCCGGCGGCCAGCGGGGTCAGGACCTCTCCGCGGCCGGTGCCGAGCGCCGCGCCGCCGACGAGGCTGAACGGCACGTCGCTGCCGAGCTCCGCGCAGAGGGCGAGGAGGTCCTCCTGCGGGGTGTCCAGGCCCCACAGCGCGTCGCAGGCGAGGAGGGCCGCCGCGCCGTCCGCGCTGCCGCCCGCCATGCCGCCGGCCACGGGGATGCGCTTGTCGATGTGCAGGTGGACGGAGGGGGTCAGGCCGTTGCGGGCCGCCAGGATCTCCGCCGCCCGCGCGGCCAGGTTCGTACGGTCCAGCGGGACCTGGGCGGCGTCCGGGCCCGCGCAGGTCACGGTCAGTTCGTCGGCCGCCGTCGCCGTCACCTCGTCGAACAGGGAGACCGCGAGGAAGACGTTCGCCAGGTCGTGGAAGCCGTCCGGCCGCGCGGCGCCCACCGCCAGCTGGACGTTGACCTTCGCGGGGACCCGTACCGTCACGCTCACAGCGCGGGCCTCTGCGCCGCGGGCTTGTGCTCGGCGATCGCCGCGAACTCCTCGACGGTGAGGGACTCGCCGCGGGCCTGCGGGGAGATCCCGGCCGCGACGAGCGCGGCCTCCGCGCCCGCCGCCGAGCCGGCCCAGCCGGACAGCGCCGCGCGCAGCGTCTTGCGCCGCTGGGCGAAGGCCGCGTCGACGACCGCGAAGACCTCGGACTTGGACGCGGTGGTCTTGACGGGTTCCGCCCGGCGGACGAGCGAGACGAGTCCGGAGTCGACGTTCGGCGCGGGCCAGAAGACGTTGCGGCCGATGGAGCCGGCCCGCTTGACGTCCGCGTACCAGTTGGCCTTGACGGAGGGCACTCCGTACACCTTGTTGCCGGGCTTGGCGGCGAGCCGGTCGGCGACCTCCGCCTGCACCATGACGAGGGTCCGCTCGATGGTGGGGAAGCGGTCGAGCATGGTCAGCAGCACGGGCACGGCCACGTTGTACGGAAGGTTCGCGACGAGCGCGGTCGGCGCCGGGCCGGGCAGTTCCTTCACGAGCATGGCGTCGGAGTGGACCAGCGCGAAGCGGTGCTTGCGCTCGGGCATCCGCGCCTCGATGGTGGCGGGCAGGGCGGCGGCGAGGACGTCGTCGATCTCGACGGCGACGACCCGGTCGGCGGCCTCCAGCAGCGCGAGCGTCAGCGAGCCGAGGCCCGGGCCGACCTCGACGACGACGTCGTCCGGGCGGACGGCGGCGGTGCGCACGATGCGGCGCACCGTGTTGGCGTCGATGACGAAGTTCTGGCCTTTCTGCTTCGTCGGCCGTACGCCGAGTACGGCGGCCAGCTCCCGGATGTCGGCCGCGCCGAGGAGGGAAGAGGTTTCGGGCGCGGGAGTGACCTCGGGCGCGGGAGTGACCTCCGTCGAGGCCTCGGACGAGGTCTCGGGCCGCTCGGACTCGGGCTGCTGCTCTGCTGTGCTCACCGATAAAGGGTACGGCCGCAGTGCGGCCACGGACTCGCCCCCCGCTGCACGTAGAGCTTCTTGGCGCGGTAGGTCTGTTCCTGGCCCGGCGCGTCCTGCGGGCGGCCGCTGCCGCCGAGGGACTGCCAGGTCCGGACGTCGAACTGGTAGAGCCCGCCGTACGTCCCCGAGGGGTCGGCGGCCGCGGGCCGGCCGCCGGACTCGCAGCGGGCCAGTGCCGCCCAGTCGAGGCCGTCCGCGCCCGCGACGGAGGTCGGCAGCGGCCTGGTGCCGATTTTGACGAGCTGGGTGACGGGCTCGCGGACGGTCTCCTCGGCGATCCGGCGGGGCTTCTGCTCGACGCCGTTGACGGTGCGCAGGCTGTACGTGACCCTGCGAGCCCCGGGGCGGCCGGAGCGTTCGACGACCTCGGTGCCCGCGAAGAGGGTGGCGTCCTTGACCTTCTCGGTCTCGTACGGGATGCGCTCCTCGCGGATCTCGCGGGTGCCGGTGATGCGGAGCACGGTGACGGTCTGGCCGTCGCGCGGGAACGCGCCGGGGGGCACGGAGGTGGTGTCCTGGCCGCGGAGGGTGATGCCGGCCTGGTCGAGGGCCTCCCGCACGGTGGCGGCGTTGGTGCGGATGGTGTTCTCGCGGCCGTCGGCCATGAAGGTGATGCTGCGTTCGGTGCGGACGGCGAGGGCCAGGCCGGTGCGCGGGACGGGGGCGGTGCGGGGGGCGGAGAGGTAGGCGCCCTCGCCGCGGATGCCGAACTGGCGCAGTGCGCCGTCCACGGTGCGGGCGGTGGTCCACACGTCGCGGCGCTCGCCGTCGAGGGTCAGGCGCAGGGGCCGGCCGTAGCGGACGACGATCTCGTCGCCGTCGTCGAGGGCCTCTCCCCTGGCCGGGGCGACGAGGTCGTGGGGGCCGACGCCGAGGCCTTGCGCGACGAGCAGCGCGTCGACGTCGCCGGCGAAGGTGTGCAGGGTCCGCGGGACTCCGTCGACAGTGAGGCGTACGGCTTTGTCGGCGGCGACGAAGGCGGTGGTGCCGCCCGCGAGGAAGGCGACGACCAGGGCCTGCGGCACGATCCGCCGCCAGCTGTCGCGGGATGCGGGGGCGCCGGCGCGGCGCCGCCGGGTCCGGGGGCCGCCGGTCGCCATCGCGGGCGCGGGCACCGTGTCGAGGCCGCCTCTGCGGCGCCCGGTCCCGGGGGGAGCCGGAGCCTGCGCGGCCGCGCGTACGCCGCTTCGGCTCGGGCCGGGGCCGCCGGGTTCGGGCGGCGGGGCCGGCTCGGGGCGCCGGCGGCGACCGGTGGCCGGCGGCTCCGGCGCCGGGGCGGCGACCGGCCCGGACGACCGGCGGCCGGGCCCTGCTCCAGGGGCCGGGAGCGGGCTCCCGCCGGTCCTCGGGGAAGGCAATCCGGGTTCGGGCTGCTGCTCCAGCCCGGCCCACGCCTGCGCCGGAGCCCCTCCGCCTGGGGGCGAGTGCGGCCCGGGCTCCGCGGGCTCCCAGCCGTCGGGGGCTTGCGCCGAGGCGGTGCCGTGGGGCTCCCAGGGGGCCGTGGCCGTGTGGGACGGGGCGCTCCGGGGCTCCCAGGCGGCCGGCGCGGGCGGGGGCGGGGCGCTGCGGGCGGCCATCGCGTCCGCCCAGCCGACGACGCCACCGCCCGCGGCGCCGTGGACCGGGGCCGGCTCGGGGTCGGGGTCGGGATCCGGGGCCCAGCGGCCGTGGGGCTCCGTGTCGGCGTCCTCGGGCCAGGTGTCGCGTCCACCGGCAGGCCAGGCCATATCGCTCACGACGCTCGCTCCAGTGGTCCGTCCGGCTGCTTCGGGCACGGCACCCTAGCCGAGGCTTCGTCACAGAACAAAGCCGGTCGATTACGGAACGTGGCGAACGGGTGAAGGGGAGCGGGGAGGAGACGGGAGGAGACGGGTGTGGGCGCGGGGGCCGGTCAGTAGTCGAAGGCGCGGGCCGTGTTGGCGGCCAGCGCCGTCGCCATCGCGTCCTCGTCGAGGCCGCGGACGGCTGCCATCGCCCGGACCGTCAGCGGGATGAGGTAGGGGGCGTTGGGGCGTCCGCGGTAGGGGGCCGGGGTCAGGTACGGGGCGTCGGTCTCCACGAGGACCAGCTCCAGCGGGGCCACCGTCAGCGCGTCGCGCAGCGGCTGGGCGTTCTTGAAGGTGACGGTCCCGGCGAAGGACATGTAGTACCCGGCGGCGGCGCACTCCCGGGCCATCTCGGCGTCGCCGGAGTAGCAGTGGAAGACGGTCCGCTCGGGTGCGCCCTCCTCGCGCAGGACGCGCAGGACGTCCGCGTGGGCCTCGCGGTCGTGGATGACGAGGGCCTTGCCCTGGCGCTTGGCGATCTCGATGTGGGCGCGGAAGGAGCGCTCCTGCGCGGCCATGCCCTGCGGGCCGGTGCGGAAGTAGTCGAGTCCGGTCTCGCCGACCGCCTTGACGTGGGCGAGCGCGGCGAGGGCCTCGATCTCGGCGAGCGCGTCGTCGAGCGCGCTCTCGCCGCCGCCGGTCCGGGCGCCCTGCCTGGACCAGCCGTCGGGATCCCCGTGCACGATGCGGGGGGCTTCGTTGGGGTGCAGGGCCACGGCCGCGTGGACGTTGTCGTACGCGGCGGCGGTCTCGGCGGCCCAGCGGGAGCCCTTCACGTCGCAGCCGACCTGGACGACGGTGCTCACGCCGACGGAGGCGGCCTTGGCGAGGCCCTCTTCGACGGTGCCGGACTGCATGTCCAGATGGGTGTGGGAGTCGGCGACCGCCACCCGGAGCGGTTCGGGCAGCGGGGGCGGCGCGTCGTTCGACGTACTACGGCTCATACGGCCGATCTTATGACCGGTCCCCTACGAGCCCGACCGGCGGAAGAGCCCGAGCAGGCGGTCCAGCGGTCCGGGGCGGCGCACCGGGACCGGCCCGGGCGCGTCGTGCGCGGCCGCGGCCTTGCGCGGCTTCGGGGGCCGCACGGTGTACCCGGCCGGCACCGGTCCGGCGATGCCGGGGGCGGGGCGGTGGTGGTAGAGCTGGTCGAGCATGCCCACGACCGAGTTGACCTGGCCCTCCCGCATGATCCGCACCACGTGCCCGCCGCAGTTGAGGCAGGTCGGGTTGGACAGCGGCGAGGAGACCCTCTCGCCCTTCACCGTGTAGACGATGAACGGCTGGCCCCGGCCGTCGACGTGGTGCTCTATCTCGTAGCCCTGCTCCCATCCGTAGCCGCACTTCATGCACGCGAAGGAGTACGCCTCGTGCACGGTCGGAACGGCTACGGCGGGTGCGGCGGGTGCTGTGACGGGTCCCGCGGCCGGTACTTGGGGGTCAGCGAACTCACTCATGCCAGCTCCTCTTGTTCCACTGGTGCCATTGCCAGTGGACGCCTCTTCGGGCGGGAGCGCATCAGGCCCTGTCCAGTGTTGGACGGCCCTTGGGCGAGTCATGCCCAAAGCGCCCGGTGCGCGGTCTGAGCTTTGCCTTTCAGGTTAGTCCCTTGCCGATTTACGGCACCTTTTGTGCCGCGTTCTTTGCCGCGACGACGGCGTCGAAGACCTCGCGCTTGGGTACTCCGACCTCCAGGGCGACCGCCGCGATGGCCTCCTTGCGACGCTCCCCCGCCTCCTCGCGCACCCGTACCCGGTCCACCAGCTCCTGCGCGTCCACGTCGCCGGGGGCCGCGGCCGGGGCTCCCTCGACGACGACGGTGATCTCTCCGCGCACGCCCTCGGCGGCCCAGGCGGCCAGCTCGCCTAGGCCGCCTCGCTTGACCTCCTCGTAGGTCTTGGTCAGTTCGCGGCAGACGGCGGCCCGGCGGTCGGCGCCGAAGACCTCGGCCATCGCGGCCAGGGTGTCGTCGAGCCGGTGCGGGGCTTCGAAGTAGACGAGGGTGCGGCGCTCGCCCTCGACCTCGCGGAGCTTGCCGAGGCGCTCGCCGGCCTTGCGCGGCAGGAAGCCCTCGAAGCAGAAGCGGTCGACCGGCAGGCCGGAGAGGGCGAGCGCGGTGAGGACGGCGGAGGGGCCGGGCACGGCCGTGACCTTGATGTCCTTCTCCACGGCCGCGGCGACCAGCCGGTATCCGGGGTCGGACACCGAGGGCATGCCGGCGTCGGTGACCAGCAGGACGCGCTTGCCGGCCTCCAGGGCCTCGACGAGTTCGGGGGTGCGCGCGGACTCGTTGCCCTCGAAGTAGGAGAGCACCCGCCCGGTGGTGTACACGCCGAGCCCCTGCGTCAGCCGGCGCAGCCGCCGGGTGTCCTCGGCGGCGATCACGTCGGCCCGTTCCAGCTCGGTCGCGAGGCGCGGCGGCGCGTCCGCGAGGTCGCCGATGGGCGTCCCGGCGAGTACGAGGACGCCTGCCGCGTGCGCGTCGGAGGGGGCCGGGGAGGGGGCTTCGGCGGAGCGGGGCTGGTCAGTGGTCACCGCCCCATCCTCTCAGCCGTCCCACCCGGCGCGCCCCAACGCTCCCGTCCCCCTGGGTCTGGCACAGCCTCGTTCCCTACGATGACCCGGTGACCAGTACCGCGACGCCGCCGCCCAGCCCCGCGGGGGCCCCGCCCGCCCCCTCGGCGGAGCCCGACCCCGGCCCCGGATCCGCCGCCCAGCCGTCGCCCTGGCTGCGCCGCCTGCGCGGTTTCGGCTACGTGCCGCCCGCCCCGGCGAAGCGGCCGTCGGACGTGCGCACCCGCCTGGTGCCCCCGTACGCGCGGCCCTCCGCGCAGCTGTGGGGGCAGCTGGGGATCACGGCCGCCACGGCGCGGAACTGGGAGCGGGTGCTGGCGTGGGTTGGGCCGCTGCTGGTGGCGCTGGTCGCCGGGGTGCTGCGGTTCGTCCATCTGGGCAGCCCGAAGGCGGTGATATTCGACGAGACGTATTACGCCAAGGACGCGTGGGCGACGATCCGCCAGGGTTACGAGGCGAGCTGGCCCAAAGACATCGACAAGTCGATCCTCGCCAACCCGGACGGGGTCACCCTCCCGCTGGACCCGGGCTACGTCGTGCACCCGCCGGTCGGCAAGTGGGTGATCGGGCTGGGCGAGTGGATGTTCGGCTTCGACCCGTTCGGCTGGCGTTTCATGACCGCGCTGCTGGGGACCCTGTCCGTCCTGATGCTCTGCCGGATCGGCCGGCGGCTGTTCCGGTCGACGTTCCTCGGCTGTCTGGCGGGGGCGCTGCTGGCGGTGGACGGCCTGCACCTGGTGATGAGCCGCACCGCGCTGCTCGACCTGGTGCTGATGTTCTTCGTCCTGGGGGCCTTCGGCGCGCTGGTCATCGACCGGGACAAGGCCCGGGCCCGGCTCGCGGCGGCGCTCCCGGTGGACGAGGAGGGGCGCGCCCGTCCGGACGCGGGGATCGCGGAGACGCTGGGCCTGGGCTGGCGCCCGTACCGGCTGCTGGCCGGGGTGTGCCTGGGCCTGGCCTTCGGTACGAAGTGGAACGGCCTGATCGTGCTGGCCTTCTTCGGCGTCCTGACCGTGCTGTGGGACGCGGCCGCGCGCCGCACGGCCGGCGCGGGCGCCCCGTACGCGTCGATGCTGCGCAGGGACGCCCTGCCCGCCTTCCTGTCGACCGTGCCGGTGGCGCTCGCGGTCTACGTGTCCTCGTGGCTGGGCTGGATCCTGTCGCCCGACAACGGCAAGGGCGGCTACTTCCGCGACTGGGCCGCGAAGAACGACCAGCACGGCTCGTGGTCGTTCCTGCCGGAGTGGCTGCGGAGCCTGTGGCACTACGAGACGGAGGTCTACAAGTTCCACGTGGGCCTGACCTCCGGTCACACCTACGAGTCGAACCCCTGGAGCTGGCTGGTCCTGGGCCGTCCCGTCTCCTACTTCTACGAGTCCCCTGCGCCCGGTACCGACGGCTGCCCGGCGACCGAGACGGCCAAGTGCGCGCGCGAGGTGCTGGCGCTCGGGACTCCGCTGCTGTGGTGGACCGGCTGCTTCGCGCTGCTGTACGTGCTGTGGCGGTGGTTCTTCCGCCGCGACTGGCGGGCGGGCGCCATCGCGTGCGCGCTGGGCGCGGGCTTGCTGCCCTGGTTCAACTACCAGGAGCGGACCATCTTCTTCTTCTACGCGGTGGTCTTCGTCCCGTACCTGTGCCTGGCGGTGGCCATGATGATCGGCGCCCTGCTGGGCCCGGCCGGCTCCTCGGAACGGCGCCGCGCCCTGGGGGCGGTGGGCGCGGGCGTCCTCGTGTTGCTGATCGTCTGGAACTTCATCTATTTCTGGCCGATCTATACCGGCCAGACCTTGCCGATGGACTCCTGGCGGGGCCGGATGTGGCTGGACTCCTGGGTCTGAAGGGGTGGTGCACCGCACGTTCCGGTCCTGTGAAAACGCCTCCTCTAGGCCGCCTGTTCGACGTATGGTCTAAGCCAAGGGCCCTTTGAACGCGTTCAGTGTTTGCGGGGGAGAGGGGCCGCGGTACGGGGGACGGGGAAGTGAAGTGAACGGGGCTGCCAAGGGCGCCATCATCGGCGGGGTGTTCCTCGCGATGCTGGGCGGAGCCGGGTACGGGGTGTACGCGCTGGTAGGGGACGAGGGCGGAAGCGGGGCCGAGAGCCGGAACGCTCCCGGCCCCTCGGCGCCGGCCAAGGGAACCGGGCCGGTCAGCGACAAGGACGCGGCGCAGACCGCCGAGGCCTTCCTCGCCGCGTGGGCGTCGGGGGACGCCCGGGCGGCCGCCGACCTGACGAACAACCCGGCGGTCGCACTGGACGCCGTCGGGGACTACAAGACCGCGGCCGGCGTGTCCAAGGCCGTGATCACCCCGGGCGCGCAGACCGGGGCCACGGTGGCGTACTCCGTCGCCGCGGAGGTGACCTTCGCGGGGGTCACCAAACCCCTCGCCTACGAGTCCAAGCTCACCGTCGTGCGCGGCAACAGCACCGGCCTGCCGCTGGTCGACTGGCAGCCGGAGGTGATCCACCCGCAGCTCCAGAAGGGCGACAGGCTGCGCGGCGGCACCCCGGCGAGCCCGCCGGTCGCGGCCGTCGACCGCAACGGCAAGGAGCTGTCGGCCGAGAAGTACCCCTCGCTGCGCCCGGTGCTCGACAAACTGCGCGCGACGTACGGGGAGAAGCTGGGCGGCAAGGCCGGCGCCGAGCTGTGGATCCAGCCGGCCGCCCAGGACGCGCCCAGGCGCAGCCTGCTGACGCTGGTGGAGGGCACCCCGGGGCGGATCGAGACCGTCCTGGACGCCGATGTCCAGGAAGCCGCCGAGAAGGCGGTCCTGAAGTTCCCGCAGGCGTCGGTGGTCGCCGTGCAGCCCAGTACCGGGGACGTCCTGGCCATCGCCGACCACCGCGGGGACGGCTTCCCCGCGTCCATCAGCGGCGCGCGCGCACCCGGCTCCACGATGAAGATCGTGACCTCGGCGATGCTGCTGGACCGGGGCCTGGTGTCGGCGGACAAGGTCGCCGAGTGCCCGCCGGAAGTGTCGTGGGAAGGCCGGCGCTTCACGAACCTCAAGGGCTTCAAGCTCGACGGCGAGCCCTTCTCCACGAGCTTCGCGCAGTCCTGCAACACCGCCTTCATCAAGCAGATCAAGCCGGTCAACGACATCGACGCCCTCCCGAAGGAGGCCCGCGAGGTCTTCGGCATCGGCGTCGAATGGAAGGTCGGCGTGCCCACCGTCGACGGCAAGGTCCCGGAGGCCACCGGCCCGGCGGCGGCCGCGGCGTACATCGGTCAGGGCCAGGTCCAGATGAACCCCCTGACGATGGCCTCCATCACGGCGACCGCCCGGACCGGGGTGTTCCGCCAGCCCGTCGTCGTCAAGGCATCGCTGGACGGGCGCGGGCTCGCGAAGGCCACCCGGACGATGAAGCCCTCGGTGACGGCGCAGCTGGTGCGGATGATGAAGCTCACCGCGACCAGCGGCACGGCCCAGGGTGCGATGGCCGCGGTCGGCGGCTCCGACAAGGGTGCGAAGACCGGCTCGGCGGAGGTCGACGGCGCGCAGAACCCGGACAGCTGGTTCACCGGCTTCAGCGGTGACGTGGCGGCCGCCGCGATGGTCGAGGGCGGCGGCCACGGCGTCGACGCGGCCGGCCCGATCGTGGCGGCGGTACTGAACGCGGGCTGACCGGGCTGAGCGGGCCGCCCCGCGCGCTCAGCCCTCCCGTACGTCGGCCAGCACGGCCCCCGCGTGCCGGATCAGCTCGCGCGGGGCCATCGGGAACACCGTGTGCGGGGTGCCGGCGGCCGCCCAGACCACCTCGTGGACCAGCAGGGAGCGGTCCGCGAGGACCCGGGTGCGGGTGCGGTGGCCGAAGGGCGGGACGCCGCCGATGGCGTAGCCCGTGCTCTCGCGGACCAGCGCCGCGTCCGCCCGGGTCACGGCGCCGGCGCCGAGCTCCCGGCGCACCGCCTCCACGTCCACGCGCGAGGCACCGTCCATGAGCACCAGCACGGGGACCCCGTCCGCCGCGAAGATCAGCGACTTCACGATCTGACTGAGCTCGCACCCGATCGCCGCGGCCGCGTCGGCGGCGGTCCGGGTCCCGTCGGGAAAGCTGCGTACGTCCGGTTCCAGGCCCAGGGCTGCCAGGGCTTCGGCGAACAGGGGATGCGCGGTGGTCGTCATGCCTCCGCAGGCTAGCGCTGTGGCCGGGAAGGTGTGCCGGGTCGCGGTGTTCGGTGCGGTGCAGCGCAAGGCGGAGGGCCACGGCTCGTACTGGACGTACCGCCGTGGCCCGACAACGCGGCGAGGTGCCGTGCCGGGCGCCGCGACCCGGTGGACCTTCCCGGTCACAGCACTAGCGCTCCCTCCACCACGGGTCGCAGCGGTTTTCCGACCCCTGCCGCCGGACCGGTCACAGCGCGGAGCGCACTGCCCGGATCAGGGCCTGGGCCCGGGGGTCGGCGGTGACCGACTTGGCCAGGGCGTTCGTGACGTAGCCGAAGCCGATGCCGGCCTCCGGGTCCGCGAAGGCCAGGGAGCCGCCGCGGCCCGGGTGGCCGAAGGAGGCCGGGGACAGCAGCGGGGACGCCGGGCCGTGCAGCATGTAGCCCGGGCCGAAGCGGGTGTTGACCACCAGGACGCGGTCCGGTCCGGCGGAGAGCTCGCGGCCGGCCAGGGCGGTGGTCTGCGGCGCGAACAGCCGCGCGCCGTCCTGCGTGTCGGAGAGCAGCGCCGCGTAGAGGCCCGCCAGGGCGCGCGCCGTGCCGATGCCCGCCGAGGCGGGCAGCTCGGCCGCGCGGTACTCGGGGGCGTTCTCGTCCGGCAGCGGATCGATCGCCGCGAAAGCCCGCCGGGTCAGGGAGGCGGGGTCGGCGTAGGCCTCCGATACGTTCCTGCGCGGGCGCAGCCGCACCGCTCCCGCCGACTCCGGCGGCTCCACCGGCGCGACCCTGCCCACCCGCGCGGTCACCGCCTCCGGCAGGCCGATCCAGAAGTCCAGCCCCAGCGGTCCGGTCACCTCACGCGCCAGCCACCGCCCCAACGACTCCCCCGTCACCCGCAGCACCAGTTCCGACAGCAGCCAGCTGTACGTCTGCGCGTGGTAGCCGTGCGCGCTGCCCGGCTCCCAGAAGGCCCGCTGCCCGGCGACCGCGAGCGCGCCCGACCGGCCGTCCACCGCCTGCGCCGGGGTCAGCCCGCGGTCCAGCGCCGGCACGCCGGCCCGGTGCGCGAGCAGGTCCCGCACAAGCGCCCGCTCCTTGCCGCCCGCCTTGAACTCGGGCCAGTACGAGGCCACCGGCGCGTCCAGGTCCAGCAGTCCGCGCTCGTGCAGCAGCAGCGGCACCACCGCCGCGACGCCCTTGGTGGCCGACCGCACCACCTGCGCGGTGCCGGCGGTCCAGGGTTGCGCGCCGCCGTCGTGGGGCGCGGGGGCGGCGGGGGCGGCCGGGTCCGCGTCCTTCGTGCCGGCCCACAGGTCCACGACCCGCCGGCCGTCGCGGTAGACGGCCACGGCCGCGCCCCGGTCGCCGAGCACCTCGAAGTTGCGTGCGAAAGCCTCGCGGACGGCCTCGTAACCCTCCGCCACCTCACCCTGAATGTTCACGTGCGCTGAAACAACCGGCGATCCGTGCTTATGCCACGGCTGTGCCCAGTGCTGTGGCCGGTACGGACCTCGGATCGAAGCCGAAGGGCAGCTCCAGGCGGTGCGCCCGCATCAGCTCCTCGTCGCACAGCACCTCCTGCGTGCGCCCGTCCGCCACGATGGTCCCCTCGCTGAGGATCACCGCGCGCGGGCAGAGCTCCAGCGCGTACGGCAGGTCGTGCGTGACCATCAGCACCGTGACGTCCAGCGAGCGCAGGATGTCCGCGAGCTCCCGCCGCGACGCCGGGTCCAGGTTGGAGGACGGCTCGTCGAGCACCAGGATGTCGGGGCGCATGGCCAGTACGGTCGCCACCGCGACCCGGCGGCGCTGCCCGAAGGACAGGTGGTGCGGGGGCCGGTCCGCGAAGGCGGTCATCCCGACCTGGTCCAGGGCCTCCCGTACCCGCGCCTCCAGCTCGGGGCCGCGCATTCCGGCGGCGGCCGGGCCGAAGGCCACGTCCTCCCGCACGGTCGGCATGAACAGCTGGTCGTCGGGGTCCTGGAAGACGATGCCGACCCGGCGCCGGACCTCGGCGAGGTTGCGCTTCTCGACGGGCAGCCCGGCCACGGTCACCTTGCCGACGCCGCCACCGAGGATCCCGTTGAGGTGCAGGACCAGGGTGGTCTTGCCGGCGCCGTTGGGGCCCAGCAGGGCCACGCGCTCGCCCCGCCCGACCGTCAGGTCGACGCCGAAGAGGGCCTGGTGGCCGTCGGGGTAGGCGTAGGCGAGGCCCGTGACGTCGAGGGAGGGGGGAGGGGGTGCGGAGGGTGCGTTCACAAGGTCCAGCCCATCAGACAGACGGCGAGCGCCGTCACCGGGAGTACGGCCGCGTACGCCCACTGGGCGCGGGTGGCCGCTACGTCGTCGATCACCGGCATGGAGCCGGCGTAGCCGCGGCTGACCATCGCGAGGTAGACCCGCTCGCCGCGCTCGTAGGAGCGGATGAACAGGGCGCCCGCCGTCTTGGCGAGGACGCCCCAGTGCCGGATGCCGCGCGCCTCGAAGCCGCGGGAGCGGCGGGCGATGGACATGCGGCGCAGCTCGTCGGTGATCACGTCCCCGTACCGGATCATGAAGGAGGCGATCTGCACGAGCAGCGGCGGCAGCTTGAGCCGCTGCAGGCCCAGCAGCAGGGCCCGCAGTTCGGTGGTGGAGGCCAGGAGTACGGACGCGGCCACCCCGAGGGTGCCCTTGGCCAGGACGTTCCAGGCGCCCCACAGGCCGGAGACGCTGAGCGACACGCCGAGGAAGTCGACCCGCTCGCCCTGGGCCACGAAGGGCATCAGGACGGCGAAGGCGACGAAGGGAACCTCGATCAGCAGCCGGCGCAGCAGGAAGCCGGCCGGGATCCGGGCCACGGCCGCGGCCGCCGCGACGAGACCGGCGTAGAGGCCGAAGGCCCACACCGCTTCCCGTGGTGTCGACACGACGACCAGCACGAAGGCGAAGGTCGCGGCGAGTTTGCAGTGCGGCGGCAGGTCGTGGACCGGCGAGTGGCCGTGCCGGTAGAGCTTGTGGGCGTGGCCCGCGCCCATGTCAGGCGGCCGGCACGGCCGTGGAGGCGGCCGTGGGGTCGGCGTCGCGGCGGCGGCGGACGGTCCAGAAGACGCCGGTGCCGACGGCGATGGTCGCGCCGACGCCGATGACGCCGGCGAGGCCGCCGGAGAGACGGGCGTCGGAGACGTCCTTGACGCCGTAGTCGGCGAGCGGGGAGTCGGCGGTGGCGTGCTCGGTGACCTTCTGGTCGATGCCCTTGTCGGCGGCGACCTTCTCCAGGCCGTCGGGGCTGGCGGAGGCGTAGAAGGACACGAAGCCGGCGAGGGCCAGCGCGACGGCCAGGCCGGTGATCCACACGGGCTTGGTGGACCGGGCGGCGGTAGCGGCCGGGGCGGCGGCCACGGCCGCGGCCGGGGCGTCGACGAGTTCGCCGCCGACGCGCAGCTTCAGCGGGGCGGACAGGCCGCGGGCGCCGTGGACGAGGTCGGGGCGTACGGCGATCACGGCGCCGACGGTGGCGGCGGTGATGGCGGCTTCGCCGATGCCGATGAGGACGTGGACGCCGACCATGGCGCCGAAGACCTTGCCGAGCGCTACGTCGGTGGTGCCGCCGAGGGCGTAGAAGAGGGTGAAGGCGCCGGCGGCGGCGGGCACCGACAGCAGTGCTCCGGCGAAGGCGGCGACGGTCACCGAGCGGCGGCTGTCGGGCAGCAGCCCCACCAGCCCGCGGAAGACGGCGTAGGCGACGACCACGGTCACGACGCCCATGGTCACGACGTTGACGCCGAGTGCGGTCAGGCCGCCGTCGGCGAAGAGGACGCCCTGCATGAGCAGGACGACGGAGACGCAGAGCACGCCCGTGTAGGGGCCGACGAGGATCGCGGCGAGCGCGCCGCCCAGCAGGTGGCCGCTGGTGCCGGCCGCGACGGGGAAGTTCAGCATCTGGACGGCGAAGATGAAGGCGGCGACGAGTCCGGCGAGCGGCGCGGTGCGCTCGTCGAGCTCCCGGCGGGCGCCGCGGAGGCTGACCGCCACGGCTCCGGCGGCGGCGACACCTGCGGCGATGGAGACGGGGGCATCGATGAAGCCGTCGGGCACATGCATGGTTTTGCTCCGCTTCCTGCGGTCCGTTGAACCGGCAAATCTTTAACCGTTCAAGAATAGTGCCCAATTGCAAACGGTTGGCAAGAGCGTCTCCGCCCCAAATAGGTCCGTGCAGATACGGGGGAATGTGCGAGGCTGGGTGCAATGCGGACGCATTTGTTCCGATTTGAGGAGTCTTGTCGATGTCAGCCACCTCCGAGAATCCCTCCGCCCGCCCGACCGCCGGGGCCACCGGCACGGCGACCGCCACCGCGCCCGCGCCCGTCGTCGAGGAGCGGGTGCGCGCCCGCGTCATCACCGACGATCCGCTCTACCGGACCATCCCGGTCGCCCTGCGCTTCGTCCCCGCCGAGCCCCTCGCCGTCCGGATCGTCTTCCCGGCCGACCTCTCCCCCGAGGGCACGGACAACGAGTGGGTCTTTCCCCGCGCCCTCCTGGAGGCCGGCCTCCAGGCCCCGACCGGGACCGGCGACGTGCGCATCTGGCCCTGCGGACGCGTCCAGGCCATCGTCGAGTTCCACTCCCCCGAGGGCGTCGCGGTGGTCCAGTTCGACATCGCGGCACTGCGCCGCTTCCTGCGCCGGACGTACGCGCCCTCGCCCGCCGCCACCCGTTAGGCCCAGCCGGGCCCGTCGGAAAACAGGACCGGCCCCGCACCGATGAGGTGCGGGGCCGGTCCTCGTGCGCGGCGGGCGGATCAGCCCTGCGGCCGGGCGCGGGACGTCGGACGCGTGGCGCCCGCCGCCCGCCTGACGCCCGACGCCTGACCTCAGACCTTGACCAGCTCGCGGTCCTTGTCCGGGCCCTCGGAGCCGTCGGAGCCGTCGGCGGACTCGCCGAGGTGCTTGCGCAGGCTCTCGCCCTCCACGTCGACGTTGGGCAGGATCCGGTCCAGCCACTTCGGCAGCCACCAGGCCTTGTGGCCGAGCAGCGCGAGGACGGCCGGGACGATGGTCATCCGGACGACGAAGGCGTCGAAGAAGACGGCGATGGCCAGGCCGAAGCCGATCATCTTGATCATCTGCTCGGTGGCCCCCATGAAGCCCGCGAACACCGCGATCATGATGACGGCGGCGGCCACGACCACGCGGGCGCTGTACTGGAAGCCGGTCACGACGGCCTGGCCCGGCCGCTCGCCGTGGACGTACGCCTCACGCATGCGGGTGACCAGGAAGACCTCGTAGTCCATGGCCAGACCGAAGACGACGCCCACCATGAAGATCGGCATCATCGACATGATCGGGCCGGTCTGCTCCACCCCGAAGAGCGAGCCGAGCCAACCCCACTGGAAGACCGCGACGACGGCGCCGAGGGCGGCGACCACCGAGAGCAGGAAGCCGAGGGCCGCCTTGAGCGGGACCAGGACCGAGCGGAAGACGAGCATCAGGAGCAGGAAGGCGAGGCCGACGACGAGGGCCAGGTACGGCAGCAGCGCGTCGTTCATCTTCTGCGAGAAGTCGATGTTCATCGCGGTGGCGCCGGTGACGAGGACGTCGTCCCCGCTGCCCTCGCGGATCTCGTGGACCAGGCTCTCGGTCTGCTCGGAGGACGGGCGGTCCTTCGGGATGACCGTGATGACGGCGGCGTCGCCCTCCTTGTTGAGCGTCGGCGGAGTGACCGCGACCGCGCCCTCCAGGCCCTTGATCCGCTCGACCGTCTGGTCGGCGAGCGCCTTGTCGCCGTCCACGACGACCATCAGCGGGCCGTTGAAGCCGGGGCCGAAGCCATCGGACAGCAGGTCGTACGCCTGGCGCTGCGTGGTGGACACCGGCTGGGAGCCGTCGTCCGGCAGGCCCATCTCCAGCTTGCCCGCCGGGATCGCGACGGCACCGAGGCCGACGACCGCGACCAGCAGCACCACGACCGGGCGGCGCAGGATGAAGCGGGCCCAGCGGGTGCCGCCGTTGGCCTTGGGCTCGGCGCCCGGCTTGCCCTTGCCGAACAGCTTGGACTTCGTACCGGCGGGCAGCACCTTCTTGCCCGCGAAGCCGAGGATCGCGGGGACCAGCGTCAGGGCGACGAGGACGGCGATGACCACGGTGCCGGCTGCGGCGGCGCCCATCTTGGTGAGCATCGGGATGTTGACGACGGCCAGTCCCACGAGGGCGATGACCACGGTCAGACCGGCGAAGACCACGGCGGAGCCGGCGGTTCCGGCGGCCCGGCCCGCGGCTTCTTCGGGCTCGCGGCCCTCGGCGAGCTCCGAGCGGTAGCGGGAGACGATGAAGAGCGCGTAGTCGATGCCGACGGCGAGGCCGATCATCATCGCGAGGGTGGAGGTGGTGGAGCCGAGGTCCAGCACGTTGGCGAGCGCGGTGATGGAGGAGATGCCGATGCCGACGCCGATCAGCGCGGTCAGCAGCGGCAGTCCGGCGGCGATCAGCGAGCCGAAGGTGATGACGAGGACGACCGCGGCGATGGCGATGCCGATGATCTCGCCGGAGCCGGTCTCGGGGGTCGCCATCAGGGCGTCGCCGCCGATCTGGACGTTCAGGCCGGAGTCCTTGGCCTCGGTGCCTGCCTCCTTGAGGGCCTCGCGGGTCGGGTCCGTCAGCTCCATGGTGCTGACCTTGTACTTGACGCTGATGTAAGCGGTGGAGCCGTCCTGGCTCACCGCCTGCGCCTCGTAGGGGTTGGCGACCGAGGAGATCTGGTCCTTGCCGGGGCCCTCGTTCAGGTCGGTGACGATCTTCTCGACCTGCGGCTTGACGGCCGCGGAGTCGACCTTCTCACCGGCGGGAGCCTTGATCACGATGCGGGCGGTGGCGCCGTCGGCGGCCATCCCCGGGAAGCGCTGGTCGAGCAGGTCGAAGGCCTTCTGGGCCTCCGTGCCGGGTATGGAGAACGAGCCTGAGGTGGGTGCGGACGCCGAAGCGGCGCCGAAGCCGGCGAGGAACAGCAGCGCCACCCAGAGGAGGGCGACGAGTCGACGGCGCCGGAAGGCACCCCTGCCGAGTCGGTAAAGGAAGGTGGCCACGTCGGTGGTTCTCCCGTTCGGGTCGTGGGATGGAACAGGGCATGGAATGCCGGTCCGACGACGAGAGCGGCGTGTCAGGAGCAGCAGGAATCGAGCTCGGGCGCGGGGACGCCGTGGCGGAACGTGCGGGGACCGCGGGGACTGCGGGGACGTGGGGGATCAGACGCCGAGGGCGGGGAGTACCACGGCATCGATGAAGTCGCCGAGGAAGCGCCGGTCGACGGACCGGTCCTCGATCAGCGGGAGTGCGATGAACGTCCCGATGAGGACGTGCGGCACGAAGGCCAGGGCCGGACAGTCCGGGGCGATCTCACCCCGGTCCACCGCCCGCTGCAGCATCGCCTGCATACCGGTGATCTCCGGGTCGACCAGCAGGTCCCGCAGCGCCTTGTGGAGCTCGGGGCTCTCGTGGACCGCATGGGTCAGACCCCGCATCAGCGCGGTGTCCTTCGCCATCTGGGCGTCGTCGGAGTTCTCGATCATGACCGCGAAGTCCCCGCGCAGGCTGCCCGTGTCGATCTCCCGGAGGGAGACCGGCTGGGTGCAGCGCAGGGCCTTGGCCACCAGCTCGGGCTTGCTCCCCCACTGGCGGTAGAGGGTCGCCTTGCTGGACTTCGTACGGGCGGCGACCGCGTCCATGGTCAGCGCCTCGTAGCCGACCTCGCGCAGGAGGTCGAGGACCGCCCCGTGGAGTTCGGCCTCCCGCTCGGGGGTGATCCGGCTGCGGCGCGACATGACCTCTTCGACCATCACCACGTCTCCTCCCGATCTCGCCCATCCGAACGAAACTGTTTCGTACGCATCGACCATACCCCGCGCGTCCAGCGAAACGAAACCGTTCCGTTTCGATCCGGGAGTGGTGTCGGTCACCCGGTGAGCGCTCCGAAGCGCCCCCGCCGGCCCACCCGTGGATCACCTGTACGAGTTGCCAGGCCCCCTCCGCGCGGAAAGCATTGGGGGGTGAGCCACGACGCGGCGTACCTCCGGTTCCCCCATGTCCACGACGATGTGCTGTGCTTCGCCACCGAGGACGACCTCTGGGTCGCGCCCCTGGTCCCTCCCGGAGAGCCGGCGGGCCGTGCCTGGCGGATCACCGTCGACCGCACCCGGGTCGGCCACCCCCGCTTCTCCCCCGACGGCGAGCACATCGCCTTCACCACCTGGCGCAGCCTCGACCCCGAGATCCACCTGGCCCCCGTGGCGGGCGGCCCGGCCCGCCGCCTCACCTACTGGGGATCCACCGACACCCGGGTCTGCGGCTGGACCCCGCCCGACAAGGACGGCCGCAGCGACATCCTGGCCGTCTCCTCGCACGGCCAGCCGTTCTCCTACTTCTCCTGGGCCTACAGCCTCCCCACCGACGGCAGTCCCGGCGGCCGGCTCCCCTGGGGCCCCGTATCCGACATCGCCGTCCACGAGGACGCCCACGACGGGGAGGGCGCCGGCGAGCGGCGCACCCTGCTGCTGACCGGCAAGCCCCCGCACGAGCCCGCCGCGTGGAAGCGCTACCGCGGCGGCGCCACCGGCCGGCTGTGGCTGCACGGCGAGCGGTTGCTGGAGGGCATCGAGGGGCACCTGGACTCGCCGATGTTCGTGGACGGCCGGATCGCCTTCCTCTCCGACCACGAGGGCATCGGCAACCTCTACTCCTGCCTGCCCGACGGCACGGACCTGCGCCGGCACACCGACCACGAGGAGTTCTACGCCCGGCACGCCTCCAGCGACGGCCGCCGCGTCGTCTACCAGTGCGCCGGCGACATCTGGCTCGTCGACTCGCTGGCCGCGGACGCCTCCCCGCGCAAGCTGGAGGTCCGCCTCGGCGGCCCGCGCGCGGGCCGCCGCACCTACCAGGTTTCGGCCGCCAGCCACGTCGACTCCCTCTCCGTCGACGCCACCGGGCGGGCCAGCGCCGTCGTCGTACGCGGCAGCCTCTACTGGCTCACGCACCGCGACGGCCCCGCCCGCACCATCGCCGACACCCCGGGCGTACGGGTGCGGCTGCCCGAGATGCTCGGCAGCGGCGGGCAGGTGGCGTACGTGACGGACGCGGAGGGCGAGGACGCGGTCGAGATCGCCTACCTGCCCCGGGCCTCGGGGCACCGCGAGCCGCGCCGCCTCGCCTCGGGCAGCCTGGGCCGCGTACTGGAGCTGCTCTCCGATCCGGACGGGGAGCGGCTCGCGATCGCCTCCAACGACGGGCGGCTGCTGCTGATCGACGCCACCGAGGAGTCCAACGGGGAGGCGAGCGAGCTGATCCGGTCCGACAACGGCCCCGTCACCGACCTCGCGTTCTCCCCCGACGGCTGCTGGCTGACCTGGTCGCACCCGGGCATCGGGCGCTCGCTGCGGCAGATCAAGATGGCCCGGATCGCCGGACCCGGCGCGCGCACCGTCGTGGACGTCACGGGCGGGCGCTTCGAGGACGAGAATCCGGTCTTCACCCGGGACGGGCGCTATCTGGCCTTCCTGTCGTGGCGCGGTTTCGACCCGGTCTACGACGTGCACACCGGCGACCTGTCCTTCCCGCTGGGCTGCCGCCCCTACCTGGTGCCGCTCTCCTCGGCGACCCCCTCCCCCTTCGCCTTCTCCCCCGACGGGCGCCCCGCCGCGGGCGGACTCGACCCGGTCGAGGGGGACTCCGAGTCGGGCGACGGCGCGGTCACGGTCGAGGTGGAGGGGCTGGAGAGCCGGGTGACCCCCTTCCCCGTGTCGGCCTCCAAGTACTCGGCCCTGTACCCGGTGAGCGGCGGCGGGCTGGTGTGGCTGCGCTGGCCCATCTCGGGCGCGCTCGGGGAGACCTTCGCCAACCCGGCCGACGTCAGCGGCAAGCCGACGCTGGAGTACTTCGACCTCACCAAGGCCCGCAAGACGGAACTGGCCTCCGGGCTGGACTGGTTCTCGGTCAGCGGCGACGGCACGCGGCTCGTGGTCAACGAGGACGGCGATCTGCGCGCGGTCCCGGCGACCGAGTCGGGGGACAGCGACTCCACCGTCTACCTGGACCTGCGGCGCATCCTGCACGAGGTCGACCCGGCGGCCGAGTGGCGCCAGGCCTTCGAGGAGGCCGGGAGGCTCATCCGCGCCTACTTCTGGGAACCGGGGATGTGCGGCATCGACTGGGACGGGGTGCTGAGCCAGTACCGCTCCCTGGTCGAACGGGTCGCCTCCCCCGACGAGTTCGCCGACCTGCTGCGCGAGGTCCTCGGCGAGCTCGGCACCTCGCACGCCTACGTCTCGCCCGCCCGCCGCAACGAGGGCCCCCCGCACTACCAGCGGGCCATCGGCCTGCTCGGCGCCAACCTCTTCCCCCGCGACGGCGCCTGGGTCGTCGGCCGGATCCTGCCCGGCGAGTCCTCGGACTCGAAGGCCCGCTCCCCGCTGGCGGGCACCGGCATCCGCGAGGGCGCGGTCCTGACCCACGTCGACGGCCGGCCCGTGGACCCGGTCACCGGTCCGTACCCGCTTTTCGCGGCGGCCGGCGGCACCACCGTCGAGCTCACCTTCGAGCCCGCGGAGGGCCAGGGCCGCGCGCGCCGGGTCGCGATCGTGCCGCTGATCGACGAGCGGCCGCTGCGCTACCAGGACTGGGTGGCCAAGCGCCGCGCGGTCGTCCGGGAGGTCAGCGGCGGCCGGTGCGGCTACCTGCACATCCCCGACATGGGGGGCTCGGGCTGGGCGCAGTTCAACCGCGACCTGCGGGCGGAGATGTCGAAGCCCGCGGTGATCGTGGACGTACGCGGCAACGCGGGCGGCCACATCAGCGAGCTGGTGGTGGAGAAGCTGACCCGGTCGATCCTCGGCTGGGACCTGACCCGGGGCGCCCAGCCGGTCTCCTACGCCTCCAACGCGCCCCGGGGCCCGATCGTGGCGCTGGCCGACGAGGCGACCTCCTCCGACGGGGACATGATCACGGCGGCCATCAAGCTGCTGGGGCTCGGCCCGGTCGTCGGCCAGCGCACGTGGGGCGGGGTGGTCGGCATGACCGGCCGGCACACCCTGGGCGACGGCACGGTGATCACGGTGCCGATGAACGCGGCGTGGTTCCCCGAGTACGGCTGGTCCGTGGAGAACCACGGCGTGGAGCCCGACCTGCCGATCCTGCGCACCCCGCTCGACTGGGCGGAGGGACGGCACGCGCAGCTGGACGACGCCGTGGTCCTGGCGCTGGAGCTGCTGGAGCAGGACCCGGCGGCGGTGCCGCCCGGCTACACGGACGTACCGGACCTGCGGCGGCCGAAGCTGCCGCCGCGCGAGGCGCCACCGCGCGGATGACCGCCCGGGGCAAGCCGGAAGGGTGCGACCCGGGAACGGCGGGTCGCACCCCCACGGGCGGACGTTCCTCGCACCGAGGTCAGCGGCTCTGTGTGCGCTCCTGCTCGTCGGCCGCCCCGCCGGCCCCCACAAGCCCCTTGGAAACACCGGCCAGTCGCGGTTCGAACCGCTTCATCTCGCGCTGTCCGACCGTCGAGATGATCCCCGGCAGGTACCCGCGCACCCCCTGCATCCCGCGCAGCCACCACTGCGCGTACACGTGCGCCGAGCGCCGTTCGACCCCCGCCACGATCCGGTCGACGGCCGGCCCCAGCGGGTACGTCCGGTTCGACGGCCACGGCAGCCGCTGACGCAGCTCGCGCATGACCTCGTCCTGGTCGGCGCCGCGCACCATGTCGGTGTCGGTCCAGGACAGGTAGCCGACGCCGACCTTGACGCCCTTGTAGCCGACCTCGGCGCGCAGGCAGTGGGCGAAGGCCTCGACGCCGGACTTCGAGGCGCAGTACGCGCTCATCATCGGCGCCGGGGTGATCGCGGCGAGCGAGGCGATCTGCAGGAAGTAGCCGCGGCTCTCCGTCAGGACGGGCAGGAAGGCGCGGGCGGTGACGGCGCCGCCGATGAGGTTGACCTCGATGACCCGGCGCCAGGCGTCGGGGTCGGAGTCGGCGAAGGGACCGCCCGCCGCGACTCCCGCGTTGGCCACGACGATGTCGACCTTGCCGAAACGCTGCTTGACCTCCTGTGCGACCCGGGCCATGGCCTCGTGGTCGGTGACGTCGGCGTACCAGTGGTCGCTGTCGGTGTGCAGCCGCTCGGAGACCTCCTTGAGCGCCTCGGGCTCCAGGCCGACGAGGGCCACCTTCGCGCCGCGCGCGGACAGCTTGCGGGCGAGCAGCTCCCCGACCCCGCGGGCGGCGCCCGTGACGACGGCGACCTGTCCTTCCAGACTCCTGCGAGCACTCACGGCGTCTTCTCCTTCGCGGGCCGGCTGACACTGGGTTGATCGGCACTGGGCTGATCGGCGCCGGGCTGGTTGAGGCCGGGCTGGTTGAGGCCGGGCTGGTTGAGGCCGGGCTGGTTGAGGCCGGGCTGGTTGAGGAACTGCGCGACGAGGTCGCGCACGGTTCCGGTGACGGCTTCGGGGGCCTCGATCGGGGTCATGTGCCCCATCCCGGTCAGTTCGGTGAGCCCCACGCAGTTCGTCAGCGCGGCGGCCAGCGCCCGGGCGTGCACGATCGGCGTCAGCCGGTCGCTCTTGCCGCCGATGACGGCGGTGGGCACGGTGAGCGAGCCCAGTGCGGCGTCGAGGTCCAGCCCGGCGAGCACCGCCGACCACGCGTGGCGCACCCCCGTGGGGCAGGAGTGGACGATCCGGGCACAGGCCTCGACCTTGTCGGGCGCCGAGCCCGGGCCCATCGTCGCGTACTTCAGCACGGCCTTCGCGAGGGGTGTGACGGGCCCGAGCGGGGCCCGGGATCCCAGGACCGCGCCGGTGATACGGGTCCTCGCGCGTCCGGGGCGGATCGGCAGGACCAGTGCCTCCTCGACCAGCCGGCCACTGCCCGTGCTGCACAGCACCGCGGCCGCGACGTGTTCGGCGAACTCCGGCCGGCCGGCCGCGGCCATGATCGTCATCCCGCCCATGGAGTGCCCGGCGACGACGGCCCTCTCACCGGGCGCGAGGGTGGCCCCCAGGACGGCGGTCAGGTCGTCGGCGAGCGCGGTGGTGCTGTAGCCGAGGGCGGCGGGGCTGCGCCCGTGGCCGCGCTGGTCGTAGGCGATGACCCGGTGACCGGCGGCCAGGGCCCGTATCTGCGCGGCCCAGAAGGCGGTGGAACACGTCCAGCCGTGCGCGAGCACGACCGCCGGGGCCCCCTCCTCACCGTGCACCTCGACGTGCAGGCGGGAGCCGTCGGCGGAGGTGGCGACCAGCTCGCGGCGGGCGGCCGGCGGGGCGTAGGGGCCCGCGGTGACGTGCGTCAGGCGGCTCACGCGGCGCTCTCCTCGGAGGAGGCGGACGATTCGGCGGAGGCGGCCGGCTCGGCGGAGGCGGCCGGCCGGGCTGTTGCGGCCGGCTGCGCGGCGCCCTTCGCCGGTGTCCCGGCGCCCGCCGCGACCCGCTCGCGCTCCCGGTGGCGCACGACCTCGTACTCGCCCAGGTCCACGCTCCGGGTCTCCTTGCGGAACTCCCCGGTGGTGCCCGGCCAGACGGTGGTGTTGCGGCCCTGCGCGTCCAGGTACCAGCTGGTGCAGCCGCCGGTGTTCCAGACGGTGCGCTCCATCCGCGTCTGGACGTTCCGGTTCCACGCGTTGACGGCCGACGGCCTGGCGGCGAGCGCGACCCGGCCGCCCGGACCGCTTCCACCGAGGAGGGCCAGCTGCCGCATGTAGTCGGCCATGTAGTTCAGCTGCGATTCGATCATCAGGATCATCGAACTGTTCCCGAGCCCGGTGTTCGGCCCGATGATCGTCATCCAGTTCGGGAAGCCGGCCGCGGTGGCCCCGCGCAGGGACTGCATCCCGTCCTTCCACACGTCCGCGAGGGTCTTGCCCTCCACACCCACCACCCGGTCGGCGATCGGCATGTCCGTGACGTGGAAGCCGGTGCCGAAGACGATCGCGTCGACCTCGGTCTCGGTGCCGTCGGCGGCGACCAGGGCCGAGCCCCGGACCTCCTTCAGCCCGGAGGCGACCAGGTCCACGTTCGGCCGGGCGAGCGCCGGGTAGTACTCGCTGGAGAGCAGGATCCGCTTGCAGCCGATGCGGTAGGAGGGCGTCAGCTTGGCCCGCAGCGCCGGGTCCTTGATCGAGCGCCCCATGTTGGCCTTGGCGAGCGACTCGATCAGCCCGAGCTGGTTCGGCCGCTTGGTGAAGGCGCTGACCTGGAGCTCGCGGATCCCCCACAGCAGCCCGCGGCGCGCCGCCCGGGTGAAGGGCAGCTGGCGGTGGAGCCAGCGCTCCACTGAGGAGATCGCCCGGTCGGTGCGCGGCATGACCCACGGCGGGGTGCGCTGGAAGAGCGTCAGTCGCTCCACCGCGGGGGCGATGGCGGGCACGATCTGGATGGCGGACGCGCCGGTGCCGATCATGGCGACGCGCTTGCCGCGCAGGTCGTAGTCGTGGTCCCAGCGGGCGGAGTGGAAGACCTTGCCGGGGAAGCCGGCGAGCCCGGGGATCTCGGGCATCTTCGGGTCGGACAGCGGCCCGGTGGCGGAGACGACCACGTCGGCGGTGAGCGAGCCGCCCGAGGTCTCGATGTCCCAGCGCAGCTCGTCCGCGTCCCAGCGCATCATCCGGACCTCGTGGCTCAGCCGGATGTGGCGGCGCAGGCCGAAGGCGTCGGCCACGTGCTCCAAGTACTCCCGGATGGCGGGTTGCCCGGAGAAGGTGCGCGGCCAGTCCGGATTCGGAGCGAAGGAGAAGGAGTAGAGGTGGGACGGCACGTCGCACGCGCACCCGGGGTAGTTGTTGTCGCGCCAGGTGCCGCCGACGGAGTCGGCGCGCTCCAGGACGACGAAGTCCGTGATCCCCTCGCGCCGCAACCGCACCGCGGCGCCCAGTCCGCCGAACCCGGAACCGATCACCGCCACTCGTACGTGCTCGCGCCCGTCCATGCCACCGCCCATGCCCGCCGCCTTCGGATGCCCAAGCTGCCAGCAATCACTGGCACAATCGGGAGAGTAGAGCAGCCCCGTACTCATGGGTAGGGGTCGCGCGAGGAAAGTTACTGCGGGTACGACGCCCTGACGCCACAGGGACACCGGGCGCCACGGGCCGGGCACCACCGCGACGACAGGGCCTAGGCTGCGCACGTGCCGGACGACGCGACGCAGGACGCAACCGAAACGACGGAAGCAAGGGACACAGTGCGCGAATACCGCACGGAGGAGCTGGCCCTGGCCGCCGGCATCCCCGTACGCACCCTGCGCTTCTACCGGGAGCGCAAGCTCCTGCCGCCGCCCCGCCGCGAGGGCCGCATCGCCTGGTACGACGACCACCACCTGGCCCGGCTCCGCACGATCGCCGCCCTGCTGGAACGCGGCCACACCCTCGGCGGGATAGCGGAGCTGACCGTCGCCTTCGAGAAGGGCCGTGACGTCGGCCAGCTCGGGGAGCTGCTCGGCATGGGCTGGTCCGAGGAGACCCCGGTCCGCCTGTCGCCCGAGGCGCTCGCCGACTACTTCGAGGGCGAGGTCACCCCGGAGAACCTCGCGGCCTCCCTCGACCTCGGCTACCTCGCCACCGACGGCGAGGAGATCGTCCACGTCAGCCGCCGGCTGCTGGACGTCTCCTCGGCACTGGTCCGCGAAGGCGTGCCCCTCTCGGCCGTCCTGGAGGCGGGCCGCCGGGTGCGCGAGCACGCGGACGCGCTGGCCGCGCTGTTCGCGGAGCTGATCTCCGCGCACATCGACGAGGAGGCGGTCCCGCGCCTGCGGCCGCTGGCCAAGAGCGTGGTCGAGGCCGAGCTCACGATGGCGATGGACCGCCTGCGCGCGCCGGAGTCCGGTCAGACCCCGAGCTCGTAGACCACGGTCACGGGCGCGTGGTCGGACCACCGCTCGGGGTGCGTCTCGGCCCGCTCCACGTAGGCCTTGACGGCCCTGGCGGCCAGCCCGGGCGTGGCGACCTGGAGGTCGATGCGCCAGCCCGCGTCGTTGTCGAAGGCCCGGCCTCGGTAGGACCACCAGGAGTACGGGCCCTCGGTCTCGGGATGCAGGCTGCGCACGACGTCCACGTACCCGGCGCTGTCGTACACCTGGCCGAGCCACTCGCGCTCCTCGGGCAGGAAGCCGGCGTTCTTCCGGTTGGTCTTCCAGTTCTTCAGGTCGGCCTCCCGGTGGCAGATGTTCCAGTCGCCGCACACGACGACCTCGCGCCCGTCGGCGGCGGCCCGCGCCCTGAGCTCCTTCAGGTAGGGGAGGAACTCCCCCATGAACCGGTACTTCTCGTCCTGCTTCTCGGTCCCCGCCTCCCCGGAGGGCAGGTAGAGGCTGGCGACGGTCACGCCGGGCAGGTCGGCCTCCAGGTACCGGCCGGAGCCGTCGAACTCGGAACTGCCGAACCCGACCCGCACCCGCTCCGGCTCCCGGCGCGTGTAGAGCGCGACCCCGGCCCGCCCCTTGGCGGCGGCCGGCGCGAACACGGTGTGCCACCCCTCGGGCTCCCGCACCTCCTGCGGGATCTGCCCCGCCTCGGCCCGCACTTCCTGCAGGCAGACGACGTCGGCGTCCGATCCGGCCAGCCACGGGGAGAACCCCTTCTTGGCGGCGGCGCGGATCCCATTCACATTCACGGAGGTCACGGAGAGCATCCCTGCACGATAGCCGGAGCGTTCCGTAGGCTGTTCGGATGTCTCAGGAGATCCAGCTCCGCGCCGTGTCGTACGACCACCCGGACGCGGTCAAGCTCAACGACCAAGTGCAGATCGAATACCAGGAGCGCTACGACGGCGAGGGCGATGTCACCTTCCTCGACCCCGCGATGTTCTCCCCGCCCAGCGGCCTCTACCTGCTCGCCTACGACGCTTCGGACGCGCCGATAGCCAGCGGCGGCTGGCGCGCGCAGGAGGCGAACGGCGAGGGCTACTCGGACGGCGACGCCGAGCTCAAGCGGATGTACGTCGTCCCGCACGCCCGGGGGCTCGGGCTCGCCCGCCGCATCCTCGCCGAGCTCGAAGCGGACGCCCGGGCGGCCGGTCGGCTGCGCATGGCCCTGGAGACGGGCGACCAGCAGCCGGAGGCCATCGCCCTGTACCTCTCCGCGGGCTACGCCCCGTCGGAGAAGTTCGGCCACTACCGCTTCCACGACTCCAGCCGCTGCATGACGAAGCCGCTGAGCCCCGCCTGAGGCCGTCCCGTCCCGGGGCCGCGAACGCCGCCGCGCCGCCCGGGGTTCCCCGGACGGCGCGGCGGCCTGTGTCGCTCGGACTGCGGTGGTCCCGCGGGGTCAGGACGTGAAGTACCCGGCCAGATCCGCGATCACCTGGGAACTGCCCCCGTGGTTGTAGAGGGTGACCCGGCCGTCGACGACCGGGACCACCACCAGGTTGGGGACCGTCTGCCCGGCCGTGAAGTTGAGGTTCGACACGTCGGGACGCGCGACCCCGTGCGGGTAGACCACCAGGTGGCTGTCGGCGGTGGGTGCGGTGACCGTGACGTTCAGCACGACCGCGGTGACCCCGGTGGCGGGCACGCCCTCGACGCCGGCCACCCGCACGCTGACCAGGTCGCCCTGGCCCACGGCTCCGGCGCGAGCGCCGATGCCCGCGCGGGTGTCCAGCAGCCTGACCGGCGCCCCCGAGGAGAAGGTCGATCCGGTGGCGGAGTAGTAGCCCGTCACATCGGCGATCAGGTCGACCGAGCCCGCGGAGTTGCGCAGGTCGACCTTCCCGTTGACGACCGGGACGACCACCAGGTTCGGGACGATCTGCCCGGGCGTGAAGTTCAGGTTCGACACGTTCGGGACGGGCTGCCCGTTCGGATAGACCGTCACGTGCCCGAAGTCCGTCGGGTACACAGCCGTCACGTTCATCACGACCGCCGTCACACCATTGGCCGGGAT
>NZ_JBHWVV010000001.1:171177-380958 GCF_042736715.1 Streptomyces sp. NPDC060049
CACACCCGCGACCTGGAGCGTCGCCACACCGCCCGGACCGACCTTCGCCTGCTTGGCACCCACCCCGGAACGCGTGTCCAGGAAGCGCGACGGCGTGATCGCCGTCAGCGCGGAGCCGGCGCCGGCCTTGTCGGTGTAGTAGCCGGTGACGTCGGCGATCAGGTCGACCGAGCCCGCGGAGTTGCGCAGGTCGACCTTCCCGTTGACGACCGGAACGGTCACCAGGTTCGGGACGATCTGCCCGGGCGAGTAGTTCAGGTTCGACACGTTCGGGACCGGCTGCCCGTTCGGATAGACCGTCACGTGCCCGAAGTCCGTCGGGTACACAGCCGTCACGTTCATCACGACCGCCGTCACACCATTGGCCGGGATGCCCTTCACACCCGCGACCTGGAGCGTCGCCACACCGCCCGGACCGACCTTCGCCTGCTTGGCACCCACCCCGGAACGCGTGTCCAGGAAGCGCGACGGCGCGACCGGGACGAAGCGGCTCTTCGCGGAGACGACCGGGGCCGTGACCGTGTAGGCCTTGGGGAGGTAGCCGGGGGAGGGCACGCCGTCGGTGTGCCCGATGCCGTCGAGCAGGACGTCGTAGGTGCCGGGCTCCAGCCCGTTGGTGTCGACCAGGACGTTGAGCTCGGTGCCGGCGGCGTTCACGGAGAGCGGGGTCATGACCGGCTGCGGGTCGCTCCAGCTACCGCTGCGGACCAGCTTCACCTTGGTGCCCAGGGTGAGTCCGGTGCCGCGGACGACGGCCCGGGTCTGCGTCCCGGCGGCGCCGGTCGCGGGGCTGATCGAGGTCGGGTCCTGGTTCGCCGGGCGCGTGCACCCGCTGTCGCAGACACCCTGCAGGCTGAACTCGACCGGCGTGACCGTCTTGTTGGGGCTGATCATCAGCACGGCCTGGCCCACGTCGGAGCTGTCGTAGGTCGCGCACCGGCCGCCGAAGGTGCCGTAGTTGTTCATGCACTGGTAGCCGAGGTACGAGTTGTCCCAGTGCGCGGCGCTCAACAGCGCCACGTTGGGCTTCTCCACGTCGGTGGCGCTGGTCGTGCCGAAGACGTTGAAGGCCTGCGAGGTCTTCACGTCGACCACGGCGCAGTAGGCCGTCGAGGACTCGGTGAGGGTTCCGCTGCGCACCGGGAAACCGTCGACCGAGATCCGGTTGGCGGCGCATTCCGGCGCCCAGCCGGCAGCCGTGCCGACCTTCCAGGCGTCGACGTTGGTGTGGATCGGCTTGTCCTTGTACCCGGAGGCGACCACGATCGCCACGTAGGACGTCGAACCGGTGACCCGGCAGGTGATCCCCCACTGCGTGCAGACCGTCTTGCCGCCCGCGTCGACGACCTTCATCACCGTGGAGGGGTCGTAGCGCGAGCCCAGGGTCCGCGCGCTCAGCCAGAACTTGTCCGCGGCGGTGCCGCCGACGCGGACGCAGCGTGCGTCCAGGGCCGAGGTCAGGTCGAGCGGCGTGGACGGGCCGCCGACCTTGGTGGAGGCGGGGGCGGTGCAGTCGGCGGTCGGCGAGATGTCCCGCCGGACCAGCTTGTACGTGTCCTCCCAGCCGGTGCCGACCAGCATCGCGGTGTACGGGACGCCCGCGGCCAGTACGCAGTTGGTGGTGGAGCTTCCCGCGGTCGAGCACGCCGTGTTGCCGGCGGGGTCGACCACCTGGACCGAGGCGTTGACCCGGTTCGCGATGTTGGCGTAGTCGAGCATCTCGGCGGTGGCGTGCTGGTTGGCCGGCAGGCTCAGGCACACCTGCTGGACGGCCTGGGTCAGCGAGGCCTCGGCGCCCCAGGATCCGCCGAAGCCGGACTGCGGCCACGCGGCGCAGCCGGCGGGCTCGCCGGTCCGGTGGACCAGCAGCTGATAGGCCCCGGCCGGGTCGCCGCTCAGCACCGCGCGGAACGGCGCGGTGCCGGTCAGCTTGCAGGCGGCGTAGGAGGAGCCCCGGCTGTCGCACTGCTCGGCGCCGGTGGCGTCGAAGACCTGGACGGCCACGCTGGTGCCCTCGGCGGGCGGCCGGTTGAGCAGGTAGAGGCCCTTGCCGGTGGCGGTCGGCAGGGTCAGGCAGAGCTGCTGCCCGGGGCCGCCGAACGTGCCGGTCACGGCTCCGGCCACCAGGCCGTTGTCGTGGGTCGCGGTGCAGCCGCGGGTCTCCTTGGCGGAGTGGAAGGCCATGCCGAAGGGGGCGGCGGCCTGGCTCGCGTCGGTGCGGCCGGGATCGACCGCCCAGGTGTGGTCGCCGACGGCGAGGTCACAGACGCCGGTAGCGGTGCAGGAGCTCGTGGACGGGGTGCCGTCGGCGGAGAACAGCCCGCCGTAGGGTGCTCCGGCGGCCGCGACCGGACCGAAGGTGTGCCGGGCGGCGGCCGTGACCCTCAGGGTCCGGCAGCGCGCCGTGGAGCCCAGGTCCGGGGAGACGCCGAAGGCCTGCGCCGTCACGACCGCGCAGCCCTCCGGGCGGGAGAGCCGGGCCAGGGTGAAGTCGTAGGTCTCCGCGGCCCCCGAGATCTGCTGCACCGTCACGCGGAACGGCGCGGTGCCCGTCAGCTTGCAGTCGAGCGGGTCGCTCTCGCGGTTCTGCGAGGAGCAGACCTGCTTGCCGGTGGCGTCGTAGACGGTCTGCAGGACCCGGTAGGAGGAGCTGTAGGAGCGCAGTACGTCGTTCACGGCCAGGTCGGTCGTGTAGCAGTCGCC
The DNA here is from genome assembly GCF_042736715.1 of Streptomyces sp. NPDC060049. NCBI lineage: Bacteria > Bacillati > Actinomycetota > Actinomycetes > Kitasatosporales > Streptomycetaceae > Streptomyces > Streptomyces sp. NPDC060049. Next base: position 173,881 of record NZ_JBHWVV010000001.1, read on the forward strand.
CGGCGAGCCGGCCGGCAGCGAACCGTGGAACACGGTCGGGGCGCCCAGCGTGCGGTCTGCGGCGGCCACCGCCTTGCACGCGGTGGTGGAGAGCAGCGGGAGGTACGCCACCGAGAGGGCGTTCTCCATGCCGCTGTCGTTGCGGACCTCGACCGTGTAGGTGCCCGCCTGGCCGGTCGCACAGCGGATCTCGCCGCTGGTGTACTCGCGGACGCTCTCACAGGCGACCGCGGTGCCGTCGGGTGCGATCAGCCGGGGATAGACCGTCTGCGCCGAGACGGCCTGGAGGAACACCAGGTCCTTCTGCTGCGGCAGGGTGAGCGCGAAGGAGACGGTCTTGTACGGCTCGACCACGCAGTCGACCGGGGTGTGCGGAGCGAGGTCCTTGGGACAGGTGGCCGCCGGGTCGCCCTCCTGGAGCGAGCGCACTGCGGCGTCCCGGTCGGCCTTCGGGTCCGGCTTCGGCGCGGCCTTCGGCCCCGGCGCGGACTTCGACCCGGGCTGCGGGGCCGGCGCGGCCTGGCCCGCGCCGGCGTCCGGCTGCGGCGCGGCGGCGGCCACGGGCCGGGCCGGCGCTGCGAAGGCGGGCCCGCTCTGGCCCACCAGAGAAGTCAGGACGGCTGCGAGGAGGGCCCCCGAAGCGACCGCCGCGCGACCGCTCCTCCCCCTCCCGCGCCACCGTCTCGTGCCGTTCGGCAACAGATGCATGTGTGTCCCCCCGCGTGATCCGGCCCGCCCGGCCACCACGGGCAGGGGGGCTACTTCCCTGCGGGAGGGTGGCACGGCGCCTGACCGGGGTGCGACGGGTTTTCGTAGGGAGCTGTCTATCAGCAGGCCTACGGGGCGGTAACCCCGGGCCCCGCCTGACGCGTGAGCTCGGATCCGGCTCTGAATTCCGCACCGTGCCGGCCCGCTTGCCCGCCCCGCGCCGACTGCCCGGAAATGCAGAAGATCCCGCCCGGTCTTCCGACCGGGCGGGATCTTCTTTGTCTGTGGACCTGTGGGGATTTGAACCCCAGACCCCCTCGATGCGAACGAGGTGCGCTACCAGACTGCGCCACAGGCCCTTGCGACGTGTGAAACATTAGCATCCCCTCGCGGGTGCTCCAAAACCGGTTCCGGGGAGCGTCCGCGCAGGTCATCGATCACTCGTTCGCGGCGCGCGGGCGCTCGTCGCCCTCGTACTGGTCGAACAGCGGCGTGCGGGACGCGTCACGGGCGCGGGGCGTGCGGGGGGCGGGCTGGGCTCGAAGGCGCGGCTCCGTCGGCTCGGCCGTGCTGGAGCGCGTCGCGCTCCAGGGGTCCGGTGTGGCCGGGCCGGTGGCGCGCGGGGCGACCGGCGCCGTCACGTACGTCGGCAGCGGGACCGGGACGGGCTCCCAGCTGTCACCGCGGGCGGGGCCGCGCTCGCGTTCGCGCTGCTGGTCCACCCATTCGGCGTGGTCGGTCTGCTCGACCAGGGCGCGCCGGCCCGCCTCCTGCGGGGAGACGGGTGGAGCGGGGTCCGGTTCGGAGCCGGCCGCCGCCTCGGACTCCCGGCGGCGGGGGCGGTTCTCGCGGAGCCGGCGGGCGGCCGCTTCGGCGCGCCGCCGGTCCATGGTGAACTCGTAACGTCGGCGCTCCTGGACCCGCAGGTGCACGATGTACGTGCTCAGCAGCAGGGCGGGGAGGGCCGGGGCCCACAGGTAGCGCAGTCCGCCGACGGCGGCGACGACCGCGCCGAGGGTGAAGACCAGGAAGAGCAGCGCGGTGGTGCGCCGGCGGCGGGCCAGGACGACCAGGCGCTGCTCGCGGCGGGCCCGTTCCGCGCGGTCGGCCCGCTCGGAGGCGGCCGATCTCGGCTCCGACCGGGTGGGCGGGGGCACGACGACTGCCCGGGCGTCGGCGGCGTCCACGGAGTTCACCGTTTCCGTCGCGGCGTCCGGGTCCGCGGGGGGCTGGGGCTGCGCCTCTTCGTCACCGCGCTCACGCAGTCCCTTGGCGTAACGGCGCTCCATTCCCGCCCGGCCGGAAAGCAGCCGGATGGCGGTGGAGAAGCGTTCCGTCGGACGGGCTTCGTTCAGCTCGTCCTGCCTCCGGAGCCACATGGGCACCAAGTAGGCGGCCCAGGCCCCGACAATGACTGCGTAGATGAGGCCGCTGCTGCTCACACCCCACACCGTAGAGGGGCGCGGCCGGGCGGATCCGCCAATTGGGGCGGCGTGTCGCGCGATCTCGCTGATATCACGGACTTTTTTTGTGATTCTTCGGATCAGGTTATGGGCGAATCGGTCATTGAGCGAAAGAATTCGAACAGATATCGGATTCTTATGAGCCGGGCGACGCGGGCCCGTGCGGGTGGCGCTCCCGCTGCCAACGGCGCAGCAGTCCCTCCCGCACCTCCTCCGCCGTCAGCGCGTACACGAGGTGATCGCGCCACGCGCCGTCGATGTGCAGGTAGCGCGGGCGCAGCCCCTCCTCGCGGAAACCGAGCTTCTCCACCACCCGACGGCTCGGGCCGTTCTCCGGGCGGATGCACACCTCGACGCGGTGCAGGCCGACCTGGGTGAAGCAGTGGTCCACCGCCAGTGCGACCGCCGTCGGCATCACCCCGCGCCCGGCCACCTCGCGGTCCACCCAGTAGCCGACGTGGCCCGCGCACATCGATCCCCAGGTGATCCCGGCGACCGTCAGCTGACCCACCAGGCGCCCCTGGTACTCGATGACGAAGGGCAGCATGCGCCCCGCGTTCGCCTCTGCCCGCAGGTGGCGGACCATCTGGCGGTACGTCGGCCGCTGGACCACGGGCCCCCAGGGCGCGGGCGGCGGGATGGTCGCCTCCCACGGCCGGAGCCAGTCGCGGTTGCGCCGGTTGACCTCGCGCCAGGCGGTCTGGTCCCGCAGCTTTATCGGCCGGAGGGTGACCTCGCCGTCCGACAGCACCACCGGCCAGGAGGGGCCGTTCAGCTCGCGCTCCCTGTGCTTCTGCCGGGGGGCGCGGGGTGGTCGCCGCCCCGGATCTGGTCGACGGCGTGGAGCAGGACGCGGGACAGGACGGCGATCCCGTCGCGCACCCCGCCCGTCGAACCCGGCAGGTTCACGATCAGGGTGTGGCCGGCCACGCCCGCGAGCCCCCGCGACAGGGCCGCGGTCGGCACCGTCGCCAGGGACTCGGCACGGATCGCCTGCGGGATGCCCGGGATCTCGTAGTCCAGGACCCGGGCGGTGGCGTCCGGGGTCCGGTCGGTCGGGGAGATGCCGGTGCCGCCGGTGGTGAGGATGACGTCGTAGCCGGCGGCCACTCCCTCGCGCAGGGCCGCCTCGACGGGGTCCCCGTCGGGGACCACGCGCGGGCCGTCCACGGCGAAGCCGAGCGCGCGCAGCCCGTCGGCGAGCACCGGGCCGCCCCTGTCGGCGTAGACGCCCTTCGAGGCGCGGTTGGACGCGGTGACGACCAGCGCGCGCGGCGACGGGGCCGCGGGCGGGTCGGGCGTCACGGCCGGTTCCCGACCGGGCCCGTGGCTGTGGCTGTGGACCTCGCCGCCGCGCGGGGCGTTCACGAACGCGCCCAGTCGCCGGACTTGCCGCCCGTCTTCTCCTCGACCCGCACGTCCGTGATGACCGCGCCCTTGTCGACGGCCTTCACCATGTCGATGACGGTGAGCCCGGCGACCGCGACGGCGGTCAGCGCCTCCATCTCGACGCCCGTGCGGTCGGTGGTCTTGACGGTGGCGAGGATCTCGACGGCGTCGTCGGCGACCGACAGGTCGACCTTCACGCCGGAGACGGCCAGCGGGTGGCACAGCGGGATCAGGTCGGGGGTCTTCTTCGCGCCCATGATCCCGGCGATCCGCGCGGTGGCGAGCGCGTCGCCCTTGGGTACGCCCTCTCCGCGCAGCAGCTCGATCACTCGGGGGGAGACGAGGACGCGCCCGCTGGCCCGCGCCGTCCGGGTGGTGACGTCCTTCTCCGAGACGTCGACCATCCGGGCCGCGCCCGCCTCGTCGATGTGCGTCAGCCTGGTGCCGCCGGCGCCGCCGGCGCCGCTTTGCGTACTCATATCTGCGTGCCGCTCCCGTCCGGGCCCCGCAAGGGCCTGTGTGGTGCAACACGCTACCCGCATCCGCCCGGCCTCAGCCGAGCAGGACCACTTCCAGCTCGGCGCCGGGCTCCACCGAGGTCACGTCCTCCGGTACGACCATCAGCGAGTCGGCGTGCGCCAGCGCGGCGATCAGGTGCGAGCCCGATCCGCCGACCGGGCTGACCGTGCCGCTCACGGCGTCGTACTTGCCACGCAGGAACTGCCGGCGGCCCGCCGGGGAGCCGATCGCCTTGTCGGCCTTAAGCACCGCGCGCACGCTCGGCCGGCTGACCTCGGAGGCGGGCAGGCCCATCAGGGCGCGGATCGCGGGGCGCGCGAACAGCTCGAAGGAGACGTAGGAGGACACCGGGTTCCCCGGCAGGGCGATCAGCGGGGTGTGGTCGGGGCCGATGGTGCCGAAGCCCTGGGGCTTGCCGGGCTGCATGGCGAGCTTGCGGAAGTCGATGCCGGCGCCGTCCACGTCCTCGTCCCCGGTGGAGACGGCCGTGAGCGCTTCCTTGACCACGTCGTACGCGCCGACGCTGACCCCGCCCGTGGTCACCAGCAGGTCGGCCCGGATGAGCTGGTCCTCGATGGTGGAGCGCAGGGTGTCGGCGTCGTCCGCGACGGCGCCGACCCGGTAGGCGATGGCTCCGGCGTCGCGCGCGGCGGCGGCCAGCGCGAAGCTGTTGGAGTCGTAGATCGTGCCGGACGTCAGCGCCTCGCCGGGCTGGACCAGTTCGCTGCCCGTGGACATGACGACGACGCGCGGGCGCGGCCGTACCCGTACGGTGCCCCGCCCGATGGCCGCCAGCAGTGCGATCTGCGGCGGGCCCAGGACCGTGCCCGCGGCGAGCGCGAGGTCCCCGGCCTGTACGTCGCTCCCGCGGGAGCGGACGTGCGCCCGCGCCTCGGCGGCGCGGTGGACCCGGACCTCGCCCGCGGCGCCCTCGGGCGACTCGCTGGCCGGGGTCATCCCGCGGGCCGCGCCCCCGCCCGTGCCGCCGTCGGTCCACTCGACCGGTACGACGGCTTCCGCGCCGGGGGGCAGCGGAGCGCCGGTCATGATGCGGGCCGCCTCGCCGGGGCCGACGGTCGGCAGTTCACCGCTGCCGGCCGCCACGTCCCCGATGACCGTCAGCACCGCGGGGAACTCCTCGCTCGCGCCCTGGACGTCGGCGGTCCGGACGGCGTAGCCGTCCATCGAGCTGTTGTCGAAGGGCGGGAGGGCGACGGGCACGGTGACGTCCTCGACGAGGACGCAGCCCTGGGCGTCCAGCAGCTGGAGCTCGATGGGTTCGAGCGGCCGGACGGTGGCGAGGACGTCGGCGAGGTGCTCGTCCACGGACCACAGGCGCTGGTGGCCGGTGTCCTGCGGTGCGGGGCTGGTCAAGGTGCTACATCTCCTCCGTGACGTAACGGTGAAGCCAGGTGCGGAACTCCGGGCCCAGGTCCTCACGCTCGCACGCGAGCCGGACGATGGCCCGCAGGTAGTCCCCGCGGTCCCCGGTGTCGTAGCGCCGGCCCCTGAAGACCACGCCGTGCACCGGGCCGCCGAGGGTCTCGTCGGCGGCAAGCTTCTGCAGGGCGTCGGTCAGCTGGATCTCTCCGCCGCGGCCCGGCTCGGTCTCCCGCAGTATGCCGAAGATCGCGGGGTTGAGGACATAGCGGCCGATCACCGCGAAATTGCTGGGCGCGTCCACCGCGTCCGGCTTCTCGACGAGGCCGGTGATGCGGACCACGTCCGCGTCGTGGGTGGCCTCGACGGCGGCGCAGCCGTACAGGTGCACCTGGGAGGGGTCCACCTCCATCAGCGCGACGACGGTGCCGCCGGTGCGCTGCTGGATCTCGCACATCTGGCGCAGCAGCGGGTCGCGCGGGTCGATGAGGTCGTCGCCGAGCAGGACGGCGAAGGGCTCGGTGCCCACGTGAGGTTCGGCGCACAGCACAGCGTGCCCGAGACCGCGCGGGTCGCCCTGGCGCACGTAGTGCATGGTGGCCAGGTCGCTCGATTCCTGGACCTTCTTCAGCCGGTCGTCGTCGCCCTTGGCGATGAGCGCGGATTCCAGCTCGTAGTTGCGGTCGAAGTGGTCTTCGAGAGCACGCTTGTTGCGACCCGTGATCATCAGTATGTCGTCGAGGCCGGCCGAGACGGCCTCCTCGACGACGTACTGGATGGCCGGCTTGTCCACAACCGGGAGCATTTCCTTGGGTGTCGCTTTTGTTGCGGGAAGAAAGCGAGTACCGAGGCCCGCGGCCGGGATGACGGCCTTCTTGATCACGGGGTGCAACTGAGTCATGCGCGGAACAATAGTCGCTCGCGGACACCGCCACGGAGAAGTACAGGTGAATATGTTCAAATTTGCACCACCAGTGAAGGAGACCAGCCACCCGTGGTAGCGAACCAGCCTCCCCGGGCCAAGACGGACCTGCGCCGCGAACTCCTCGGCGCCCGCCGGGCCCTGTCCCCCGACTCCCTGCGCACGTCGGCCCGCGCCCTGTCCCGGTCCGCTCTCGAACTGCCCGAACTGCTCGGCGCGCGGACCGTGGCGGCCTACGTCTCCGTGGGTTCCGAGCCCGGCACCCGCGAACTGCTCGACGCCCTGCGGGCTTCCGGGAAGCGGGTGCTGCTGCCCGTCCTGCTGCCCGACAACGACCTCGACTGGGCGGCGTACGAGGGCCCGGGGAGCCTGGCCGAGACCGCGCACCCCGGGAAGATGAAGCTCCTGGAGCCCGCCGGTCCGCGCCTCGGCCCGGACGCGGTGACCGGCGCCGACGCGGTGTTGCTGCCCGGACTCGCCGTGGACCGGCGCGGGATGCGGCTGGGCCGGGGCGGAGGCTCGTACGACCGGGTGCTGGAGCGGCTGGAGCGCGCCGGGGCGCATCCCGCGCTCGTCGTGCTCCTCTACGACCACGAGGTGGTCGCGCGGGTCCCGGAGGAGCCGCACGACCACCCCGTGCGGGCGGTGGCCACCCCGTCGGGGGTGGTGCGCTTCTGAGGCCTCGTCGCCGCTACGGCGTCAGCTTCAGGGTGTCGACCGTGGCCTTGTCCACGGCCTCCTTGCCGAAGGGCCAGTCCAGCAGCTCGCCCTTGGCCCACAGGGTCGTCTGATCCGTGTAGTGGTCGTGGTAGGCGTGCCCCGAGGCGCCCGTGAGGTTGATCCAGCGGGACTTGTCGAGGTCGTTCAGGTTCACGACCATCCGCATCGACGGCACCCAGGTGACCCCGTACCCGCTCGAAGCGTTCCAGCCGGTCGCGTTGACGGTGGCCTCGCCGCCGCCCAGGTTCCACGGCCCGCGGTTGAGGAGCCACTGGAGGTAGCCCGGGCCCTCGGTGCCGATCGTCTGGTTCTTCAGCATCAGCTGGTGCAGCCGGCCCCAGCTCCAGGTCGACTGGTCCTTGCCGAGCTTGGCGGTCAGCTCCCAGCGGGCGTCCTTCATGGCCCGCGCGAAGAGCTGGTCCCGGGTGGTGGTGGCCGGCACGGTGCGGCCGACGGCCGGCGCCTGCCACCACTTGGAGTTCTCGTCCTTGGCCAGGCGGCGGACCACCTCGAACCAGCGGTCGCCGCCGTCGGGCTGCGCCGAGTCGGAGTCGCGCATGCCGCACTCGCGGACCATCTTGGCGAGGTCGTCGGCCGGGCCGGTCGTCTGCTCGGGGACGTTCATGCAGCTGCCCTTGACGCGCAGCTCCTTGGGCATCTTGTCGCCGAAGGCCAGCTTGAGGATGTTGCGCCAGACCGCGTTGAAGTACGCGGCCGCCGCCGAGTCGGGCTCCTGGGTGTAGTTCCAGCCCTCCAGGAGCTTCTGCGCGGCGCGGACGTCCGGGTCCGAGACGTCGATCTTGGCCAGCATCGGGGTGAGCAGCGCGGCGATCTCGCTGCTGTTGTCCATCTGCATGGTGCGCATGTCGTCGGTGGAGATCTTGCCGCTGTCCTTGATCTTCGCCTCGATGAGGTCGTTGATCCGCTGGCTGCGGGCGCCGTAGCCCCAGTCCGTGGTCAGCAGGTACGGGTACTTGCCGGGGCCGGTGCCGCTTTCCACGACCGCCTGGTTCGCGGTGACGATGTAGCCGCGGGGCGGGTTGAGGTCGTACGGCATCTCGTCCTGCGGGATCCAGCCCGCGGTGGAGTCCTTGGTGCCCTTCCAGGCGTACTTCGAGTCCCAGCCGGGTGCCGGCATGGAGCCGTCCGCGCCGCCGCCGCGGATCGGGATGCGGCCCGGTGCCTGGTAGCCGATGTTGCCGTTGGCGCCCTTGCCGTCGGCGTAGATCAGGTTCTGGGAGGGGACCTCGAAGTCGCGGGCCGCGGCACGGAACTCGGTGAAGTTCTTGGCCCGGTCGATCTTGAAGACGGCGTCCATCGACTTGCCGGGGTCCAGGGCGGTCCAGCGCAGGGCGACGCCGTATCCGTTGCCGCGGTCGGGCGCGGAGCTGGCGACGGGGGCACGGGCGCCGACCGAGGTGATCTCGTCGCTGCGGTCGGAGATCAGCGGGCCGTTGTTGGTGCTCCGCACCGTGATCTTCTTCTCACCGCCGCCGGCGATCTTGATGACCTCTTCGCGGGTGGCGAAGGGGAGCACCTTGTTGTCGTAGACGTAGCCCTCGGGCTTGATCTGCTCCAGGTAGAGGTCCGTGACGTCGGCACCGAGGTTGGTCATGCCCCAGGCGATGTCGGCGTTGTGGCCGATGACCACCCCGGGCATGCCGGAGAAGGTGTAGCCGGCGACGTCGTACTGGCAGGCGGCCGAGACCGACCGGCAGTGCAGGCCCATCTGGTACCAGACCGAGGGCAGCTGCGGGGCGAGGTGCGGGTCGTTCGCGAGCAGCGGCTTGCCGGTGGTCGTGTACTTGCCCGAGACGACCCAGGAGTTCGAGCCGATGCCGCTGCCGGCGGGGCCGAGGATCGCGGGGATCTCGTCGAGGGTGTCGGCCAGCGCGCTCAGCTGGGTGCGCAGGCCCACGGTCGCGCCCTGGGCGGTGGCGTTGCCGGCCAGGCCGCTGTGGCCCGTCCCGGCGGAGGCCGAGGCCGAGGAGGCCTGGGAGCCGACGGCGGTGCCCTGGCCGCCGGAGGCCGAGGGGGCCTGCGGGGTGTACTTGCCGCCCGCGACGGAGCCGCCCTCGACGATCGTCTTGTTCCGGTCGAAGGGGTACTGCGGGTAGAGCTCGGCGATCTCCTGCTGCGAGAGCCTGTCCGTCATCAGGGCACGGTCGATCTCGTCCTGCATGTTGCCGCGCAGGTCCCACGCCATCGCCTTGAGCCAGGCCACCGAGTCGACCGGGGACCACTGCTCGGGCTCGTAGTCGTCACTGAGCTTGAGAGCGGCGTGCTCGACGGAGAGGTCCTTGCCGGACTTCCCCTTCAGGTACGCGTTGACCCCGTCGGCGTAGGCCTGCAGGTTCTTCTTCGTCTCCGGGGAGAGCTTCTCCTTGTACTCCTGCTCCGCGACCTGGCGCCAGCCCAGGGTGCGCAGGAAGGCGTCGGTCTCGACCTGGCCGGCGCCGAACATCTCCGACAGCCGCCCCGAGGTCATGTGGCGGCGGACGTCCATCTCCCAGAACCTGTCCTGCGCGTGCACGAAGCCCTGTGCGCGGAAGAGGTCGTCGTCGGTGTCGGCGTACAGCTGGGGGATTCCGTTGGCATCGCGCTTGACGTCCACGGTCCCGGCCAGGCCGGGCACCGCGAGGGAGCCGGTGGTCTGCGGGAACGAGGCACGCACGGTGTCCACGCTCCAGTACGCCCCGTACCCGAAGCCCGCGACGAGCGCCAGGACCAGGACGAGCACGATCAGACGGGCGCGTCGTCCCTTCTTCTTGACGGAAGGGGCGGTTTCGTTGGCGGGCATCGCTGTCCTTAGAGGGGCAGGGTGGTCCTGGGAGTACTGGGAGCAACCATAGGCGCAGGACCGGGTGCGGTGATCCGCCAGGGGTCGAGGTGATTGCGAGAGGTCGTGAGGACAGAGCTCCGCGGGCGTTTCACAATGTGGCTATCGAGTAAAGGGCACGTCAAAGATTAGGTAAGGTAACGAAGTACTTGCCGTTCGTGCCCGTGCCGGATCGATCCGTCAGCCCGACGCCCGTCGTTCCGTCATCGCCAGGCACGTCGAGGAAAGGGCCGCCCGCTGACTGTCCACACGCTCAATGAGCTCCTGCTGGTCTGCTCGCTCGTGTTGCTCGTCGCCGTCGCGGCGGTACGCGTCTCCTCGCGCAGCGGACTTCCCAGCCTGCTCATTTACCTCGGCATAGGCGTCGCGATAGGCCAGGACGGAATCGGCAACGTCGTGTTCGACAACGCCGAGCTGACCCAGGTCATCGGCTACGCCGCGCTCGTCGTGATCCTCGCCGAGGGTGGTCTGGGCACCAAGTGGAAAGAGATCAAGCCGGCCCTGCCGGCCGCGATCGTGCTGTCGCTGGTCGGCGTCGCCGTCAGCGTCGGCGTGACCGCCGCCGGCGCGCACTACATCGTCGGGCTCGAATGGCGTCAGGCCCTGCTGATCGGCGCGGTCGTCTCCTCGACCGACGCGGCGGCGGTCTTCTCCGTCCTGCGCAAGGTCCCGCTGCCCTCCCGGGTGACGGGTGTGCTGGAAGCCGAGTCCGGGTTCAACGACGCCCCCGTCGTCATCCTGGTCGTGGCCTTCTCGACCGTCGGACCGGTCGACGAGTGGTACGTCCTGATAGGCAAGATCGCCCTGGAGCTGACGATCGGCGCCGCGATCGGCCTGGCCGTGGGGTTCCTGGGCTCGTACGGGCTGCGGCACGTCGCCCTTCCCGCCTCCGGCCTCTACCCGATCGCCGTCATGGCGATCGCCATCACGGCGTACGCGGCCGGAGCGATGGCGCACGGCTCCGGCTTCCTCGCGGTGTACCTGGCGGCGATGGTCCTCGGCAACGCGAAGCTGCCGCACTGGCCCGCCACCCGCGGGTTCGCGGACGGACTCGGCTGGATCGCCCAGATCGGCATGTTCGTCCTGCTCGGCCTGCTGGTGACCCCGCACGAGCTGGTCCACGACTTCTGGCCGGCCGTCGTCATCGGGCTGGTGCTGACGATGGTGGCGCGACCGCTGGAGGTCTTCGTCTCACTGCTGCCGTTCCGGGTGCCCTGGCAGGAGCAGGCGCTGATGTCGTGGGCGGGCCTGCGCGGCGCGGTGCCCATCATCCTGGCGACGATCCCCATGGTGTCTGGGATCGAGGGCAGCGAGCGCGTCTTCAACATCGTCTTCGTCCTGGTCGTGGTCTACACCCTCGTGCAGGGTCCGACCCTGCCCTGGCTAGCCCGCAAGCTGAAGCTCGGCGACGGCGCCGAGTCGGCCTCCGACCTGGGGATCGAGTCGGCGCCGCTGGAGAAGCTGCGCGGGCACCTGCTGTCCTTCTCGATCCCGCCGGCCTCGCGGATGCACGGCGTCGAGGTGAGCGAGCTGCGACTGCCGCCCGGGGCCTCCGTCACGCTGGTCGTCCGGGACGCCAAGAGCTTCGTACCGGCGCCCGCGACCGTACTGCGCCGCGGGGACGAACTGCTTGTCGTGGCCACGGACCCGGTGCGGGACGCGGCGGAGGCGAGGCTGCGGGCGGTGGCCCGGGGCGGCAAGCTGGCGGGGTGGCTGGGGACGGGCGAAGAACCTCCCAGCCGGTAGCCGCAGCGGCATGGCCGAGGGCTCTTTCGCGATTCCGCGGGTTAGAGCGCCACTCTAATTCGGCCATTTTCGATGGCGTGCACCCGCATTCGCCTACCCATAGGCGGGACCGGAATGCGAAGTTCCAGTTAATCGCAGGTGAAGACACACTCTGTAGCCGTAATCACAGGGCATAGAACCCGGTCCACCTGTACGATAAAGGCACACCATCGAACCAACTCTGCCTGACGCAGAGCTGGCGCGACCGCAAAGCGGCCGTGGCCCCCCGCAGTGGGCGCCCAGGTATCACTCGGTTCTGCGCAAGAGGACAGCTCTCGGGGCTCCCACATGTACGGGTGCGACCGCTCACAAGGCGGTGCATCGTCCGCAGACGGGGAGTTCTACCAGGCAGCGGAAAGGCCAGGCCGTGACATCCGCGGTCACGACCGACACGTCCGCCCGCCCCGGCTACGGGCAGCTCCTGCGCACCCCCGGCGCCCTCGGCTTCGTCCTCCCGGGATTCGCCGCACGGCTCCCCTTCGGCATGCTGACGATCAGCATCCTGCTCCTCGTCCAGCACACCACCGGCTCCTACGGCAGCGCCGGCATCGTCGCCGCCGTCACCGGCATCTCCATGGCGCTGTTCGCCCCCGTCATGGGCAAGCTCATCGACCGCCGCGGCCAGAGCGCCGTGCTGGTCCCGGTGGCCCTCACGCACGCGGCCGCCGTCAGCTCCCTGGTGGCGTTCGCGCTGCTGGGCGCGCCCGTCTGGGCGCTCGCGCTGGCGGCCGTCCCCGCCGGCGCGTCCGTCCCGCAGGTCGGCCCCATGGTCCGGTCCCGCTGGGCGGCCAAGCTCGAGGGCTCCCCGCTGCTGTCGACGGCCGCCGCGTTCGAGTCCGTCACCGACGAGTTCACCTTCGTCGTCGGCCCGGTGCTGGCCACCGCGCTGTGCACCGGCGTCCACCCCGCGGCCGGTCTGGCCACCGAGGCCGCGCTGACGCTGATCGGCGGCCTGCTCTTCGCCGCCCAGCGCGCCACGCAGCCGGGGCCGGTCGCCCGTCCGGCGAACGGCGAGAAGCACGCCTCGGCCATGTCGTTCCACGGCCTGCGCGTCCTGATCGTCGCCTTCATCGGCATCGGCGCCGTCTTCGGCGGCATGCAGGTCTCGCTCGCCGCCTTCTCCGAGGAGATCGGCAACCCCGGCGCCAACGGCCTGCTCTACGGGGTCTTCGCCGCCGGCAACATGATCGCCGGCATCGCCTGCGGGGCCATCGCCTGGAAGATCGGCCCGCGCCGCCGCCTGATCCTCGGCTACGTCGGACTCACGGCGGCCGCCTCGGTCCTGTGGGCCGCCGACTCGATGATCCTGCTCGGCGCGCTCGGCCTGGTCGTCGGCCTGTGCATCGCCCCCGCGCTGATCACCGGCTACACCATGGTCGAGCAGCTGATCCCGGCCGCCTCACGGACCGAGGCCTTCACCTGGCTCACCGGCGCGGTCGCCTTCGGGCAGGCCGGCGCCGTGACCGTGGCCGGCCGCCTGACGGACGCGCACGGATCCTCGTACGGCTTCCTCGTGCCCCTGGTGGCCACCGCGCTCGCGCTGGCCATCCTGCTGGCGCTGCGTGCGAAGCTGGCCCCGAAGGCCCCGAGCCGGATCATCGGCTCATCACGTCCGGACGCCTCGATCGCACCCTCCGCGGGAGTGAACGAGCGTGGTCTGGGTCACCGCGTGCCGGTGACGGTGGACTGATCCGCCGGAATACGTCACCATGGAGCGTCGTTAGCACTCATTGAGTGAGAGTGCCAGGAGGAAATTCGTGCCGACCTACCAGTACCAGTGCACCGAGTGCGGTGAGGGCCTTGAGGCCGTGCAGAAGTTCACCGACGACGCGCTGACCGTGTGCCCGAGCTGTGACGGACGCCTGAAGAAGGTGTTCTCCGCGGTCGGCATCGTCTTCAAGGGATCCGGTTTCTACCGGAACGACAGCCGCGGCGCTTCGTCGAGCAGCACCCCTGCCTCGAAGCCGGCGTCGACGCCCGCCGCCACCCCGGCCGCGTCGTCCTCGTCGACGTCTTCTTCGTCGTCCTCGACCTCGACTTCGTCGTCGTCGAGCACCTCGGCTGCCTGACCCGCCCGACCGCTTCACCGAAGGCCCTGCCGTCCTTGCCGACGCCGGGGCCTTCGGCCTGCCCGGTTAGGGTGGGGCGCATGGCGAATGCAGAGATCGGTGTCATCGGCGGATCGGGTTTCTACTCCTTCCTGGAGGACGTGTCCGAGATCCAGGTGGAGACGCCCTACGGCCCCCCGAGCGACTCCTTGTACCTGGGTGAGCTCGCCGGACGGACGGTGGCGTTCCTGCCGAGGCACGGCCGGAGCCACACGGTACCCCCGCACAAGATCAACTACCGGGCCAACCTGTGGGCTCTGCGCTCGGTCGGCGTCCGCCAGGTGCTGGGCCCGTGCGCGGTGGGCGGCCTGCGCCCCGAATACGGCCCGGGCACACTGCTCGTCCCCGACCAGCTGGTCGACCGTACGAAGTCCCGCGCGCAGACCTTCTTCGACGGCGAGCCCCTGCCCGACGGATCCGTCCCGAACGTCGTGCACACCACCTTCGCCGACCCGTACTGCCCGGTGGGCCGCTCCGTAGCGCTGGCGGCGGCGCGCGGGCGGCAGTGGGAGCCGGTGGACGGCGGCACCATGGTCGTCATCGAGGGGCCCCGCTTCTCGACGCGCGCCGAGTCGCGCTGGCACGCGGCGGCCGGCTGGTCGGTCGTCGGCATGACCGGCCACCCGGAGGCGGTCCTCGCGCGCGAGCTGGGCCTCTGCTACACCTCGATGGCGCTGGTCACGGACCTGGACGCGGGCGCCGAGACGGGCGAGGGGGTCTCCCACACGGAGGTCCTGAAGGTCTTCGGCGAGAACGTCGGACGCCTGCGCGAAGTCCTCTTCGACGCGGTGGCGGCCCTGCCCGCAACCGAGTCGCGCGCCTGCCTGTGCACCCACGCGCACGACGGCTGGGACCTGGGCATCGAGCTCCCGTAGGCCTGCCGTCGAGGTCCCCCGCCCCGGGGGTCTCCCCGAGGTCGCCGGGCCGGACACTGGCGGGATGGACATCAGCACCGCCGATCGCCGGGTCATCGTCGCCCTCGACTTCGCCGACCGCTCCGACGCCGAGGCCCTCGTGGCACGCCTGGGGGAATCCTGCGGCTCGTACAAGGTCGGCCTGGAACTGCTGACCGCCGCGGGGCCCGACCTCGTGCGCGAACTCGTCGGTCGGGGCCACGAGGTCTTCCTCGACCTGAAGCTCTTCGAGATCCCGAACTCCGTGGCGGGAGCCGTCCGCGCCGCCGGCGCGCTGGGCGCCTCCATGGTGACCGTGCACTCCATGGGCGGTACGGGGATCATGGCGGCCGCGGTGGAGGCGGCTCGGGAGTTCCCGGCACTCCGGGTGCTCGCGCTGACGGTGGTCACGAGCATGACCGGGAGCGACCTGGCCGACGTCGGCATCGGCGCGGACCCCGACGAGCAGGTGCTGCGGCTGGCCCGGCTGGCGGCGGAGGCCGGATGCGACGGGGTGATCGCGTCGCCCCGGGAAGCGGGGCCGCTGCGGGCTCTGCTGGGGCAGGGCCCCCTGATCGTCACACCGGGCGTCACGCTCTCCGACGGGGTCCCGCCGGACGGTGACACGGGTGGGCACGTCCGCGCCGGCAGTCCTCGGGCGGCGTTCGGGGCCGGGGCCTCGCACGTCGTCGTGGGCCGGTCGGTGACGCGGGCGGCGGATCCGGTGGCGGCGCTGCGGCGGATCGCCGCCTATCGCGGCGGGCGGTAACCCCTGGGGGTGACGGCGATATCCACAGCTTGGGGATTGTCCACAGGCCCGAGCGGGAGTCGGTGGGACGGCGGATGGTGAGGGGTGTCCGGGCGCTGGGTCCGGGCATCGGATCCGTCTCGTCAGGTGGTGGCCGTCATGACCGCGAAGTCCCGTATCCCCCGTACCCCTTCACTGCCTTCGCTCCCCTCCCTTCCTTCCCTCGCCTCGTCCCCCACGCACACCGACACCCACGCCCACGTCCACACCCGCGTTCACCCCTCCCCCGTCCCCCGTCCCTCCTCCGCTACGTGTCCCCCCGCACGTCCCGTTCCGCACTTCCCGCCGCTGCGCGTGGGCCGGGGCGGCGACCGCCTGCGCAGGGCCGTGCGGCGCCGGAGGCGCGGCGCCGCCGCCGGGCTGGCCGTGGCGGCGGCCGTGCTGGCGGTGGGCGGGACCGATGCCCAGGCCTCGCGGGGCTCCGCGCCGCCCGGGGCGGGGCCCTCCCGGGGAGCGGCGTCCCCGGCTGCGGTGCGGCTGGTCTCGGCGCCGGTGCGCATCGCGGACGCGGCCACGGTGCGCCTGCTGCGGCCCGGCGACCGGGTGGACGTGGTCGCGGCGGAACGCGGGGGACCACCGCGGGTGGTGGCGGCGGGGGCCCGGGTTGCCGAAGTGCCGGAAGCGGAGAAGGGTGTCGGGGACGGCGGGGCCCTGGTGGTCCTGTCCGTGCCGCGGGAGACCGCGCGGGCTCTCGTGGGGGCGGGCACGGTGTCCCGACTGGCGGTGACACTGTGCTGAATCGCACAGGCGCGCCGTCAAGTCGCCTCGAAGTGGGGGCCGATTGGATACCCCGGACCCGGACTGCCGTAGCTTTCGGAACCGTTGGCTCCATGTTCGGCAGATACGAAGAAAGGCTCGGTAGTGAGCAAGCAGAAGAAGGAGAGCGTTCTGGCGGGCTTCAAGGCCTTCCTGATGCGCGGCAACGTGGTCGACCTGGCGGTCGCCGTCGTGATCGGTGCCGCGTTCACGAACATCGTGAACTCCGTGGTGAAGGGCATCATCGGCCCGCTGGTCGGCGCCATCGGGACGAAGAACCTGGACGTCTACTCCTCGTGCCTGAAGGACCCTTGCGGCATCGACGCGAAGGGCGAGCCCACGGGCGTCAACATCCTGTGGGGCTCGGTGCTGAACGCGACGCTCAGCTTCCTGATCACCGCCGCGGTCGTCTACTTCCTGATGGTCCTGCCGATGGCCAAGTACCTGGCCAAGCTGGAGCAGCGCCGCAGGGCGAAGGAAGGCGTCCAGGAGACCATGGAGATCACCGAGCTGGTCGTCCTCAAGGAGATCCGCGACGAGCTGATCGCCCAGCGCGGCGCGGGCGGCGGCAGCACCGGTGTGAACTCCGGCTCCTCGGGGCCCCGGGGGTTCTAACCGGTCCCCCGGCTCAGACGTGGTGCGGCGGCTTCTCGTCGAGGAAGCGGGCCAGGTCGGCCGCGCTTCCGCCGGCGGGCGGCCGCTCGCCCCAGCCCCGGTCGGTGTCGTCCGAGGACTGCTGGTCCAACGGGTCGTCGAAGACCAGCCGGGGCTTCGGCCCGGGCCGCGCCGCGGGCTTCGCGGCCTGCGGGCCGCGGGGGTCCTGTGCGTCCGTCGGGTCCTGCGGATCGGTGGCGGGGGCGTCGCTCATGCCTCCAGGGTACGGCCGCCCCCCGCCACCGGCTCCGATCCGCTGGGCCGCCCCTTTCGGATCTCGTCGGCCCGGCAAGATCCGAAAGAGAAGGCCTGGAGCCGCGCGCCTCGCCCGCGCGGGCCCGTGGGGCTGCTGTCCTGGACGGCATGGCCCTGGCTTACGTACCCATGACCGCCCGCAGCCGGGACGAGAACCACCGCGCCGCGACCCCGCTGGAGCTCTTCTTCGACCTCTGTTTCGTCGTCGCGGTGGCGCAGGCCGGAGCGCGCCTGGTGCACGCGCTCGCCGAAGGCCATCCCCTCACGGGGGTGATCGGCTACTTCTTCGTCTTCTTCGGCGTGTGGTGGGCGTGGATGAACTTCACGTGGTTCGCCTCCGCCTACGACGTCGACGACGTCCCCTACCGGATCGCCACGCTCGTCCAGATCTCGGGCGTGCTCGTCTACGCGGCGGGCGTGAGCCAGGCCTTCGACCGGAACGACTGGACGGTGGCCGTCATCGGCTACCTGATCATGCGCGTGGCGCTCACCGCCCAGTGGCTGCGGGCCGCCGCCTGCGAGCGCGGCGAGGCCCGCGCGGCGGCCCTGAAGTACGCGGCGGGACTGGTCCTGTGCCAGGCCGGCTGGGTGGCGCTGCTGTTCGCGCCGGACGGCGCCAAGCGCTGGCTGTTCCTGATCCTGGCCGCGGCGGAACTGCTGGTCCCGGTGCTGGCGGAGCGCGGGCACCGGACCCCGTGGCACGCCCACCACATCGCGGAGCGGTACGGCCTGTTCACGATCATCGTGCTGGGCGAGACGATCGCGGCGAGCACGGTGGCGGTGCAGTCGGCGATCGTGGAGCACGAGGCGCTGGGCGAGCTGCTGCCCATCGCCGCCGGCGGGCTGCTGATCGTCTTCGCCGCGTGGTGGATCTACTTCGCGGCTCCGGTGCACGAGCGCCTGACCTCCAACCGGGAGGCGATCCCGTGGGGTTACGGACACCTGCTGATCTTCGCCTCGGGGGCGGCCATCGGCGCGGGCATCGAGGTCGCGGTCGAGCACGCGGTCGGCACGGCGCACGTCTCGCAGGTTGCCGCGAACGCCGCCGTCACCGTCCCGGCCGCGCTGTTCCTGCTGATGGTCTGGCTGCTGCACTCCCGCCACTTCAAGCGGGGACTCACCGAGCAGCTGACGCTGCCGGTCTCCGCCCTCTTGGTGCTCGCCTGCGCCTGGGCGGGCCCGTACGCCGTCCTGTACGCGGGCCTGGTCTCGGCGGCGACGGTCGCGGTCGGCACCGCCCTGTCCCTGCGCGGCCGGCCCGGATCCGGCCCCGGCGCCCGACCCCGCCCCGCCGGCGTCTGAGGCGCGGGGGTCCGGGGACGGAGCCCCCGGCAACGGCGGCGCGCGGGACCGTCACTCCCGTGCCTCCCCGACCGTTTCCAGGCCATGACACTCCCCGCACAACGCCCCGGCCAAGACCCCGGCAGGGAACTCGCCGACCCTGCCTTCTGGCAGGCGCCCCCCGCCCACCGCCTGGCCGTCTTCGCCCGCCTACGGGCCCTGGACGCCCCCGTGTTCGTCCCCGAGGGGGCCGGGCACTGGGCCCTCGTACGGCACGCGGACGTGCAGGAGGCGAGCCGGCTCCCCAAGGTGTTCGCCAGCGCGCCCGGGGTGACGACGCCCGAGCCGGCCGGCTGGGTGCGGGCTCTGTTCGGGGACTCGATGGTCAACCTGGACGGCGCGGACCACGCCCAGCTGCGCAAGATCGTGCAGCGGGCCTTCACTCCGCGGCTGCTGGCGGCGGCCGAGGAGGACATCCACGCGGTGGCGGCACGCATCGTGGACGACGTACTGGCGGAGCGGCCGGACGAGTTCGTCTCGGCGGTGGCCTCCCGGCTGCCCCTGGAGGTCATCTGCAACATGATGGGCATCCCGGAGCGCTACCGCGCCGAGATCGCCGACCGCGTCAACCACGCCTCCGAGAACATCGGCGTGGAGCGGGCCCTCGCGTCCCGTCTGCGGATGCCCGGCCGCGGGCTGCGGGCCCTGGCCCGGATGCAGCGGATGGTGGCGGGCATCGGGCGGGAACGGCGCAAGAACCCCACCGACGACCTGATCTCGGCGCTGGTCTGCGCGAACGTGGACGGCCAGGCGCTCGGAGCACGACAACTCGGCGCCTTCTTCTCCCTGTTGATGGTGGCCGGGGTGGAGACCACCCGCAACGCCATCACGCACGGCCTGACCCTGCTGACCGACCATCCCGACCAACGCGACCTGCTGCTGCAGGACTTCGAGGCGCATGCGGACGGCGCGGTGGACGAGATGATCCGCCACTCCACGCCGATCATCCAGTTCCGCCGGACGGTCGTCGCCGAACACACCCTGCGCGGGCACTTGTTCACGCCGGGCGACAAGGTGGTGCTGTACTACGCCTCCGCCAACCGCGACGAGGACGTCTTCCCCGACCCGGACGCCTTCGACATCACCCGCTCCCCCAACCCCCACCTGGGGTTCGGCGGCGGCGGGCCGCACTTCTGCCTGGGCGCGCACCTGGCCCGTGTGGAGATGAAGGCGCTCTTCCGCGAGCTGCTGACCCGCCCGGTCGGCCTGCGCGCGGTGGGCCTGCCCGATCTCGCGGGCTCCAGCTTCGACAACAGGGTCCGCTCCCTGCGCTTCGCCTTCGAACGACCCGAGTAGTCCTGCGGGGAGGGGGCCGCGCGGCGGCCCCGAGGGACCGCGCCGGGAAGGCCGGCCGGCCACCGGGCGGGCTGGGAGCCCGGCGGCCGGAGCGGGGGGCCTCTCGCGGTGCGCGGACGCTACTTCTGCAGGCGCCGCACCGCGAGGACGGCGTGGGCGCTGCCGGTGAGCACCGACTCGTCGCCCGCGAACGCCTGGAGCGTCTCCGGCGCGACGGGCTGGCCGGGGACCGCCTCGGGCCAGGCGCGGGTGGCGAAGAGGAAGTACGCCTGGCCGCTGTCGTCCGCCGCCTTGACCCACTCCGGCGGGGCGATGCACTTCGCGTTCATGCCCGGGAGGGTCAGGGCGATCTGGTTGCCCTCCAGGAGGATCTGCACCGGGAAGGCGGCCGGGTTGCGGACGCCGTCCATCACCACGTCGCCGATGGGCAGGCCGATCTCCTCCAGCAGCCCGCGGGCCGCCGCCTCGCTCGCCGCCGGTCCGTCGGGGCCGTCCCCGAGGATGTAGGCGAGGAGGTAGGGGATGTCGTGCGCCTCTTCGGGGTCGCCGATCCACGCGAGCACCGAAAGGGTGCCGAGCTTGGAGCGGTCGATTTCGGCTTGCGTAGAAGTCATGCGCGCACCTTAGTGGCCCGGCCCCCGGCCCATTGACGGCGTTTCACCCGGCCGGGCTATACCGCCCAGGATCCCCCTGCGGAATTCGCCCGCATGTTCGCGTCCTGATACTGGAGCCGCACGATGCGCGCGTTTTCCGGAATTTCGAACACCACCCATCCTTCGGCCCGCTCACCGACGGCGAGGGAATCGAAGACGAGCGGTTTGCCGGTCGTGAGCTCCCCGGTGGGCACCACCGCGTGGCGCTGCCCCGCACCGTCGAGCGCCCACATGCGCCCGAGGGCCCCGTACGAGGCCCCGCCGACGTTGACGAACGACATGGAGGCGGCCACCCAGCGCTTGCCGGCCGCCGGGGCGAAGTTCTTCTCCACGGAGACCGCGGGGTCGACGAAGGCGTTGAGCACCACTTGGAGGTGGCGGCCGAACTCTCGGCCCTCTACCCGTACGGAGTCACCCACATGGGCATCCTTCGACGCCGCCCGCACCACCCCCTCCCGCTCGCCCCCGGGGTCGTCCCCCGGGCCCGGCAGGCCGTCGTCCACCGGTACGGCGGGCACCGCGGCGGGGGCGAGCGCGGCCCCCTCGGGGGCGCCGGAGCAGGCCGTGGCGCCCCACAGCAGGAGCGGGAGGAGGACGGCGGCGAATACGGAAGCGGGTGCGGAGCGACGACGCATGCGGGATCCCTTCGGGGATCTTCGGGGACGTATTCCGGCCAGTCTCACGCGCCCGAGCGGGCAATTGCACACACCGACACGAGCACACGGAACGCATTGCCCTCCATATGCCAGCACAATGCGTTCCGGCGGAATTCCGCAACCCCTTGCCCACCTCGTCCAACAGGAGGAACGATGGCCGCGTCCGGCCCCCGCATGGCCCTGGCCGCACTCGCCGCTCTCGGCGCCGCGGCGGTATTCACCGCCCCCGCGAATGCCGCGCCGTACGGCAATGACATTTACGTATCTTCGGAGGTTCACATCTCCGAGGACGGCAGGATCCACCTTTCCGGGGTCTACCACTGCACCTCCCCGTCACCCGCGGGAGGGGTTCAGATCAAGGCGACCATCGTCCAGGAGGACGTGCGCCTGAGCGTCGGCGGCGGTGACGCGCGGTGCGACGGCACGGAACACGAGTGGTCGGCGCACGGCACGCTCGCGTTCACCCCGAACGTGCACGCCGGTGAGGCGCTCGCCGAGGCCCGGTTGCAGGAGGTCCACTTCGGCGGCGGACTGCTGCCGCGGTCGGTCGACACGGTGGCGGAGTACAGCCACCAGGTCGTGGTGATCGACCACCGCTAGGGCGCGGGCCGCCCGCCGCGACGACGCCCGTCCGGTAGCCGCCGCTACCGGGACGGCGTCAGCGGCACTCGGGCGCGACGGCCGTCATCGACATGAAGGCCACCGTCTGGCACCCCGGGTCCGCGTGGGGCCGCCCGGTCGTCCAGTCCACCACCGCGGGCACCCCTGCGGCGAACAGCAGCAGCGCCAGGGCGCCCGTCACGGCGCCCTTGCTCAGGCGGCGCACGGAGAGATCCGCGAAGTCCGTTTCATGGCCGCATCATCGCCCCGCCTCGGCCGGTCCACAACTCGACGTGACCCGTCGGTCACGGTGCGCTCCGGGCGGCGCTGCCCGCCGCGTCGAACTCGCACCACACCGCCTTGCCGTCCCCCCGGGACTCCACCCCCCAGTGCGTGGCCAGGGCGTCCACCAGCAGCAGGCCGCGCCCGGTCGTCGCCGACTCCCCCGGCGTGCGCCTGCGCGGCCACACGCTGGAGCGGTCCTTGACCCAGAGCCGGATCCGCCGGACCGGCTCCGGCAGCACCTCCATGGTCACCACCGCCCCGCCGTCCGTGTGGAGCAGGGCGTTGACGAGCAGCTCTCCCGCCGCCAGCTCCACGTCGTCGGCGAGCTCCGGCATGCCCCAGTCGCGCAGCGCCTGCCGCAGGGCGTAGCGGGCCTCCGAGAGGCCCTCCGGGTCGGCCTGGTGGACGTACTGGTGGATGCGCGGGGCCCGGTGGGTGCCCGGGTCGGGGGCCCGGCGCAGTACCAGCAGGGCCACGTCGTCGCCGGAGCCCCAGCGCTCCCACAGCCGGTCGGAGAGGTGGTCGGCGAGCGCCCCGGCCTCCTGCGGGCCGCTGCGGACCGCGTGGGCGAGCGCCTCCATGCCCTGCGTGATGGCGGTGCCCGGTTCCTCCACCAGGCCGTCGGTGCACAGGACGAGCGTCTCGCCGGGGACCAGGTCGAGCCGGGTCTCGGGGAACTCCTCCCGCTCGAAGAGCGTGGCCAGTCCGAGCGGCAGGCCGCCGCGTACGTTGGGCCAGCCCGTTCGTCCGTCCGTGTGCCGGATCAAGGGGCCCAGGTGGCCCGCGCGGACCGCCCGTACCCCTCCGGTCTCCAGGTCCACCTGCGCGTACATGCAGGTCGCGAACCGTTCGGTGTCCAGCTCGGCGAGGAAGCGCGAGGCGCGCGCCAGCACGGTGGACGGCGGGTGCCCCTCGCCCGCGTAGGCCCGCAGGGCGATGCGGAGCTGGCCCATGATGGCGGCGGCGTGCGTGTCGTGGCCCTGTACGTCGCCCACGACGATGCCGACGCGGTCGCGGGGCAGGGCGATCACGTCGTACCAGTCTCCGCCGACCTCGCGTCCGCTCCAGGCGGAGTGGTAGCGCACGGCGATCTCCCCGCCGGTGATCTCGGGGATCCGGCGGGGCAGCATCATCGCCTGCAAGCCGGTGGCGAACTCCCGCTCCTGGTCGAAGAGGAGCGCCCGCTGCAGCGACTGGGCGACGATGCCGGCCAGGCCCAGGCACAGGTTCTGTTCCTCGGGGCTGAACTCGTTGCGCCGCCGGTAGAACAGCACCAGCCCGCCGATGGCCTTGGCCTGCGCGATCAGCGGCAGGTAGGCGGCCGCGTCGTAGCGGATGCGGCCGAGGTAGTCGGAGAGGAGCGGAAACTCGTCGGAGAGCGCGGCGAGGGAGGTGACGAAACGCGCCTTCCTGGTGATCACCGCGCGCGACAGCGGCAGCGAGCCGTCGAGCCGGGTGAACTTGCGCTCACTGAGGATCTCCAGAGACTCCCCGCTCAACGCGATGATCTTGATGGTGCCGCCCTCGACCAGGCCGAGGGCCAGACCCTCGGCGCCGATCCGCTCCAGCGCGCCCGCGCCCGTCAGGGCGGCCGTCACGTCGTCGACCGTCACCGCCCGCGACAGGGCCTCGGTGGTCCGCTGCACGATGGTGGCCTGCTGGGCGCGCGCCGACTCCAGCTTCCGCAGCACCGTGAGGTGGGCCAGCTCGGCCGTCGCGTCCCGGACGATGCCGAGGATCCGTACGGGCTGGCCCTCCCCGTCCCGGATCACCCGGCCCTGGGTGTGCGTCCACTGGTCGCGGCCGTCGCGCCGGCGCACCGTGAAGTACTGCCCGTAGGTCTCCTGCCCGCCGTCCAGCGCCGCCAGGACGGTGTCCGCGAGCCGCGCGCCGTCGTCGGCCGGGATCCGCAGCCCCAGCCCCTCGGGGGTCTGGTCGAACCCCTCCGGCTCCAGGTCGAAGACCGACATCCCGGCCTCGTCCAGCACCAGCGTCCCGGCGGTGAGGTCCCACTCGAAGCTGCCCATGCCATTGAGCGCGAGCCGCTCACCGGGACCGGTGAGGGGGCTCGCGGGGCTCTCCGGCCTCTTGTCGCGTCGCTCCGCCGCTGCCACGAGACTCACACCACCTAACGGCCGGGCCAGCACGGCTGTGAGATCAGCCGCTCCCACTCTTCGTCAGGATGCCCCGGAAGAGTGCGACCGGCCTCCCGCCAGCGTTCGACGAGCGCGAGGTAGATCGTCGAGGGGTCGTACGGGGCCTGCGGGTACGCGGGGTACGGGTACCCGGGGTGCGGGTACGGGGCGCTCGCGTACGGGGCGCTCGCGTACGGGGCGCCCGGATGCGCGGGCGCCGCCCTCGCCGTGCCGGGCTGTTCCGCACGGCTGGCGGGAATCCTCGCCCAGCCGCGGCCCTGTGCTCGCTCAGCGCTCATCGCGGACCCTCTCACGCTCTGTGCCCGGCCGCCGGAGCCCGGTCGGCCCGCGGCGCACGGGGGGAACCTGTCCGCGGGCCGGCGGCGCCCAGCCGCTTGCGGACTCCTGACACCAGTCTCCCCGCCGTGAAGCCGGCGCCGTGCACGAATCGCATGGAAGGGCCGAATGAGGGAGCCGTCAACAGTCCGGCGAAGAAGAGCCCGGGCCAAGAGGACTCGAACCCGGCGCTCAGCTCCGGCGTCCCGCCCTCCCCCACGGTGACCAGCGCGGCGCGCAGCCCCGCGTCGAGCAGCTCCAGCCGGGCCAGGTCCGGGGTGAAGCCGGTCGCCGCGATCACATGCGCGACGTCCAGTACGACGGACTCCCCGGCGGCGGTCGTCAGACCGATCCGGACCCGCTCGCCGGCCGGGACCGCCGCTTGCAGCCGGTGCCCGAGCAGGGCCGGGACCCGCCGCTCGAAGCGCTCCCGCAGCCACCAGGCTCCGGCCGGCCCCAGCGCGGTCGCCGCGATCCGCTCCCGGGTGGGGGCGGGCAGCCGGCGCACCGCCCAGGGCAGCTCCGACCAGGCCCAGCTGCGCCAGCCGGTGCCCAGACCGCTGTGCGGCTCGCGCAGGGCCCGCAGCGGGGGCCGGCGCAGCGGCTGCGGCACGGTGTTCCAGTTCAGCCGGGCCCGCCGGGCGACCAGGCAGGGCCGGGCCCCGTTCTCCGCGAGCAGGGCGGCGGTCTCCAGGGCCGCCTGGCCGGCGCCGAGCACGGCGACCTCGCGGCCGGCGAAGCGGGTCAGGTCGCGGTGGCCGCTGCTGTGCGAGTAGTGGGTCGCGGGCAGTTCCCGGAGCGCGTCGGGGTACCGGACGAACGGCATGACGCCGACGGCCAGCGCGACGGTCCGGGCGAGCAGGGGAGGCCCCTCGGCGGTGCGGACCATGAATCCCTCGCCCTGCGGGGTGACTTCCGTGACGGTCGCCTCCTCCACCGGGGGTGCTGCGTGCCGGGCGAACCAGAGCCCGTAGGAGCTGAACGTCCCGATGGGCAGCGGAGTTCCGTGTTCGGCGAGGATGCCGCTGTTCGCGCAGTACTCGGCCAGCGTGTAACGCCCGCCGGGCGCGGACAGGTTGGAGGACCAAGGCTCCGACTTCAGGTACATGCCCTCGGGCATGTGGTCCCGCCACGAGGCCATGGGCCGCCCGAGCACCCGCACCCCGAGCCCCGCCCCGGCCGCATGCGCGGCGATCGAGAGCCCGTAGGGCCCCGCCCCGACCACCACGAGGTCGTCCATCCGCGTCAACGCCGTCCTCCAGTCTCATGGTTCGTCCACCAACGCCAACGCGAAGGAGCCGGTCACCGGGTCATCGGTTCTCCGGCTCACGGGCCCACCGGTTCCCCGGCCCACGGGTCACCGGGTCACCGGGTCACCGGGTCACCGGGGTCACCGGGTCACCGGGGTCACCGGGTCACCGGGGTCACCGGGGTCACCGGGTCACCGGGGTCACCGGGTCACCGGGGTCACCGGGTCACCAACTCGTCCGGCTCGGCCGGTGCCTCCGGCGGGGCGGGCCGGGAGGCGGGCGCGGCCGGCATGTCGCGGCCCCGCTGGCGCGGGGCGCGGACCACCGCGCGGGCCCTGCGGCGGCCGTGCTCGGGGACACCGCGCAGCACCCGCCCGGCCTTCCCCGCTCCCCGGCCCAGGAACGCGGCGAGCATCGCCAGGAAGGGCAGCGGGTCGTCAGCGGCGAACCAGGCCGCCTCCACCCGGCCCCGCGCCACCCGCGGCGCCACCCGTAGGGGCCCCGGGACCTCGGCGCGGCCCGGCCCGGCACCGGCCACCGCCTTGCGGCCCCCGGGCACGAGCGGCCGCCCCGCCCCGGCCGGGCCGACACGTCCCGCCGGCAGCACCGGCCGGCCGGCGGCGGGCGGGCCGCCCTGCCGGCGGGCGGCCTCCCCGGGCGCCCCGGGCGCCGCGGGCGCGGAGAACGCGGCCGGCACGGTCCCGGCGGAGTGCCGCCGGGGACGCCACCCGCCGCGCAGCGCCGCCAGGAGGGCGTAGTTCTCCGCCACGAAGACCCGGCCCGGGCCGCCGGACGGCTCCGGGACCCGCCGGCCCGCCAAGTCCAGGTACATCGCCCGGACCACGTCCAGGCCGCCCGCGTCCGTGAAGAGCCGGAACTGCGCCCCCGGCCGGGGGTTGAAGTCCACGAGCCGGAAGACGCCCCGCTCGTCCCGGCGGAAGTCCAGGTCCAGGATCCCCTGGTAGCCGAGCCGTTCGGCGAGGCGCAGCCCGGCCTCCTCGACCGCGGGGTCCGGCAGCCACCGGCCGACCGCCGTCAGTCCCGTCCGTACCGGCCAGGACAGCTCCTTGCGCCCGGAACCGGTGATCAGCGGGTGCCCTCCCCGGGCGAACGCGCCGTGGAAGAACCAGTCGGTGTCCGGCCCGGCCGGCAGGAACCTCTGGAGCAACAGCCGGCTGCCCGCCTCCGCCGAGCGCTCGTAGAGCCGCCGCGCCTCGGCGGCCGCATGGAGGAGGGTCGTGCTGCGCAGGCCCGTGCCCGAGGGCAGCAGCCACGGCCGGCTCCACTTGGCGATGACCGGAAGTCCCAGCCGCCAGGCGGCCTCCGCCGCCTCGGCCCCGCTCGCCGGGATCACGGTCTCCGGGTGCGGGACGTCCCACCGGGCGCACAGCCGGGACAGCTCGGCCTTGTCCGCGACCCGCGCGGGCAGGTTGTCGGGCTGATGGGGAATCCGGAAACGGTCCGTCAGCATCGGCGCGACCCGTGACACCGCGATCGCGCTCAGATCGTCCATCGCGATGAGCACCGCCGGGCGCCCGATCCGCTCGGAGACCCCCGTCAGGCACTCCAGCAGCGCTTCGGGAGCCTCGGGGTCGAGCCCGCCGGCCGGCCCGGGATGCACGGCGCGCAGGTAGCGCGAACGCCCCATGGGACCTCCCCCGGCCTCGACGACGGCATGGACCTCCACGCCTTCCCGCCCAAGGGATCTGACGGCGCCGAGGGTTCCGTGGTGAAACGGATTCCGATCGAGTCTGAGCAGAACTGCGGGCACTTGGCTGGGATGCGCGTACATGGAAGCGGTGTCTTTCACCTAGTCGGACCAAGCAAGGAGTGTGCGCACCTGCGAATGGCCTAGGAAGCGATCTCCGGACAGGCCATTCGTCAGATCTGATGTCTAACGTCTTTGGTAAGCACACCGATTCAGGAAAGCTCGGGAGACGCCATGCCCAGACCACGCCGCCGACTGGCGGGCACCTGCATCGGTACGGTGACGGCCGGACTGCTCGCGACCGGGGCCGCCCTCGCGGCCCCCGAGGAAGAGAGCGCGGGCTCCGACATCGCCATGGGCGCCTATCTCGACTACGGGCCGCCCGGAGTGGCCCGGATCCCGTTCCTGTCGCACTGGCTGGGCGGCAAGGAGATCCGGGTCGGGCACACCTATCTGCCCGGTGACCAGTGGGCGGGCATCGAGGGCAACGTCGAGTTCCTCGACGACTGGGCCGAATGGCGCCGCGAGCGGGACGACCGGATGTTCGTCCTCAACGTCCCCATGCAGGAGCGCAACGAGGCCCGCGTCCCCGACTACCGCGTGGCCCAGCTCATCCGGGCGGGCGCGGACGGCCAGTACGACCGGCACTTCGAGAAGCTCGCGCAGCGGCTCGTGACGCTGGGCGTCCCGGACACGGTGATCGTGCTCGGCTGGGAGATGAACGGCCTCACCTACACCCACCGCTGCGGACCCGACCCGGAGAACTGGAAGGCGTACTGGAGGCGCGTCGTCAACACGATGCGCTCCGTCCCCGGTCAGGAGTTCAAGTTCGATTTCACGCCGAACCGCGGCACGGACGCGATCGGCTGGACCAAGTGCTACCCGGGCGACGACGTGGTCGACATCGTCGGGATGGATTCGTACGACCAGGCTCCCGGCCGGACCTTCGACGACCAGATCACCCAGCCGTACGGGCTCCAGCAGCACGTCGACTTCGCGAAAGCACACGGCAAGGAGATCTCGTACCCGGAGTGGGGACTGTTCCGCAACGGGGACAACCCGGAGTACGTGCGGCGCATGCTGAAGTGGATCGAGAAGCAGAAGCCGCTCTACCACACCATCACCGACTACTGCCCGCACGGCGTGTGGCAGTGCAAGCAGAACCCGGAGTCGGCGAGGGTCTTCCGCGACGCGCTGACGCCGGAGAAGCCCGGCCCGGTGATCCCGACGCCCGTGATCCCGACGCCGGTGATCCCGACCCCGGTGATCCCGACGCCCGTGGTGCCCACCCCCGTGATCCCGACCCCGCAGATCCCCACGCCGCAGATCCCGACCCCCGTCGTCACACCGCCGCCGCTCGTCACACCGAGCCCGCTGGTCCCGTCCCCCGAGGTCAGCCCAGTCCTCCCCGAGGTCCCGGCGAGTCCGAGTCCGAGCCCGAGCCCGGCGGTTCCCGATCCGGACCCCGTGGTCCCGCTCCCCGAGCCGTCGCCGGTCGTCCCTACGCCGAAGCCGACCCCGCCGCCCGGACCCACACCGGCGCCCGTCAACAACACGGAGTGGTGCGTACCGCTCAACTTCGGCGAGTGGCTCTCCGCGCTGGTCGGCAAGCAGTCGGTGTGCGTCCAGGTCGACTGGGGCAGGGACTACGGTTTCTGGCCCTTCTAGACGGGGCGGTCGGGTCATCGGACCCGCAGTTCGTTGAGCCGCGCCCGCCAGTCCCTGGCGGCCGGCAACGCCTCCCGCAGGACGTCCACCGCCCGCCCGCGCCCCGTCACCTGCGACTCGTGCAGTCGCAGGAGGGGCGCGAGCGCCGCCGTGGCCAGCAGGAAACGCTGATTGACCACCGTCCGCGGCCGCCAGTGGTTCTTGTACGGTTCGCTGCCGCGCAGGAAGCTCACCACCGGGCGGCCCTCGGCGAGCGCGCGGCCGGTCTCGTAGCGCAGCAGCAGCGTCGCCACGTCGACCTTCCGGTCGCGCAGGTCCGGGTCGGCCCCGTAGAGGTAGCCGCCGCTGAGCGCGCCCGACAGCAGCGTGAGGTTGGCGGCCACCACCTTCCCGTCGAGCCGGAACTCGGCCAGCCGCCCCTCCCCGGCCCGCACCATCCGCCGGGTGGCCCGGGTCAGGTGCTCGGCGAAGCGCGGCTTGAGGTGCTCGGGGGTCACCCCGCGGCCGCGCCACTGCTTCTCGTGCAGCCTCAGCAGCGTCCGTACCGCACGCGGCACTTCCTGCTCGGTGACCTCGTGCTCCTCGATCCCGGCCGCGTCGGTCTTGCGGAGCTTGGCCCGGACCCGCTGCGCGCCCGAGGCCGGCATCCGCTTGACCAGCTCGTCGAAGGGGACCACGGGCAGCTCCATGCACGTGGAGTCGGTCAGCTTCCTGCCGATCCCGGGCCACGCCGCGTACACCGCCTCGGCGGCGGCGCCGGGCCGTACCTCGCGCAGGTCCACGACGGCGCCCCGGGCGGCCCGGTGCAGGCCGCGGGCGAGCGCCGGGACGACCGCCCCGGCGTGGTCGGCCGCGACCAGGACGTCGAAGTAGTCCGTGATGCCCCCGCCGAGGGGTACGAGCAGCGGCAGCGGGCGGTGTACGAGCATCAGTGCGGCGGCGCCGACCAGTTCCTCCCCGCGCCGCACGAGGACGATCCGGAGCCGGCCCTCCTTGCCGTAGGACAGCCACCAGGAGTGCAGCCAGGCGTGGCTCTGGAACGGCGTGGCGCTGGGGCAGGCGCGGACGAGCCGGTTCCACGGCTCCTCCAGCGCGGCGAACTGCCGGGGGTCGCGGCACAGCGTGACCGACAGGGCGGCCCCGGCGGAGCCCGACGTCATCGCACGGACTCCTTCTCCTTGGTCTCGCTGTGGTCGCCCTGCGCGGGCAGCGAGGCGAACTCGCCGACGACGACGGCGCCGGATTCCTGGCCGCCGCCCTCGCCCTCGTTCTTGCGCCGCGCGGGCCGGGCGAGCATCCACAGCCCGCCGAGCAGACCGCCGGCGCACAGGCCGACGGCCCCGCTGAGCTTGGGCGAGGCCGAGGCGGGCTCCGACGGCGCGACGGCCTGGTTGAAGAGGAGCAGCTGCACGCCGGTGTTCTTTGCGGCCTGGTTGCTGCTCAGGGACAGGGCGTCGGCGACGGCGTTCGCGATGTCGGCGGCCTCGCCCGCGCTCTTCGCGGTCCCGGTGATGGCGATCATCGGGGACTCGGGGGAGGTCTCGGCGCGCACCTGCTCGCGCAGTTGGCGCACGCCTACGCCCGCGCGGGGCTGGGCGTAGGCGAGGGTCGAGTTGCTGGTCGCGATGCGGGCGTAGGCCTGGGCGAAGCCCAGCGCGGTGGCCGGCTCGGTGGTGTCGTCGGGGACCGCGACCACGTAGCTGGTGGCGGCGTACTCGGGGGCCTTGAGCACCCCGTAGGCTCCTCCGGCTGCGAGCCCCAGCAGCGCGGCGGCGGGCAGCGGCCACCACACGGGGGGCGGCAGGAGCCTTACCCGGCGCCGGTGGGTGGACTTCTTCTGATCGGCGGTGTCAGCCATGTGCGTGCCTCTTTCCTGGTGGAGGGGTGGTGGGTGCGGTCCCCGTGAGAGGACCCCTGCAGGGGACGGATCAGCCGCTCTCGCCGTCCGGCGGGCCGTCGCCGGCCCGACGCGCGGCGCTCGTCGACGGCGCGGCCCCTTCGGGCTCCCGACCGGCGGCAGCCGGGACGGCCGGCGGGCCCGCGTCCAGCCCCGCACGGGGGCCCTTCCCGGCGTTGGACGCGGGAGTTCGTGGCGCGGGGTGCCGCAGGCCGGCCCCCGGCACCGGGGCCGCACCGTGCGGAACCGGCACCGCCCCCCGGTCCGACGCCGAAGACGTGGTCATCGCCAGGTCGTAGACGGCACGCAGCTGCGCCGCGCTCCGCGCGATGTCGTACCGCCGCACCACCGGGGGCGCCGGCAGCCGGCGGGCGCCCGCCTCCATGTGCCCCCGCAGCGCGGCGACCAGCTCCTCCGTGCCCGTTCCGATCCGCCGCGCCCCCGGCGCCTGAGCCGCCGGCAGGTCGTCGATCGCCGGGCACGTCACGTGGAGCACCGGCAGCCCGGCGGCGAGGGCCTCGATCACCGCCAGCCCGAAGGCCTCCTCCCGCGACGGGGACACGAAGACGTCCATCGCGGCGAGCAGCGCCGGGATCCCGGGCGTCCGGCCGTCCGCGCTGTCGCCCAGCGGGTCCCGCTCGCCCAGCAGGTGGATACGGCTCTGCGCCCCCAGCTCGGCGGCGAGCAGGCGCAGCGACGCCCGTTCGGGACCGTCACCGGCGAGCAGCAGGTGCGCCCCGGGCAGGGCCGCCACCGCGCGCACCAGCGCGTCGAACCGCTTGCCCGGTACGAGCCGTCCCACGCCGCCGACCACGAAGGCCCGCTCCGGCAGCCCGGTCCGGGCCCGCGTGGTACGCCGTACGCCGTCGTCGAAGCGGAACCGCACGGCTTCGATCCCGTTCGGCACCACGTGCACCCGCCCGGCCGGCACCCCCCAGGCCTCCAGCCGGGCCGCCACCGTGTCCGAGACGGCGACCGTCGCCGCGCCGAGCCGCTCGCTCGCCAGGTACAGCGCCCGTACCCCGCGGGACAGCGGGCGGCCCTCGATCTCGCCGTCCCCCAGGGAGTGTTCGGTGGCGACGCTCACCCGCACGCCCGCCAGCCGGGCCGCGGCGCGCCCGTACACGCAGGCCCGGTACAGGTGCGTGTGGACCAGGTCGTACCGGCCCCGCCGGATGAACTTGGCCATCCTCGGCAGCGCTCCCAGGTCCCGGTTGCCGCGCATCCCGAGGTGCACGACCCGGATCCCGTCCGCCCGCAGCCCCTCGGCCACCGGACCGGGGTTGGTCAGCGTCAGCACGTCGCACCGCATCGGCATGTGCCGCAGCAGCAGCCGCAGCTGCTGCTCGGCGCCGCCGACGCCCAGGCCCGTGATGATGTGCAGCACCCTGTCCGGGCTCACAGGTGCACCGCCCGTCGCATCTCCCGCACCTGGTGGCGCATCTGCTTGATCCGCAGCCGGGGCCCGCCGTCGGCCTGGCTGATGTGCGTACGGGGCATCGCGTGCGGGCCGGCGAGACGCCCGGGGTCGATGGCGCACGCGTAGGCGTATCCGGCGGCCCGGGTCGCGGCGACGACCCGGGCGTCGAGGTGCCCGTACGGGTAGCAGAACCCGGCGGGCAGAGCCCCGGTCAGCTCCCGGATCAGTTCGCGGCTGCCCCGCAGCTCCTGCTGGAGCACGTCGTCGACGGCCGCGGTGAGGTCCTGGTGGAGCAGGCCGTGCGAGCCGATCTCCTGCCCCGCGGCGGCGACTTCGCGGATCCCCTCGGCGGTGAGCAGGGCCTTGCGGGGGCCGAGCGGGTCCCAGACGTTGTCGACGCCGAGCCGCCCGGGGAGCACGAAGAGCGTCGCGGTGCAGTCGTAGCGGCGCAGCAGCGGCAGGGCCAGGGTCAGGAAGTCGGCGTAGCCGTCGTCGAAGGTCAGGCCGACCAGCCCGGCGCCGTGTCCGGCGGCGCGGGCCCGCAGCAGCTCGCCGACGGACACCCCGCGAAGGCCCCGGGAGCGCAGCCACAGCAGCTGCGCCTCCAGGGCGTGCGGGGTGACGGTGATGCCGTACGGGTCCTCGGCGGGATCGGTGAACTCGGCGACGGAGTGGTACATCAGGACCCACGGCGATGCGGTCCGGCGGGCGGGGAGCACCGCGGCGGGGCGCGCCGTGTCGGTGTCAGCGGGCATTGCGGAACCTCTGGGTGAGCTGGGAGGTGAGGTGAGTGGTGAGCTGGGCGATCTGGCCGGGCAGGGCGGTGACCTCGAGTGCCCGTATGGCCATGCCGGTGGCTCCGAACATGGCGGGTACGAGCAGGCAGCCGAGCGCGGCGCTGACCATCGGGTCGGGGATCTTCGGCCCGGCGATCCAGCCGGTGGCGCAGGCGGCGACAGCGGCGACGGAGAGCCGGCCGATGCTGGCGGCGACCCGCCGGACCTGGATGGCGATGATCCGTGAGCCGAGTCCGGTGAGCAGCAGTCCGGCGGTGGTGGAGATGCCGGCGGCGTTGGCCGCGGCGATCCCGTAGGTACCCCACCAGCCGACGGCGAAGGCTCCGGCCACGATGTTGACGAGGAGCCCGGCGCCCATCGCGAGCGCCGGGAACCAGGTGGGCCGGGCGGTCGAGAAGAAGGGCCGGGACAGCG
This sequence comes from Streptomyces sp. NPDC060049, assembly GCF_042736715.1. Lineage (NCBI taxonomy): Bacteria > Bacillati > Actinomycetota > Actinomycetes > Kitasatosporales > Streptomycetaceae > Streptomyces > Streptomyces sp. NPDC060049. Next base: position 207,536 of record NZ_JBHWVV010000001.1, read on the forward strand.
CCCCGACGAGGCAGTGGCCGAGCAGGCCGAGGCCGTACACCCGCATGACGGAGGCGGTGGCCTCGGTGTCCTGGGGGGTGAACGCCCCGCGCTCGAAGAGCACTTGGATGATCTGGGGCGCGTACCCGATGACGAGCGCGGTGCCCATGAGGACGGCGAGGGAGGCGAGCGCGAGGTCCTGTTCGACGCGTCGCCGGGCCTTTTCCCGTTCTCCGCCGGCCATGGCCTGGGCGACGACGGGGAAGGTGACGGTGCAGATCATCAGGGACAGCACCATCGGCATCTGGGCGACTTTTTGCGCGTAGTTGAGGTGGGAGATGGCGCCGGACGGGAGGGACGCGGCGAGGAACCGCTCGACCAGGACCTGCGACTGGCGGAAGACGGCGAAGAAGATGACCGGTGCGATGACGCCGAAGGCGATCATCGTCGGCCGGTCCCGGTCCCGCTGACTGCGCGGGGCGCCCTTGGCGCGGGTCGGGCCGAAGCCCACGTTGCGGATGAAGGCGGGCAGTTGGACCAGCGCCATCAGCATTCCGCCGACGGCGACTCCGGCGGCGGCGGCGCGCACCCCCCACAGGGCGTGCAGGGCCACCATGGCCCCGATGATCCCCACGTTGTACGAGACGTAGATGGCGGCGGGCGGCACGAACGAGCGGTGGGCCCTGAGCGCGGCGCTGAAGTAGCCGGCGATCCCGAAGGACAGCACGGTCAGGGCGGTCAGCCGGGTGCATTCGACGGCGAGCGCCGGGTCCGGCAGCCCGGGTGCGAGGACGCCCACGACGAGCGGCGCGGCGACGATGAGCACGGACGCGACGGCGGCCAGGAGCACCACGAGCCGGGGCAGCGTCGCCCCCACGAGCAGCCGTACGGGATCCTGCGCCCGGGCCTCCTTGCGGGTGAGCCCGGCCCTGCTGGCGGCCCGGCGGGCCAGTGCGTGGCTGAACGCGGGCACCATCAGCAGTGCCATGGCGTCCTCGATGAGCAGGGTCGAGGCCATCTCGGGGACGGTCCAGGAGATGAGGAAGGCGTCGCTGTCGTGGCCGGCGCCGAAGAGGTGGGCGATGGTCTGGTCCCGGACCAGCCCGAACACCGCCCCGGCGGCGGTCAGCCCGGCGGTCACGGCGGCCGCCTTGGCCAGTGCGCTCCCGGTGCTGCCGCTCGCCGGGTGGGCTCCCCCGCCCTCCGGGGGCTGTGGGGGACGCGGGCCCGGCGCCTTGCCCCTGCCGCCTCCGGCCGCCGGACCGGCGGTGGGGCCGGCGGTGGGGCTCACGTGTGGCGCGGCGGGCGCAGGGCCGGCGGCAGAGCCGTCGGCCGGGTGTGGAGGACGGCCCGCAGTCGCGGCGACCTCGGTCGCCGCGGCTGCGGGCCGCCGCCAGGGCGTGGTATCCGTCACCGGCGGGCCGCACCCTCAGGAGCCGGGGCCCCGGGAGTCGGACCGGGGCGACGACCGGAAGCGGCCGGGATGGCGCGTCCGAGCCCACCCGTTTCACCGCCGGAGGCCGACGGCAGCGCCCACCAGGCGGCCAGACCGATGATCACCCCGGTCAGGACGGTCGACGGGCCGCCGATGTCCGCGTAGAGGAAGTCGGTCAGCTGCCAGACGAACAGCCCGATCGCGACCAGTCCGCAGTCCCGCAGGGCGGCCTCCCCGGCGAGGCACCTGCGAAGGCCCGCCACGAGCAGGGCCAGCCAGCCGCCCGCCAGGGCGATCAGTCCGATCAGCCCCTGTTCGCTCAGCACCAGCAGGTACATGTTGTGCGGGGACAGCAGCGGCTGGCGGATGTACGCCTGTCCCGCGCCGGCGGTGTCGCTGCCCGAGGACAGGGCCAGCCCGGAGTGCGAGTCCCGGTTGGCCGGGAAGCCCTTGAGCCCCACCCCCACCGCCGGCCGCTCGCGCCACATCGACTCGGCGGCGGCCCACATGGTGTAGCGGTCGGTCACCGACTGGTCGGGGGCGTCGGAGACCTGCGTGATCGAGGTCAGCCGCTCCGCCACCATCGCGGAGCCGACACCGAAGCCGCCCACGAGCACCACTCCCACGGCGGCCAGCGCGACCAGCACCTTCAGGGCCCGCCGGATCCCGGCCAGCGCCATGACCAGTCCGGCCGCGCCGAACGTCGCGATCCAGGCACCCCGGCTGAAGGACAGCACCAGCGGGACCACCAGGACCAGAGCGGCCGCACCCGAGGCCCGCCGGACCCGCGCCGGCAGCCCCGGCGCGAGGGCCCCGGCCGTCGCGACGACCAGCCCGTAGGCGACGACCGTGGCCATGCCCATGACGTCGCCGGGTCCGAAGGTGCCCACGGCGCGGATGTCCTCGCCCTGGTAGGAGGCCCCGGTGTGGGTGGCGAACTGCACCACGCCCACGGCGCCCTGGACCAGCGCCAGCACCACGAAGCAGCCGGCGGCCAGCCGGAACTCCCCGGCGTCTCGCACCAGCAGCACGACCGCCGCCGGGACCAGCACGAAGACCTGGAGGTAGCGCACGAAGCCGGGCAGGGCCGCGTACGGGTCCCCCGCGGTCACCGTCGAGACGGCGAGCCCCACGGCGGGCAGGCCGAGGGCGAGCACCCCGAGCGGGGTCAGGGCCCGTACCCGGCCCCGCAGGGCCTGGACCCCGCAGACGAAGACGAGCAGCAGCGAGGCGGCGTCGGCCGGGCCGACCTTCCCGGAGGCGGTCGCGTCACCGGCCGGCAGCGGGACGAGGAGGGCCAGTACGGTCGCGGCGAGCGGCAGCAGCGGCCAGTGCCGGCGCAGGAGATCGGCGGTGTCCGGGCGGGCCCAGGACGTCGGTGCGGCAATGCTCATGCTCAGCTGCCCCCCAGCCGGAAGCGGAAGAAGGAGGCCGCTGTGCGGGCGAGGATCCACAGGTCCTGCCACAGCGACCAGGTGTCGATGTAGTGGTTGTCGAAGCGGGCCCGGTCCTCGATGGAGGTGTCCCCCCGCAGGCCGTTGATCTGGGCGAGGCCGGTGATGCCGACCGGCATCCGGTGACGGGCCTCGTACCCGGGGTGGACGCTGCTGAACTTGGCGACGAAGAAGGGCCGTTCGGGCCTCGGACCGACCAGGCTCATATCACCCCGGACGACGTTCCACAGCTGCGGCAGCTCGTCCAGCGAGGACTTGCGCAGGAAGGAGCCGATCGGGCTCATCCGGCAGTCGCCGGCCACCGTCCACCGGGTGGCGGACTCGTGGGCGTCGGCGCGCAGGGTGCGGAACTTCAGCAGGGTGAAGGGGCGCCCGTACAGGCCGACCCGCTCCTGCCGGAAGATCACGCCCCGCCCGTCGTAGATCCGTACGGCGAGCGCGCACAGGCCCATCACGGGCGCCGCGGCGAGCAGCGCGAGCGCGGCGAGCAGGGAGTCGATGGCGCGCTTCGCGTAGCGCTCCAGGGGGCGCGCCGGGCGGGGCAGCAGCGGCTGGACGGCGTAGCCCCACAGCTGGTCGGCGGGTTCCGCGACGCGCATCCCGGTGACCTTGGCGGTGCCCGCCGGGTCGGCGAGCCAGAGCCGGCAGCCGTGGTCGTGGAAGAGCCGGACCAGGGAGGCGGTGCGCTCGTCGGCCTCGGGCGGGCGGGTGAACACCGCGTGCCGCACCGAGTTCTGGATGACGGCCCGCCGGATGTCCTCGTGCGTGGCGAGTACGGGTACCCCCGCGGCCCCGTCCGCGCCCGACCCGGTGTCGGCGAGCCCGACGGGGCGCAGCCCGTACTCGGGGCGCCCGTGCAGGGCGGCGGCGACCGCGCTCGCCCCGGCGCCGGGTCCGACGACGAGGGCGGAGGCGGGCCGGCGGGCGCGGCTGCGGCGGCGGAGCTGGTTGACGAATCCGCGTCCCGCGCAGGCCAGTACGACGTGCAGGCAGACGGCGCTCAGCAGGACTCCCCAGCTCAGCGCCGAGGTCGGGGCGACCGCGGCCGTGACGGCGGCGGCCCCGGCCCACAGGACCGCGGCCCGCCCCGCCAGCGCGGGAAGTTCGAGGAGTGCGGAGGGTGCGAGCCGCGGCCGGTACAGACCGGCCTGCGCGTTCAGCCCGGCCAGGAGCAGGGCCATGGGTGCGGCCGCCTGGGCCGCCGGCTCCAGTCCGGGCAGGGCCACGGCCGTCACCACGACGGCCAGGACGTCCGCGGTCAGCAGCGGGACCAGCCCGTCCCGGCGGCGGACCCGGCGCGGCCGGGCGGCGGGGCGGGCCTGGTCGGCCCTCGGCCCGCGCGGCGGGTGGATGGCTGTCACGGAGCGGCGGACGGCGGTGGTGCCGGTCGTGGCGGTGCCGGTACTCGTGCCGGTGGCGGCGGTGCTGCCGCCGGCGGGCCCCGTGCCGCCCTGCCCGGTGTGCCGGGCGGGTGCGCTGTCCATCGTCATCGGCTGATGCGCTCCTGGTTCAAGGGCCGGGGCCTGCCCAGCAGTTCGTGATACAGACCGGTGACCGCGTCCGTGGTCCGCCGCACGTCGAAGTCCATCCGTGCGTGCCGCTGGGCCTGCTCACCGAGTTCGGCGAGCAGTCGAGGCTCGGCGAGCAGCCGTCCCAGGGCGTTGGCCAGCGCCGTCGGGTCTTCCGGCTCCACCAGGCACAGCCGTCGCTGGCCGGGCGGCAGGCTCTCCCTGGCACCGCTGACGTCGCAGACCAGGACCGGGCGGCCACAGGCCATTGCTTCGAGCGGGGCGAGCGCCATGCCTTCCCACCGCGACGGCAGTACAACGAGATCGGCGGCCCGAAGCCACGGTCGGATGTCGCGGGCGGCTCCGGCGAAGTGCACCCCGGGCGGGGCCGCACGGCGCAGCCGTTCCGTGTCGGGGCCGTCGCCGACCAGCGCGAGACGGGCGCCGGGGACGGCTCCGAGCAGCTCGGGCCAGGCCCGCAGCAGGATGTCCTGCCCCTTCTGCTGACAGAGCCGGCCGACACAGACGGCGAGCGGCCCGTCGCCCTGGAAGGCTTCGGGCAGCGTCAACTCGGCGCGCGCCCGGGCCTTGTCCAGGGCGGGGTCCGGGTCGCCCGGGCGGAAGTGTTCGAGGTCGACGCCGTTGCGGATCACCGACCAGCGGGCGGCGATCCCCTCGGCCTCACCGGTCCTGCGTTCGGCCTCGCTGACGCAGAGCACCCGGTCGGCCCAACGGGCGCCGAACCGCTCCCAGCGCAGGGCGAGCGCGGCCGTCGCCCCGCCGACTGCGTCGAAGGACCAGGCGTGCGGCTGGAAGACGGTCGGGACGGTGCCGCGCACGGCGAGCCGCCCGGCGAGCCCCGCTTTGGCGCTGTGGGCGTGCAGGATGTCGGGCCGGACGCGGCCGATCAGGCGGCGCGCGCCCAGCACTTCGGCGGCGAGCCCCGGTCCGGGGGCCCGTCCGGCACGCCAGGTGAGCACCTCGGCCCCGGCGGCGCGGGCGGTTTCGGCGAGCTGCCCGCCGCGCGGGCAGCCGACGACGGTCCGCAGTCCGGCGGCCGACTGGGCCCGCACGAGATCGACGACGACGCGCGCGACACCGCCGTCGACGGGCTGCACGAGGTGCAGGACGGTCGGCGGCCGGCCGGGCGGGGAGCCGGGTGAGGAGGACGGGGGCGTGGGAGGGGAAGGCTGTGTCGACACGTGGAGCGGTCTCCTGCGTTCAGCGGCGCGCGTCTGTCTGAACGAAGAGCACACCGAGGAATTGACCCTGGCTTTCGCCCGTGAACCCGAAGGTCAGGCTGCGGGCGCCACCGGAAAGGGCGGGGCTCAGATCGAACACGTCCGCGTCGTATCCGAGGTTATTCATGTGTTCGGGCTGTCGCACGAACGGGGGATGCCCGAATTCCGTGATTGTGGAATTCATAACATCATTAAAAGGATTTTCTCCGTCACTGAGACTGATCCGGCGCCCACTGTCGGCCGTCACCGTGAGTGAGTCCCCGAGCGTCCCGCGGTCCCCGTCATACGCGACGAACCCGGCCCGGCCCGAAGCCCCGGGCGCCACGTCCAGGCCGGTGACCTCCACCGTCTCGCCCGCCGCCTCGCCGGTCCCCTCGGCCAGCCCTTCGAAGCCGTCCCAGATCGACACCCGGCGCACGGGCTCCTGCGGGTGCTCGTAGGCCACGACCAGCGTCCAGCCGCCCCAGGCACCCATGCCCGAGTGCCCCATGGCGATGTTCAGCTGGGCCACCGTCCACATCCCGGCGCCGCCCTTGCGGACCAGCGGCGTCACGTCGGCGGAGGCCTGGTAGGCGTCGCCGGCGTCGTCGCTGCGGTGGCCGATCACGGTGTCGGCCAGCACTTCCTTGTAGGCGCCGCCCGGCTCGGCGACCAGCACCCGGCCGTTGTCCTCCGGCGGCTTCTGCTCACCGACCCGCAGGTTCCCGCCCCAGTACAGCCGGGCGTACGAGACCTTCGCGCCCTGCGGGACCTTGAGCTCGGCCCGGGTGGAGTTGTAGGTGTCCGGGTCCTTGTCGACCTCGTCGTAGAACATCTCGTAGTCGCCGTTGGCGCCCGCGGCGCCCTTGTTGACCGCCGCGCACGGCTCGGCCTGCGCGGACTCCTCCTTGCGGCACCCGATCGAAGAGTTCGAGGCCCGGACCAGGCCGCCGTGCTGCACGGCCTGGTAACGCTGGGTGAAGGGAACCCTGGGCGCTTCCCTGCCGGCCGGGGCCGCGGCGCCCGCCACCGGCACGTTCGCCGAAAGTGTGAGGCAGGACAGCAAACCGAGCGTGCCGAGGATTCTGCGGGAGGAACCCATGACCCTGTCTCCTAATTTCGATCAAGGGGACAAAACAGGAGTGAACTTTGTCAGAACTCAGGCTGGAAATCACGCCGGACTCGCCCGTACGGCCTTTTGGGCGATACCACGCACCCTCGGTCCGGACGGGTCGTTACGGGCTGGAAAATTGTTCGAACAAAAAAGAAAAAGGCGAGCGGCTTCGCGGGCGGTCTCCGGCGTCCTGAGCGGCAACCTGCTCCAGGTCCCCGTCGACGTCCCGGTGAACGTCCGCGGCAACACCGTCGACGTGATCGCCCTGCCGAACCCCGCGTTCGGCAGCACCTGCGTCAACGCCTGACGTCAACCGTGCCGACCGAAACGTCGGCATCCGAGTGAAGCCACGCAACCCGAACCACGCTCGGGCCGTTGATCCAGGTGCTTGAGTACCCGGCAATCCTGCAAAAAAGGGACCATCATGATCAAGAAGTTTGCGGCCGGCGCAGCGGTTGCCGCCTCGTTCGTCGGACTCGGTGCCGCCATGGCCCCGCAGGCCATGGCCATCGGCAACGACAACGGCATCAACACCGTGAACGGCAACGGGGCCTCGCAGATCTACGGCAACCAGGCGACCTACGGCAACATGAGCCCGCAGATGGCGCTCATCCAGGGCTCCTTCAACAAGCCCTGCATCGCCCTGCCGGCCAAGGCCAACGTGCAGTCCGTCCTCGCCCTGGTCAACGTCGGCGTCCAGGACATCCCGGTCCTGTCCAGCCCGCAGAACCAGCAGTGCACCGAGAACTCCACGCAGGCCAAGGGCGACGAGGCCCTGTCGCACATCCTCGACAACATCCCGATCCTGTCCGGCAACGTCTCCTCCGGCAGCTGACAGGACCCCGCGCCACGCGCCAGCGAGGCCGCCGCGCCTTCGGGTCGTGGCGGCCTCGCCGCATGTCGAACCGCGGAAAGAGTCGGCCGAAAGGCGGCAGGAATTCAGGCCGCACGAGCATGTGAGTGAATTGACGAACGGCTCGGAAGGATTCTCGGTTTCTTTTCCTCGACCCACTCGTTGTTATTTCTGCAGCGGATAGACCTCTGCGGGAAGGATCGAAAAAATGACGTACAAGAAGGCAGTGGTGCTGGCCGCCGGCATTCTGATGGCCGCCGGTGCCGCCTCCCCCGCCATGGCCGACGCGGCAGCCGAGGGCGCGGCAATCGGCTCCCCCGGCGTCCTGTCCGGCAACCTCCTCCAGGTGCCGGTGCACGTCCCGGTCAACGTCTGCGGCAACACCGTCAACGTGATCGCGCTGCTGAACCCCGCGTTCGGCAACACCTGCGTCAACGCCTGACGAAGCGCCTGTGCCCGTAAGGGCAGACCTCCTCGGGGTGGCCTCGGAGTGCACGGCGGTGCACTCCGAGGCCACCTTCGATTCAGCACCGGCCCAGCGCCGGTAGACAGGGAAGGACCCATGCGACAGGTACTGAGCCGACAGGTACTGGGCAAGGGGGTGCTCACCGCTGCTGCGGCGTCGAGCCTGCTGTCGATCGCGGCCGGCGCGGCCTACGCGCACTCCGGAGCCATGGCCGAGGCCTCGCATTCACCGGGCGTGCTGGCCGGCAACAGCGTCTCGGTACCGATCACCTTCACGCCGAACGCCTGCGGCAACACCGTGGACGCCGGAGCGGGCCTCAACCCCGCGATGGGCAACAACTGCGCCACTACGACCGGCTCCCACGCCGACACCGGCTACGAGCGCTACCTCAGCCCCGAGCACGCCGAGGCTTTCGAGCACTACCTCGACGAGCGCGAGCAGCGGCACGAGGACCGGCACGAGCACCGCGGCGACGAGCGCGAGCAGCGGCACGAAAACCGGCACGAGCACCGCGGCGATGGCGGTCACGGGAGCTCACCCCACCAGGGCGGTTACGGGGCGTCCGGCACCTCCGGCGGCTCCGCCGAGGAGGAGTGCGACGACCACCCGGCTCCGCAGCACGAGCCGAAGCCGCACGCCGAGCACCCTCCGGCCCCGGTTCCGCACCACGCGCCCCCGGCGCCGGAGCCGCGGCCCGGGCCCCCGCCCGTAGAGGAGGTGCCCGCGCCAAAGCCCCTCCCGGCTCCGGTCCAGGAAGCCCCTCAGCCGCTCCCGGCCCCCGCACCGGAGGAGGCGCCGCACACGCTGCCCGCCCCGGCGCCCGTGGTGGAGGACGCCCCCGCCCCCATGCCGCCGCGCGGCAGCCAGTTCGTGGAGCACCCCGCGGCGCCGGCCGACCAGCCCCCGTCGGCACCGGCCGGTGACCTTCCGGTCCACCTGCCCCCGGCTCCGCTCCCCGCCCCCGTCCCGGCACCGCCCGCGCCCGCCCCCGTGGAGGCACCGGTTCCCGCGCAGGCGACCGCGCCGCAGCTCGCGGCGACCGGCGCCGGATCGTCCGCCGCCGCGGCGGCTCTCGCGTCTGCCCTGATCCTGGGCGGCGCCATTCTGTACCGCAGGTCCCGTATCGCCTGACGGCAATACCGGTAATCGGAAGAAATATCGGCCGGAGAATCCCTTGTCGGATTCTCCGGCCGTTGCCGTGTTCGGTTCCGCGTTTCCGTAGCGGCGGGGAATCGTTAGCCATGGCGAAAGCGGCGCGACGGTCGCCGCTGGCCACCTCTTGTAAAAGGACTTGATAATGAAGCTCTCGAAGGTCGCCGCTGTCGTCGTCGGCTCCGTCGCCGCCCTCGGCGCCGCCTCTCCCGCATTCGCCGCCGAGGCCCCGGCCGTCCCCATGAGCCTGACGAGCGGGCTCACCGAGACCCTGGGCGCCGTGAACCCCGTCTCGGAGGCGCTCCCGCAGACGGTGGGCAACGGACTGGCCGAGCAGGGCGAGAGCGTCCAGAAGGTCGTGACCACCGTCCGGAAGGTCAACGAGGTACGCAACGACGCGCCGGGCGAGGTGATGAAGCTGGCGAACGGGGCCACCCAGGCGTCCCCGCTGCTCGGCGGAGTGAAGCTCAACGGTGGCGCCAACTGACGGGTCGCACCCGCACTACCGCTGACACGACTGTGGGCGCCACCGGCATGGCCGGGGCGCCCACAGTCGGTTGCCGCGTCCGACGTCAGTCGTTGACGCAGGCGTTGCCGAACGCCGGGTTCAGGGCGCCGATCACGTTGACGGAGTTGCCGCAGACGTTGATCGGGACGTGGACCGGGACCTGGGCCAGGTTGCCCGAGAGGACACCCGGGGAACCCACGGCCGCGCCCTCGGCCGACGAGTCGGCGACGGCGGAGCCGGCGGCGCCGGCCGCAGCGAGACCAGCGGTGGCCAGGACCAGGGCGGCCTTCTTGGCAGTGTTCATGGGAAGTGCACCTTCTCTTCGACGATCTGCCTCGATTCCGAGGCTCACATCGAGCGAAACGGTCCACCCGCCCAGACGACACGGTTCCGCACGCGATCAGACCTGTTCAGCCCAACGGTCGCAAGCCTGTGCGGTTTCCGGGTCGGCCTACGGAAGGAAGTCCGGGATCGTGGGGACCGTTCCCGCGGGCGGCACGAGCGGCAGGGCCGGCACCGCCGGTACGCCCGGCACGGCCGGCACCGCCGCCGCCGGCGGGGCCGCGGGAACGGAGACCGGGAGCCCGGGGATCCCGACCGGGAGCTCGGGGATCGCGGGGACGTCCGGAATGCCCGGGAGCGGCAGCTCGGGGATCTCCGGGATCGAGGGGAGGGACGGGAGGGACGGGAGGACGGGGAGCTTGATCTCGGGGATGGCGACTCCCGGCAACAGGGTGCCCAGGTTCCTGGTCAGGTCCGCCAGGATCTTGGAGACCGACGCGAAGATGTCCTCGATGGGCCCCGCCGCCGCGACCCTCTCGTTGATCTGCTCCTGGGCGGCCTCCACGCGGGACGCGGCGCCGCCGGTACCCTCGGCGGCGCCCGCGGGGGCGGCCGCGCCGGTGAGTATGACGACCGCCAGGGCCGACGGGACGAGGACGCGGATGCGTGAGGCCTTGGTGCGGTGCATGAGTCTTCCTTCTGGTGGTCGCACGAAAGCGGACCCGAACGATCCGCTTCCTTACTCACCGTGCGAACGCGTTCGACGGAGCGCAACAGGACCTTGGAGCACCGCACCCCGCTCAGGGCTGCGTACGGGCTTCGCGCACGCGTCCGGGGGCGGCTCACCCCACCCGGGGAAAATGCGCCCGCCCGCAGGCCGTTTGAGTGAAGCAGCGGAACCAACCGCCGCGCGGGCAGTTGATCAGGGCGCTCCACTAGCGGGCACTCGTGCGACAAAAGGATCAAAATGCTCAAGAAGATCATGACTGCTGCCGCGGTCACCGCCGCCGCCGTCGGCGCGGGCGCTGCTGTCGCGGCCCCGGCCATGGCCATCGGCAACGACAACGGGGTCAACACCGTCAACGGGAACGGTGCCCAGCAGATCTACGGCAACCAGAAGACGACCGGCGACTTGAGCCCGCAGCTCAGCGTCGTCCAGGGCACCCTGAACAAGCCCTGCATCGGCCTGCCGGCCAAGGTCAACGCCCAGTCGCTGATCGCCCTGCTCAACATCGGTGTCCAGGACATCAACGTCCTGTCGAACCCGCAGAACCAGCAGTGCACCGAGAACTCCACCCAGGCCAAGGGCGACGAGCCGCTCTCGCACATCCTGGACAACATCCCGGTCCTGTCGGGCAACGCCTCCGTCGGCAGCTGACCTCCCGCTCCCCCGTACGGTCCGGGCACCTGACGCCTGTGGAGCGATGAACGAGGGCCCCGGCAGCTTCCAGCTGCCGGGGCCCTCGCATGCCCTCCGCGGCCCTCAGCCCGTCCAGAATTCCCACCAGCGGGTCAGGATCAGCATCCCGATCACCCCGGTGTGCAGGACGGGCGGGGCCCAGCCGAACTCCGCGAAGAAGCCCCGCACGGGAGCGGGCGCGGGGAGGATCCCCGTCCGGACGGTGTACGCGGTGACCGCCCAGAACATCACGAGAGTGGCCGCCCAGGTCAGGCAGCACCACAGGCAGAGCGCGTTGATCTCGTAGAGCGACTGGACCATGAGCCAGGAGCAGAATCCGACGCCGAAGACCATGCCGGCGTTCAGGCTGAGCCAGAACCAGGCGCGGTGGCGGGCACCGGCCAGCAGGGCCGCGCCGACGCACACGACCGCCCCGTAGGCGACCAGTCCCAGCATCGGGTTCGGGAAGCCGAAGACCGCCGCCTGTTCGCTCTGCATGACGCTGCCGCAGGACACGACGGGGTTGAGGCTGCAAGCGGGCTTGAAGTCCGGATCTTCCAGCAGCAGGAACTTGTCGAGCGTGATGACCCAGGCGGCCAGCACCCCCGCGGCCCCGGTGAGCACCAGCAGCCAGCCGAGCGCGCGGGGGGCGGCGGGCGGCCTTGCTTCGTCGTGGTTGCGCGGATGCCCTTGCTGGCGGGGCACGCCCACGGTATTCGTTGCCATACGGCTCATCGTCCCGCCCCGACGGCCCATACCCGGTCCAACCATGCGCATGTGCAAGGAGGTTGACCTGAAGGGGTGGCGGGAACCGCCGATGGTTCCCGGACGTTTTACCGAACCCCGGACGTGATGTCAGACCCAGGGGCTACGTTGAGCTTCCGCGAAGTAACAAGCTGCGACGGCCTGGAGACCCACCTTGAGCGATCCGTACGAGACAACCGAGGCGCACCTCGAGCGACTCCTGGGCCGCGCCCTCAACTCCTTCGACCTGCCGGACCGTTTGGTGGAGCGCCTGGGCACGGCCCTCGCCCACAGTTCCTCCCTCTACACCACCCGCCGCGATCCGGCGGCGGGAATCCGGCGGGAGACCCACCGGCACACGTACCTGCTGGCCGACGGCGGTTCGGTGGCCCTGTGGGAGCTGGCGCACCGCGGGAAGGACGACCGCGCGATACGGTACGAGGTCTTCGCGAGCCGGGCGGAGATCTGCCTCGCGCTGGCCCGACTGTCCGGTGGGACGCCCTCGGACGTCGCGCGGGACCTCACGGAAGCGGCGGCCGAGGAGGAGCCGGCGAGCGACATCGCGGCGCTGAGCGCCCTGTTCGCGAATCCGACCCCGGCCCAACGGCACCGCGAGTACACGGTGGAGGAGTCCGCCGACCACGCCCGGCGGTTACTGCGCCGCGCGGAGAACCAGGACCGCCCGGGCGAGGGCGTGGCGCTGCTGCTGCGCTCGGCGTACGCGCACCGGATCACGCAGGCGTTCGGCACCCGGCAGTGCCTCACCGACGGGCGGGACGCCGGATTCAGCCTGTACGAGCACGCGTTCGTCCTGCTGGACGGGAGCGAGTGCAGCCTGTGGGAGGTCGAGCACACGGCCACGCCGGACGGGCGCCACATGTGCGAGGTGTACGAAACGGAGACGGCCGCGCGCGGAGCCATGGAGGTCCGCGCGCAGGTGAGGTGAGCGGGTCCGCTCAGGCGGCGGCGGTGACCGGGCCGGGGGTGCTCATCTCGCTCGCCGCCCGTGGCTCGTCTCGGACAGCGGGAGGTCCAGGGGCAGGTCCCGGGTGACGTGGACCGCGCCGGGCCGCAGGTCCGAAGGGGTCGGCATGGCGCTGCCGGGGAGCCGCACCGCGGCCGCGCCGTGCGCCAGGGCCGAGGCGAGGGCCGCGGGCCCCGTACCGCCCGCGATCAGGAAGCCGGCGAGGGCGGCGTCGCCCGCGCCGACGTTGCTGCGGACCGTGGAGACGGGGGCGGTGCCGTAGTAGGTGCCCTCCTCGGAGGCCAGCAGTTGGCCGTCGGCGCCGAGGGAGGCCAGGACCGCGCGGGCGCCCAGTGCGCGCAGTTCCTCCGCCGCCTCGACCACGTCGCCGAGGGTGGCCAGCTGCCGGCCCACCGCCGCCGCGAGCTCGGGGGCGTTCGGCTTGATGACGTCCGGACCGGCCGGGAGCGCCGCGAGCAGCGCAGGGCCGGAGGTGTCCAGGGCGATGCGGGCGCCCGCCGCGTGGGCGCCCGCGACGATCCCGGCGTACCACTCGGGCCGCAGGCCGCGCGGGAGGCTGCCGCAGCAGGCGATCCAGGCGGCGCCGCCCGAACAGGTGCGGACCGTCTCCAGGAGGAGCGCCGATTCGCCGTCGGTCAGTTCGGGGCCCTCCGCGTTGACTTTGGTGAGGGTGCCGTCCGGCTCCACGAGGGAGATGTTTGAGCGGGTCCGGCCGGCGATGGACACCACCGTGACGTCCACGCCCTGCGCGCCGAGGAGTTCGGCGATCAGCGTGCCCGGTGCGCCGCCGAGCGGCAGGACCGCCGTCGTACGGACGCCCGCGGCGGCGACCGCGCGGGAGACGTTCACGCCCTTGCCCCCGGGGTCGACCCGGTCGCCGGTGGCGCGCAGTACCTCGCCGCGCTCCAGCGAGGGAACGTCGTAGGTCCGGTCGAGGGAGGGGTTGGGGGTGACGGTGAGGATCATACGAGCACGACTTCCCTGGATGTCTCTCACCGTACGCCGGTTCAAGGCGCAAACGCGCCAAACGGGCATGTCCGCCAACAGAAGCGGACATGCCCGTGAGGGAGCGGAACCTGCGCTAGCCGGCGGGAACCTTCTCCGGGGCAGGCTCGCCGGCGTACTCCGAGCCGCCCTCGCGCTGGTCGATCGGGACCGCCCTGCGAGGCAGCATGAACATCACGGCGAAGATCACGATCAGGACGGCCACGACCCACCACAGCGCGTGGTGGAAGGCGTCGACGTACGGCGCGCCGTAGACGAGGTCGTCGTCGATCAGCCCGAAGAAGACCACGGAGGTCAGGCCCAGGCCGAGCGCGTTGCCCATTTGGCCGGTGGTGTTGATCAGGCCGGACGCCGAGCCGGCGTGCTCGCGCGGCACCTCGGACAGCACCGTGTCCGTCAGCGGCGCGATGATCAGGCCCATGCCCGCGCCCATGACGATCAGCGGGGCGGCCATCTGCCAGGAGGTGATCCCCATGCCGTAGCGGTCCGACTCCCAGATGTAGAGGAGCAGGCCCGAGGCCATGACCAGGGCGCCGCCCTGGAGCACCTTGCGGCCGAAGCGCGGTACGAGCTTCTGAACGGACATGCCCGCGGCGGCCGAGACGGCGAGCGAGAACGGGATGCCGGTGGAGCCGGCCTTCAGGGCGCTCCAGCCGAGGCCCATCTGCATGTAGAGCGTCCACACCAGGAAGAAGATGCCGGTCGCGATGCCGAAGGTCAGCTGGACGGCGATGCCGCCCGCGAAGCTCTTGACCTTGAAGAGGGAGAGCTCGACCAGCGGGGAGCCGTCCTTGCGGATCTTGTACTTCTCGTAGCCGATGAACAGGCCGAAGACCACGGGCGAGGCGATCATGCAGACGGAGCCCCACAGCGGCCAGTCGTTCTCGCGCCCGTGGGTGAGCGGGAAGATCAGCATGACCAGGGCGAGGGTGGCCAGCACGACGCCGACCAGGTCCAGGCGCAGCGCCCGGGGGGCCTTGGACTCGGAGATGAACTTGCGGCCCATGAGTACGCCGGCGATGCCGACGGGCAGGTTGATCAGGAAGATCGGGCGCCATTCGAGGCCGAGGATGTTCCACTCGGTGAGCAGCGCGCCCAGCATCGGACCGGAGACGGCGCCGAGGCCGACGACGGCGCCGAACATGCCGAACACCTTGCCGCGCTCGTGCGGCGGGAAGGTGACGTGGATGATCGCGAGCACCTGCGGGACCATCATGGCCGCCATGGCGCCCTGGAGGATGCGGGCGGCGACGAGCACGTCGGGGGTGGGCGCGATGCCGCAGAGCAGCGAGGCGGCGGTGAAGCCGGAGATGCCGATGAGGAAGAGGCGCTTGCGGCCGTAGATGTCACCGAGACGGCCGCCGGTGATCAGGCCGGCGGCGAAGGCGAGGGCGTAGCCGGCGGTGATCCACTGGATGGCGCTGGTGGAGGCGCCGAGGTCCTCGCGCATCCGGGGTATCGCGATGTTGACGATCGTGACGTCGACCAGGTCCATGAAGGCCGCGGTCATCACGATGGCGAGCGCCAGCCAGCGGCGGCGGTCCGCGGAGGCACCGGAAGTGCCGGTGGGGGCGGCCGGGCCGGCCGGCGTGGTCGAGCTGGTCTCTGCGGGGGTCTCGGTCCGCTCTTCTTGTACGGGCCCGTTCTTTCCTTCGGGCGATGACTGGGTCGTCTCGGTGCTCATGAGGAGAAACCTAGACGGCATCTAGGTCAGTTGGTGTCCTATTTGGATGGCAATCTTTAAACCATGAACGACACCCCCGGCCGGCTGCTCACGCTGCTCTCCTTGCTCCAGACCCCGCGCGAATGGCCGGGGAGCGAGCTCGCGGAGCGGCTGCGGGTGAGCGCCCGCACGATCCGGCGCGACATCGACCGGTTGCGGGAGCTGGGGTACCCGGTGGAGGCCACGCTGGGCGCGGACGGGGGCTACCGGCTGGTGGCGGGCGCGGCCATGCCTCCGCTCCTGCTGGACGACGAGGAGGCCGTCGCGATCGCCGTGGGGCTGCGGGCGGGTGCCGGGCACGCGATCGAGGGCGTCGAGGAGGCCTCCGTACGGGCCCTCGCCAAGCTGGAGCAGGTCCTCCCCGGGCGGCTGCGGCGCCGGGTGAGCGCACTGCAGTCGGCGACGGTCGCGGTGACCCGGGGGGACGGGGGGAGCGTGGACCCGCGGACGCTGACGGTGATCGCGTCGGCGGTGGCGGGCCCGGAACGGCTGCGGTTCTCGTACCGGGCGCGGGACGGGGTGGCGTCGCGGCGGCTGGTGGAGCCGTACCGGCTGGTCAGCACGGGGAGCCGGTGGTACCTCGTGGCCTACGACATGGAACGCGAGGACTGGCGGACCTTCAGGCTGGACCGGGTGAGCGGGCCGAGTGCGACGGGGGCGCGGTTCGCGAAGCGGGACATGCCGATGGAGGCGGTGGAATTCGTACGGCGGGGGCTGCGGGGCGGGGAGACGTATCCCGTGGATGTCACCTTCGCCGGGCCCTGCGGGGAGTTGCCGGGGTGGTTGCGCGAGTACGCGGAACCCTCGGCGCAGTCGGGGCCCAAAGGCGCACCCGGAGCCGGGGTCCGGGTGCGGTTCGAGTCCTCGGACGCGCCGGAGTGGCTGGTGGCGCGGCTGGCGCTCACGGGGGCGGCCTTCACCGTGAACGGGCCGGACTTCCTGGCGGACGCCGCCCGGGCGCTGGCCTGCCGGCTGGCGGAGGCGGCGGGCCCGTAGCGGGTGGGCAAAGGGGGGAGCCCCCGGCGCCTGGGGGGGATAGGCGCCGAGGGCTCGTATGGGGGGCTGCGTCGTGGGGCCGGTCAGGCCACCGCGTCGAAGCCGGTGTCGCGCGCCATCCGCTTCAGTTCCAGCAGGGCGTGCTTCTCGATCTGGCGGATCCGCTCACGGGTCAGACCGTGCTGCTTGCCCACCTCTGTCAGCGTACGCTCCCGACCGTCATCGATGCCGTAACGCATCTTGATGATCGAGGCCGTGCGCTGGTCCAGCTTGCCCAGCAGGTCCTCCAGCTCCTCGCTGCGCAGCAGGGAGAGGACCGACTGCTCGGGAGAGATCGCCGAGGTGTCTTCCAGCAGGTCGCCGAACTGGGTGTCGCCGTCCTCGTCGACCCCCATGTTCAGGCTGACCGGGTCGCGCGCCCAGTCCAGGACGTCGCCGACGCGCTTCTCCGTCGTCTCCAGTTCGGCCGCGATCTCCGCGTGCTCCGGGTCTCGGCCGTTCTCCCGGTTGAACTCGCGCTGGACCCGGCGGATCCGGCCGAGCTCCTCCACCAGGTGGACGGGGAGGCGGATGGTGCGGGACTGGTCGGCGATCGAACGGGTGATGGCCTGGCGGATCCACCACGTGGCGTACGTGGAGAACTTGAAGCCCTTGGCGTAGTCGAACTTCTCGACCGCGCGCACCAGGCCGGCATTGCCCTCCTGGATGAGGTCGAGGAGCGGCAGACCGCTGCGCGGGTAGCGGCGGGCGACGGCGACGACCAGGCGGAGGTTGGAGCGGATGAAGACTTCCTTGGCGCGCTCACCTTCGGCGGCCAGGGCCTCCAGCTCCTCCTGGGCGGGCGTCTTGCCCTTGCGCTCCACCGAACCGTCGAGGATCTGCCGGGCATACACGCCCGCCTCGATGATCTGCGAGAGCTCCACTTCCTTGGCCGCGTCGAGCAGTGGGGTCCGGGCGATCTCGTCCAGGTACATGCCGACCAAATCGCGGTCTGCGATCTCCCCGCCCACAGCGCGGGCGCTGCTCGTGGACTGACGACGGGCGACGGCGCGGGTTGCCATGCGTGCTCCCTAGCGATGAGTTCGGTCGCGGTGCTGCGGCTGCCTGGACACTCTCCCGAGTGCCCGCTTCCAAAGGAAACAACGACTGGAATCGGGACAGAATTCCCACGTTGCTCTCTCTTTTTCGAGATCTTGCAGTATCCTGCGCCGCCGTTCCCGGACCGGTCGTTCCGCTCCGGAAGGGCGCCGTTCACGGCCGCTCTCCCACCCGGAAGACGGCCGTCACCGGCTTCAGGTTGCCCGCGCCGGCGACCGAATCGCCGGAAAACGCCCGTCCGGGGCTTCGCCCCGGCTAGCCGAACTGCAGGGAGCGCTTGGAGAGGCCCATCCAGAAGCCCGAGACCGGCGTGGACGCGGCGGAGAGCTCGGATTCCGCGGCTCCGAGGGTGACGAACAGCGGGGCGAAGTGCTCCGTGCGCGGATGGGCCAGGCGGCCGGCCGGGGACTTGGCCTCGAAGTCCAGCAGGGAGTCGACGTCGCCGGCGGCCAGCGCCTCGTCGCCCCAGGCGTCGAACTCCGCCGACCAGCCGGGTACGCCCGGGCCGGTGTGCCGCAGGGCGGCCAGGTTGTGGGTGAAGAATCCGCTGCCCACGATCAGGACGCCTTCGTCGCGCAGCGGGGCGAGCTTGCGGCCGATCTCCATGAGGCGGCGCGGGTCCAGGGTCGGCATGGATATCTGGAGCACCGGGACGTCCGCCCGCGGGAACATCTCCACGAGCGGGACGTAGGCGCCGTGGTCCAGCCCCCGGTCGGGGATGTCCTGGACCGGGGTGCCCGGGGCCTTCAGCAACTTTCGTACCGCGGCGGCCAGCTCGGGGGCGCCCGGAGCCTCGTACCGGACCTGGTAGTAGTGCTCGGGGAATCCCCAGAAGTCGTAGACGAGCGGGACGGATCGCGTGGCGCCCAGGGCGAGCGGGGCCTCCTCCCAGTGGGCGGAGACCATCAGGATCGCCCGGGGGCGGGGCAGGTCCGCGGACCAGGCGGCCAGTTCGCCCGGCCAGAGCGGGTCGTCGGCCAGGGGCGGGGCTCCGTGGCTCAGGTACAGCGCCGGCATCCGCGTCGGGTCGGAGGTCGTCATCGGGACTCCAGGGTGATCGGGCGGGCCGCTGGGAAAAGACTAACCCCGCGTCGTTCAAATTTGAACGACGCGGGGTCATCAGTCATTCCCGCACCCCGGAGCCGGGGCCCGGCCGAGTCAGTGCGCTATCACCGGGATCTTCACGTCGGCGTCCGCGTCCGCGCCTTCGGCCACCGGGCCGCCCGCGCCCGGACGGCCCGTGTTGATCAGGGTCAGGGCGATGAGCGAGCTGACGACCAGGATGCCGACCGCCCACCAGATCGCGGAGGAGTAGCCCTCCACCATCGCCTTGGCCTGCACGAGCTGCGCCGCCGGGCCGCCCGCCGCGGCCTCGGCCGCGTGGTCGGCCAGGTACGCGGTCGTCGCCGATGCGGCGATCGTGTTCAGCAGGGCGGTGCCGATCGCGCCGCCCACCTGCTGCGAGGTGTTGACCATCGCGGAGGCCACACCGGCGTCGGCCGGGTTCACCCCGTACGTCGCCAGGGACATGGCGGGCATGAAGGCCGTACCCATGCCGAGGCCCAGCAGCAGCTGCGCCGGCAGGATCAGCGCCGGGTAGGAGGAGTCGACCTCCAGCTGGGTCAGCAGCAGCATGCCGCTCGCCGCGACCATGAAGCCGGGGCCCATCAGCAGGCGCGGCGGGACCCGCGTCATCAGGCGGGCGCCGATCTGGGTCGAGCCGGCGATCATGCCGACGATCATCGGGAGGAAGGCGAAGCCGGTCTTGACGGGCGAGAAGCCCTTCACGACCTGGAGGTAGTAGGTGAGGAAGAGGAACAGGCCGAACATCGAGATGACGGCGAGACCCAGCGAGAGGTAGACACCGCCGCGGTTGCGCTCCAGCAGGACGCGCAGCGGCAGCAGCGGGGAGGCGGTGCGGGACTCGACGAGGACGAACGAGGCGAGCAGCACCACGGACGCGACGAACATGCCCACGGTCAGGCCGTCCGACCAGCCCGCGGACTCGGCGCGGGTGAAGCCGTAGACCAGGGCGACCAGGCCGGTCGTGGACAGGAGCACGCCGGGGATGTCGAGCGGCGCGCGGTTACGGCCGCCGGCCGGCTCGCGGATGATCAGCCAGGCGCCGACGGCGGCGACGATCGCGAACGGGATGTTGACGAAGAAGGTCCAGCGCCAGTTGAGGTACTCGGTGAGGAATCCGCCGAGGATCAGGCCGACGGCGCCACCGCCACCGGCGATCGCACCGTAGATGCCGAAGGCCTTGGCGCGCTCCTTGGCGTCGGTGAACATGACGGCCAGCAGCGAGAGCGCGGCGGGCGCGAGCAGTGCTCCGAAGGCGCCCTGGAGGGCGCGGGCGCCGAGCATCATGGCTTCGCCCTGGGCGGCGCCGCCCAGCGCGGAGGCCAGGGCGAAACCGGCGAGGCCGACGATGAAGGCGTTCTTGCGGCCCCACTTGTCGGCGATGCGGCCGCCGAAGAGGAGCAGTCCGCCGAAGGCCAGCGCGTACGCGGTGATGACCCACTGGCGGTTGCCGTCCGAGATGCCGAGGTCGGTCTGGGCGGACGGCAGGGCGATGTTCACGATGGTGGCATCGAGGACGACCATCAGCTGCGCCAGGGCTATGAAGACGAGTGCCTTCCAGCGACTGGGGTCGGCGGTGGCAGCCAGCGGCGGATTCGCGGCTGTTTTTGACATGGGGATACCCACTTCGCGGTGCGTGGTGACTGAAAAATGACTGAATGAGACAGAAGAGGCTTATCGGCGATTCGTGACGCCAACGGGCGCGACCCGGGGCGTCACATTGTTTTCCGCCTCAGCTCCTCCAACGTGGTCGGCGTGCCCGGCAGTTCGGAGCGGGCCGGAGCCCTCAAGCCGTCGAGGAAGAGCTGGAGGTGGCGGTGGACGAAGAGGTCCGTGTCGAAGCAGGCGCTGCCCGGAAGGGGGCGGCTCAGCTGGGACAGGGCGATCAGCAGGTCGCCGACCCCGATGTCCGCGCGCAGCAGCCCGCAGGCCTGGCCGACGCCCAGCAGGGTCTCGACGGCCTCCTCCAAGGCGGTCCGGGCGGCGAGCAGTTCGGGGTGGTCGCGGTCGAAGTCGCCGGAGAGCATGGGGCACAGCGCGCCGATCCGCTCGTCCGCCGCGCCGTGCGTGAAGCGGCACAGGGCGGCGAAGGCGTCCGGCTCCTGGGACAGCCCGTCCTCGGCGAGCGCCGTCACCCGGTCCATCACGAAGAGCACGACGTGGTGGACGAGCGCGGGCCGGTCGGGGAAGTGCCGGTAGAGCGTGGCGTTGCCGACGCCCGCCCGGCGGGCGATCTCGTCGAGGGGGGCGGCGGGGCCGAACTCCACGAGGACGTCCCGCGCCGCCGTCAGGATGCGCTCCCGGTTGCGGACGGCGTCGGCCCGCGGGCGCGGGCGACGCACGGCGTCGGCGCGCGGCTGCGGAACCACGGCCGGCGCCGCGAGGTCGAGGGCGGCCTCCGCGCCGAGGGCGGGCGGGGCCGCCACGGCCGTGGCGGTGGGGCGCTTCATTCCGGGGCCTCCCTGGCGCGGTGACACGTACGTCCGCTCGAAACGGGGAGCGGGCCCCCGGTTCTGCGAGGACTCTCCTTCAAACGGGGAGAGCGTCCCCGGTTATTTCACCCTCCCGTGTGAGCCGGGTCACACGACCGCGGCCCCTGGGTCCCGTTTGGCCTCTCCCGGCGCGCGGGGACGTCCGGGCCGTCGGAGGGTGATCGCACAGAGCGCAGTCCGGGCCCGGCCGGCTGCCGCGGACCCGAAGGCGGTCTCCATGCCACAGACGCGCCGGCGGATACGCACGTCACGCCGCACCAGCGCCTACATCGGCATCACCGCGCTGGCCCTCGGCGTCACCGCGACCGCGAGCGCCGAGATATCCGACCGCGGCAGTTCGGCGGCCGGCCCCGTGGCCGCGACCACCGCCGAGGCACTGCTCGCACCCTGCCGGATCTCCGGGGCGATGGGCGTGCAGATGTCGGAGGGACTGCCGACCGCGCCCGGGTACTCGCGCTCGACCGGCGAGGTCCGGGCACTGAACCTGATGATCGACTTCCCCGACGCCAAGGGCGAGGGCTCGGCGACCGACCGGCTGTCGGAATTCTTCCCGCAGACCTCCGACTGGTTCCGCACCAGCTCCTACGGACGGCTCACCTACCGGGCCGAGTCGCCCATACGCACCTGGGTGCGGATGCCGATGCCCTTCGCGGCCTACGGGATCGAGCGGGGCTCGCCCTACGAGCCCGGCTACCGCCAGCTCGTGGAGCACATCGTCAAAGCCGTCGACGCCGAGGTCGATTTCTCCCGGTACGACCTGATCAACGTCCTGGTCACGCCGAACGCCGGACCCTCCGCCCTCGACACCGTCCTGTCCGTCACCTTCTCCGGCAACAACGAGGCCCCGACGGCCGACGGCGTCCCGCTCGCCAACACGTCCTTCATCTACAGCCGGCAGGACGACGGCTCCGGCTCCTACCGGGACACCGGCTACCGCGTGCTCCCCCACGAGAACGGGCACGTCTTCGGCCTGCCCGACCTCTACACCGCCGACGGCGGCGGCACGGTCGGGCACTGGGACATCATGAGCGAGGACTGGGGCGCCAACAACGACCTCCTGGGCTGGCACAAGTGGAAGCTGGGCTGGCTCGACGGCTCCCAGATCAGTTGCGCCGGAAAGTCCGGGACCAGCGACCACGTCCTGACCCCGCTCGCCGTCCGGGGCGGCACCAAGCTCGCCTTCATCCCGGTGTCGGAGAGCGCCGGATACGCCGTGGAAGTACGCACCCGGGCCGGGAACGACGAGGCCGTCTGCAAGCCCGGGGTCCTCATCTACAAGGTGGACTCCGAGGTGGACACCGGTCGCGGGCCCGTCACCGTCTCCGACAGCTCCAACGCGAGCGGCGGCTGCACCCGGCGGCCCAACGTGCACGCGGAGCTCTCGGACGCGCCGTTCAAACCGGGCGAGACCTTCACCGACGAGAGGGTGGGCATCAGCGTGTCGGTCGTGGGCGAGCTGCGCAACGGCAGCTACCAGATACGGATCATCCGGCCGTGACCGGGCGACGACCGCTCCGGCGACCGCTCCGGCCGACCGGATCGGCGCGAGAGTACGGATCGGCCGGCCGGCCCGGACCGGCCGGAGGATACGGACCGGCCGGCGGCCCCGGACCGGGCAGGCCCTCGTGCCCCGCCGGACGGCACCCGGGCCCGACCGGAGCCGCGTCGGGCCGGGTCGCCCCGCCCGCCGGTTCGCGTCCTTCGGCCCCCTGCCGGACCGGATCCGGGCGGCGGTGGTGGAGGTGACCAGCCGTGTCACACCGTACGCAGACCCCTTGCACCCGATCCGCAACCCGATCCGCCGACCGGAGCCCCGCTCCGTGGAGGGACCCGCCATGCCCAGCACCCCTGAAGAGCGCCTCGCCGCCGCCGGCCTGAAGATGCCGCCGACCCCCTCGCCCGTCGCCGTGTACGTACCCGCCGTCCAGAGCGGCCACTACGTCTACACCTCCGGCCAGCTCCCCATGGTCGACGGCGCCCTCCAGCTGACGGGCAAAGTCGGCGCGGAGGTCACCCCGGAGCAGGCCAAGGACCTGGCACGGCAGTGCGCGCTCAATGCGCTGGCCGCCGTCGCCTCCGTCGCCGGGGACCTGTCCGCCGTCAAGCGCGTGGTCAAGGTGGTCGGGTTCGTCGCCAGCGACCCGCACTTCACCGGCCAGCCGGGCGTGGTCAACGGCGCCAGCGAGCTGCTGGGCACCGCCTTCGGCGACGCGGGCATCCATGCCCGCAGCGCGGTCGGCGTGTCCGTGCTGCCGCTGGACGCCCCCGTCGAGGTCGAGCTCACCGTGGAGCTGCACGCTCCGATGGGCGTCTGAGCCGCCCCACTTCAGACCGTGCCGGCCCGCGGTGCCCGGCCGTCCGCGCCGCCTCCGCGGCGGTCAGCACCCCGTGATGTGTTCGGGCCGGACCGGGACCCGGCGCAGGGCCAGGCCGGTGGCGGCTCGGATCGCCGACACGATCGCCGGGGTCGGGGACAGCGTCGGAGCCTCGCCGACGCCGCGCAGCCCGTACGGGGCGTGCGTGTCGGCCAGTTCCAGTACGTCGACCGGGATGCTCGGGGTGTCCAGGATGGTCGGGATCAGGTAGTCCGTGAAGGAGGGGTTCCGCACCTTCGCGGTCACCGGGTCGACGATGATCTCCTCCATCACCGCCAGTCCGAGGCCCTGGGTGGTGCCGCCCTGGATCTGTCCGATGACGGAGAGCGGGTTCAGCGCCTTGCCGACGTCCTGGGCCACCGCCAGCTCGATCACCTTGACCAGGCCCAGCTCGGTGTCGACCTCGACCACCGCCCGGTGCGCGGCGAAGGAGTACTGGACGTGCCCGTCGCCCTGGCCGGTCTCCCGGTCGAAGGGGCGGGTGGGGCGGTGGCGCCACGGGAGTTCGACGTCGATCGCGTCTTCGCCCGCCAGCAGCTCGGCCAGGTCCGTGAGGACCTCTCCGCCGTCGGTGACGACCTTGCCGCCTTCCAGGAGGAGTTCCGCGGTGGCCCAGGCCGGGTGGTAGGAGCCGAATTTGCGGCGGCCGATCGCCAGGGCCTCTTCCCGGACCGCCTCGCAGGCGTTCTTCACCGCGCCGCCGGTCACGTACGTCTGGCGGGAGGCGGAGGTGGAACCGGCGTTGCCGACCCGGGTGTCCGCCGGCCGGATGGTCACCTGGGTGACACCCAGCTCCGTACGGGCGATCTGCGCGTGCACGGTGACACCGCCCTGGCCGACCTCGGCCATGGCCGTGTGCACGGTGGCGACGGCCTCGCCGTTCACGGCCTCCAGCCGGACCCGGGCGGTGGAGTAGTCGTCGTAGCCCTCGGAGAAACCGACGTTCTTGATGCCGACCGCGTAGCCGACGCCCCGGACGACGCCCTCGCCGTGGGTGGTGTTGGACAGGCCGCCGGGCAGGTGGCGTACGTCCGCGGCCTCGCCGGCGGTCTCCCACTGGAGCTCCGGCGGTAGCGGCATGGCTTTGACCCGGCGCAGCAGCTCGGCCACCGGGGCCGGTGAGTCGACCAGTTGGCCGGTGGGCATCCGGGTGCCCTGCTCCATGGCGTTGAGCTGTCGGAACTCCACGGGGTCCATGCCGATTTCGGCCGCGACCCGGTCCATCTGGGACTCGTAGGCGAAGCAGGCCTGGACGGCGCCGAAGCCGCGCATAGCCCCGCACGGCGGGTTGTTCGTGTAGAGGCCGACCGCCTCGATCTCGACGTTCTCCACGTCGTACGGACCGAGGCCGAGGGAGGCCGCGTTGCCGACGACGGCCGGTGTGGAGGAGGCGTAGGCGCCGCCGTCCAGCACGATGCGGGCCGTGACGTGGGTGAGCTTCCCGTCGAGGGTCGCACCGTGCTCGTAGGTCAGCTTGGCGGGGTGACGGTGGACGTGCCCGAAGAACGACTCGTACCGGTTGTAGACGATCTTCACCGGCCTTCCGGTGCGCTGGGCGAGCAGGCAGGCGTGTGCCTGCATCGACAGGTCCTCGCGACCGCCGAAGGCCCCGCCGACGCCGGAGAGCGTGAGCCGCACCTTCTCCTCGGGCAGCCCCAGGACGGGGGCGATCTGCTTCTGGTCCACGTGCAGCCACTGGGTGGAGACGTAGAGGTCCATGCCGCCGTCCTCGGCGGGCACGGCGAGGCCCGACTCGGGGCCGAGGAAGGCCTGGTCCTGCATGCCGACCTCGTACTCCTCGCGCACGACGACGTCGGCGCGCTCGCGGGCCGCGGCCACGTCGCCGCGGACGACCGGCTGGCGGTGGACGATGTTGGGGTGCGGGGTGTGGGGCGCGTGGTGGTCGTCGCGGTCCGGGTGCAGGAGCGGCGCGCCGGGGGCGGTGGCGCTCGCCTCGTCCGTGACGGGAGCCAGGACCTCGTAGCCGACGACGATCTTGGCGGCGGCGCGCCGGGCGGTCTCCGGGTGGTCGGCGGCGACGAGGGCGACCGGCTCGCCGTGGAACCGGACGCGGCCGTCGCACAGGACGGGCTGGTCGACGCATTCCAGGCCGTACTTCCTGGCAGCGGGGAGGTCCTCGTACGTCATGACCGCGTACACGCCGGGGACTTCGAGCGCCTCGGAGACGTCGATGCGGGTGATGAGCGCGTGGGCGTGCGGGGCGCGCAGCGCCTGGCCCCAGAGCATGTCCTCGTGCCAGAGGTCGGAGGCGTACGCGAACTCGCCGGTGACCTTGAGGGTGCCGTCGGGGCGGAGCGTGGACTCGCCGATGCCGCCGCTCGTCTGCGAGCGCTGCGTCAGGCCGGTGGGGACGCGGGATGCGCCGGTCATGGCTAGCGGGCCCCTTCCTGGCGGGCGGCCGCGAGACGGACCGCGTCGAGGATCTTCTCGTAGCCCGTGCAGCGGCAGAGGTTGCCGGACAGGGCCTCACGGATGTCCTGGTCGGACGGGGAGGGGTTCTCCTCCAGCAGCGCGTCGGCCTGGACCAGCAGACCCGGGGTGCAGAAACCGCACTGGACCGCGCCGGCGTCGATGAACGCCTGCTGGATCGTGGAGAGTTCGGTTCCCTCACCGGTCTGCGAGTCGCCGGCCCGTGAGCGGAGCTCACCGTCGGGCCCGTGCGCCTGCCACTGCTTGGCCGCGTCCAAGGAGACGCCGCCCTTGCCGGCGCAGGCGGGGCCGGTGCCGGTGCCGCAGGGGCCGCCGTGTCCGTGCTGCCCGCGCTGCTCGCGCTGCTTGGCGAATTCCGCCAGGCCCTCGACGGTCACGACGTCGCGACCCTCGACCTGACCGGCCGCGACCAGACACGAACAGACCGGCACGCCGTCCAGGCGGACGGTGCAAGAACCGCACTCACCCTGCTCACAGGCGTTCTTCGAACCCGGCAGACCCAAGCGCTCGCGCAGGACGTAGAGGAGGGACTCGCCCTCCCAGACATCGTCGGCTTCCTGCTGACGGCCGTTGACAGTGAAATTGACGCGCATGATTACGCAGCCCCTTCGAGCGAGCGGCCGTTGTTCGAACCGCGGTACTGCTCCCACGTCCAGACCAGCTGGCGGCGAGCCATGATGCCGACCGCGTGACGGCGGTACTTCGCCGTGCCGCGGACGTCGTCGATCGGATTGGCCGCACCGGAGGCGAGGTCACCGAACTGCTTGGCGATCGACGGGGTGACGACCTTGCCGGACTCCCAGAAACCGCCCTCTTCGAGGGCGGCGTTCAAGAACTCCTCGGCCGCCTTCGCGCGGATGGGCGTGGGGGCGGCCGAACCGATGCCGGTACGGACCGTGCGGGTCCCGGGGTGCAGGGCGAGGCCGAAAGCGCAGACGGCGATGACCATCGCGTTGCGGGTGCCGACCTTGGAGTACTGCTGGGGGCCGTCCGCCTTCTGGATGTGGACGGCCCGGATCAGCTCGTCCGGGGCGAGCGCGTTGCGCTTGACGCCCGTGTAGAAGGCGTCGATCGGGATCAGCCGGGAGCCCCGTACGGACTCGGCTTCCACCTGCGCGCCGGCCGCGAGGAGGGCGGGGTGGGAGTCACCGGCGGGTGAGGCGCAGCCGAGGTTGCCGCCGACGCTGCCCCGGTTGCGGATCTGCGGAGAGGCGACGGTGTGCGAGGCGAGCGCGAGCCCGGGCAGCTCGGTACGGAGGTTCTCCATGATCTGCGTATAGGGGACGGAGGCACCCAGCCGGACCACGTCCTCCCCCACCTCCCACTCCCGCAGCGGTGCGATCCGGTTGAGGTCGAGGAGGTACTCGGGCCGTCGGTGGTCGAAGTTGATCTCGACCATCACGTCGGTGCCGCCCGCGATCGGAACAGCCGCGGGGTACTCGGCCTTGGCGGCGAGCGCCTCCTCCCAGCTGGCGGGGCGAAGGAAGTCCATGTGGGAGCTCTCATTCGTCGTGCGGTGGGGGCAAGTAGAGCCCTCGGGCGGGGTGTTCGACCTTCACCGATCCCATGAACCGTGGTGATCGGACTCAAACCGATTTCCGTGGAATGACCCCAACGTAAAGTCCTGACCTGTGGTTCTGTGGGAAGCCGAACAGCTCGGACGGGTGGCGGCGCACGACGGGGCGGGGGCATGGGGCCGGGTGAGCTGCTGCTGCCGCCGGAGGCGGGCTTCCCGGACTGCCGGGGCTAGGGGCCCTGCGGGAAGATCACCACCGCGCCGGACGTTCGCATCTGGAGAACTCAGGAGCTGCAACGCTCCAGAGCTGCAAAACTCCATCACTTCGTCAGCAGGGGGAGCCATGACCACGACCACCACCCGCCACATCGAGTTCGACCGGCTGCACAACTTCCGTGACCTCGGCGGCTACCGCACGGCCGACGGCGCCACCGTCGCGTGGGGCGCCCTCTACCGCGCGGACTCGCTCGGCAAGCTGAGCGGCGCCGACTGGGACCGCTTCCTGGAGCTCGGCGTCCGCACGGTCATCGACCTGCGCTACCCGTGGGAGATCGAGGCCAAGGGCCGGATCCCCGAGCCCGAGCGGTTCACGTACGCCAACCTCAGCATCGAGCACCGGCCTTACGACCAAGCCGAGATCGACCCGGACCTCGACCCGTGGCGCTTCCTCGCGGACCGCTTCGCGGAGGTCGCCGAGGACGGCGTCGAGGAGATCCGCCAGGCCATCGAACTGCTCGCCGAAGGCCCCGGCCCGGCCGTCTTCCACTGCACTTCGGGCAAGGACCGCACCGGCCTGATCGCCGCGCTCGTCCTGACCCTCCTCGGCGTCGACGAGGAGCAGATCCTCGCGGACTTCGCCCTGACCGAGCTGGCCACGGCCCGCCTGACGGCCGACTGGCACACCGCCAACCCGGGCCGCACCATGCGCTGGCCGTCCTACGGCCGCGCCCCCGCCGAAGTCCTCCGCCTGACCCTCGCGGACCTCACGACCCGCCACGGCTCGGTCGACGCCTACCTCACGGACGCCGTAGGCATCACCCCCTCCACGAAGTCCCGCCTCCGCACCCGGTTCCTGACCAACTGACCCCCTGCCGGGGCCACCCCGCGCCTCTCCCGGGACCGGTCCCCCGAAGGCCTCGCCACCCGGGGAGCCCCCGCCCGTCCCGTCCGCTGAACGAGGGGCCGTCCCCCTCGGCACCTGGAGGGGCGGGGCCTCGGCGTCTGCGCACACTGCAAGGCCTGGACAGCACCCGCCCGACAAGGCGGCAACGGACGGGCGAGAAGTGAGCCGCGGAGCTCCGCCCTGATCCGCTACGCTGTCCCTGGGCTGCCCTCGGGGGGCAGTCCGGGCGCAGTTCAAGACCGGCTGGAGACTCACCCAGAGTGTTCGGCCATGCTCCACGCAAGTCCCCGCCTTCGTAGCTCAGGGGATAGAGCACCGCTCTCCTAAAGCGGGTGTCGCAGGTTCGAATCCTGCCGAGGGCACTGACTAGATAGCAGGTCAGGGCACCACCAAGGCCTCCCGTTCATTCGAACGGGAGGCCTTGCTCATGATCGAAGTCCGCAAAGAGTCCACATCCCCATGGATCTTGACCATCCCGTCACCCATTTAGGGGCATCCGACAGGCGCATCATCGGGTTATGGTGCTGCTTGAGCGGGGCCGGTGCGACTCCCCACGCGCGCCAGATGTACGCCGCTCGAGTCCTGTGTGCTGCGGCGGGGAGGCCCGGCACATGGGCGGAGGGCCCCCGGCGCTTATGTCGCTGGGGGCCCTCTCGTGCATACGGTAAACCGCCCGACCCCACGATGGGGGTCGGGCGGCCGCCCCGATCTACATCGGGGCCAGGACGGACGGAGCCGGCGGATGTACGAACGCCGGCCGGGCCGTCCTGCTCACCCCTGATCGCGCGAGGCGCGGGGGGCGAGCTTGGGGGAGCTGAGTGGCTGGGTTTCGCGGCTTCCCTACATAGAGCAAGATCGCACAATGTAGGTTTCGCCCTACAGCTATTCGATCATGATGCGCCGAGCGTGGACAGGTGCCCCGCTCAGTACCCCCGCCCGATCACGTCCGTGTCCGTCGGCAGCGCATCGGCGACCAGATCCGGGCAGCTCGGCTGGAGCGGAACCTCACCCAAGAGGCCGTGGCGCTCCGCGCCGACATGGACCGTGCGACGTACGTCCGCATCGAGCAGGGCCAGGCCTCGCCGCTCCTCGACACGCTCATTCAGATCGCCGACGCGATCGGCGTCCCCCTCGCGCACCTGGTCCGCGAGTAGGGCTGCTAAGCGGAACGTAAGACCTCACGTGGCATGGGCAACACCGTAGGTGAGACCAAGCCGCATGGACCTAGCCGATCTGTATGACATCGAGCCTTGAGAGCACCTCGAGTGCAGCTTGACTCACGGGGTAGCCCCGGCCGGCCGGGGGTGCCAGCCGGGGCCGTTCTCGGGACAGCCGCCCCTACACCGGCGGGCGGCCGGGGGTCGGGGTGGGCGGCGGCGACGGCAACGGCGGACCGGGGTCCGGCGGGAGTTGCGGGCCGCCGGGGGTGCCGTGCTTACCCATGTCCATCTTCAGTTTCCTTCCGGTGAGCCCGTAGATACCGAGCGGGGGGAACAGTGCGACGCGGGCCGGATAGCCGGCCTCGGCGCAGGGGATGCACAGCAGGTCGCGACCGTGGGTGTGCCGGGCCGGACGGGCGGTCTCGACAGGCTTGAGCCAGCAGGCTTCGCAGGTGGTGACGTCGGTCGGAGTCACCTCGAACTCGGTGGTGATCACTGCCACAGCTCCCGGTCGACGGTGAAACCCGCGGCCTCAATGGCGGCCACCGTGCGGGCCTGCCAGCCAGGGGCAGGCAGCTCGGCCCCGGCGACGGCCGGGTAGTGGTGGAGGAAGTGCCCGAGGCGCACCCCGAGGCCTTGGTAGATCTCGGTGTTCTCGATGAGCGCGTGCCACCCCGCGTCGACGATGGGGGACGGTACGAGGCCGTCCGCGCCCTGTGCTGCCGTGGCGACGAACTTGAGGGCTTCGACGATGACGCGCTCGGCCTCCACCCAGCCCATGTTCGGCTGGCGCTGCGCGAGCGTGGCGGTAGCGGTCATGAGGTCATCGGCAGGCAGAAGGTCGCGGGCGTCGCGGGACCCGCGCGGCAGGGTCAGCACGCCGCCAGCGGCTGCGGGCGTCGGGGTGCCGCCCTTGCCGGCACTGCACGGTGGAGGGGGTGTCGGGGTCGGACTGGACATGCTTCTCCCTTGGTCGTGGTGCAGGAAGGTGCGGATCAGCGAGCGGTGCCGACGACGATGAAAGCGAAGGTGCCGAGGACGATCAGCACGGACAGGGCCTGCCGTGCGTGCTCGGTCACTGGCTGCTCGACCGGAGCGGCGTGCACTCCAGATCGCCCGGCCAGTGCGCGAACTGAGGGTCCTCGGTGGAGGGGGCCGACGGCACCGCCATCGGCGTGCCCTTGACCGGCTTGCCGCACCGGCAGCAGACCCGGCCGCGCCACTCGGGGCAGGGCTCAGCCATCAGACGTGCCCTCACCCAGCAACGCGGCGAACCGCTCGAAGCCGGCCTCGGCCCGGTCGAGGAGGTCGGCGCTGGGCAGGTAGACCATGGCGGTGTCCGGCTGCGGACGGTCCGGGGTGTCAAGGCTCAGCTGGTGGCGCGCGATCGGGCTGGTCACGGCGGGCTCCCTACCGTCGTCAGCGGGTGGTGAGAGACACCATGGACCCATAGAAGTCCCATTGCGAGGACTTCTGAGCGGCCTTTCAACGCCCTAAAATAGGGCTTTGACGACGCCGTTGAGGTGAACCGTGGCAGTCAAGAGGACGCCCTGAGACAGTAGGTCAGGACACCTACCCACTACGGGAGTTGGAATGACCCGACCCACCCCCACCGGCAACGCGCGGTTCAGGGCGGCCCGCCAGGCCGCCGGCTACCGGACACAGCAGGAACTTGTGGACGCTCTCGCAGCACGCGGGATCCACATCGGCCTGCGCCAGGCCCGCCGCTACGAAGCCGAGACCCCGCCCCTCCCTCACCCCGACGTTCGCCAGGCCCTCGTCGACCTCCTCGGCCGCTCCCTCGACGAACTCGGTTTCAACGTCCCGCCTGGCACCGGACCACAGTCGACGGCAAGCCTCATCGCGCCCGCGAACCGCGGCCCTCTCCGCACCACCAGCGGCCCGCAGCCAGCCACCGCCGGGGCCGACTTCCTTGCCGTCACCCGCGCGCACCGCCGGCTCTACTGGACTGTGACCCCGGCGATACTGCACCCCGCCGTCGCGGCGCATGCCACCCTCGGTGGCCAACTCCTCGACGCAACCACCGGCCGCACGCGGCGGACTCTTGCCGCCGCCCTTGCGGAGAGCTGGCTTCTGGCTGGACGGATCGAGTTCTTCGACCTCCGCGAACCTGCCCGCGCCAGCGACACCTGGGTCCGCGCCTTGCAGGCGGCCGGGGAAGCGGACGATGCACTCCTCGGCGCGGCGATCCTGGCTCACATGGCCTTCATCCCGGGGTGGGCCGGGAAGCGGCCCGACGCGACGGAGCGCATGGTCGCGGCTCGGACCTACGCCCGACGCGGGAACGCGACCGGCCCGTTCGTGGCGTGGCTCGACGCCGTCGAGGCAGAGTGCGCGACCCGCTGCGGCGACACCCGTGCCGCCCTCAACCTGATCGCGCACGGGGAGACGGTCGTCGAGGACACCGGCGACCAGCCCACCCCTGAGTGGATGGACTGGTTCTCCGCGGTCCGCCTCGCCGCCTTCAAGGGGAACACCCAGCTCACCGCCGGCCACCTGCCGCAGGCCCGCGAAACCCTGCTCCAAGTGCTGGACGCGCTCCCCGAAGACGCCGATAAGCAGAGGACTGTCATCCTCGGCGACCTCGGCGCAGCGGAGGCCGCCGCGGGACGCCCGGAGGATGCGGCCCGGTACGCGCTCCAGGCCCTGGAGCTGCTGGAAATCCACTGGTACGCGACCGGGCTGGAGCGGGTCCGCGAGGTGCGGCGCGCGCTCGGCCCTTGGGAGCACGAGCAGTACGTCCGCGACCTCGATGATCGGCTCTACGGGTGGGGGGCCGTGGTCAGCGCGCTTGCTTGTTGAACTCGGCGATCCGGGGGGACAGCTCGGCAAGGCTCTCGAGGCGGAACGTCGGGAGCTCGCGGGCCTCGGGAGTCCCCCACTGGATCGTGGCCCACGGGCCCCGGCGGATGAGCGCGGTGTGCATGCCCGCGGCGGCTCCGGGGCGAAGGTCATTGTCGACACGGTCGCCGACGTAGAGGATCTCGGCCGATGCGAAGGGGACGGCCTTGGCCACGCGGACGAAGAACTCGGGGTCGGGCTTGCTGGCGCCCCAGTCGTCCGAGGTCCCGATCAGGTCGACGTCGTCCGCGAAGAGACCGCGGAGCAGGCCACCGGCCCGGACGGTCTGGTTCCCTGCGATCCCGAGCCACAGGCCATCGGCGCGCAGCTGCGCGAGCGCGGGGCGTACGTCCGGGTACAGGTCAGACTCGTCGAAGTGCTCCGGCTGGCCGGCGTCCGCTCGGGCCTCACGCTGCTCGGTGAGGTCAAAGCCGGGGCGGAACTCCTGGAAGACCTCACGGTAGTCGCGGCCCTGAGCCACGACCGCGCCGAACATGGCGGCGAAGGTATGGCGGGGTACGCCCAGCCAATCAGCCCAGGTGCCGTACTCCCGGGTCTCGTCTACGAGGCACTCGCCGACGTCGAACACCACTGCGCGAATCGTCATGCGCGCAGCCTAACCATGGGGCGGGACGCACGAAACGCCCCCTCCCGCCGAGGCGGGAGGGGGCGACATGTCCTATCGGGCGGCGAGTTGGTACAGGGTGACGCCGAGGGCGGCCAGGCTGACCAGAGCGGCGAGGGAGGCCAGGGGCCACCGGGTCTTTTCCAGCGCGTCGAGGCGCCGCTCGTGGTCGTCGATGGTCTTGTCGGTCTGGTCGCCGCGCTGGACCAGGAGCGCCAGCGACCCGTCGACCCTGGCGAATCCCGCCTCCATCGTGCCGCGTATGCGCTCCAGTTCCACGGCGACCTGGCCGGACTCGGCGGGGGTCACCCCTGGCCGTCCGTACTGGTGGTGCGCAGCCAGCCGGGGAGCAGCGTTTGGACGCTGGGCAGGGCCATGATGCGGGTGAAGCCGCCCGAGATGGCGAGGGAGCCGGCTACCCAGGGGAGTGCCTGGGGTATGCCGGAGGCGGCCACGATGGCGGGGAGGGCGACGGCCAGGCCGACGGCTGCCTGCAGGATGGTGCGGGCGGTGCGCTTGCTGGTGTCCTTCATGGTCGTGCCTTTCAGTCGGTGGTGGTGCGGCTGCGGGGCCGGAGTGGGGAGGGTCAGCCGCTCGGCTGGCCGAGGGCGGGCACGACCGACACCTGCACCTTGAGGGTGCCGTTGACCACCGCTTGCTGGACCTGGGCCGGCGTGAGCTTGGCGGCGTCGATGGCGGCCAGGAGCTGCGCCTGGAAGACGTCTTGCCAGACGAGCCACCAGAAAGCCGCCTTGGTGCCGCCGTCGCGGGATCCGTCGGGGTTGATGTTGGGCAGCGGGAAGTTCCACACTGCGGCTGCTACGGCCTCGATCTCGGCGGGGGTCACGTTGGTCTCCTGCGGGGGTGTGGTCGGGGTGGGTCTGGCTTCGACAGCTGCGGACGGCGTGCCGCCGAGTCGGGGGTCGGCTGAGACGGTGGCTTCGCTGAAGTCGGGCACGCCGTATCCGTACGGGCTGCCGGCGCCGCGGCGGGGGCGGACGCGCTGGTACACGCCGTCTCCCTGGTAGGAGCCACCGGCGTTGGTGTTGCCCTCGATCGTCCAGATGTTGTCGGCGTCGTAGCGGTAGACGACTCCGACGTGGTCTTGGCCGGCGGTGCCCAGGTAGAAGGGGGCACCGAGGACGGGGTACTCGCTCCAGCGCCCCCGCTTCTTCCACCAGCTCACGCCGGCCGCGCACGATGCGGTGATCGGGATGGCGTCGCGGCCTCCGAGTTCGTCGGCCCCCCACGAGACGAAGGTGTGGCACCAGGCTTGGCCTTGCGACCACTCCAGACCCGGGACGGCCGGTGAGAACTTCTGCATGTTGTTCCAGTTGCCGCCCGGATCGCGGCCCTCGTGGTACCCGGTCTGGGCTCGGAGGAGGTTCACATAGGCGGTGCGCGAAAGAGCCACGAGGGTCTCCAGACATGCGAAAGCCCCGGCCACTACGGTCCGGGGCGCGAAAGGTGGGGCGGGGTCAGACCCTGCGCAGGATGCGCGCCCACGACCCGGCGCGCAGGGTGGTGGCGGTGGCGTTGGACGCGTTCTGCGCCCAGGTCAGGGTGAGGTTCCCGGCGGTCGCGCCGGTGGTGAGGTATCCGCGGGGGGCGCATGCGTTGCGCGTGGAGCCGACGCCGTAGGTGCCGATGCTGAGTGTTGTGACGCCGGCCTCGACGCTGCTGGAGTTGAACTTCTGGGTCGTGTCCGCGGCCACGGTTCCGAGGGCGGCCCAGCGCAGTGTGGCGCTGGCGGGGACGGTCCAGTCGAGCTTGAGGTCACCGGCACCGAAAGCGCCGTCGTACTCGAAGAACCCGTCGAGGAGGTAAGCCGTGTTCGCGGCCACAGCGAGAACGATGTGGGGGTCGGCTGCCAGTGTGGTCGTCGATGTGCGGCTGGTGCTCGAGGACTTGACGATGCTGGCGGTCTGCACGGTGAGTAGCGCGTTGAGCTGGTCTCTGATCTCGGCGTTGAGTAGGGCTGCGGTGACGACCTCGCCGACCACCCAGGTGCGGGGCACGGCCATCAGCGCACCTCCTTACGTTGCTCGGTGTCCGGGGCCGGGGTGTCCGGTTCCCCGGGCTCGGGGTCGGGCCGGGCCGGCTGTACCACCCGGTCCCAGGCCTGGTCGTCGGGGTGCCACCAGTTCCGCTCGTGTGGTGGCAGGGCTGTGACCGTGGCCTCGGCGGCGGCGGTGTCCTCGGGGAAGACGACGCGGGCCCAGCCGTAGCCGCACTCCGGGCAGGCGAGGCGCGGGTCCTCTGGGGTGACGACCTGCGCGCTGCCGCACACGCAGTCGGCCACCCAGCGCCCGTGGTTGATCCGGGCGTAGATGCTGGCGCCTATGAGGAAGGCGGTCGGTGGGGTCAGGCGCCGCTGCATCTGGTGTTCGTACCAGTGCCATACGCGCTCCGCCGGGGCGACCAGGTCCCAGGCGCCGGGGCGTCGGCTGGGTGGCGGGGTGTAGAAGTCGGCCGCCCGCCGAACGTTGATCTCTTGCACCTGGCCTCCTAGTAGGCGAGTCGGGTCGTGGACCCGAGGACGCTGTATCTGGTGCTGTCGAGGACCCAGACGCCGTCGGCCCGGGAAGTGTGGAAGGCGATGTGGTGGGACTCCTGGCCGATGCTCTCGACGTACCCCTCGACGGTCACGGTGAGGGTGGCGGCCGGGGCCTCGTCGGGCATGTTGGTCACCTCGAGGAGGGTGGAGATGTCGGCGTCCAGGAGCGCGCGGTAGGTGGCCGTCGACTGGGCGTAGGCCTGGATGGGTAGTTCGCGCAGCTCCGGCTGCGGCACCGCGTACCGGGAGACCTGCCAGTTCGCTGCGTCCAGTACCTCGCTGTCCGTCATCCGCAGGATGGTGGCCTCCTTGGGGGCGGGCCCGTGCGTGGCGACGCTGTCTGCGGAGACGACGCGCTGCGTCGCGCCGCCCGGGCGCACGACCGTGTATTGGTTGAGGATCTTCTGGTCGTCGTCGGCGATCTTGACGTCGTCGGTCTCCAGTTCGCCGTAGTGCAGGCTGAGTGCGATCGGTGCGTCGTAGCGGACGGTCCTGCTCTGAAGCAGCAGTGAGGGGCCGCCGCGGTCCGTGGCGAGGCATCCGCCCTCGGTGGCTTCGACGACGCGCATCAGCTCCAGTGCGCTCGCCCCGCCCGCTCCCTGAGATGCGACCGGGGAGAAGGTCCCGGCCGTCACGACGCCGGCGACGCCCGGGTATCGGGCCAGGCGCAGGACCCGGTCGTCGGCGTCCTCACCGGCGTAGCCAGTTGCGCCGGCGTCGTAGTGGGCGGCGATCTCGGCGGGCGTGATGTTGCCCGCGTACAGCGCGACGTGTCCGATGGCCCCGTCCCACAGCGAGTACCCGCCCACAGCCAGGTAGCGCAGGGCGTCCATGTTGGGGATGACGGAGACGTCGATGGGTGATCCGCCGTCGATGTATACGTCGCGGTTCGCCTGGTCGTAGAAGACGTGGTGCCACGCGCCGTCGGCAAAGTTCGTCGCGACCACCGTGGTGACGGTTCGGGTGCCGCCGGTCTCGGTGTGCTCGACGATCAGATAGCCGCTGCCGTTCAGCCCGATCACGATTTCGTCCTGCGAGGAGGCGGACCGGGCGGCCAGGCAGTGCCTGCCGGCCACGCTGGTCTGGAACCAGCACTCGAGGCTGATGGCGGCCGCGGTGGTGCGCTCCTCGACGTAGGTCCCCAGGTCGGCGTCGAGTCGGATCCCGTCGGTCGCCGATGCGGGGGTGAACCGGGCGACGGTCGCCGCGGTGGCGGCGGGTCCGGCCGTCTCGCTGAACGCGACGGATCCGCCGGTGCCGACCTGGGTCTGGGTCAGGCTGCCCGCGCCGACACCGGCGATGTCGCCGGCGGATACCGACGTCGACGGTTCCGTCAGGGGGTAGTAGAAGACCGGGTCGAGCATCTTGATTTCCTCGGCGAGGAGAGCGCCGAGCTGGGGCTCCTTGGACAGGGCCTTGAACAGGTCGGTAGCCGTCAGCGACACCTTGCTCTTCAATCCGACCCAGCTTGCGTCCCACTCGTTGACGAGGCCGTAGAAGCGCCAGTGGATCTTTGCACCGCCGGCTTCGAGCGAGGTCGCCGACGAGCCGACTTCGAGCTGTACATCGTCGAGCCACACCTGGTCGGCGATGGCGGTCGGCGAGGTGACGTTGGTGGTGAGTTGCACGGTGTGGCTCGTGCTTGTCGCGGTGAACGTCTTGGTGATCTGCGTCCACGCGCCGGTGACGGCGGAGGCGGTGCCCGGGCTTGCTCCGTCGATCAGCCAGCGCACGGCTGGATCCCCGGCGGGGACCCAGACCCAGCCGGACAGCGTGTACGTCTTGCCGACGTCCAGCCCGTACACCGTCTGCTCGGCCATGCCGCCGGTTCCCGTGCCGGCCCACACGACGAGGAGGGAGTAGGTCCCGGAGTGGGCGCGGGTGGTGCTGGTCGTGACGGCGAACGCGGGCGCGGTGGTGCTGTTGGCCCAGCCGTCCATGCTGTTGCCCTCGAAGCCGGGCGTACGGATGAAGTTCTTCCCGGCGAGCGTGACCAGGCCCAGCTGAACAGGGCAGTTGGGGCGGACGTACGGGTAGTAGGGGGACGATGCGCGGCCGGCCGAGAACCGGCCGGCCGGGTTGTCCAGGGTCAAACTCAAGGTACTGGGTTGGGTCTGGGCCAGCTCGTCGGCCGCGCCGCGGGTACAGCGGATCCCCGCGGCGAGGTCGAGCCATTGGCTTACATCGGTCCAGCTGGACGCGGTGGCCATCGGTGCAGTACCGAAGGCCACCCGCAGCACCGGCTTGATCGTCATGCTCTCAGTACCCCCTTGCTGAGGCCGTAGTTCCTCTGCAGCTTCAGGAGCAGCCGCTCCAGCTGCTGTGCGGTGGCCACCGGGTCGATGGCGCCCTGCACGCTTACGTTCACCGTCATGCCGCCGGAGGTGTGCACGGGACGGATGGCCGGCATCGGGGATGCCTGCCTGCCCGCTCCGCCCGCCGGCAGGGCGCGACCGTCGTTGAGCGCGTCGAGCGTGCTCTGCCCGAGGCGGTCGACGGCGGAGGCCTGCAGGACGTACTCGCCGTCCGAGAGCCATGCGGGGATGCTGTCGGACGTGCTGGTGCCGGGGCCGTGGATGATGCCGCCCTTGGCCCTGGCCTGGCCGCCCACGTTGGGGTTGAACATGCTCTTTTCGGTTCGGTACGTGGTGACGTACAGGCCCACGCTCTTGTCCCGGACGGAGGCCAGCTCGGCCCTGGCCGCCGCCACCTTCCTCTCCAGGTCGTCGATGTGCGCGGTCAGTGCCGCCCGCTTCTCCGGGGGCACCGACGCCAGCTGCCCCTTGGCGACGCTGATCTGACTTCCCCACGCGTCGATGTTCATCTGCAGCTTGTTCTGACTCAGCCGGGGAAGAACCGCGTTCGAAAACGCCTGCGTCTTATCCTGCGCGGACTGCAGGCCGCCGAGGAAAGAGTCCTTGAACTTGTCGAACTCGGTGTTGGCTTCACGGAACTTTTCGCCGAATCCGGGGATCTTGCCGAGGGTCATGGCGAGGCCGGAAATGATGGCGTCGAAGGCAGTGAGCGCACCAACGGCCATCGTGCGGAAACCGCCGATGACGTCCGGCAGGTATCGGATCACACCCTCTGCCACGAGCATCATGATGGTCCCGCCTATGCGGGCGTATTCCATCAAGCCCAACTTGTTCTGCTGGATGCTGGAGTGCAGGCGCTGCAGCGGGCCCCGGAGATTTTCGACCTTCTCTCCGGCGGGGGCGAGGGCTTCGCCGATGGCCTTGCCCGCCTCCTTGAAGGCGGTCGCGAATGGCTGCGCCAGGAGCCAAACCGACTTCACGCCGAACGCCAGGTCGTCGAACAGGGGCTTGGCGACGCGGATCCCGTAGCCGATCAGGTCGAGCGCACGGCTGACGACGTGACCGGTGAGGGTGAACTGCTCGCCGAAGACGGGCCCGAAGGTGCGGGCCACCTCGCCCGAGAACCGGCCCAGCGCGGGAAACGTCTCGTTGATCATGCCGAAGAGACCGTCGAAGAACTTTGCCGATCCCTCGACGCCGCGCTCCATCCCTTCGAACATCCCGGGCAGGCCCTGGCCGATCAGGCCGCTGATCCCGGTGGAGAGGGACCGCAGGGTCGGCTCGCTCGCAGCGCCGAAGTGCAGGAATCCTCGGGTCAGTCCACCGAGTCCGCGCGTCAGGTCCTCGACGAAGACGTTGCCGAGGCGCAGGTTGGTGGTGAAATCCTTCTGGAACCCGGAGTCCTTCATGAGGCGCCCGACACCGGTGGCAGCGTTTCCGAAACCCTTGCCCATCGTGGTCATGGAATCGCCGACGATTTTGATGATCGGGTTGGCTTCCTTCAGGGCCTGCGTGAACCCGGGCAACATGGCCTTCTGGATTTCGCCGCTGAGTCCCGCGAACTCTTTCTTGGTGGTGACCAGTTGCTTGGTGAACTCGCGGGCCGGGGCGGGGAGCGCCTTCAGTGCTTCCGCGTATTCCTTCTTCCCCTTACCTGCGGCTTCCATGGCCTCGCTGACCCCGGAGAAGCCCAGCTTCATGGTGCCGGCGGCGGTGCCCATGCCGAAGAGCATGGGGACCAGGGCGCCGAGCGCGGGCAGCATGGACAGCCCGGCGATCGCGGCGACCACGCTCATGCTGCCGCCCAGGCCGCCGCTCTTGCCTCCGACCTCGACCGCCGCCTCACGCGATGCGCCGGCCAGCCGGGAGACGTTCGGGGTCACGGATCCCACGCTGATCCCGAAACGGTCGGCGGCCTCACCGGCGGAAACGAAGCGCCCGCCCAGGCCTCGGAGCCGACCGCCCGAGTCCCGGGTCAGCTGCTCGACTTGGGTGTTGGTGTCGTCTGCCGCTGTGCCCAGGGAGCGGACGCCGTCTGCCGCCGAGTCGGCGCCGTCG
Source organism: Streptomyces sp. NPDC060049 (assembly GCF_042736715.1). NCBI lineage: Bacteria > Bacillati > Actinomycetota > Actinomycetes > Kitasatosporales > Streptomycetaceae > Streptomyces > Streptomyces sp. NPDC060049. The sequence continues at coordinate 248,074 of NZ_JBHWVV010000001.1, forward strand.
CCCAGGGCGGCCGCCGCCTCGCCGGCTCCGTCGAGGTTGCGGCTCAGTTCCTGCAGCTGCCCGCCGGCGCCGCGGGTGAATGCCCGCAGTTCGCCACCGGACTCCTCGACCGAGGTGTTGAGGCGGTCGTGGAAGTGCTCGGCGCTCTCGCCGATACGGCGGAAAACAGTGCTGAGATTGTCCCGGCCGTCGAGGACGAATGCCATGCGCTCAGCCACTGGAAGCCTCCCTCGCCGTGTCTGCCTGGTGGGTGTCGATCCAGTCGCAGTACTTGTCGAACTCCTCGACGGTCAGCTGGTCCATGCCGCGGGCGTCGATGTGCAGGAGCCAGGCGAAAAGGCCTAGGTACCTCAGACGTCGGGCGTCGATGTCTCCGTCGTCGGCTGGTCTTTTGGGGGCTGGGCCGCTTCCTGCAGCGCGGCCGCGACCGACTCCGGGTCCAGGGCCCACTGCCGTAGCTCGGCGATGGTGGCCGGCTGCTTCTCCTCGGGCAGCTGGACGATGTCCGCGGCGATGGCCGCGACCTCGCGCGCGTCGTAGCGGCTGGTGAGCTCATCGACCGTCGGGTCGAAGTCGCTCCAGCGCAGTGTGGCCTCGCGGCGCTTCATCAGGATCCAGACGACGCCGCGCATGGCGGTGGGGTCGTCGCGGCGGACGCCGTCCTTGATCTGCCCCCACGTCATGTCGGTGGTGCGCTGTACTATCTGCGCCTCCGACGTACGGACCGACCGCACGTCGAAGTGCTGCGGCGGCTCCTGGCCCTCGGGCCGGTACAAGATGATCAACGGGGTTTCCTTTCAGCCGAGGCGGCGGCGGATGTCGTCGAGGACCCGCTCCACCTCGCGATCCATACGCGGGCGGTGGCGGCGGATCGTGGATTCCCACCACAGCGGGGTGGTGGTCTGAGTCGCCCAGCGGCTCCGGTTGGCGAAGACCGGGTGGCGGATCCTGCCCGTGTTCATGACCTTGGGCATGCCGCGCAGGTCCGGAGGCAGGGCGGCGCGGTCGATCCAGACCCGCGCGCCCGGGTTGCCGGTGGTCCGCACCGAGATGCGGATGGCCGCGGCGATGGTGGAGCGCAGCGGCCTGGTCGTCGGGGAGGGTCCGCCTCGCCCGGGTCGGCCGGGGCTGCTGATCGGCAGAGCCCGGACGGTGCGCTGCAGGTCGCGGTGGAGCGGCTCGGCCGCCCGTCGGATCCGCCGGTGCATCGAGGACCGCACCGCCGTCTCGTTGACGGCGCGCAGTCGGCGGGAGAGCACGAGGAGTGCGCCCGTGCCGACGATGCGGATGTCGCTGGTCATCCCCTACACCGCGGTGTCGACGGAGATGTAGGTGATGACCGGCTGGTTGGTGCCGTCGTACAGGGCGGTGAACTGGTAGGTGGGCTTGACGACTTCGAAGCCCTCGATGTTCGGCGGCGCCTCGTCGATCTTGATGGCGGGCAGTGTGATGCGGAACGTCTGGTAGAAGGTCGAGGCGATCAGCGGGCCGACCCATTCCAGGACCAGCGACGTCGCACCGTCGGAGGTGTGCAGGTCGTCCAGGGTCGTGGAGACGTAGTCCATCTCGAGAGACCCGGTGATCTTGACGAGGCCGTTGGCGATGGGCTCCTTCTTCAGGCCGGCCTGGCCCGCGTAGTAGCGGTCGGTCGCCATGGGCCGCTCGATCTTGACGTTGACCTTGCGGACTCCGTCGTGCGCTGTCTCCGAGGCGAAGGTGCCGGTCTTGACGGCGAGCTGCGCGAAGTGGAAAGGCGCCCGGACGGGGTAGGTCGCGGCGGCGAGCGTCTGTGCCTCGTCGCAGGTCCGCCCGTCGATCTGCCACGAGGACATCAGCATGCCGCCGGCCTCGCAGGAGAACTCGGCGCCGACGACCTTGCATCCGAGGAACGTCTTGTCGGTGACGGTGCCGGTGGTGAGCGGCACGCCCTTCTGAATGGTGAGGTTCTTGCCGAAGGAGTCGGCGAGCGTATGCGTCTGCAGGTAGGCGGCGGTCGCCCCCTGCTGCACCGGGGTCACCGTGGTGCCCATGAGCGCCTGGAGGAACAGGCCCATGCCCGAGGAGGTGACCTCAAGGTCGATGCTGCCTGTCACCTCCTGCTGCGTCAGGACACGTCGGTCAGACAGCGCCAGCAGGCGGCCGGCGGCGACACCCGCAGACTGCTCCGTGCGCTTCTTCAAGACCAGCGACTCCTTGGAGAACTCCAAGAACCTGGTCGGCGCCACGAAAGTCCCGTACGTGGACTCGGCGACGATGCCGAGCTGGCCTCCGAGGCCGGATCCGATCGCCATCAGCGCTCACCCTTCACAGTCTTGCCCGCGGCCTTGGTCGGGGCGGTGGTCGGTTCCTCGACGGGCTCCCAGTTCGAGGTCTGGCAGACGTAGCCGTCGTAGCGGGCATCGGGCACCTCGACGACTTCGTCGGGCTGCACGGTGCGGTCTGCGAGCTCCGGCACGGTGACCGGCACGGGGCCGATCCAGCGGACCTTGGCCATGGGCGTCTCCTTCAGGGCATGGCGGAGGGCCCGCGCACGCGGGCTCATCACGGGTGGTGGGGGTCAGATACGGGCGCGGCAGGAGATGGTGAAGGCGAGGCCGGCCAGGGCCCCGTCGGCCTGGTCCTGGACCAGGCCGCCGGCAGTCAGCTGCGACCACAGGACGGTGCCGCTGATCGTCGGCGCCTCGGGCCGCTCACCGCTGGCCCGCAGGACGGTCTCGACCTCGCCGACGATCTCGAAGACGCGGCGCCGCCGGGCGGCCAGGTCGGTGCCGCCGCCGCGGGACTCGGCGTAGCCGTGGATGTCGAAGGCCTCGTCGCGCTGGCGGGCGCCCGCGCCGGCGAACTCCTGCGAAATGCTGACGGCATTGTCACCGCCGGGCTGCCAGCCCAAGGCCAGCCAGTCGCCGGCCAGGTTGGTGGTGGGCGGCCCGTCCAGGACACGCACCTTGAGCAGACCCTCGGCCGCCCGCAGCAGCGCCAGGAGCGCGTCGAGGGCGGCGGGTACGCGGGAGGTCTGCATCTACGCCACCCCCGGCGGGAGCCGGTCCGGCTCCAGCAGTTGCAACGCCCGGTTGGGGATGGCGTAGCCGAACCCGGGGATCGGCTCGGTGACGAGGTAGTCCTCGCCGCCGCCCATCCCGGACAGTCCCCGCGATGCCCCGTACTGGGTACGCCACAGATGCTGAAGGATGATGCGCGCTGCCGACGCCAGGTTGGCGGGGATCACCGCCCGGCCCGCGACGTAGACGGCGCGCAGCGGCCCGTACAGCCGGCCGCCGTCCAGGCGGCGTATGACCCCGGTGGGCCCGTCGACGTCCAGCTCGGCGGGCAGGTAGACCGTGCCGCCGCTGCGGATCGCCACGAGCGAGGTCAGGGACAGGACCGGCGTACGGCGCAGCACCACAGCTTCGGCGCCGTCCGCGGGCAGGGTGTGGGCCTCGGTGATGGTGCGTCGGCAGCAGACACCGGCGAGCGCCTCCACTCCGATGGTGATGGTCTCCAGCCACTCGCGGATCTGCTCGTCGTCCGCGGTGTCGCCGGGCGCGTACCGCAGGTGCCTGCGCCCGTCGGCGAGACTGAGGATGAGCAGGGGTTCGGCCTCGCGTACGTCGAAGCTGTCGGTGTACGCCGAGGCGGGCCCGGTGAAGCTCCAGCGCACGCCGTGCCGGCCTGCCTGCGCAGTCTCGTAGTCGACGCGGTACTCACCCGTGCCGACGGCCGGGCCGACTGCCGGAGTGGCAGTCGTCCCGTCCGGCAGCGTGAGCGTCACGACCGCGGTGGTGGCGGTGGTGAGGGTGCCGGCCGCATCGCGGCAGGCAGCCTCCAGCCGCACTGTGTCGCCTAGATCGAACGGCACGCTCTACCTCCTAGCGGGTCTCGGTACGGCGGCCGCGGCCGCCCCCGCGCGAGCGGGGGGCAGCCTTCTCCGCGACGGCCGGCCCGGCGTCCTCGACTACCTCGTCCGCCCGCGCCTCGGTCGCCGGGTCGGCCCACTCGGCCCGGTACCCGTCGGCCCACTTGGCGGCCTCTTCGGCGGGGAGGTCCACCTCGTCGCCGGGCGCCCAGGAGAAGTCGTCTCCGGCCACGCCCTGCAGGATGCGGATGCGCACTACGGATGCACCGCCGCGGCACGCCGGGGGTTGGAGAGCACGACGTCGGCCGCGTACAGGCCGCCCGTCGCCGGGGAGCCGGTCACGGTCGTGACGACCCGCAGGTACCGCTTGCCGCCGATGTACCGGGTCTCGTAGACGGTCTCGTCGTTGGAGGTGATCAGGGCAGGCGGTGTGTCGCCCTCGAGGTAGGCGGCGGCCACCGTCGCGAACGAGCTGTTGTCGTCGGAGTCCTCGATGGTGATGGTGTGGGTTCCGTCGGTGACGGTGCCCGAGCTCAGGACGACCAGAGCGTCCTGATACATCGAGGCGTTCGACCCGTCGGCCCGGTCGACGCCGGTTCCGTTGGCGGTGGCGGTGCGGGCCGCAGGCTTCAGGGAGGCCTTGACCAGCACGTTGCTGTAGATGTCGCGCACGTGAGTCCCTTTCTGGGTGCCCCGGGCGGCAGGGGTGCCGCCCGGGGTCGAGGTCAGCTGGCGGAGTGCTGGTAGGCGCGGATGGCCGACGGGTCGTCGACCATGCCGTCGAGGCGGGAGAAGCCGAGGAACCCGACCTGCAGGTAGTCCGCGTAGCGCTCGGACAGGCGCAGCATCTGCACGCCCTGGACCTGGCGGATGACGTAGCCGGCACGGATGTCGCCGAAGATGATCGTCTTCGCGCTCGCGGCAGGGGCGGGCATCTTGTTGTCGATCGTGTAGGCGAAACCGTTGATGGTGCTGGGGAACCCGGGGGCCGGGACCGGCACCCACAGCGGGCGACCCTGGGAGTCCTTCAGCTTGCGGACCACCTTCAACATCGAGTCCGCCATCACGTACTGAGAGCTGCCCCGGTAGGCCGGGTCGACGGAGTGCTCGAGGTCGACGAAGTCGTCGTAGATGATGCTCGCCGTCTGGCCGGTGGTGCCCTGCTTGCCGACCGTCGCGTAGGTGGTGATGCCCTCGGGCTGGTCGATGCCCGTGCCGGTGGCGAAGTGGCCGGCGGCCGCGCGGCCGATGCGCTCGCCCAGCTTGCCCGGCAGCCACGACTCGACGGGGAACGCGGAGTCGGTCAGCAGCTGCAGGCTGACCCGGACCAGCTTGCTGGTGTAGGTGTACGCCTTCAGGGCGCGGCGGCCGACGGTGATGTCCTGCTCGCCGACCTGGGTGTTCTCCGACAGGAGCGCGCCCTCGTTGGCGGTGTCGTCGTTGGTCGGCCAGTTCAGGTCGTTGCCGCCGGAGGTCGTGATGACGTTGGCCAGGGACAGGATCCCGCCGTACGCCTTCATCGTCTCCGTCATGGTGGCCTGGAACTCATCCGGCACCAGGTACCCGCCAGCGGTGTCCGGCCCGGTTCCCAGGGCGCGGACCTCGGTGAAGCCGCCCATGAGCAGCTGGCGCTGCTCAGGGGCCAGGCCCTCCATGCCGCGGCGGGCGTAGTGCTCGAACGCGTCGCGGTAGCGGGCGTCGCGGTCTGCCGCGCCCCGCTCGCCGGTTTCGCCGCTTCCGGTGGCGGTGATGATCTGGCTGCGGTCCACCGTTCCGAGAGCGGCCATGCGGTTGAGGCGCTCGATGTCGCCGGAGACCTCGGTCAGGCGCGCCTCGGCGGCGTCCCAGTTGGTCCGTTCCTCGGTGGTCATGTCCCTGCTGTCCGCCTCGGCGGCGGACTGGATCTCCTGCATCCGCTGCCACACGGTGTTCTGCTCGGTGACGAGACGGGTGAGCTGTGCGCTCATGAGTGGGGCCCTCCTTCAGGGCATGCCAGGACGCCGGCTCGCGGGCCGGGCTGGCGGGGTGGGTGGTCAGTTCGCGGGCAGGCCGTAGCGGGCGGCCAGCGCTCGCATACGGCGGTCTACCGAGTCGCGGTCCCGTCGAGTGGCAGCAGCCGGCTCGGGGGTGGCTTCGGTGCCGCGAGTGGACTCACCCGGCTCGCGGTTGATCGTCAGCAGGTCCAGCAGTTCGGGGCGGTACTGGGCGCGCTTCTCGATGGCGTCCATGTCGCCCCGGTGGGCCAGGGCTGCGGCAACGTTGCGCAGCGAGGCCTCGGTGTCGGTGTAGGCGGGGAAGGTGACGGCGGAGACCTCGAAGAGCCTGACCTCGCGCAGGATCCGCAGTTCGGCCTGCACGGTGTCGCCGTCGGTGGTCTCGACGTCCACGAGCTCCCAGTCGTCCTTGACGACCTGGAACCCGAAGGACATGCCGGTGATGTTGCCGTTGCGGACGTTGGCCTTCAGGTCCGAGACGTACGACAGGCCCATGTCGAGGGCCGAGTCGACGGCCAGGCCGCGGACGTCCTGAGCCAGGGCCAGGCTGCCGGCCGAGGCCCGCGAGACGACGTAGTAGGTGTCGTGGTCGATGAGCATCCGGGCGTCACCCTCGGTGAGCGTCTTGGTGAACGCGCCGTCGGCGACTTCCTCGTAGAAGCCCCAGCGCAGCGGGTTGCCGATGGCTGTGCGGGAGTTGAAGACGGAGGCGTACCCGTTGAACCGGTCGCCGCCCCCCTCCTCGTCGGAGGCTCGGATGGCCAGCCCTGCCGTGGACAGCGGCAGGTGGCGGCGCTCCTCACTCGTCGTCCTGGTCAGGGTCCTCATGCGCGGTGCCTTCCTCGTCCGGGGTCTGGAGCAGTTGGTGAGCCTCTGCCATCAGCGCGGCCGCGCGCGCAGCGTTGGAGCCGGTGGTGGCCGAGGCTGGGGCCTTGTCGGCAAAGGGGTTGGACCCCAGCGGCGCCATGTAGGTCGGTTGCAGGTAGATATCGCCCTCGGTGCCGATCGGCGGCAAGTCCTCCAGGCGGCGGATGTCGTTCGAGGACATCGCGCCGATGTCCCGCATCGCTCGGTAGAACGTGGCGCGGGACCGGGCGTCGCCGCGGAGTAGGCCCTGCACGGCGTACCGGGCGTATTGCCTGCTCGGCGCGAGCAGCTCCTTGGTGATCCGCTGCTCGGTCGTGGTGAGCCAGGTCGGACCCAGGTCGAAGGTCACAAACCCGGTGGCCTGCTGCTCCAGCCCGGTGCCCCACGACGTCGACTTGGCCGTCTCCATCAGGAGGAAGAGCGGGACGCCGAACATGCGGGCGACCTCGACGACCTGGAACTCCCGGCTCTCGAGGAACTGGGCGTCCTTGTACGGCATGGCCACCGGCTTGAACGAGGCACCGGAGTCCAGGACGGCCACCTCGTGGCTGTTCTGGACGCCGGACATCTTGGCCCGCCACCGCTCCTTCAGGGCGGCGGCCTGGTCCGGGTTGAGCCGCTGCTCGGTCTGCAGGACACCGCCGATCATGTTGCCCGAGCCGAACAGGCGGGCCGCGGACTTCTCGGCGGCCTGCGCCAGGCCGATGCCGGCGGCGGCCAGCCGGACCGGGGAGCAGCCGGTGATCCCGTCGTAGCCCAGGCCGGGGATGTGGAGGATGTCGTGCGGGGTCTTGCGGTGCAGCTCGCCCCGGTCGTCGGTGATCCAAAAGATTTTGCCGCTCGGCGACTCCGGCGACGGCTGCTCCCGGTCGACCCGGACTCGGTCCGGGGTGATGGGCCACAGCTCCTTGACCTCCCCTGCTCCGCTGCGCAGCTTCTGCAGGTAGGCGTTGCCCCACAGCACCCGGTGCACGTAGGCCAGGCGCCACAGCTCCACCGGCGTCAGCTCCGGGTGTGGATCGTCCAGCAGGCCGGACGTCACGCGCTCCTTCGTGCCGGCGGTGTAGGTGTGCAGCGGCAGTGCCGAGCTCACGCCGGCGATGACGTTCACGGCCCGCCATACGGCGGGCATGTGCAGGCTGGACCGCTCCGTGACCGCCACGCCGGAATCCGTTGGGCTGCCGCCGAGAACGTCCAGGAGGCTGGCCGAGGTCAGTGGTACGGCGGGGCTTTCCACGCTGGGCATGCGGCGTTCGAACAGGCCGAACAGGTTCCTCACTTCCGCTTACCTCCCATCTGACGAGCAGCCGAGGCGCGTTCGCACACCAGCACTCCGAGGGCGCCGCCCAGGACCAGGGCGACCGGGACGTTCACCAGGGCCACGCCGAGGAGCAGCGCGGCGGTACACAGCACCTCGAGGGCCAGCAGGATCCTCACCACAGGTTCGGCGCTCCTTCCGGCTCGATGTCGGCTCGCTCGGCGTGAGCCCAGGCGGCGAGGGTGCAGCCGACGAGGGGGCTGATGTCGACGCTCACACCGCGCCGGGCCCAGCCCCAGCCGTCGCCGATCGGGCGCTTGTCCGCGCCGGCCAGCGCGGTGGCGAGCGGCGCCTGGTCGAGGTGGACGATGCGCTGTTCGGCGACGCCGTCATAGAACTGGCCGGCGGCCGCGGCGACCTGGCGCACCTTCGGGAAGACGAGCAGCGCGTCGATCTCGTCGTCGGTCAGCTGGGCGCCCTTCAATGCGTCGGCGTCCTTCAGGGCTCGCTTCACTGCGGGGACCAGGGAGCCGGCCGGGCCGCCCTCATCGATGACCACGGCGCATGGCCGCCACCTCACGACCAGTTCGGCGAGCCGCTCCGGCGCCCAGCCCGTACCGGGCCGGTGGTCGATGACCTCGACGTGTGTCGCCTGGCCGTTCGCGCCGGCCGCGCAGATGGCGGTGTGGGTCCGCTCGGGGGTCGTGTCGAGGCAGAGCGCGATGGGGTCGTCCATGCGGGATGTGCCGTCGCCCAGGGTCCGCCAGGCGTCCTCGCCGATGACGGACCAGGAGTCCTCCTCGTCGGAGGGGTAGTCGCCCACTCCGAGCCGCTCCCGGTCGTACACTGCCTCGCTCATCGACAGTCGCTCCCGTTCGGTGTGCTGCAGCGTGAGCCGGTAGCCGAGGGCCGGGTTGGCCTTGGCCACGGACAGGGCGGACAGGGGGTCGTCGTGGTCCGTGCAGTCGCGGCCGCACTCCTTGACGTGCGGGTCGATGGACCACTCGAGGTAGGCGAGGGAGGGGTCCGGCACGCCGCTCTCCATGGCCTGCAGAGCGCGGCGCCGCAGGCGGGCCAGGTGCCTGGACGCCGAGCCGATCCCGGCGCTGCCGAAGTACCAGAGCTGGGGATTCTTCACCGCGGCCATCGTCGGCATGAGCGCACCGATCGGCTCGTCGCCGAGGATCATGGCCTCGTCCATCAGGTTGCAGTGGCCGGTGAACCCGCGGCCGCTGCCCCCGCTGCGGGCCAGGAACCGCAGCCGCTGCCCGTTGAGCAGTTCGATCGCTTCCTCGCCCGTCGTCCGCCGTACCCGCTTGACACGTTTGCGCAGGTCATCGGTGTTGACGAGCAGTGACTCGATGCGGCGGAAGGCCTCGATCGACGTCTTGAACTCATGGGCGCTGTGGAGGATGAGCTTCTCGCCCAGGAGGAAGAGGCCGGCTAGCTGGCGGGCCTCGATGATCCCGCCCTTCCCGTTCTGCCTCGGTACGTTGATGCAGGTCTCGAACGCGGCCCAGCTGCCGTCGGCCGCCTCGCCCAGGCCGACGTGCAGGGCGAACTGCTGCCACGGGTCGAGGTCTAGCCCCGCCACGGCGGCCAGCTCTACGGCCTCCTGGCCCGAGCTGGAGGTGTACGCGGGGGCGGTGAACAGCCGGGGCCGCTGCCGGCCGCGGGCGTCGGGGACCCCGGAGGGCACGCCGTCGCGGAGTGCGGGCAGCAGGTCAGGCGCCGCGCCGCTCGGCGCGTCGAGCAGTGAGCTCATCGAGCGCATCCCCCTTCACCGCAGGCGGCGACAGCTTGCGCAGCTCGAGGAGTGTGGCGCGCAGTTCGCGAGCGATGGCGGGCGCCGAGGCCGGGGCATCGGCGGCCGAGTCGAGGGCCTTGGCGAGAGCGAGGGCGATCGCTGTCATGCCGGGGGCGACAGCCTCGACACCAAGATCGTTGATCTCCTCGCGGGCCGCGTCGTAGGCGTTGCTCACGATCACCCCCGACCGCTACCCAGCGTGACGATTACGGAGAGTCGCTATTTACCCGACTCGTGGCGTTCGGGGATTAGCGGCCTGGGATGCTCGCGCAAAAAACAGAGCGAGAAGGGCGTTTGGGTCGCCCATGGGAACGCTGAACTCTTGACCCACTCCACCCTTTGACCAGGCATTCCATCACCTCCTGTAGTCGGCTCGGCCTTGATCAGAGTTCGCTTCGCGCGTTCACCACGCTCGGGAGGCCTGCGGGGTGACGGTGCGTGGGGTGCCACGGTGCCGCTGTCGGTACCAGGCAGTGACCACGCGCTCCATCTCCGGCTGCCGCATGTCCCGCACCCGCCGGCGGACTATCTCCTCGCCGGGGTCGACGGTGACGATGCGTGCGCCCAGTCGCTTGTACCTGACGAGGGCCTTGGCCTGGGGCATGGTGTGGATCAGGTAGACGTCGGTACCGGCCAGGTGTCGTTCCGCCTCGTGGATGGCTGCCTGCCGGGCACGGTGCACGATTCGCAGAAGGGTGGGGTCGTGTTGATGATGGTCGGCTCCCGGGCCGGCCATCGCGAGCGCCATGAGGTCGAGGTCGATCACGACGTCGCTGGCCTTGGCGTGGGCGCGAATCCAGCTGCTCTTGCCCGCGGCCGGCGGCCCGGTCACGACGTACAGCACGGGTCCTCCCCGCACGTACAGCACGTGTCGCTGGAGCAGCCGTAGCCGCAGCCGTGGGTTTGCGGCGGGAGGGGGGCGGCGAGGCGGGCCACGACGGCCCGCGGGAGGAGGTATTCACCCGGCTGCAGCGTGACGCGCGTGACGGCGGCAGGCACTGCCCTGTAGCCGTGTCGCCTGCAGCTGGTGAGGCGGTGGCACGTGATGTTGTGGCGGCCGAGCAATCGGCAGGCCATGCGCCGGGGCGCAGCGAAGGCGAAGTCGCGCGGCTCGTAGACCAGGTGGCGCAGCCAGCGACCCGGGCCTCGGTCATCCAGAGGGTTCCAGCGCAGGACGCGGGGCGCTCGGCCGCGTCGCACCGCGCGGTGGTAGTGGCGCAGCACCGTGGCCGAGTCGTTCTGGAACGGCCACTTGTAGGGGTCGCTCATGATCACCACCTCCTCGAAGAGCCTTGGACGCGGACGCTGTTCCGGTTGCCGCGTGCCGAGTTGCAGCGGCGGTGTGCGCTGCGGGCGTTGGCCTGGTCGAGGAGGTTGCCGCCGCGGCTGATGGGTTGCAGGTGGTCGAGGGTGAAGGCGTCGGGGTGTTTGCCGGCCTCGGGGCCGGTGATGTCGTAGCGGATGTCGTGGCCGCAGAGCCAGCAGGGCAGGCGCAGGGCCCGCTGTCGGGCGCACAGAGCCCTGTAGGGGCGCCCGTTGCGCGGGTTACCTGCCACCATCGCTACCTCCAGTCAGTTTGTTGCCTCCCAGGCCGTGCACCCGCTTGTCGTGAAGACCTCGCCCTTCTTCACAGTCACGCGGCTCTGGCCGTCGGGTGTCCCGTTGGCGATGATCGCGTTGAACTCGCCGGAGTCGTTCGTGTTCCGGGACCAGTAGCAGTTGGGTATCGAGGAGCTGGATGGACCGGCGGTCTTGTACGTCCCCGCCTTCATGTCCTCGCCCACCAGGTACGTGCCGGGCCCGACTGTTGTCAGCGGGCCCACCGGCGCCGGCAGCGTCACCGCGGGCTCCACGCCTGCTGAGACGTCGGTGCCCATGGAGGCGATCACCTTCTGGGCCGCGTCGAGGACTTGCTGGTCGCTCATGGTGGCGGTGGCGGTGGCCGTCACCGTCATCGTGACGGTGGGCGCGGGCCCAGCCTTGCTACCGCCCCCGCTACATGCGGTAGCTGAGGCCGCGAGGGCGACGAGTATGGAGGCGATTTTGATGCGCATGGCTCCCCTGACATTGCGTGCCGAAGGGGGCATCATCCGCTGCTGTGGTGCGGCGACTGGCCGGTATCGCCTATTCGTGACCTACGTGATGGTGAGCGTGCCGGCGCGGCGTACGACGAGCTCGTCGTTGGGCGGGTCGATGCGCACCCACACGTGCCAGTCGCCGCGCGAGAGGAGCGCGGGGGCCATGGACCCGATGAGGATCCGCGCGGTGGTCGCGCCGTCCCACTCGCCGTCGAGCCACTCGCCGAGCGTCGGGTTCGACCGGTTGGTGTCGGGGAGGAACTGGAACTGCGGCGGCGTGCCAGTGAGGTCAAAGCCCGCGGGAAGGGACACGACGGTGACGTTCAGATACTCGGTGCTACTCCCGGGGATCACCACGGTGTGCTCACGTCCCATCGGTTGCTCGGTGCGGCGACCGCCCACGCGGCGTAGGGGGCGCTGGCGCTCACGGTGATGTCCGGGTCGAAGCCTGCGACGTGGGGCGCGTACACGGTCGCGGTGGAGTCGAGGAGGCCCGGGCTCACGGTCACGGTGTCGGGGGCGAGTACGGGGGCGTGCAGGGCGGTGGTCGGCCCGAGGAGCTGCGGTGCGACGGCCACGGGGCCGGGGGCGAGTTCCGGCGCGTGCAGGGCCGTTGTGGAGCCCAGGGAGGCTGGGGCGAGGGTGACCGGGCCGGGGAGCAGGGTGGGCGCGGGGATCGTCGTGGTGGGCTCGAGGCGGGCGAGGTCGGTGGTCTGTTCGGCGGGGGCGATGGCCAGGGTCCATGCGGAGCCGATGGCGGAGAAGTCTGCGGTCCATACGCGGCTGCCGACGTTCCCGGAGACGGTGGTGTCGGAGTCGCCCCATGCTCCGGAGCAGGCGCCGGACGCGGACGTCGTGAACGCCTGCCCGCGGCGTGTGTGGCCTGCGGGGGCGGTCCAGTTCGAGGTCTGGGGCGTGGAGGCGCCCCGGGAGTCCCAGACGATGCCGACCTCGCGGCTGGACGCCCCGACTGACCCCAGAGACGGGGTCGTCTTGGTGAGGGCCGGGGCGCTGGTGTTCGTGGCGCTGGTGACCGGGTTGGAGGCCAGGGCGCCGCGTACGCGGCCCAGGAGCAGCACCTGGCGGATGGACCCGGTGCTTGGGGTGACGGTGATGGCCGCGCCGAGGTCGCCGGCCTCGGCGATGCGCCACCACAGTTGGGACATGTGCCCGGACTGCATGGCGGTGCCGAGGCTCGTCCAGGCGCCGGCGCCGCCGGAGATCGCGAACGTACGGCTGCCGGAGGGCATGACGCACGCGGCGAGCAGCAGGTCGCCGGCAAGGACGCTTCCGTCGTTGGGGACCGTGACGGCCGCGGAGGAGTTGGTGGAGAGGGTGACGGTGTCGGCGAGGTGGGTGAGCTGCCCTACGGCCATGGCGCTACCTCACAGTGCGAAGATGCCCGAGGCGTTCCACTGGGCGGTGATGTTCCCGCCGTTGGGGATGACGCTGATGCCGTCGATGTAGGCGATCAGGCTGCTGGTCGCGTCGGCTCCGGTGTGCTTGTAGAGGACGACCGCCTCGACGCTGTCGCCGGTAGCCGCGGTGAAGGTGGTGTCGGCAGCGTCGAACACACCGGCGGTGATCGTCTTGGACGCGAGCGCTGGGGACACGGCCACGCGGGCGCCGGCGGCGACGTCGTCCAGGAAGTCGTGCGCTGCGCTGTACGTGTAGTCCGCGGTGTCGATGAGGACGGCGCGGATGTCGTCGGCGGCGAGGTCGATGTCGCCGCCGAGCAGCAGGGCCTTGAAGCTGGGGTAGAGCGCGCTGGCCACCGTGCCTCCTTGGGAACGCGGAAGGCCCCGGCCGTCGTGGCCGGGGCCTTCCCGTGTGTCCTGGTCAGCCAGCGTGCGGGCATGGCTGTACGCCCAAATCGTGGCGCGTGCACGTTCGATAGTCAAGCGGCATGATCACTGGCCCTCTGGCCGGGCCGGCTGGGCTTGGGTGCGTCGCGGGCGGCGATCACGTCGGCGAGGCGGTAGATGGGCCTCTTGGGCGTGCCGCCGCACCGGGCCAGGACGCCGCGGCGGACCCAGTCGCGGATGGTGGCCGGCTGCACTCCGCACGCGAGGGCGGCTGTCGTGGTGGTGAGCTGCCCGGGCGGCAGCGAGCGGTACTCCATGATCCCAGTGTCGCCCGGGCACGGTCCGCGCGGCGTGGACCGTGACCTCACAGAGCACGCGCCTCTGCGACGTGGTCACCCGCGGGCGCGGGCGGTGTCGCGGTCAGCGCGACAAGGGCGGGGTAGTAGTCGCCGAATGTCGCGGTGAGGGCTGTGAGTTCGGCGGCGGTGTCGCGGATGGTGGCGTGCCATACGGCGGCTGTCGCGTCGTCCAGGGCCAGCTGGTAGGCGGGTTGGGCGCTGACCAGGGCGTCTACGGTGTCGCGGAGGTCGTGCAGTGTCGCGGTGATGTCCGCGACACGCTGGCGGGCCTGCTCCGCTCGTGTCGCGGGCGTCGCCGTCGCGGCCTCGGCCAGCGCCTTCCTGTCGCGGTGGATGACGTCCTTGGTGACGCCGAGCAGGGTGGCCATGGCGCGGATCGAGACGCCGCCGCGCGACATCTGCGCGACGAGAGTGCGGCGCTGCGCGACGTCGAGGGTGACGGGCATGGGGAGTCGGTGCTCCTGTCGTGGTCGGGGCCGGCCCGCCGTACGCGGCGGCGGGCCGGCCGGGTTCGGGTGGTCAGGAGCGGGCGGCGTCGCGCAGCTCCTCGGCGTACTGGGCGCGCCGCATGCCGGGGGTGACGGCCGGGGCGTGGGTGAGCAGCTCGGCCTCGGCGTCGGCGACCAGGTCGGCTCGGATGCCGTAGTACTGGCCGGCGACCTGCCCGGCGAGGAGCTCTCGCGAGGCGGGCCACATCAGGCCGTTGGGGAGCGCGAGGTCGAGGTGGGCGGCCATCTGCAGGAGCAGGGTGCGGCAGGTGTCGGTGGGCGGCAGGCCGGGCGTGGCAGGATCGGGCATGGCTGTCTCCTTGGTGGTTGCAAGGCGGGCGGCGGGCCCCCTCCGGTGTTCGTGCACGGGAGGGGGCCGTATTGGTGGGGCTATCCGGCGAGCAGTTGCTCGTCCTCCTGGGCGTGCTCGTCGTGGTCGATCCAGGCCTTGAGGTCGGCCCAGGAGTCCGGCGGGTAGACCACCGCGCACCACGGGCAGGTGACCCTCTTGGGGGAGCTCCCGCGGTAGTAGCGCAGAACCGCCCCACACACAGCGCCCGTACCGGTCTCGGCAGGGCAGGGGCCGAGCCGCTCACCGCGTTCCCGGGTGTCGGGCGGGCAGATGACCGCCAGGGCCTGCTCGTCGAGCTGCCGGATCTCGGTGGCGAGGGAGGCGGCCTGTGCCCAGGTGACGATGTAGTCGAGGTGGAACCTCAGGGCGGTGGCGGCCGATGCGACGCGCTCCTCGATCGAGCCGCTGATAACCGGGGCCGACCCGGCGGCGGAGGCTTTCATCGCCGCCCACCAGTCCTCCAGGACGCCCACGATGCCGCCCGGGCCCCGCAGGGTCAGTACGACGGCGGACACCGGCAGCGGTGCCTCGACGAGGCGCACCCGGCCGTACGAGGGTGCGGCCGCCATGGGTTGCAGCTCGGGCTCCAGGAGCCGGTACAGGGCGGGCATGCGTTGCAGTCGGCCGTACGTTGCAGCCCTGCACTGCTGGCACAGCGTCTCGTCGGCGACCAGCGCCCTGCGGCAAACGCACGCGCGGGTAGGGGCAGGGGCGGGGGCGATCATCGGTTGCTCCGGTTGCAGTTACGTCGGTAGCCGAGGTAGGCGAGGAAGACGGCGGCGAGGAAGCTGGCGCCGACCCAGATGGCGAGCACGCGAGCGAGGACCATCACGGCTTGGGCCTCCACTGGCGGGGCGGCCGCGGCAGCATCCGGAACGTCGCCCGGGGGCCGGCGTTCCTGATCCCGGAGCAGGCCGGGCAGTAGTCGACGTCAGAGGGGTGCGACCGCCACCCCTGCGCACCGGCGGCGGCGCGTGCCGCGGCGAAGTCGCTGGCGTAGCTCGTGATCGCTCCGGTACATGCGCTCTCACGCCACACGGTGTTGCACCGCAGGGTGATGGAGGCGCTCACCGCTGCGCCCTGGTGGTGGTACGGCGGGCCTGCTGGTAGGCGGCGTGCGCGGCCATGAACGCTTCGTCGGTCCCGCCGTGGTCGGGGTGGGCGGCGGTCATGGCCGTCTTGAGGTCGGCGAGGGCGGCGGGGGACGGCCGGACGCTGGCGCCGGGATCGAGGACGGGCGCGGTGAGGTAGAGGCGCTTGTCGGGCTCCCACCAGCCGGTGGTGGCGCCGCGGTAGACATCGCCGTCCGCCTCGAGACGGACCCGGTTGACGCTGCCGACCCTGGACACGCCACCGCGGTCGGTGCGGGCGTAGAAGACCCGCGCGCGGGTCTTCCTGATGATCCGGAAGCGGACGACCCGGGCACCCACCCACACGCGGTCGCCCTCCCAGTGCGCGGGCTCCACGCCGTACAGGTACTCGACGACCGCGGGGAGCTGTGCGGTGGCAGGGGGCTTGGCTGCTGCGGTGAGGGCCTCGCGCATCGGGCGGTCCGCGAGGTGCTGCCAGGCCACGCACCGGTCCTGCCCGCACATGACCCGCGCGACCCCCTCGGGGGGCCGGCCGTGGCCGAGTTCGAAGGCGAGGGTCACGCTGCTGACGGCGCGGCCGTCGGCCATCTGCACGCTGCGGTGGCCGGTCCACAGCAGGTGTCCGTCGTCGCCGGGCAGAGTGCGACGGTCGAACCGCTCCTGCCGAGACAGGAGCGGCCTGCGGTCCGTGTCGCGGACCGGCGGCAGACCCAGCTCGCGGCGAAACTCGACGACCGCGCGCAGCCGCAGGCCGCTGCGCTCGGACACCACCCGGTCGCACAGCTCGGCGGCCCGCAGCAGCTCCTCGGCCTCGGCGCGGCTGCTCGGCGTGTCGGCGGGCGCCGGCCGCTCGCCGAGGGTGAGGGTGGCCCGCTGGCGGGGGTCCAGGCCGCCGCGAATTCCCTCGCGGTAGGCGGCCGACAGCTGGCCCTCCTCCCGCAGGGCGTCGGAGAGGCAGCGCAGCCGGACCGGGCACGCCGCGCACAGCGTGCGGGCGGCCTCCTCACTGGCCCAGAACTCATCCAGGCGGTTCTTGCAGCGTGCTCGGTCCGCCCAGTGGTCGGCGCGGTCGGTGTCGGCGTGCGGCCGGGAGCGGCTGGCGGTGGCGAGGGACACGGGTCCTCCTTCAGGCGGTGGCGGCGTCGGGGCGGATGGTCAGGCTGCTGCTGTGGAGGTACATGGCGATGTACTCCGCAAGCGCGGCCGGCGTCGCCTCGTCGGGCGGCGTCACGGTGCGGTAGTCCTCGATGGCGGCGGCCACGATCCGCAACGTGCTCGGCGGGACGCTCACGGGTGGGACAGCCGATCGCGCTGCTCCCAGGCGTCGACGACGGTCTTGGGGACGACGCCGGCGGGCGCGCAGGCGACGCCGGCCTGGCGGGCCCAGGCCCTTACGACGGCGGGGTCGTACGCGCGCTGCACCGCGGGGCGGGCCGGGCGGCCGCCGAGCTTGAGCGCCGCCGCCCGCGCCCGGGCGGCCTCCAACTTCTGCTCCAGCTCGACCACCTGCAGCGTGACGGTCAGCAGCTCGTCCTCGGCCTGGTGCCGAGCGATGAGCTCATCGAGGAGCGCGTGGACGCGGGCCGCGCTGCGCTGCACGGACTTGGCCTCGTGGCCCTCCGCCCAGGCCAACAACTTGGCGATGCCGGGGCGCTCCTTCACCGCCTGCCCGGAGGAGAGCGCCCCGCGGGCGGCCAGGCTCTTGTGCAGGTCGATGACGCCGGTGACGGTCGCGCGGTCGGTGCGCAGGTGGTCGGCGATCTGCTGGTCGCTGTACCCGTCGCTGGTCATCTGCAGGACGACGGCCGGGGAGATCTTCATGGCGGCCCTTTCTTGGTGCTGTGCGGGGCGGTAGGGGGTCAGCAGGGGCTGACGAGGTAGCGGTGGCCGACGGGGACGCCGGTGGAGTCGTGGACCTGGTCGAGGGGGACGAGGAGGTCGGCACGCCCACGGACGCAGACACCGATGGCGGGGTCGACGACGAGGTACACGCCCGGCTGACAGGCGGGCAGGTCCCAGACGAGGTACCGCACGAGGTGGATTTCCAGGGGCCGGCCGCCGTGGAGCGTGGTTTTGGGCTCGTCGAGGTCCACGGATTCGAAGCCCAGGTAGGCCGGCGGGACCTCGGCGGCGATGACCGTGCATCCGGTGTCGAGGGCGTCGGCGGCGATGACGTTGGGAGCGTCCGGCCCGTAGATCCGGACGGTCTCGCCGGTCAAGTTGATGATCATTCGTGGCTCCCTGCGGTGTCGGTCGGGGCGGGCGGGGGCGGGGTGTGGCCGATGTGCCATCCGTCCTGGCGCAGCGCCATCACCGCGTTGCGGCCGAGGAGGGAGGCGACGGAGTCGGGCAGGGGCTGCCCGAGCAACTGCACGAGGTCCCGCTGCAGCTGCGCGGCGATCACGGCGCCGACCGCCTCGGCGACGGCAACCGTGGGCCGCGGCGTCATCGGGTCCACCCCTGCCAGCGCGTCGGCCTCACACCGGAGCGCTCCCGGGGCCCACCCCGCCCGCTGCGCGCCGGGCGGGGCGCGGAGCAGGTGGCGACGTGCGGCATGTACAGCTGCTCGTAGGTCTCGGGGGTGGGGCGCTCGGTGCTCAGGCCCCGGGACCGGAGGGTGCCGACGCCGTCGCGGTACACGGCGACGTTGCCGAGCGGGGTGGGGGCGGCGTTGACTGCCTGGCGGCGGCCGGTGGCCGTGGTGGTCCACCGGATGGCCTCGGCGCAGCTGGGGCAGGAGGCGACGTCGTGGTCACTGTGCATCGGGGCTCCGCTCCGGGAGTCAGGCGCCGGGGATGAGGACGCAGTGGTCGCTGACGCACTGCGTGTCGTTCTCGGCGATGAGGTGGACGTGGTGGCCCTCGTCGGCCAGCTCCAGCGCGGCGTGGTACGCGGGCTGGTCGGTGCTGTCGGTCATCTGTCGGCCTCTCGGGTGGGTCAGGCGGTGTCGGTCTGGTCGGTGAGGTGCGGGGCCACGAGGCGGTGGCCGTAGAGGCGGATGGCGTCCGTCACCCCGAGTTCTCGGATGGCCCGCCGTACGAGGTCGGGATCCTGTGCGGCTGCCTCGCGCACGGCGGCCGCCGTTGCCACGTGCTCCGGGTCACGGACCGACAGCAGGAGCGGCATCTGACCCCTGCTGCTGGCGCTTTTCGCCTTGACCTCGGCGGCTCGGGCATCGCGGCGCCCCTGGCTGGTGAGGGTCAGGCTGGGCTGCGGCCAGCTCCCGGGCGCGTCGGCGTCGAACGGGTCGTCCTCGGGCTGCTCGCTGCTGCCGAACTCGACGTCGTCGGGCGGCTCGCAGAGTTCTTCGGGAGCGACCCCCAGGGACACATCCCCACCGACATCAGCCATTTCCTGGGGTAGTACCTGGGTACCCCTGGGTTGTTCGGGGGTCGGTCCCCCGAACCATTCGGGGGATGGTCCCCCGAACTCGGTCGGGGGATGGTCCCCCGAACTTTGTCCGGCGGAGTTCGGGGGTCGGTCCCCCGAACTCCGGCCCGTAACTACGGGGGTTGGTCCCCCGAACTTCTCTGCGTCCTGCCAGGGGGCCGGGGCCGGGGACTTCTTCGGCTTCGGCTTCGAGTCGGCGAGGGACGCCAGGGCCGCCGTCCAGTCCGGGGTCAGGCACACGACGATCCGGTACACCGCCCGCTTACCGCGTCCCCGCTCGCCCTCGACTGCGACCACGCCGGCCGCGATCGCCGCGTTCAGGTAGCGGCGGGTGTCCTTCTCGTCCGAGCCGACCCCGGCGGCGATGTCCTGAATCCGAATGACCGTGCCGTCGCGGAACTGCAGCAGCCCGTGAGTACTGGCGGCCGCGCCGAGGGCGTACAGCAGAGTGAGGAATGGACCCTTCAGGGGGCGAGGCATCGTGCGGGTCCACCTCCAAAAGATCACGTTGCGGTAGGCGTGCGGTACGCCTCCGCTGGCGTAGTCCGGCTGCTGCTCGTCGGGCACGGGAGCCTCTCTGTGTCAGGCGGTCGTACGGGTAGGGCGTCGGTGGGTCACTCGCGTGGGCGTGCCCTCCCGAACTGGGGGAGGCGCAGCCGGAACTCGGCGGTCTCGTACGGGATCCCTTGGAGGGACTCCAGCCAGCGCCGGGACTCGAGGATCCGCAGCTGTATGGCGACCTGGCCGGCGGTCAGACCGGTGGACGCGGCGAGGCCGTGGAGCCCGGGCTGCATGGCCTTGTCGATCTCGCCGCTGTCGGAGGCGAGCGAGGCCAACGTCAGGGCCACCAGCCTGGTGTGGGG
Source organism: Streptomyces sp. NPDC060049 (assembly GCF_042736715.1). Classification (NCBI taxonomy): domain Bacteria; kingdom Bacillati; phylum Actinomycetota; class Actinomycetes; order Kitasatosporales; family Streptomycetaceae; genus Streptomyces; species Streptomyces sp. NPDC060049. The sequence goes on from NZ_JBHWVV010000001.1 coordinate 268,279, forward strand.
GTTCATCGGGCTGATCCGGATGCCCTGCTGGAAGCGGCCGCGGAACGAGGAGCCGAGAGCTCCTCCGAGCCGGAGCGTGTGGGTGGCTACGTCGAGGGGGGTGGGAGCGGGCATGAGTCCTCTGGTGGTGTGGTGGCGGGGGAGTCGGCGGATCGGGTGAGGTAGGACCCTGCGGGCCAGCCGGGCCCGGGCGGTGTCTCCGGCCGCCCGGCCAGGGCGTTGGGGCTGTGCCGGTCGCAGCGCCACCCGCACGGGTAGAGGCGGGCGGGCTGCGAGCCGTGAGGCTGGTACAAGGAACCGCAGGGGGAGGCGGGCCTGGTCACCCGAGGCGGGCGACGACCGCCCGGGCCTGGATGGAGCGCCAGAGGCAGACCGCTCCGCGGACCAGGCCGACGAGGACCAGGCCGAGCGCGAGGAGCCAGAACAGGAGCCCGGTCGCCAGGACGCCGAAGAACACCAGGAGGCCGAACCCGCTCAAGATGGACCCACCTTGAGCTCGGCCTGCCACGCGAGCTTGGCGATCCGCGCGTTGGCGGCGGTGAGCTCGCCCGTGATGCGCTGCAGCTCCTTGTCCGTGGCCTCGGCGGCGGCCTGCAGGGCCAGCAGTTGCTTCTCGTGGGCGCCCGCCCGGTCCCGCCAGACGCGGGCCTCGCGGACCAGCTGCATGGCACCGGCGGTCGTCTTCAGCTTCTGCAGCGCGGTGATCTGCCCCCGGAGGAGCTCGGCGGCGTCGGCCTCGTCCTCGGAGTTGGGCGCTGCGGCCGGTGCCGGGCCGGGCCGGACCACGAGCGTCGGCCTGGCCTCGCTGGCCGCCTTCACCCGGCCCTGCAGGTAGGTGACTTCCGCTCTCAGCCGCCGGTTTGTACGGAACCACGTGATCATTGGTCCGCCTCCGCTTCCTCGTTGGTGCTGCCGGTGGGGATGGTGTGGCCGCACCCGTCGCAGACGAGGCCGGCCGGGGTACGGGTGTGGGGCATGGTCAGGTGAGCGCAGGCGAGGCTGTGACAGGCGGCCCATGCGTCCGGGGCCGCTCCGGCCCGGCGGTGCCTGCCGTGCCCAGCCTTGGTCGGCCACATCAGGTCGGGCAGGGACACCGGGGCCAGGCACGGCGGGGTACGGCGCTCCATGCACCGGTCCACGGCGTACCGCCCCAGGTGCAGGGCCAGCGAGAGGACAGCGAGAGCGAGTAAAGCCATCACGCGGTACCGCCCGCGGCCTTGGCCTCGAGCTCGGCCACCCGGTCGCGCAGCCGGGCCAGCTCGGCCAGTTCGACCCGAGCGCGCATCGCCTCCCACCGACCGATCACCGCGGGCAGGGCGGCTGTGATGTCGCAGTCCCACTGCGTGGCGTAGTAGCCAGACGAGCAGGCCGCGGGCCACGTGGAGCACGCGCACTGCGCCTCGTGCGCGGCGTCGTTCGCCGCACGGCTGCCGGCCTCGTCGAGGGCCTGGAGCTGCTCCGGGGTGAGGCTGGCCGGCTGGGCGTCCTGGAGCAGCCGCAGCCGCACAAGTTCGGCCGCCGTCTCGGTGGTGTGCAGCCAGCCGGACGCGTCCAGCGCCACCGCGATCGTCGCGCCCACGGCGTTCGGCCTGCCCAGCCGGGAGCAAATCACCTTCGCGGCGCCGCCGATGCTGCGGGTGTTCATGCGGCCACCGCCGATTCGACCGGTGCCGGGAGGAGGACGACCACGGAGACGGACACGTCACGCCACGTCGAGGTCAGGTAGTGCGGGCGCACCGTCCGGCCGCCGTGCTCGAAGTCCCTGGCGCACCGCACCGCACCGCCGAGCACGGCCATGTAGGCGGACAGCTCCAGCATTCCCACGCCGTGCAGGTGGCCGTGGAGCACGCCCTCATGCGGGTCGATGGTCCACGTGGCGCGGGGCAGGTCGGGGTTTTCCTGGATGAGCTGCTGGAGCGCCGTCACGGGCGCCAGCTGGGTACTGTGGGTCACGGTCTACCTCTCTGTGGTTGGTGAGGTCTGCCGGAGGGGCTTCACGGACCAGGCCCGGTCTGTGCGGCCCCGCTTTTTTGGTGGGTCAGGCAGCCGTGGCGCGCTGACTGCGCGTCGAGGTCGCCTTGGGCGCCGGCGGAGCCGACTCTCGGTCGGTCTCGGCCATGCGGGCCTCGTGAGCGATCCAGGTCTGTACGTGCTGCAGGTCGAACCGCCGGCCCCGGAAGGGGGTGGGCTCGACGGGGCAGCCGCGCTTGACCCACTCGTTGAGGGTCCAGTTGGAGACGCCGTAGAGGGCCATGAGCTGCTCGGTGGTCAGCAGCGGGGTAAGCCCGGCGGGCCGGAGGGTCTCGGCGCGGGCGGCGAGAGTCGCCATGGGGCCTTTACCTTTCTACTGTGTCAGTTGAAACTGACGGCATGAGGAAGAGCCCTTGGAGGGGTTCATCGAGTGCCGTAGCGATGAGCCACGCGGTGCGGAGTCGGCATTCGCTGACCGCCGTCTTCCCTCTTCCCGCGATCTTGCGGACGGTGGCGCCACTGATGCCGCGGCCGGTCTTGTCGACTGTCCTGGTGGCCTCCGCGAGCCTCCCGCTGGACAGCCCGCGGCGCTTCATTGCGTCTCGGATTGGCTGGCCGGCGGCCTTGCGGAGCAGGTGTGTCATGGGTGCCTCGGGTGCCGTAGTGGACGTTCGGGGCGATTCCCTCCGTCGTTGACACATTTCTACTGTGTCAGTGTCAACGTGTCAATGAGTCTCGGTGAGTTTCAGTGAGGTTTTGCGGCACCCCGAACGGGTATCGCAAGGGCGTTCTAGTTGGCCGCATATGCCAGACGCCAGTGCGTGACAAGGAGGTCACGTGCTGCGATGAATTGCGCCATCCTGCTACTTTCACTTGCGAAAGTAGAAGATCGACAGGCACCCTTGCGTTGTGGAGCACGAGGGGCGACCGGGTGCAGGCGAGGATCTCGCGCAGTTGATCAAGCGACTAATGGACGTCTACGGCGTCAATCAGTCCGAGATCGCGCGAGCGATCGGCGCTGCCCCGGCGACGGTCAATTCCTGGATGAACAGGACACGTGGCGGCGTGAAGGGTCCGCGCGCCGGCCTACTGGAGAAGCTCCACCTGGCGTTCCCGAAGTTCTCCCGCGAGGAGATCTTCGCCGCGGCCAGCCGCCAGATTCCCGGCGACCTGTCGGATACCGACGAGGCCGAGCTGCGCGAGCTGTTCAGTGAACTCACTGCGGAGCAGCAGAAGTTGACGAAGATCCAGATGAAGGCGTGGATCGCGTCAAACTCGCAGTGATGCGGCGTACAACCCTCCGAGATCTCCACAGGTCTAACACAAACGGGTTGCCTCACTCTCAGTGATCGCCCTCGTACTTTTCGCACGCAGAGTTGTCGCATATTCATCTATCAGCGGGTACGGTCGGTCACACGGCCACGTCCTCCCCCGCGGCTGACATCCCGTCATCCTGCCCACGGGGGACTCAGCATGTGCATCCGCATCACCTACTCCAGCAGCCCTGCCTGCTCCTACCGGACATACGACTCGCGCACTCAGGTCATAACGCTGCCCGCGTCGCTGCCGCAGGAGGTCATCGAGGTAGCAGTGCGGGCCGTTCTTGACAAACTCGCCGTGCCACAGGCCGTCGCTGGTGCACGCTGCCACTGCGGGGCCGCCATCCGGTTGCTGCCCTGTATCCCCGAGCAGCGAAGGAGCGAGCAGGTGAGCCACCATGGCGCCTGAACCTCAGCAGATGCCGAGTCGCTTGTGCGGTTGCTGTGACTGCGTAGTCGATTTCCCCGTGCACCGATACGGCTACCGGCCGCCGCAGGCCCCCTGTGCCGGCCGCTGGCGTGTCCGCTACCGGGCCGACGGAGTGCAGCGGTCGAAGCAGTTCGCAACCCGTCCGGCAGCCCAGCAGTTCAGCATGACCCTGGGGGGCCGGCATGGCGCGTAGAGCCACCAACAACCCGCGTCAGGTGCGCAGCAAGTCGTGCGGCTGTGCTCTGTGCATGGAGGCGTTCCCGCCCGAGCAGCACGGCGAGCGCAAGAAGCGCCGCGACTGCCTCGGCGCCTGGCAGGCCCGGTACCGGGACCCCACCGGGAAGCAGAAGTCGAAGAACTTCGAGAAGAAGGGCGAGGCCGACGACTTCCTCGACGACGTCCGTACCCGCGTCCGCCGGCGTACCTACCACGACCCCAAGCGCGGCGAGATCACCCTCTCTGCGTGGTGGGACAAGTGGTGGCCGGCGCAGCCGAAGCGGGCGGTCACGACCACGAACCGCAAGGTGTCGAACTGGACCGCGCACCTGAAGCCCCAGTGGGGTGACTGGCGGCTCTGCGACCTCGAGTTCATGGAGCTCCAGGCCTGGCTCACCCAGGACGTGAAGGGCTACCACACGCAGAAGAAGGTGCTCGAGCTCCTCAGCGCGATGCTCCGCGCCGCCGTCAAGGACGGGAAGCGCATCCCCTTCAACCCGGCCGCCGAGATCGACCTCGAGGCGCCCCCGAAGAAGAGCCCGGACGAGCTCCGGCCGCCCACCCGCGCGCAGTGCGCGCTGATCCGCGAACACACGCCCATGTACTACCAGCCCCTGTTGGTGTTCCTCGAGCAGACGGGTCTGCGCTGGGGCGAGGCGACCGGGCTGCGCTGGGGGAACGTGGATCTTGACGCTAACCACCTCAAGGTGAAGGAGGTGCTCAGCGAGGACAAGGGCACCCTGTTCCGGAAGATGGCGCCGAAGAGCGCCGCAGGGTTCCGGACGGTGCCGCTGACGCCGGCGGCCGTGGCGGCGGTCGAGACGATGGTGGCCCGGTGGAAGCCCAAGAAGACCGTTTCGAAGGTGGTCGGTGACGGGCGCGACCTACGGAGTGACGAGCTGGTGTTCCGCGGCCCTCAGGGCGGCGTGTTGACCCGCCACAACTTCCGGCGGACGTGGATCCCCGCGATTCAGGCCGCCGGCCTGGCTCGGCAGGTGAAGAGTCCGGACACGGGCCGGGACGAGTGGTGGCCTCGGGTGCACGATCTGCGGCACGTCTTCGCGACGTGGCTCAAGGACCTGGGCGTCCCGGAGAAGGACGCCCAGGCAATCCTGGGACACGACCGCGGGTCGAAGGTGACGTGGATCTACCAGCACGCGCCGGAGGACGTGGCGGCCCAGGTCCTCGCCCTGATGGCGCCGGAGTCGCCGGCCGATGTTCGATTGTTGAGGGCGGTGTGAGGTGCAGAGTCCACATCGAATCCACAACACCCCCTCACCGAGCCTCATCGAGCCTCACTGAGGCTCACTCATCCAGGTCAGCGCCCTCTGGGTCTAGCCTCACTGAGGCTCATTCAGCCTCACGCAGGCTCATGATCGCTTTACGTTTTCTCCTAAAGCGGGTGTCGCAGGTTCGAATCCTGCCGAGGGCACATGGACTTAGGCCCCCAGCCGATCTTGGCTGGGGGCCTTTGTGCTTGTCCGGACGGGCGTGGCTCGGCGGCCGAGGGATACGCCACGGTGTGCGGGACCGCTGTTTCGGGTGCGGGCGCACGGAAGCCCTTCCGGTCGGGCCGGAAGGGCTTCCGTGACGACGATGGCCGGGGTCGGGTATCGACCCGGACCTCAGCTGAGTCCTCTGCTGCGCTCGCCGATGCGGTCACCCTGCGGGGTCCCCGCCCGCTTGAGTTCCGCCTTCGTGTGCGCCCCGCCCTTGACCTTGCTGCGGACCGGACCGTCGAAGCCGTGCGCCTGCGCGGCACGTGGCAGGCGGGTCGCCTCCGCGACCTTGGCTACGGCCGCCTGGAAGTCCTGCTTCTGCTCTTTGCTCATCCCGTCGTCACTCCCTCAAGACTCGGGGCACCCAATCGGACTACTGGGATCGTATGCAGATATGCGGACCAACGCACCCGGACCGGACGTAAAGAATGTATGGATCTCGGTTGGATTCGGCGTCGGAGCGGCTCGGAGTGGGATTCGGTCCGACCCGGGCCGGGTGGGTCACCCGTAGGTCAGGGGCGCGGCGGGAGCCGGCGCTCGGGGCGTCCCGTCTCCTTCTCCAGCACCTCGACGACCAGTTCCTCCGGACACGGCGTCCCCCGCGGCAGCTGGTACTTCGCCGCCACCCGGTACTCGCCCGGCGCGGGAGCCAGCAGCTCCGTCCACACGTCGCCGGTGGCGTCCGGAGCCGCCTTGAAGAGGCATCCCGCCTCGTTCACGAACGTCTTGGGGACGGCCTGCTTCGGCGCCGCCGGCTGTTTCGGCGCGGACGGGGTCGCCTTCGCCCCCTCCTTCGACTCCGCCGTCGCCTGCGGCGGGGCCACCGGCCGGCCCTCGGCGTCCACCAGCCCCAGCCACGGCGAATGCGGGATCCGCACCAGCACCCGCCCGGCCTGCTCCACGTTGATGACCAGCTGGTCGGCGCTGGCCCGCACCACCGTCGCGGGGCCCGCGACCAGGTCCGTCGGGTCGATCACCTTGAAGAGCTGCCAGTTCGCGTCGCCCCACACCTGCTGGAGGTACGGGAGTCCCTCGCGCACCAGCTTGGCCTCGTCCCGCCCGCCCTCGTCGGGATTGTCGGCGGGCAGCACCACGTAGTGCACGGCCCAGCGGTCCAGCCACTCGCGGTAGCTGTCGTCCGTCAGGGTGTCGTCGTAGAAGAGCGGGTTCCGCTCGAGGTCGGCCTGCCGGTTCCAGCCCCGTGCGAGGTTCACGTACGCGGGGAACGCGGAGGACTCCCGATGGCTGCTGGCCGGGACCACCTCGACCCGGCCGCGGTCCGCGTGCGCCTTCTGGAGCTGGTCCACCAGCGGGGCGAGCTCCCGGCTCCAGGAGGCCAGCGGGGTGGTGCGGACGATGTCGGTGACGCTGTTGACGGTGATCCAGGCGGTCACGCCGACGAGGGCGAGGACCAGCCCGTACCAGCGGCGGGTGCGGCGCCCGCGGGACCCGGTGCGGACGTGGCGCGAGGACTCGTACGGGAGGGCCGCGAGCAGCACCGCCCCGCCGAAGAGCATCGCCAGCCGGGTCACGTTCGACCCGACCTGGGAGTCGATCGCCCAGGTCAGGGCGACCCCGAGGGCGTAGATCGCGGACGCGGTCCGGACCGTCTTCCAGCCCTTCGGTACGAGGAACAGCGCGGCCAGCGCGCATCCGAACGGCAGCGCCGCCGAGAGCAGCTTCATCGGCTGCGTCCCGGAGAAGGGGAACAGCCACGCGGACAGCCCGACGACCGCCGCCGGGGCCAGGCCCAGCGCGTACGCACCCGGGCGCCGCCCGTTCAGGAACAGCGCGGCCGCGATCAGGCCGAGGAACAGCCCGGCGACCGGGCTGGAGGCGGTGGCGACCGCCGCGAGCGGAGCCGCGGCGGCGGCTTTCGCCCAGCGCCGCTCGGCCCATTTCCGGGGCCAGCAGAAGACGGCCGCGACGGCCCCGAGCGCGAACATCACGCCGAGCCCGAAGGTCACCCGGCCCGACAGGGCGTTGCACAGCAGCCCGTACACCCCGGCCAGCGCGGGCCACAGCGGTTCGCGCACGGCACCGCGGCAGCGGGTCAGGATCATCGCGAGCAGCCCGGCCGAGACCGTACCGGCGATCATCATCGTGGTCCGGACACCGAGCACGTGCATCACGTACGGGGAGACCACGCTGTACGAGACCGGGTGCATGCCGCCGTACCAGGCGAGGTTGTACGCCGAGTCGGGATGGCGGCCCACGAACTCGGCCCAGGCGTCCTGTGCGGCGAGGTCACCGCCGCTGTTGGCGACGGCGAAGAACCAGACCAGGTGCAGCAGCGCGGCCAGCCCGGTGGCCACGGCCACGGGATGCCGGCGCGCCCACCGGAGAGCCGGCCCGAAGGCGCGGCGCAGGGGGCCGCCGGAAGCCGCGGGCTCCGGGCCCTGCTCCGGACCGGCCTGCGGCCCGGGCTCCCGGTCCCGGCCCCGGTCCCGCTCCTGGCCCTGGCCCTGGCCCTGGCCCTGCGTCTGCCGCTCAGCGGTGGTCACGCCGACGTACTCCCCAACACGACACCATGAGTCTCCGGCGTTCCGATCCGATGGTCCGGCCGGGCATCCGTGCGATGTCCGGCCCGGGGTCCCCGACCCGGGATCCCGACCCGGTCCCGACCCGGGGTCCCGGTCCGAGGTCCGGTCCGAGGTCCGGTCCGATGTCTCGTCCGATGTCTCGTCCGATGTTCGATCCGGTGCGCGATCCGCTCCGGCCCGTTCTGGTCCTAGACGCGATCCGGCGCCCCGGGGTTGCCCCGGGGCGCCGGATCGCTCGCTCCGCGCCCGGCCGGCGCCGGCCGGCGCACGGCCGGGCCGACGCGTCAGCCGACGCGCGTCAGCTTCTTGCCGATGCCCGGCGCCGTGAGGTCGCTCTGCAGCGCCACCGGCACCTTCACCTGGCTGGCTCCCGACCCGACGGTCAGGACACCGATCTCCGAGCCCGCCTTCGCGGTCATCGGAATCTTCGCGGCGCCGTCACCCAGCTTGACGTCGACGGTGAGCGTCGGCCAGCCGACCGCCTCCACGTCGGCGGTGGCCACGACCGGGACGCGGCCGCCGAGCCCGTCGTCGACGTAGCCGACGACCTCGCCCTTCTTGACGATGTTGGCGGCCGTCAGCGCCTTCTGCGTGGCCAGCATGACGTCCTTGCTGGCCGCGATCGCGGTACCGAGGATCGGCACGCCGTGCTGGCCGAGGACCGCGCCGACGAGCAGCTGGTTGGTCTTGCCGACCTTCTTCTCGGCGGCGAAGAGCAGATTGCCGCCGGCCTTGGTGGTGGAGCCGGTCTTGATGCCGAGCGAGCCGTTGAACGGAACCAGGTCGTTGTAGTTCCGCCACTGCTTGCCGGAGGGGTCGGTCCAGTTCGGCAGCTTGGTGATCGCGACCAGCTCCGGCATCTCGACGATCTTGAGACCGAGCTTGACCTGGTCCTCGGCGGTGCTGACCGTCGTCGCGTCCAGACCCGAAGGGTCCGTGTACGTGGTGTTGGCCATGCCGAGCGACTTGGCGGTGTCGTTCATCTTCTTGACGAACGCCTCCTGCCCGCCGTCCCAGCGCGCGAGCAGCCGCGCGACGTTGTTGGCGGACGGGATCATGATCGCGGCGAGGGCGTCGTACTGCGAGAGCTTGTCGCCCTCCTTCAGCGTGTTGACCGTGGACTCGCCCTCGGTCTCCTTCTTGCCGTCGTCGACCGCCGTCTTGTCGACGGGGATCATCTGGCCCTTCTCCCCCTTCTTCATGGGGAAGTCCTTGAGGATGACGTACGCCGTCATGGCCTTCGCGACACTGCCGATCGCGACGGGCTTCTGCTCGCCGAAGCTGCCGACGGGACCGAGGCCGGCCGCCGCCACGTAGGCCTGGCCCTCCTTCGGCCACGGCAGGGACGGGGCCCCGCCGTCGAAGGTGTACGAGGTCTTCGCGGTCACCTGGAGCTTCGGCTCGGGCAGGGGGCGCACGAGCTGCACGACGGCGAGGACGACCGCCAGGAGCACGAGGATCGGGGCGTAGATCTTGACCCGGCGCACGGCGGTCCGGGCCGCGCTCGGCGGCGGGGGCGGGTTGTTGGTGAGGTCCGCCAGCATGTCGAGCGGCGGCTTGGGCGGCAGCGGCTGCTGCGTGGTCCGCTCGGGCGACTGCGTCGCCGGCCCGCCCGGAGCCTGTGCCCGTGCCTGCGCCGCCGGAGCGGCCGCCCCCGGCGGCGGGGGCGGCTTCGGAGCCTCGGGGCGCACCCCGGGCCCGGCAGGCGGAGCCGTCTTGGGCGACTGCGCGTCGCGGCCGGCGTCATCGGTCCGCAGCGGTACGAAGGTGCTCGCCCGCTCCCCGCCGACGGCGTGGGGCGGCACCGGCCGCGTGGCGCCGGGCTTCACGGCCCGGAACACGGCGGTGCGCTCGCTGTCGGCGGGCTCGTCCGCTCCGGGCGCGGCGGCCGGAGCGGCGGGCTTCACGGCACGGAAGACGGCGGTCCGCTCACTGTCGGCGGGCTCGTCACCGGCCGGCCGGCCGGGCGCCCCGGCGCCGGTACGCGGGGCGGGGCCCTTCGCGGCGTCCGACGGGGCGGCGGAACCGCCACCCTCGCGGCCGGAAGCGGAACCGGCGACCGGAGGCTTCACCGCACGGAACACGGCCGTACGCTCGCTGTCGACCGGCTCGGCCGGAGTCGCCGGCGCGTCCTTGGCGGAGGCCTCGGACGCCCCCTGGCCCGTACGCGGGGCGGGGCCCTTCGCGGCGTCCGACGGGGCGGCGGAACCGCCACCCTCCCGGCCGGAAGCGGAACCGGCGACCGGAGGCTTCACCGCACGGAACACGGCCGTACGCTCGCTCTCGACCGGCTCGGCAGGAGCCTCCGGCCGGGCCGGAACAGGCTTGTCAGAGCCCTTGGGGCCCTCACCCGTACGCGCGGCGGCGCCGCCCTCAGGGGCGGCCCCTTCACCCGCACGCCCGGAAGCGGAACCCACTCCGGGGCCGCCGGCCACGGGCCGGGAACCGGCCGACGGGGGCGTCGGCATACGGAAAGCGGCCGTACGGTCACTGTCGGTGGAGCCGGCCGCGGCCGGCCGGTCCGAAGACGCGTCGCGGTCCGTGGAACCGGCGCTCGCGCGCCCGGAACCGGAACCGGAGTCGGAGTCGGAGTCGGAGTCGGCACTACGATCTGCGGCCGCAGCACCGGCGGAGCCGGCGGCCGCCTCGGCCGCCGAGCCCGAGCCGGAGGCCGGAGACGAGCCCGAAGCCGGAGCCGTTCCCGTATCCGAACGCGAGCCCGAGACCGGAGCCGGACGCGAACCCGAACCGGACGCCGAGGCCGGAGTCGAGCCCGAAGCCGACCCCCCGGAGCCCGGGCGGTCCGACGGAGCGTCCACAGGAGCCGTCTCCGCCGGGGCCTCGGCCTCGGGGGACGTCTCCGCGCGGGCGGGCTCCGCGGGGGCCGCGGACGGGGCGTCGGACCCCGGGTCCGCCTTCCCGTCGGCGGCAGCACCCGTGGAGGCACCCGCAGGGGCATCCGCGGCAGCCGTAGCGGCACCCGCGGCAGCCGAACGCGAACCCGCACCGGAACCCGCACCGGAATCCGCCGCCGCGCGCGCCGCGTCGTCGGGCAGGGCCCCGAAGATCTCCGTGCGCGCACCCGGCGCGGCCCCATCCGGTTCGCCCGGCTCGTCACCGGAGGACGCGGGCTCCGCCGTGGCGACCCACGCCGCCACCGCTTCCCTCAGCGGATCGCCCGCCGCGGACCTGTCCTCGGGGTCCCGCGGGCGGAACACCGACAACCTCGGATCGCGCTCCTCGGAGGACTCCGCCGCCCCCGGCGCTCCTTCATCAACCGACTTGTCGGGGGACTCGCCCGCCACCAGTTCCTCCTCGATCGCCATCATGTCCGGCTGTCCGAATGTCTAACAGTGTCCCGTCTAGGGCGCATCGCCCCCGTGCTAGACGAGAACGACATAGCTGATGGTTCCCCCACAAAGCAGGCAGGCGCCCTCGACAGATGAATGTGAGAGGCGTCACCCTGTCACTCATCCACGCGGGGAGGCATGGATGGGCAGGAGCCGCAGAACAATTCCGGAGGAGCTTCTGCTGCTCGCTTTGGACCCGGCCACGGGTACCACGGCGCAGCCGCAGTCGCTCGACCTCGGCCTGGCCGGGGCACAGCTAGTGGAGCTGGCTCTGGCAGGACGGATAGCCCCTGACGGGGATCGTATCGCCGTGGTGATGCCACGGCCGACAGGAGATCCGACTCTGGACTCCGCACTGGAACTGCTGCGCAGGCGCGGCAGCCCGGTTCGGGCGGTCCACTGGATCGGCGGACCCCGACTGGGACTCCGTCAGATTTACCTCGCGCACTTGGAGCGCTGCGGCATGGTCCATGCCGTCGCGGGCCAGATGTGCGGGGTGCTGCCGACGACTCGCTACCAAGCGACCGACACGGCGATCAGCCGGGAGATCCGTGCCCGACTGGACACTGCGATCCGCACCGGCGTACCGCCGGACCCGCGGACCGCGGCGCTTGCCGCCCTGGCCCACGCGGTCGGACTCGGCAAGCACCTGTACCCCGGCAACGAGGGGCGTTCGTCCAGGTCCCGACTGCGGGACCTGATCCGACACGACCCGATGGGCGGACTGGTGGCACACGCCGTCATGGACGTCCAGAACGGTGTGGCCGCACAGCCACGCCGCGACCGCGCACCGGCCCAGCCCGTCCGGGCCACGGCCACTGCCACTGCCGTTCCGATGCAGCCGCGCCGGACCGGAGCGATGGCCCGCGCTGCCGCGCACTGAACGAGCAGGCACGCAGCACGCAGCACGCAGCACGCAGCACACGTAACGCCACTGCCGTGACCGGCGTCCCCACGATCCGGTCCGGGAGCCGCCGGCGCGCGGGGTGGCGAGGCCGGTACCCCGGCCCCGCCCCCCGCGCGTTCGCGTTCCCCGCCGCCACGCGGCGCGTTCGCGTTACCCGCCGCTCCCGGCCCCGCGGCCCGCACCGGGCCCTCCCGGGCCTTATCGGGCCCTCCGGCCCTTATCGGGCCCCTTGCGGCCCGTCCCGGGCGTCTTGTGGCCCGTCCCGGGCGGCTTCCCGGCTCGTTCCCGACCCCTTCCGGGCCGTTCCCCAGCGAGGCCGCACTCTTCGGTGGCAGTCTGCTCACCATCAGACACGCAGAGAGACAGCGATAAGAGAAGGCGGAGGTGCCGTTCACGTGGCGTCCAATGTCAATCCCACCGTCCGACGCCGCCGACTGGGCATGGAGTTGCGCAAGCTCCGCGAAGACAAGGGCATGACGGCCGAACAGGTCGCAGAGCGCCTGCTCGTCTCCCAGTCCAAGATCAGCCGACTGGAGAACGGCCGGCGCTCCATCAGCCAGCGCGACGTGCGCGATCTGTGCGACGTCTACGAGGTCGAGGACCGGCGGCTCGTCGACTCCCTCATGCAGATGGCCAAGGACTCCCGCCAGCAGGGCTGGTGGCACGCCTTCGGCGACATCCCCTACAGCGTCTACATCGGCCTGGAGACGGACGCCGCCAGCCTGCGCACCTACGAGCCCCTGGTGGTCCCGGGCCTGCTCCAGACCCCGGAGTACGCCCAGGCGCTCGTCCGTGGCGCGTGGCCGGAGACCGCTCCGACCGATGTGGAGAAGCGCGTACAGGTCCGGATGCACCGCCAGAAGCGGCTTTGGGAGACCGACAACAGCAATCCGGAGATCGGGCCGCTGCGGCTGTGGGCGGTCATCGACGAGGCGGCCCTGCGGCGGCAGGTGGGCGATGCCCAGCTCATGATCCGGCAGCTGGAGTACCTGATAGAGCAGTCGGAGAAGCCCCACGTCACGGTCCAGGTGATGCCGTTCTCGATGGGCGCGCACCCGGGTGTCAACGGCCAGTACGCCATTCTGGAATTCCCGGACGCCTCGGACTCGACCGTCGTCTACATCGAGGGCGTGACGAGCGACTTGTACCTGGAGAAGGCCAACGACGTCCAGAAATACAGCGTGATGTACGAACATTTGCGCGCACAGGCCCACAACGTGGACCAGACCAGGCAGTTCATCTCCAGCATCATCGACGACTTCACGAAGGAGAACTGAGGTTTCGCGAAAGGCCGGTACGGTACACCGTCACTCCCCGGCCACAGAAGGCCTGACTGGAATATGCCACTCGGTCGGGTGAACGTCTCTCTCACCTGCCGGGACCTGCGGGTAGCGTCGATCACGTCGGTCGGAGAAATGGCCGACAGGACACCGGGATCCACCGGAACTACTCGCTGAACCGGAGAGAAACATGGCTATTCGTCAGGGCTCCACGGAAAACTGGATCAAGTCCTCCTACTCCGCCAACGGCGCCTGCGTCGAGGTCAAGTCGCCCGTCATGGAAGCCATCGCGGTCCGCGACTCGAAGGTGCAGGACGGTCCGTCCCTCACCTTCGCGCCCGGTTCCTGGACCTCGTTCGTCGCCGATGTGACCGAGGGCCGGCTGGGACGCCTCGCCTGAACGTCGAGGCGAACATCCCAGCCCTCCGACACGCGATCAACGGCAGTACCAGCAGGACCGCACCACCGTCTGGAGCCCTCTCGACCGGCCCGCCGTCCTGGCCGAGGGGGCTCGGCCATGTCCGCGAGCCCCTAAGAACTGTCCCGTAATCCCCGGCGGGCGCACGACGACAGCTACGGCACCTCGCCGCGTTGCCGGAACGCCCGAATGCGCACAGTATGCGGACGCTCCTCCGCCTTGCGGGGCACCGCATCTGACGCCGCGCGCTGATCCACCGGGGATTACGGGACAGCCCTTAGCGCAGCCGGTCCACGTACCGGTCGGTCCCCGGCACCGTCGGGATGAACGGCGCCACCAGCTCCACCCGGCCCAGCCCCGCCTCCGCGACCTCCGCGTCCAGCCCCTGAAATCGGTCCCAGCAGGTGCGCGGGTCGGCTTCCAGGAACCACAGCAGGGTCAGGCGGGTGTCGACCCCCTCCACCTGCTTCACGTACGCCATCCGGTCGCCGGGCAGCGGCGTCGGCCGGAAGACCGTGACCATCGCGGCCGGGGAGCCGGCCAGCCGCTTCGGCAGGGCGCGCGAGCGCAGCCACTCCAGCAGTTCGGCCCGCTGCTCGGGGCCGTCGGCGTCGACGACCTGGACGACCAGCCCGCCGTACGGGTGGTCGAGGGCGTGGAAGTCCCGGGGGCCGGCGGCTCCGTCGCGGTAGACGGTGGCCTCGTGGTCCTGGAACGCGGTGAAGACGTGGGTGCGGTCCTGGTAGACGCGCCCGTCGCGATTGAGGCGCTTGTTGATGCCGACGGTCCACTTCATGTGCTCGTCGTAGCGGCCCTCGGTGACCCAGTACGTGGAGATGTAGCACCCGGCCGTGACGGGCTGGGCGACCGCCGACTTCTCCGGGTAGCGCAGCTCTTGGAGCTCGCGGGTGGCGACCCAGCGGCGGCCCGCGAACATCCAGGGCATGGCCATGGCTCCCGCGTAGTAGTGGTCGTCCTCGTACCAGCGGTTGTACGCGAACTCGTGGCCCGGGTGCGGTTCGACCATGGTGATCAGCGCGTGGCCGGGGTGGACTCCGTAGGGGCCGACCGAGGCGAGCTCGGCGTAGTCGTCGGCCCGGGTGTTCCGCTCGTCTGCTGTCATGGAAGACGGTTTAACTGATGTGACGTCAGATGGGGAGTCTCCAGCGGGAGTTCACCTGGCGATACATAGATGTCATCTACACGTTCCTGCCGCTACGATGCGCGCACCCACCTCCCGAAGGAGCTCCCGTGCCCGCTTCCGCGCCCGTCGCCGCACCCGCCTCCGCACCTTTCCCGCAGCCCTGCTCCGCCCCCGCCGCCGCTCCCGTCCCGCCGCCCCCCTTCGCCGCCCGCATCCGCACGACCGCGCCCTCGGCCGTCCGCGAGATACTCGCCGTCACCGCCCAGCCCGGCATGATCTCCTTCGCCGGGGGCCTGCCCGCCCCCGAGCTCTTCGACGGCGAGGGCCTGCGGGCCGCGTACGACGGCGTCCTCGCCCGCTCGGCCCGCCGCGCGCTCCAGTACTCGACCACCGAGGGCGCCCCGGAGCTGCGCGCGGCGGTGGCGCGGCGGCTCGACGGGCGCGGACTGGCCACGACCGGGGACGACCTGCTGATCACCACCGGCTCCCAGCAGGGGCTCGGCCTGATCACGACGGCGCTGATCGAGCCGGGAGACGCGGTCCTCGTCGAGAACCCCACCTACCTGGCCGCACTCCAGGGGTTCACGCTCGCGGGCGCCCGGGTGATCCCCGTGCCGTGCGACGACGAGGGCATCCTCCCGGACGCCCTGGAGGAGATCGTCGCGCGCGAGCGGCCCAAGCTGCTCTACACCGTCCCCACCTTCCAGAACCCGACCGGCCGCACCCTCCCGTCCGCCCGCCGGACGGCGGTCGCGGCCCTCGCCGCCCGGCTCGGGCTGTGGCTGCTGGAGGACGACCCGTACGGGGACCTGCGCTACGAGGGCCGCGACGTCCCGTGGCTGGCCGCGCACCCGGGCGCGGAGGACCGCACGGCCCTGCTCGGCAGCTTCTCGAAGGTGATGGCACCCGGGGTCAGACTGGGGTGGCTGCGCGCGCCGGCGGCGCTCCTGCGGGGAGCGGTGCTCGCGAAGCAGGCGGCGGACCTGCACACCTCGACGGTGGACCAGCTCGCGGCGGCGGAGTACCTGCGGACGGCCGACCTGGACGCGCACACGGCCCGGGTCCGCGACGCCTACCGGAGCCGCCGCGACGCACTCCTGACGGGTCTGGGGTCCGCGCTCCCGGCGGGCTCGACGTGGAACCACCCGGAGGGCGGCATGTTCGTCTGGGCCCGCCTCCCGGAGGGCCACGACGCGACGGCCCTGCTGCGCGCGGCGACCCGGGCGGGCGTGGCCTTCGTCCCCGGAGCCCCTTTCTTCGCCGGATCCCCGGACCCCAGAGCCCTCCGCCTGTCGTTCACGACGCACACGGAGGCCGAGATCGCGGAGGGCCTGCGGCGGCTGGCCGGGGTCGCCGGAGAGCAGGGCGGCGGGGGTGCGGGGGCGGCCCCCCGCCTTGAAGCCCCACCCCCCGGAGCCCGGCCCGCCAACCCTCGGAGCCCCCACCCCGCCCCCCTTCCCTCCCCACCCCCCACCCCGTAGCCTGACGCACCGTCAGATTGACCCCGTCGTCAGGAGGCCGCGCCATGTCGCCGCTGCTGCAAGGGAAGACCGTCATCGTCTCCGGCGTGGGGGCCGGGCTCGGGCACCAGGTCGCCGCCACCGTGGTCCGCGACGGCGGCAACGCCGTGCTCGGCGCGCGGACCGAGGCCAACCTCGCCAAGGCCGCCGCCGAGATCGACCCCGCCGGCGCGCACACCGCGTACCTGCCGACCGACATCTCCGACGAGCGCCAGTGCGAAGCCCTCGCCGCCCTCGCCCAGGAGCGTTTCGGCGGCGTCGACGCCGTCGTGCACGTCGCCGCCTGGGACTCGTACTTCGGCGGCCTGGAGGACGCCGACTTCGGCACGTGGCAGCAGATCCTCGACGTGAACCTGCTCGGCACCCTGCGCATGACCCGCGCCTGCCTGCCCGCCCTGAAGCGCACCGGCGGATCCGTCGTCATCATCGGCACCCAGTCCGCCATCGCCGCCCCCAACGAGGTGCAGCAGGCGGCCTACGCCGCCTCCAAGGGAGGGCTGACCTCCGCGATGTACTCCATGGCCCGCGAGCTCGGCCCGCACCGCATCCGCGTCAACACCGTGCTCCCCGGCTGGATGTGGGGCCCGCCGGTCCAGGCCTTCGTCACCTTCACCGCGCACACCGAAGGCGTGCCCGAAGCCGAGGTCCACGCGCGGCTCACCGACCGCATGGCGCTCCCCGACCTGGCCACCGACGGGGACGTCGCAGACGCCGCCGCCTTCCTCGCCTCCGACCGGGCTCGGGCGATAACCGGCCAGTCGCTGCTGGTCAACGCCGGGGAGATGATGCGATGAGCCCCTCCGCCCGCCCGCGAGCGGATCGTATGCTCGGCCCATGACCACTCCGAGTGACGCTCCGACCGACAACTCGATGCGCCGCGCGCTCCGGCGCGCCCGCGACGGCGTCGCGCTCGACGCGGCCGAGGCGGCCGTACTCCTGCAGGCGCGCGGCGAGGCCCTCCGGGACCTCGCCGCGTCCGCCGCCCGCGTCCGGGACTCCGGGCTCGAAGCCGCCGGCCGGCCCGGCGTCATCACGTACTCGCGCAAGGTCTTCATCCCCCTCACCCGTCTGTGCCGCGACAAGTGCCACTACTGCACCTTCGTCACCGTCCCGGGCAAGCTCCGCCGGGACGGCCACGGCATGTACCTGTCCCCCGACGAGGTCCTCGACATCGCCCGCGAGGGCGCGGCCATGGGCTGCAAGGAAGCCCTGTTCACGCTCGGCGACCGGCCCGAGGACCGCTGGCCGGAGGCCCGCGAGTGGCTCGACGCGCACGGCTACGACGACACGCTCGCCTACGTGCGGGCCATGGCCATCCGCGTCCTGGAGGAGACGGGCCTGCTCCCCCACCTCAACCCCGGTGTCCTGAGCTGGTCCGAGCTCCAGCGGCTCAAGCCCGTCGCCCCGTCGATGGGCATGATGCTGGAGACCACGGCGACCCGCCTGTGGTCCGAGCCGGGCGGTCCGCACCACGGCTCCCCCGACAAGGAGCCGGCCGTCCGGCTGCGCGTCCTGGAGGACGCGGGCCGCTCCAACGTGCCCTTCACGACCGGCGTGCTGATCGGCATCGGCGAGTCGTACGAGGAGCGCGCGGAGGCGTTCTTCGAGCTGCGCCGGATCCAGCGCAGCTATCACGGCATCCAGGAAGTCATCGTCCAGAACTTCCGCGCCAAGCCGGACACGGCCATGCGCGCCATGCCCGACGCCGAGCTGGAGGAGCTGGCGGCCGCCATCGCGGTGGCCCGACACATCCTCGGCCCGTCGGCCCGGATCCAGGCTCCGCCGAACCTCGTCGACGCCGAGTACGCGCTGCTCATCGGTGCGGGCATCGACGACTGGGGCGGGGTCTCGCCGCTCACCCCCGACCACGTCAATCCCGAGCGCCCCTGGCCGCACATCGAGGAGCTCGCGGAGCGGACCGCGGCCGCCGGCTTCGAGCTGCGCGAGCGCCTCACCGTCTACCCGGAGTTCCTGCAGCGCGGCGAGCCCTGGCTGGACCCCCGGCTGCTGCCGCACGTGCGCGCGCTGGCCGACGCGCAGACGGGCCTGGCGGACGAGTCCGCGCGCGTCGAGGGCCGGCCGTGGCAGGAGCCCGACGAGGGTTTCACCGCCTACGGGCGCACCGACCTGCACGCCACCATCGACACGCAGGGCCGTACCGGCGACCGGCGCGACGACTTCGACGACGTCTACGGAGACTGGGAGGCCCTGCGCGAGGCCGCGGCGCCCGGCATGGTGGCGGAGCGCATCGACACGGACGTACGGGCGGCCCTCGCCCAGGCCGCCGACGATCCGACGAAGCTCACCGACGGCCAGGCACTCGCCCTGCTGCACGCGGACGGTCCGGCGCTGGACGCGTTGTGCCGGGTCGCGGACGACCTGCGCAAGTCGGTGGTGGGCGACGACGTCACCTACATCGTCACGCGCAACATCAACTTCACCAACGTCTGTTACACCGGCTGCCGCTTCTGCGCCTTCGCGCAGCGCCGTACGGACGCGGACGCGTACACGCTCTCGCTCGACCAGGTCGCCGACCGGGCCGCGCAGGCGTGGGACGTGGGCGCGGTCGAGGTGTGCATGCAGGGCGGCATCCACCCCGACCTGCCCGGGACGGCCTACTTCGACATCGCGCGGGCGGTGAAGCAGCGGGTGCCGGGGATGCACGTGCACGCCTTCTCCCCGATGGAGGTCGTCAACGGCGCGACGCGTACCGGGATGTCGGTGCGCGACTGGCTGGCGGCGGCCAAGGAGGCCGGGCTCGACTCGATCCCGGGCACGGCGGCGGAGATCCTGGACGACGAGGTCCGCTGGGTGCTGACCAAGGGCAAGCTGCCCACGGCGGACTGGATCGACGTGGTCACCACAGCGCACGAGCTGGGGATCCGTTCCTCCTCGACGATGATGTACGGGCACGTGGACCAGCCCCGGCACTGGCTCGGCCACTTCCGTACGCTGGCCCGCGTCCAGCGGGCCGCGCTGGACAAGGGCGTCGAGGGTTTCACGGAGTTCGTGACGCTGCCGTTCATCCACACGAACGCGCCGGTGTACCTGGCGGGCATCGCCCGGCCCGGGCCGACGGTGCGCGACAACCGGGCGGTGACGGCGATGGCGCGGATCCTGCTCCACCCGTACATCCCCAACATCCAGACCAGCTGGGTGAAGCTGGGTGCGGAGGGCGCGGCCGAGATGCTGCGGTCGGGCGCCAACGACCTGGGCGGGACCCTGATGGAGGAGACCATTTCCCGCATGGCGGGGTCGGGTTACGGCTCGTACAAGTCCGTCCGGGACCTGATCGCCGTCGCCGCTGCGGCCGGGCGGCCCGCGAGGGCCCGGACGACCTTGTACGGGGAGGTGCCGCAGGAGCGCCGGGACGCGGCGCGCGCCTCGGACGGACACCTGCCGGAGCTGCTGCCGGTCCTGGACTGACGTCGGGTGGATGCGGGTGGGCCCGGCCGGACGCGCACCGGCCGGGCCCACCCTCGTCTCGCGGCGGCCGCTCAGCCCACCAGGAGGTCCTTCTTGAGCTGCTTCAGCTCGCGGGCGTCGATGCCGAGGCCGTTCCCGAGGTAGTTGTCGAAGGTGCCGTACGCGGCTTCGACCTCCTCGTAGCCGGCGTTGAGGTACTCCGGGCGGACGTCGAGCATCGGCTTGTACACGGCGGCCTGGGCGGCCGGCAGGTGGGAGAGGACCGCGTCGTTGGCGGCCTTGCGGTAGTCGTTGCTGGCGAGGTAGTCGGCCATGACGGTCTCGCCCGGCACGCCGAGGGCGGTCAGCAGGGAGGCGTTCGCCCAGCCCGTGCGGTCCTTGCCCGCGGTGCAGTGGAAGAGGACGGCCCGGTCGCGGTCGCGCTCCATGCCCTCGAAGACCCGCGTGTACGCCTTCTTGCCGCCCTCGCCGCCGACCATCGCCCTTTCGGCGTCGACCATGGCCTTGACGGCCTCGTCGGGCGACGTGGGCATGGACTGGAAGGGCGGCGCACCCGCGAAGACGTCGGCGACGACGTACGTGGCGCCCGCCGGGACCTTGTCGGCGTCCTTGGTGCGCTCGCTCTCCGTGCGCAGGTCGAAGACGGTCTTGACGCGCAGGCGCTGGAGCTTGGCGAGGTCGTCGCCGGTGAGCTTGTCGAGGGCGTCGGAGCGGTAGATCTCGCCCATCTTGACCCACTGGCCGCTGGTGGTGCGGTAGCCGCCCGCGTCACGGAAGTTGGCGGCGCCCTCCAGCTTGATCAGCCGGTCGGCCAGCCGCAGGTTCCCGCCGCGCTCGGCTGCGAAGTCGAACCACTGCCGGTCGGCGGCGGGCAGCCCCGCGACGACCGCCTGGCCTCGGGCGCCGCCCTTGGCGACGACCTTGCCGTTCGCCTTGACCTCGACGCGCTTGGTGCCCTCGGCGCTCCACTTCAGGGTGTACGAACCGTCCGCGCCGGCGGTGACGGTGGCCTCGGTGAAGGGGATGGCGGAGCGGGCGTGGTGCCGGCCGGCCCACGGAAGGTCCCACTCGGGGGCGGCGGTGGCGGCGGGGGCCGCGACCAGGGTGAGGGTGAGCGTGGAGGCGACGACGGTCGCGGCGAGCAGTGCCTTCTTCATGGCCCGAGCCTGTGGGCCGACGGACAACACCGCGTGAACACGGCATGGCCGGAACTGGCTGCCGGGAAGGCGGGTGGCAAAACGTGCCATGCGCCTGGCCGGCGGTTGACCGGGGCTCACGGCCCGGGCGGGCCGGGCGGGCCTCGCGGGCCACCCGGCCGACGGACCCCCGGGGCTCCGCCCCGGACCGCGCCTCAAACGCCGGCGGGGCTTGATCAGGGGACCGGTGGAAATCAGCCGTTCCGGCTTGTCATACAGGTCGCATGACCGACTAGTTCCGGACCCGATCGATCCTGTCCACTACAGTGCCCGCCAGAGCATGCGCGGGTAGTCGGGGGGATCGAAATGGACACGGCGACCGAACAGTCCGGGGAGCCTCAGGGCCCGGCCGGCGCGGCCGGACCGGCCACCGCGGTGCCCGTGCCCGCCGGCGAAGCCCGCCGTGCCGACACCGGCGCCGGCACGGGGACCGGCCTCGGCCCCGCCACCGGCCCGCACGCCGGCGACACCATCGGCGGCCGCGCCGCCGTCACCACCGGCCTCTGGGGCCGCACCGAGCAGCAGGACTTCCGCAGCCGCGTCAGAGGCGCCCTGCTCGCCTCCGCCATCGGCGACGCCCTCGGCGCACCCGTGGCGGCCCTCTCCCTCGACGCCGTGCACGCCGCGCACGGCCCCGCCGGCCTGACCGACCCGGCGCCGGGCGGGGCCGGCGGCCGCAGCCCCGTCACCGCCGCCACGCAGCTCACCCTGTTCACGGTGGACGGCTTGATACGGGCCCACGTCCGCCGGGACACCGGCGCCTGGCACCCGCCGACGGACGTGCACCGCGCGTACCTGCGCTGGGCCGCCACCCAGCACGACTGGGGCCCCGACGAGCGCCGCGCGGACAACGGCTGGCTCGCCCAGGAGGAGTGGCTCTACGCCCGCCGCGGCCCCGCCCGCGCCTGCCTGACCGGTTTCGCCGACGGACTCCTCGGCACCCTCGACCAGCCGAAGAACCCCACCGCCCGCGACGCGGCCGCCACCACCCGCTCCGCGCCCTTCGGCCTGCTCGTCGGCTGGGAGCCCGCCCTCGTCCTCCAGCTCTCCGTCGAATGCGCCGCGCAGAGCCACGGCCATCCCGCCGCATATCTTGCGGCCGGCGCCTTCGCCGTGATCGTCCACGGACTGACCCGCGGTGAGTCCCTCGACTCGGCCGTGCAGCGCGCGCTCGGCCTGCTCGGCGTCCGCCCCGGCCACCAGCCCGTCACGGACGCCCTGCAGCGGGCGCTCGCGGCCGTCACGGCCGGCGCCCCCTCACCGAGGACCATCGAGGCCCTGTCCCCCGACTACGGGGACGGCGCCGGCGACGGCCGCGCCGCCGAGGAGGTCCTGGCCGTCGCCGTGTACTGCGCCCTCGTCGCCGAGAACGTGGCGCACGGCCTGCGGCTCGCCGTGAACCACGGCGGCGACTCCGCCGCCACGGCCGCGGTGTGCGGGGCGCTGCTCGGCGCCCAGCACGGCGAGACCGCCCTCCCGGCGGGCTGGCTCGCCGGCCTGGAGGGCCGCGCGACGATCCTCGAACTCGCCGACGACTTCGCCCTGGAGATGACCCAGGGCCCCGCCCTGCACGGCCCGTCGGCCGCCTCCCCCGGCTGGCTGGCCCGCTACCCGCGCGGCTGACCGCCCCCGGGACCGGGCGCGAGCGGCGGCCCCGAACCGGCCGCGGGCCGGAACGAGGCGCGCCCCGGAGCGCGCCGCGGACCCGGGCGCGCCGTGGCCGACGCGCGCCCCTGCCGTCCGCGCGCGCGAAGCCTTACCTTGGCCCTCCCACGCCACGGAGGTGCCAGCGCACATGCGGATCGCCACGACCATCTTCCTCACCGACCGCACCATCTCTCCCGTACGCCTCGCGCGCGCTCTGGAGGAACGGGGCTTCTCCGGCCTCTACCTCCCCGAGCACACCCACATCCCCGTCAGCCGCGACACCGCGGCGCCCATGGGCGGCGAGCTCCCCGAGATGTACGGGCGCACCCTGGACCCCTTCGTGGCCCTCGGTCAGGCCTCCGCCGTGACCGAGCGGCTCCACCTCGGCACCGGCATCACCCTCGTCGCCCAGCACGACCCCATCGACCTCGCGAAGCAGGTCGCGACACTGGACCACCTGTCCGGCGGCCGCGTCACCCTCGGCATCGGCTACGGCTGGAACGTCGAGGAGGCAGCCGACCACGGCGTCGAGTGGCGCACCCGCCGCGAGCTGGTCCGCGACCGCATGGCACTGATGCGCGCCCTGTGGTCGCCCGAACCGACGGCGTACGTCGGCCAGTTCTCCTCGGTCCAGGCCAGCTCGGCGCACCCCAAGCCCGCGCAGGCCCCGCGCGAGCTCGCCCCGGGCGTCCCCCTGTACGGACCCCGCACCATGATCGGCGGTCAGGCCGGCCCGAAGCTCTTCGCGGCCATCGCCGACCACGCCGACGGCTGGCTCCCGATCGGCGGCGGCGGCCTGACCGAGTCCCTCCCCGTACTGCGCCAGGTCTGGGAGACCGCGGGCCGCGACCCCAAGTCCCTGCAGGTGGTCCCGTACGCCGTCCAGCCCACCCCGGGGAAGATGGGCCACTACGCGGACCTGGGCATCGAGGAGGTCGTCCTGCAGCTCCCCTCGGAGGACGAGCCGGAGGTCCTGCGCGTCCTGGACGGCTTCGCGCAGTACCTCTAGGCCGGACCGCGCAGGCCGGCCGACCGCGACCGGGCCCCGGCGCCCGGCCACCCGTTCCGCGACGGACGGCCTGCGCTTGACCCGTACGGCTCCGGGCCGCAGCGAGTCCGCCAGGTTCGCCGACAGCACGTCGACGTAGAGGTTCAGATCCGCGCTGTCCAGGCGCAGCGCCGCGGCCGGCAGTTCCACTTCCCGGTCAGGCATCGAGGCTCAGCACCGTGGTCGGCCGGTCGATGACGTGGTCGCGTCGCCCCGGCTGCGGGAGGCCGG
Source organism: Streptomyces sp. NPDC060049 (assembly GCF_042736715.1). Taxonomy (NCBI): domain Bacteria; kingdom Bacillati; phylum Actinomycetota; class Actinomycetes; order Kitasatosporales; family Streptomycetaceae; genus Streptomyces; species Streptomyces sp. NPDC060049. The sequence goes on from NZ_JBHWVV010000001.1 coordinate 292,424, forward strand.
CACCGGCCTCCCGCCGCCGGAGCGGAGGCGGGGCTCCGGCTACGCCTTGAGCTCCGCCCACACCGTCTTGCCGATCAGCCGGTCCCTGACCCCCCAGTCGGCGGCGACGGCGTCCACGATCCGCATCCCGTAGCCCGCCTCCGCCTGGTACGCGTGCGGCCGTACGACCGGTCGCCGGTCCCGGCGCGCGTCGGAGACCTCGACGCGCAGCGCGCCGGGCAGGAGGCTGAGCCGCAGCTCGAAGTCCCGCCCGGCCACCCGCCCGTGGACGACGGCGTTGGCGGCGAGCTCGGCGACGAGGAGGCCGGCGTCCTCGGACAGCCCGGTGCGGTCGGGGATGCCCCAGTCGTGCAGCTCGACGAGGGCCAGCTGCCGGGCGAGGCGGGCCCCGCGCCGGGTGCAGCTGAAACGCTGCGTGAACACGCGTACGAGGGCCTGGGGGGATCCCGGGGATCCAGGGGATGCGCTCATGGGGGCAACGTCCCGTGTGGGGAGGCATGTTCTCCAGCACGGCAACCGCTACTTTTCAACTGTACGAGTCCACTCTCTGGACAGGCGCGGTCACCGAACGTGAGGATGTGCCGGGGAGGTGACCGCCGTGGCGAGCGTGGACGAGAGCGGTGACAGCGAGGTCGAGCCGGACGCCGACCTGCGGAACTTCGGAGAGACGATCAGGGCCTTCCGCAAACGGGCCGGCCTGACCCAGGAGCAGTTGGCCCCCCAGATCCGCTACTCCGTCCAGTACATCGGCTCGGTCGAGCAGGGCCGCCGCCACCCGTCGACGAAGTTCGTGGACCGGGTGGAGGAGAAGCTGGACGCCTTCGGCGTCATTCGGATCGCGGCGGACCGGCTGACGCGGCGACGAGGTCTCGCGAAGTGGTTCCGGCGCTGGGCGGAGCTGGAGGAGCGCGCGATCGCCCTCAACACGTACGAGTGCCGCTCGGTCCCGGGGCTGCTGCAGACGGAGGCGTACGCGCGGGCGCAGATCAGGGACGTACCGCCACTCCCGACCCCGGAGGACGCGGAGGCGCGCGTCACCCTCCGACTGGCCCGCCAGGGCTTGCTGCGCAGGACGCCGTTCATCGCGTTCAGCTTCATCATCGAGCAGGCGGTGATCGCGCGTCAGACGGGCGGGCCGGAGGTGACGCGCGAGCTGATCGACCACCTGCTGGAGTGCGGGGGGTTACCGAACGTCGACCTTCAGATCATGCCGACGGTCAGCCCGGTGCACGCTGGAGCGGATGGCCCCTTCCAACTCCTCGAAACCGAGGAGAACGAGTGGCTGGGGTACAGCGAGGGGCAGAAGACAGGCCATGTCATCGCCGACCCGAAAGCCGTCAGCGTGCTCCACCAGCGGTATGCCAAACTTCGCATCCAGGCCCTCAATCCCGCGGACAGCGCGGGCCTGTTGATGCGATTGCGAGGATCCCTGTGAACAGCTCCCGGCTCCGGTGGTTCAAGAGCAGCTACAGCGGCAGCGAGGGCGACAGCTGCGTCGAGGTCGCCCTCCCCTGGCACAAGTCGACGTACAGCAGCGGCGACGGCGACAACTGCGTAGAGGTCGCCGCCTGCACCGACTCCGTCCACGTCCGGGACTCGAAGGTGGACGCCGGCCCCGAGCTGGCCGTGACGCCCGGCTCCTGGGCCGCGTTCCTGGGCGGGGTCACCGAGGCCTGAGCCGCGCCGAGCGGCCGTGGCGGCCCTTCGATGCGGGATCAGGCCCGGAAGGTCTTGTGCAGGAGCCCGGCGAACTCGGCGGGGTGCGTGGTCGTGCCGGTGTGCCCGCCGGGGAAGTGCAGGAGTTCCGTGCCGAGGCGCTCGGCCAGGAAAGCGGCCGGGCGGTAGGGCAGTTCGCCGCGCGAGTCCCGGCCGCAGGCAAGGACGAGGCCGGCCGAGAGCGCCGCCAAGCGGTCGATGTCCGGGGTGTAGGACATGAAGCCGGGAACGATGCGTCCGACGAAGTACGGCAGGTTCGCCATCGTCCGCTCGGCCCGAGCCGCTGCCTGGGGTGGCAGCTTGATCTCGGGCTTCGGCTCGGGGGTGCTGCCGTCCTTGTTCAGGCCGTCGGCGAACGCGGCCATCGCCGGCACGAGCCCCTCGGTGCGGAGGACCTCCTGCACGCGCGCGAGGAACGCGCGGTGCGCGGGGGCGTCCGGCAGGACCTCCACCACCGGCGGCTCGTGCGCTACGAGGCGTTCGACGCGTTCGGGGTGCGCGGTGAGCAGGTGGAGGGCGGCGATCGCACCCGAACTGGAGCCGAAGACGCGGGCCGGCTCACCGGGCGAGAGCAGTTCCAGCACGCGGAAGGCGTCGTCGGCGTGCTCGGCCACTCGCTGCTCGGCCTCGGGGTCGTCCAGGGTGCTGGCGGACATGCCGCGCGGGTCGTAGGTCGCGACGGTGTATGCGGCGGCCAGTTCGTCGGCGATGCCGTCGAAGGCGGCCGCGCCGCCCGCCCCTCCGGGGATGAGCAGCAGGAGCGGGCCGCGGCCGCGCACTTCGTAGTGCAGGGTCGCGCCGTTCACGCGCAGGCTGCCGGTGGTCGGGGCGCTCATGCGGAGTCTCCTTCCCGGGACGGGGGCCAGTGCTCCAGGAGGACGTGGAGGGCGTCGAGGGCGCGGACCCAGGAGTCCTGCGGCGAGCGCTCGTGTGCGAACCCGCCCGCGGCCTCAAGGGCGACGAAGCCGTGGAAGGTGCTGCGCAGCAGCCGGACGGCGTCGGTCAGGTCGGGCTCGGCCAGGCCGTAGCCGCGCAGCATGCCGTAGGTCAGTTCGACCGCCCGCCGCGGTCCGGGCGCCTTCGCCGCCAGTTCGGGGTCGATCCGGATGGGCGTCTGCGTCGCCGTGTAGCGGCCCGGATGCCTGCGGGCGTACTCCCGCCAGGCGTCGGCGAACGCGACCAGCGCGTCCTTGCCCGCCCGCCCGGAGGTCGCCTCCGCGATGCGGATGGTCTTCTCGTCCGCTGCCAGCAGCGCGATCCGTCCGCGCAGATCCTCCAGGCCGCGTACGTGCGTGTAGAGGCTCGCGTCCTTCACGCCGAGCCGCCGCGCGACCTGCGACATGGTCACCTGGTCGAGCCCCACCTCGTCCGCCAGTTCGGCGCCCGCGACCGTCACCCGCTCCGTCGTCAGCCCGGCCCGCACCATGGATCCTCCCCGCGATCACGTCCTAGGACCCCTAGGTTTAACCTAGAGATCCTAGGAAACACAAATGGGTTCCCCTCCCGCCACCCGTCCGGAACGATGAGCCGCATGGTGTCCACCGACCGACTGCTCGCCTTCGCGGCGATGTCGCTGCTGCTGATCGTCGTTCCCGGGCCGAGCGTGCTCTTCGTCATCGGGCGCGCCCTGTCCCAGGGACGGCGGGCCGTGCTGACGACGGTCGCCGGGAACACGCTGGGTGCCTACGTGCTCGTCGTCGCGGTGGCGTTCGGCGTGGGCTCCGTGGTGGAGCGGTCGGTACTGGTGTTCACCGCGCTCAAGTTCGCGGGCGCGGCCTACCTCGTCTACCTCGGCGTCAAGGCCTTCCGGCAGCGCCACTCCCTGCGGGCGGGGGAACCCGCCGCGGACGACGCCTCGTACGGGGCGTGGCGGTCCCTGTGGGAAGGGTTCGCCGTCGGGGTGGCCAACCCGAAGACCATCGTGTTCTTCGCCGCCGTCCTGCCGCAGTTCGTGGACCGCGACCAGGGGAACGTGGCGGCCCAGATGCTGCTCCTCGGCCTGGTGTTCAACCTCATCGCCGTGGTCTGCGACAGCGCGTGGGGGATGGTCGCCGCGACCGCCCGCAGCTGGTTCTCGCGCTCACCACGGCGCTTGTCCGCGATCGGCGGGGCCGGCGGCCTCGCGATGATCGGCCTCGGTGTGACCGTCGCCGCGACCGGACGCAAGGACTGACTCGAAGCCAGGCCCGAGCCCGGCCCCAAGCCCGACCCGAAGACTGCCCCAGGGGGATCCATGCGTGTCCGCTTACTCCTCGTACCGGTCGCCGTCGGCGCCGTCCTGCTCACCGGCTGCGCGGGGGAACCCGAGAGCCCTCCGATCAAGACGAACGTGAGCTTCAAGCCCGTGCCCAGCACCACGGCGTCCGATCCGGCGAAGAGCGGCGCGGGCGTCATCCAGTGGTACCAGGACGGAGGCCGCGAACGGCTCAACAAGCTGATCGCCTCCGCGCGGATCGCCCACGGCAGTCACGAGGCCGACAGGATGTACATCGACATGGGCCCCCTGTCCCGCAGCCTGGAGGACGCCCGGGGGTACGCGATGATCCCCGACCCGAAGACCCACGAAACGTGGACGAAGGCCCGCACGCAGATCGGCTCCGGGCTGCGCAGGGTGCTGGCCATATCGAACATGGGCGTGCCGTCGAGTGAGTACGACGAGATGGAGGGGGTGCCCGGCGACGGCTGGACGTGGATCGCCGACGGCATCGAATCCCTCAGGAGCACCGATGCGCAACTGCGCGCACTGGGCTGCGTATCCACCGAAGACCCCTGGAAGTAGGCGGCGTGACCGGCGTTGTGAAAGTGGGCGAACAGGACCTGCTGGCCGTCCGGTTCGAGGAGCACCGGTCGCACCTGCGCGCCGTCGCCTACCGGATGCTCGGCTCGATCGGCGAGGCCGAGGACGCCGTGCAGGAGTGCTGGCTGCGGCTGAGCCGCAGTGACGTCAGCGGCGTGGAGAACCTCGGCGGCTGGCTGACCACGGTCGTGGCCCGGCTCTGCCTGAACGGGCTGCGTGCGCGGGAGACGCGCCGCGAGGACTCCCTGGAAACCCGGATGCCCGATCCGGTCCTCAGCCGGGAGGGGGCCGTCGACCCCGAGGACGAGGTGCTGCTGGCCGACTCGGTCGGCCTGGCGCTGCTGGTGGTCATGGAATCCCTCGCACCCGCCGAGCGGCTGGCGTTCGTCCTGCACGACATGTTCGCCGTGCCCTTCGACGAGATCGCCGTGATGCTCGACAAGACCCCGGCGACGACGCGGCAGCTGGCGAGCCGGGCCCGCCGGCGCGTGCAGGGCCGGGCGCCGGTGCCGGATCCGGATCTGTCGCGCCAGCGCGAGGCGGTCAGCGCGTTCTTCTCGGCCACCCGCGACGGGGACTTCGACGCGCTCGTCGCCCTGCTCCACCCGGACGTCGTCCTGCGCTCCGACGGCGGCGTCGCGCGCGCCCGCCACACGGTGGTCCTGACCGGCGCCGAGACCGTGGCCTCCCAGGCGTCCGGCTACCGCAGCCTCGCGCCGTTCGTCCGCCCCGCGCTCGTCAACGGCGCGGCGGGCGTGGTGTGCGTCGTGGAGGGCCGCCTGATCTCGGTGATGGCGTTCACGGTGACGGACGGCCGGATCGCCGCCATCGACGTGATCGCCGACCCCGAACGGCTGGGCGCCTTCGACCTCTCCGCCGTCCTGTGACGCGCCTGCCTTCCGCACCCCCGTCCGGGGGTGCGGAAGGTCGTCTCGTCCTCTGCTCCCGCCCCTGGGGCCGACCGGCGGGCCGTCGGTGGCGCCTCCGTGCCCGCGGCGCCGGGCGTGCCCGCCTCCTGGGCGTCCAGCAGCTCGTCCCAGAGCTCGCGGGTCCCTCGCAGGCCGCGTCCAGCGGGCCGAGCAGCCCCCTGCCGAGCGGGGTCACGGCGTCGGCTGAGGTCAGCCCACCTTCGGGGTCTTCGGCAGTCCGGCGGTGAGGGCCGACCCCGCTCCGGCGAGCGAGGAGTCGGTGGCCGAGGCCGTGGCCTCCACCGCCGTCTTCGCGTCCTTGACCGCGCCGCCGGGGTGGTCGACGATCTCGCCGACGCGCTGGGTGATCGGGGGGCCCTGGACGGCGGGCCCGTCGGCGGCGTGCGCGGCGGCGGGGCTGAGGACGAGGGCCGCTCCCCCGGACACGAGGAGGGCGGCGAGGCTGCGCTTGATGGCGTTCATACCGACCAGAACGACCCGCCCCCGCCCGGGTCACCCGCCCGGCCGCACCCGTTCCACGAACCGGCCGACGCCCGCCTTCTGCAATCGGTCCAGCAGCTCCTGGACGGTCATGGGCGGATTCCTCTTCCCCTCGGCCATCTTGCGCACGGTGGCCCTGATCTCACTGGGAAACTCCGCTTGGATCTCGCACAAGTACGTATCGGGATCGAGCACGCGGACGCCGAGCCGCGCCATGGCCCCAGCCGGAAAGTCCGCGAGGTTCCACGTGACGAGCGCGCCCGCACTTCATGGACCGCATCCTCCGTGAGCGCCGGCATGAGGTCCATGACGGAGAACGGGACCAGCACGTTCGTGTCCACGAATACCCGCACAGGTACGACTCCCCCTCCGCGCCGCAGCCCGGTCTCGGGCTCAGTACGGCAGTCCCGTTTCGTCCATGGCTTCAGTGATCTTCCGGCGACCCTCTTGGCGGCGTTGGCGGCGGGCCTGGAAGGCCAGGGCGTCCGCGAGGCGCACCCGCCGGTGGCGGCTGCCGGGCAGGTGGTCCGACGGAATGTCACCCGAATCCAGCAGCCGGACGACGAAAGGCCGGGAGAGCCCCAACAGGCTCGCCGTCTCCGCCGGGCTGAGTTGGACCTCGGCGGCGAGGACGGTTACGGCGTGACCGTTCGCGAGTTCGTGGGCGGACGCGGTCAGGATCCGGACCAGCGCCTCGGGCAGGACCTGCTCGCTCCCGTCTGCCGCGCGCAGTATGACGTCGACTCCCTCGGGCACCAGGGGCCCGGTAGCGGCCAGGGCGTCCTGAAGCTCTCGCCCCGGCTCCACCGTGATTGCGTTCGCGAGCACGCTCGTACGCGTCATCCTGAAGCCTCCTCGGCTAACTGAAATAACTGCAACCCGCACGTCCGGCCACGGCAACGCCCGTGGCCCCGACCCGCCAGGAGGCGGGCCGGGGCCACGGGGACGACACGGTGGGGCGGGGAAGGGAGCGGGTCAGTCCTCGACCACCAGGGCCGGGGTGGACTTCGTCAGGACCTCGCCGCGGAAGAAGGCCGGGCTGCGGCGTTCGGTGGCGAACATGACGACCAGGCCGAGGGCCAGGAGGCCGACACCGATGACGAAGACGCTGCCGACGCCGAGGCCGGGGATGGTGGAGCCGGAGCCGTAGGACGGGTCCCAGGCGTCGTAGAGGGTCTTGAAGAAGACCGCGGCGAGCAGCAGGCCGCCGAGGACCGGGAAGAAGCCCTTGAAGAACAGGTCGCGGGCGGAGCGGCGCAGCTCGCCGCGGAAGTACCAGGCGCAGGCGAAGGCCGTCAGGGAGTAGTAGAAGCAGATCATCAGGCCGAGCGCGAAGATCGTGTCGGTGAGGACGTTCTCGCTGACCAGGGTCATCACGGTGTAGAAGCCGCCGGTCGCGATGCCCGCCGTGACGGTGGCGCGGCCGGGGGTCTTGAACCGCGGGTGGACCTTGGCGTAGGAGGCGGGCAGGGCCTCGTACGTGGACATGGCCAGGACCGTGCGGGCCACCGGGATGAAGGTGGTCTGGAGGGAGGCGGTCGCGGAGGCCAGGACGGCGACGAAGAGCAGGATGCCGAGCATCGGGCCCATCACGGGGCCGGCGAGGGCGGCGAAGACGTTTCCGGAGGTCTCCGGGTTGCCGAGGCCGAAGCCGGCGGTGCCGGAGCCGACGGCCATCTGCGCGGCGACGCCGGTGGCCAGGTAGGAGCCGACCAGGACGACCATCGCGATGAGCGACGCACGGCCGGGGGTCTTGGCGGAGCCGGTGGTCTCCTCGTTGGTGGCCAGGCAGGCGTCCCAGCCCCAGTACATGAAGATCGAGAGCGAGAGTCCGGCGGTGAAGGCCGCCATGGACTCGACCGCGAAGGGGTTCATCCACTGCCAGGAGAAGTCCAGGCCGGTGTCGAAGGTGCCGGCCGAGGCCTTCTGGAAGGCCATGACGACGAAGACGGCGAGGACGGCGAGCTGGAGGCCGACCAGCGCGTACTGGACGCCCTTGGTGGCCGTCATGCCGCGGTAGCTGATGGCGGTCGCGACGGCGATGAGGGTGAGGCAGGTGGTGATGTGGACGAGTTTGTTGTCGTCCAGGGCGGAGATCGCCGGGTTTCCGGTGGCTTCGCCGGCCAGCAGCCAGAAGTAGGAGGTGGCGACGCCGGCCAGGTTGGAGAGCACGATGATCGTGGCGATCACCAGGCCCCAGCCGCACATCCAGCCGATCCGTGGGCCGAAGGCCTTCACGGTCCAGGTGAAGGAGGTGCCGCAGTCCGGCATGGACTTGTTGAGCTCGCGGTACGCGAAGGCGACCAGCAGCATCGGGAGGAAGCCGGCCAGGAAGACGGCCGGCATCTGGACGCCGACCTCGCCGGCGGTGGAGCCGAGGGTCGAGGTCAGGCAGTAGACGGGGGCGACGGTGGAGATGCCGATGACGGCGCTTCCCACGAGGCCGACGGAACCCTTGCCCAGGCCCTTGCCGCGGACGTCACCGTCGGCGCCGCCCTCGCGGGTGGTGCCGCTTCCCGTGTCTCCGGCCGGGGGCCGGACGTCCAGCTGTGTCATGGGTCAGGACGTTAGACGCTGCGTTTTCCACATCTGGAGTACATAAGTCCGCATACCTGCGGCCCGGATGACCTTTGATCACCAACCCGTACGCGCGTGTCGAGCTCACAATGCAAGGTGCATTCACCTCGCCGTACCCCATTCGACAGGAACCGGACACGGCTTTCCGATATGCGGAAACCGCAGCCATGTCCGTTTTGTACGTTTCCAAGCTTTCCCGTGTGACTTTCGCCGACCCGCCCGCGGTTCACTTCCCCGCCATTTTTGCCGTGAACATGCCGATCCTCTAAAGTCGCCGCCGTTCAAGGTCATTTACAGGGGAGACACCGACTCATGCGCGTCAGAGCACTGCTCACCACCGTCACCACCGTCACGGCCCTGCTCGTGCTCACCGCCTGCGGCAGCGGCGACGGGGACGGCGACGGCGCGGCCGCGAAGGGCCTCGGTGCGATCGGCGGCGTCAGCGGCGGTGACGGCAGCGGCGACGGCGGCGACATGGAAGGGACCCTGGAGAACCCCACCAAGAACGGCGGGGTCAGCGGCAACGCCCCCAAGGACGGGACGCCCTTCCAGAAGCTCCCCAAGGCGGGCACCATGGCCGCCGCCGCCCGGTACGTCAACGGGTTCACGAAGTGCCCCACCGTCGGCACGGAGCCCACGGACGACGAGTCCCCCGACAAGGAGGACAAGGCGTACGACGCCACGTGGTCCGTCACCGAGCACGGCTACTGCGGCCGCGGCACCCGCATCTTCCTGTTCAAGGACGCCAAGACCTTCCAGGCCTCCTACAAGAACCACCTCGACAAGCAGCTGAAGGAGAGCCCGAACACGGGCCTCAGCGGCGGGTTCCTCCTCGGCCAGGACTTCGCCGTCCTGGCCGAGAGCGATTCCGCGATCGCCTCGATGACCAAGCCCGGCGGGCTCCTCATCCTGAACTGCCACCCGAAGTTCACCGCGCCCAGCGGCTACGTGAAGGCGGAGGGCCTCGTGAAGGGCTGCGTCCTCACCGACTACTTCAACGACAACTGAGCCGACCGGGCCGGGGAACCCCCTCGGCCCGGCCCCCGGCCCCCGGCCCCATCAGCCCGTCAGCCCGTCAGCCCGCCCAGACGATCGACTGGATCTCGCTGTAGGCGTGCAGGGCGTACGAGCCCACGTCCCGTCCCACACCCGAACGCTTGAAGCCGCCGAACGGCGCCTCCATGTTCCGCCCGATCGTGTTCACGCCGACCCCGCCCGCCCGCAGCCGCCGCGCCAGCCGGAAGGCGCGCGCCGCGTCCCCGGACCACACGTAGCTCAGCAGCCCGAAGTCGCTGTCGTTGGCCAGGGCCACCGCCTCGTCGTCGTCTCCGGCGGCTCCGTCGAACGGGACGACCACGACGACCGGGCCGAAGATCTCCTCCCGGACCACGCGCATGTCGTTGGTGCAGTCGACCAGCAGGGTCGGGGCCACGTAGAAGCCCTTGCCCGCGCGGGCGCCCTCCCCGACGACCGGACGCCCGCCGCCGAAAGCGATCCGCGCGCCCTCCTTCTTCCCCAGCTCGATGTACGACTCCACGCGGTCCCGGTGCGCCGCCGAGATGACGGGGCCCACCACCGTGCCGCGCACCGTCGGGTCGCCGACCTTCATGTGGGCCAGGTAGCCCGTCAGCTTCTCCACGAGCTGCTCGTACACCGACCGGTGCACGATCACCCGGGTCGGAGCCGTGCAGATCTGCCCGGAGTAGAAGGAGAAGGTGGTGCCGATCCCCATCACCGCCGCGTCCAGGTCGGCGTCCGCGAGGACGACCGCCGCGCCCTTGCCGCCCAGCTCCATCAGCTGCCGCTTCATCGTGCGTCCGCAGACCTCTGCGATGGCCTGACCGACGCCCGTGGATCCGGTGAAGGACACCATGTCCACGTCCGGGGAGTCCACGGCCGCCTCGCCGACCTCCACGGAGGTGCCGCCGACGACGTTCACCACGCCCGCCGGGACCCCGGCCTCGTGCAGCGCGTCCGCCATGCGGAACACCGACAGCGGGTCCTGCGGGGCCGGCTTCACCACCACCGTGTTGCCCATGGCCAGCGCCGGGGCCACCTTGCCCGCCGGGTTGGCCCACGGGTTGTTGTACGAGGTGATGCAGGTGACGACCCCGACCGGCTGGCGCACCTCCAGCGCGCCGAGGACGCTCGCCGCCCCCATCGGCCCCGCGTCGGTGACCTGCGGCGGCAGCCCGCGCTCCACCGGCTCCAGCGCGCCCCTGGCGTACCGGCGAAAGCGCGTCACCCCGACGCCGACCTGCATGCCGCGGGCGATCCCCGTCGGGGCGCCCGTCTCGGCCTGCGCGAGGGCGGACCAGGGCTCGTACTCGCGCTGGATGATGTCGGCGGCCCGGTCCAGGATCGCGGCCCGCTCCTCCGGCCTCGTACGGGACCAGCTCGCGAAGGCCGCGGCGGCGGCGCGCGCCGCGTCCTCGACCTGACCGCGCGAGGCCTCGGGGGCCAGGCCCACGACGGACTCGTCCGCCGGGTTGACCACCTCGTAGTGGCCGCCGGCCGGCTCGACCCACTCGCCGCCGATGTAGAGCTTCTGCGGTCCCAGCGGTTCGCGTCGGGCGGTCATCGCGTGCTCACCGTCCTCGTGTCCCGGCCGGAACGGAGCACGATCCCGGGGATCGCCCCCGTGATCTCGTCGTCGCGGACGGTCTCCACGCCGTTGACGCGCACCGACACGATTCCGATCGCCCGTGCGTCCAGCCGCGGGCTGTCCCCGGGCAGGTCGTGCACGAGCGTCGCCGGCGCGGCATCGATCCGCTCCGGGTCGAAGAGCACCAGGTCCGCGTGGAAGCCCTCGGTGATCCGCCCGCGCTCGCGCAGCCCGAACAGCTGGGCCGGGTCGTCGGTGAGCATCCGTACCGCCTGCTCCAGCGGCACCAGCTTGCGACCGCGCAGGCAGTCCCCGAGGAAGCGGGTCGTGTACGGGGCCCCGCACATGCGGTCCAGGTGCGCGCCCGCGTCGGACCCGCCGAGCATGACGTCCTCGTGCTGCCAGGTCTCGGCGCGCAGCGTCCAGCTCGCCGGGTCGTTGTCGGTGGGCATGGGCCACAGGACCGTGCGCAGGTCGTCGTTGGCGCAGATCTCCACCAGGCACTGGAAGGCGTCCTGGCCGCGTTCGGCCGCGATGTCGTTGACGACCCGGCCCGACAGGCCTTCGTTGGCCTCGCTGTAGGTGTCGCCGATGACGTAGCGCCCGAAGTTGGCCAGGCGCCGGAAGACGCCGGCCTCCTTGCTGTCGGCGCGGCGCAGCATCTCGGCCCGTACGTCGGCGTCGCGCAGCCTGGCGATGCGCTCCGGGACGGGCAGGGCCAGTACCTCGCCCCAGCCGGGGATGAGGTTGAGGGCGCAGAACGTGCCGAGCGACATGTTCATGGGCGTCAGGATCGGCATGGTCAGCGCGACGATGCGGCCGCCCGCCTTGCGGGCGCGCTCGCTCGGGACGAGCTGGCGCGGCACGCGCTCGGGTACGGAGGCGTCGATGGTCAGCACGTTCCAGTTCAGCGGCCGGCCGGCGGCCGCGCTCATCTCGACGAAGAGGTCGATCTCCTCGTCGGCGAACTGGTCGAGGCAGCCCGCGACGATGGCCTCCAGCTGGGTGCCCTCGTGCTCGGAGACCGCCTTGGAGAGGGCGAGGAGTTCGGCCGGCTCGGCGTGCCGGGAGGCCACGGGGGCGCCCGAGCCGTCGGAGTGGGTGGAGGACTGGGTGGTCGACAGGCCCCAGGCGCCGGCGTTCATGGCGTCGTGGAACAGGTCGAGCATCGCCTGCATCTGCTCTTCGGTCGGCCGGCCGCCGACGGCGTCCTCGCCCATCACGTACCGGCGCAGGGCGCAGTGGCCGACCATGAAGCCGGCGTTGACGGCGATCCGGCCGTCGAGCGCGTCGAGGTACTCGCCGAAGGTGGACCAGGTCCAGTCGACGCCTTCTTCGAGGGCCTTGAGGGCCATGCCCTCGACCTTGCTCATCATGCGGCGGGTGTAGTCGGCGTCCTCGGGGCGGGCCGGGTTGAGGGGGGCCAGGGTGAATCCGCAGTTGCCGCCCGCGACGGTGGTCACTCCGTGGTTCATGGAGGGGGTCGCGTACGGGTCCCAGAACAGCTGGGCGTCGTAGTGCGTGTGGGGGTCGACGAAGCCGGGGGCGAGGACGAGGCCGGTAGCGTCCTCGCTGCCGCGGGCCTCTTCGGTGACGGTTCCCGGCGGGGCGATGACGGCGATCCGGCCGTCCCTCAGGCCGACGTCGGCGACGCGGGCCGGGGCTCCCGTTCCGTCCACGACGGTGGCGCCCTTGATCAGGTGGTCGAGCATGACGTCCCTTCTGCGGCCGGGCAGATCCAGCCCCGCCGGCGGTTGAGGCGCGGGGGTCCGGGGGCCGGCCCCCGACACGGCGCCGCCCGTGCGGGCCGCTGCCGAAGGCCCTGGTCGGAGCCCGCCGGGCCGGCCGCGGCCACGGCATGACTCCGGCCAGGGCCGGGTGCGGGGCGGCGGTCCGGGAAGACGCCGCCCCCGTTCCCCCGCGGGCTACGCGCCTTCGCGGAAGCGCGTGGTGCGGTGCACCGGGTCGGTGTCGATGTGCGGGATGACGTGCTCGCCGATGAGCTTGATGGTGGTCATCGTGTCCTCGGGCGAGACGCCGGTCGGCAGGCCGAAGGAGAGCTGGTCGGCGCCGGCCTCCTCCCAGCGCTTGCACTGCGCGCGGACCTCGGACGGGTCGCCGCAGATCAGCAGTTCCTCGGCGATGAGCAGCTCGATGATCTCCGCGTTGTACTCGGGGAGCGTCTCGGGCCACTGGGGGATCGCCTCGGGCCGCGGGAAGGTGTCGTGGTAGCGGAAGACCAGCGACTGGAAGCGGTTCATGTTGGCGTTGACGGCGATCTCGACGGCCTTGTCGTGGGTCTCGGCGCAGATCGCGGTCGAGGTGACCATGACGTTGTCGTTGACGAAGGCGCCGATGGCCTTCGCCTCCTGGATCGCGGTCTTGTACTGCTCCAGCACCCAGGCCATGTCGGAGACCTTCTGGACGCTGAAGCCGAGGACTCCGAGGCCCTTCTTGGCCGCCATGGCGTACGAGGAGGGGGAGCCGGCGGCGTACCACATGGCCGGGTGGGCCTTGCCGTACGGCTTGGGGAAGATCTTGCGCGGCGGGAGCGACCAGTGCTTGCCCTGGAACCCCTCGTACTCCTCCTGGAGGAACATCTTGGGGAACTCGGCGATGGTCTCCTCCCAGATCTCCTTGGTGCCGTTCATGTCCTCGATGCCGGGAAGGAAGCCGAGGATCTCGTGGCTGCCGGCGCCCCGGCCGGTGCCGAACTCGAAGCGCCCCTTGGAGAGGTGGTCGAGCATGGCGACCTTCTCGGCCACCTTGACGGGGTGGTTGACCGGGGCGAGGGGGTTGAAGATGCCGGAGCCGAGGTGGATGCGCTCGGTGGCGTGGGCGAGGTACCCGAGGAACACCTCGTTCGCCGAAAGGTGCGAGTACTCCTCCAGGAAGTGGTGCTCGGAGGCCCAGGCGTACTTGAAGCCGGACTTGTCCGCCTGGATGACGTACTCGGTCTCCTCGATCAGCGCCTTGTGCTCTGCCTCGGGGTCGACCTTGGACCGCGCCTCAGGCACGTATCCCTGCACAAAGAGCCCGAATTCCAAGGGGATTCACCGTCCTTTTGTTTCTGACGTGGCGTCAGATTCGATGTCACGACTGTTCCACCGCCGGGGCGGGAGCGTCAATAGCTGACGCTCCATCAGATACCGCCGAGGGTGGTTCACAGGACGCTGACGCCCGCCATCCAGCCACCGTCGATCACGAACGGCTGACCGGTGATGTACGAGGAGTCCTCGCTGGTCAGGAACAGCGCCAGCTTCGCTATCTCCTCGGGCCGGCCCACCCGGCCCATCGGCACCACGCGCTGGTACAGCTCGGCCATGGCGTCGCGCGCCTCGTCGGTCATGTTGTCCGGGTCCAGCAGCCCGGGGTTGGCCATCGGGGTGTCCACGGCGCCCGGGCACATCGCGTTGACCCTGATGTTCCTGGACGCCAGCTCCAGGGCCGCCACCCGGGTCAGGCCGAGGATCGCCGCCTTCGTCGCCGCGTACGTGCCGACGTACGCCATGCCCGTCAGGCCCGTGTACGAGGAGGTGTTGACGATGGTTCCGCCGCCTGCCGCCTCGATCTCGGGGGCCACCGTCTTGATGCCGAGGAAGGCGCCGACCTGGTTGACCTGGACCACCTGCTGGAACTCCTCCAGCGGGGTCGAGGTCAGCTCGTTGAAGCGCAGGATGCCGGCGTTGTTGACGAGCCCGTCGACCGGGCCGAAGGCCTCCTTCGCCGCCGCGACGGCGGACGCCCAGTCCTCCTCCCGGCTCACGTCCATCCGTACGTACCGGGCCCGGTCCTCCCCGATGTCCTTCGCGACCGCCGCACCCTGCTCGTCCAGTACGTCACCGAGGAGCACCTTGGCGCCCTCGGAGGCGAAGAGGCGGGCCTCCTGCTCGCCCTGGCCGCGTGCCGCACCGGTGATGACGACGACGCGCCCGTCCAGCTTGCCCATGTGTTGCCCCTAAGTGGCTAGTCGTTGAGGAGCGGGCCCACTTCGGACCCGAAAGCGGTGATCTGGTCGATGAGTTCGGCCCGGTCGCGATTGCGGAAGCGGACCTGGATCTGGTCGACGCCCAGCGCCTTGTACGCGCGCAGCGACTCGGCGAGCGCCTCCGCCTTGCCGGTGAGGGTCCGCCTGCCGGTGTCCCAGCCGGGCTCGCCGACGTAGAGCGCCTCGGTGATGGCGCCGAACTCCACGGGGCCGGCGACCCCGGCCGCTTCGCGGAGCTCCTTGATCCGGGCGATCTGCGCCGGGAGCTTGTCGCGCGGGTCGCCCTGCGGGAGCCAGCCGTCGCCGCGCACGGCGGCCCGGCGGACGGCGGCGGGCGAGGAGCCGCCGACCCAGACGGGGATCCGGGCCTGGGTGGGGCGGGGCAGCTGTCCGAGGTCCTTGAAGGAGAACAGCTCGCCCTCGAACTCCGGGTACTCCTGCGGCCCGAGGGCCGCGCGCAGGGCGTCGAGGGTCTCGTCGAGGACGGCTCCCCGGCGTGCGAAGTCCACGCCGAGGGCCTCGAACTCCTCCTGCACGTGCCCGGCGCCGACGCCGAGGATCAGCCGCCCTCCGGAGAGGTGGTCCACGGTGGCGTACTGCTTGGCGCTGAGCAGCGGGTGGCGCAGGCCGAGGATCGCCACGTGGCTCAGCAGCCGCACGTTCTCGGTGATCCCGGCCAGGAAGGAGAGGGTGGCCACCGGGTCGTACCAGACGGTGCTCATGGGGCCGGCCATGCGGCGCGGGATGGCGACGTGGTCGCAGGTGGCGACGTAGCCGAATCCGGCCCGGTCGGCCGCCCGCGCCACCGCGGCGAGATCGGCCGCGCCGGCGGTCGCCTCCCAGGGCTCGGCGTAGATGGTGCTCTGCGACTGGATCGGGAGCTGCATCCCGTAGACCAGCCGACCTTCCGGAAACACGCGCGCCATGGGCCGTACCCGCCTCGTCCTCGTCTGCCGATTCGTCATACCGACGTCGGGGGCCATCGTCGTAGCTGACGGACCGTCAGGCAAGGGTGCGGCCGCTATCGATCGGCGCCCGGGGGGTGTGCGCGTTCGAAACTCCCGCTAGGGTGCCGCGCGTGGATCTTCTTCTGACCCTGGTCAGCGGGCTGGCGTGGACCGTCGTGTACGTCGAGGCGATCCGGGTGGGGCTGCGCGACCGGACGTACGCGATGCCCGTCGCCGCCCTCGCGCTGAACTTCGCGTGGGAATCGACCTACGCCGTCAACGACTTCCGCACCGGCGTGTCCGCCCAGGGCGTCGTCAACGTGGTCTGGGCCGTCGCCGACGTCGTCATCCTGTACACGTACCTGCGCTACGGGCGGGCCGAACTGCCCGGCTTCGTGACGCGGCCCCTGTTCGCCCTCTGGAGCGTGCTCGTCTTCGCGACCGCGTTCGCCGTGCAGTGGCTCTTCCTCGCCCACTTCGGCTCGCACGACGCGAGCCGGTACTCG
This sequence comes from Streptomyces sp. NPDC060049, assembly GCF_042736715.1. Classification (NCBI taxonomy): domain Bacteria; kingdom Bacillati; phylum Actinomycetota; class Actinomycetes; order Kitasatosporales; family Streptomycetaceae; genus Streptomyces; species Streptomyces sp. NPDC060049. Next base: position 308,969 of record NZ_JBHWVV010000001.1, read on the forward strand.
GCCTTCCTGCAGAACCTGTTGATGTCCGGACTGTTCATCGCCTTCTACGCGAGCCGGCGCGGCCGGCACGGGCAGTCGCTCGTCATCGCCGTCGCCAAATGGATCGGCACGCTCGCGCCGACGTTCCTCTTCGGGGTCGTCGAGGACGCGCCGTTCATCCTCGGCCTGGGCCTGCTGTGCGCGGTCTTCGACCTCGTGTACGTCGCCCTGCTGGCCAGGGACCCGGCGGGCGGCGGGCCCGTGCTCGGCGGCGGAGGACCGGCGGGCGGCGCAGGGACGGTCGCCGGGTCGGCTCCCGCGGCCGGATGACCCGGAGCGGCGGGCCCGTAGGCGGCAGTCCCGGAGCCGGTGAGCCCGTAGGCGGCGGGCCCGTAGGCGGCAGTCCCTAGCCTGCGGGCCGTGCTCAGAAGCCGTGGGGGCCCATCACGATGACCGGCTTCGCCGCCGGGTCGAGGGTCGCCAGGATCTTCTTCATCGCTTCTTTCGGAATCCCCACGCAGCCCTGCGAGGGCCCGTCGTGGTCCACGTGGAGCCAGATGTTGCCGCCCTTGCGCTCGCCCTCCGGCTTCGTCGGGTCGAGCGGGCTCACCCCGGTCCGGCGGTTGAAGTCGATGGCGACGACATAGTCGAAGGAGCCCCGCAGGGACTCGCCGTTCACGCCGCGCCCCGTGGCCACGAACGAGCGGTCCTGGTCGTACGGGAACTTCGTGCCGGGCGGTTTCGGCAGCAGGCCGCCCGCGTCGGTCAGCGCGAACACGCCCTCGGGGGAGGTCAGGTCGCCGTACGTCCGCTCGGTGGACCAGCCCTTGGCGCCGTTGCGCGCGGGCCAGCTGTCGTTCTTCGCCCAGTCCGCCCCGGCCGCCGGGCGCGTGTACAGGGACGCCGTGGACTCGGAGGAGTCCGCCGCCTTGCCGGTGACGAGGATCAGCTGGCGGGAGTCCGCGGGGATCTTCGCGCGCGTCTGCTCGCTGATCTCCGGCAGCCCCTGGAGGCCGCCCCGTTCGGCTCCGCGCGCGGCGCGGTCGGAGGCCGGCGGGCGGGCGTCGGCCACCGCCTGCGCGGCGGCGTTGGCCGGCGGATCGTGCGCGAGGTACACCCAGCCGGCGCCGAAGCCGAGGAGGCCGAGGGCGGCCACCGCCGCGAGCGGGCGCGGGCTGCGGGAGTCGCGGGCTGCGCGCCGTGCGCCGCCGGCGCGGGAGCGTCGGGGCGGACGGGACGTTCGGGAGCCGGCTCGGGCGTGCTTGCTCATTGACCCGACCGTACACAGCCGATCTTCAAAATGGTTGACCGGTCAAACTCCCGGGCGTTTCCTGCGGTGGCTCCACCGGGAACCAGACCCGGACCGTCAGCCCGCCCCCGGGCCCCGGATCGGCCCGCGCCGTCAGGTCCGCGCCGTGCGCCCGCGCGATCGACGCGACGATCGAGAGCCCCAACCCCGCCCCCTCGCCCGCCGTATGCTGCCGCTCAGCCCGCCGCCGGAACGGCTCCAGCAGCCGTGGAACGTCCTGCGGCTCCATCACCGGGCCGGTGTTGGACACCGTCAGCACCCCGTCGGCGGAGGTCGCCACCTCCAGGCGGCCGCCCGCACGGTTGTGACGTACCGCATTGGACGGCAGGTGCCGCACCCGGTGGCCAGGAGCGTCCGGTCGCCCGTGACGGTCAGCGGCGCGGGGTCCCGTACGACGTCCCGTGCCCCGGAGGCGAAGCGGAAGGCGGACCGGAGGGCGAACCGGAGGGCGAACCGGAACGCGGACCGCAAGCTGACCCCGCCGCGCCCGGGCCCCCCGGGGCGTCCTGCACGTGAGGTCGGCGGGGCCGCGGGGCGCCCGGGCCGCGGCGGGGGCCTGTCGCCCGCCCACCCCCGACCCCGCCGACCACTGCCGCCCCCGCACCCCCCGTCGTACGCTGGTCTGATGCGAACTCCACGAGAGGCAGCACGAATCGTCGTCCTCAACCCCGCCGGGTCCGTGTTTCTGTTCCGGGAGAACAACGTGGAAGTCGGCATCCACTGGTTGCCGCCCGGCGGTGGGATCGATCCCGGCGAGACGCCCGAGGAATGTGTGCGGCGGGAGCTGCGGGAAGAGACCGGGTGGACGGACCTGGAGCCGCAGCGGCTGCTCTGCACCTGGGAGCACGACTTCACGCACCAGGGCATTCCCGTGCGCCAGCACGAGCACATCTACGTCACCGCGGGCCCCCACCGCGACCCCGTCCCGGAGTACCCGGAGGCCCACTGGCGCTGGCTGTCGCGGCAGAACCTCGCCACGCTCGGGGAGCCGCTGTGGCCGCCGCGGCTCGCCGAGTTGCTCGACGAAGCTCCCGCCGAGCCCGTGCACCTGGGGCTGCTCGCCTGATCCGCCCGCTCAGCGGGGCATGGCCCCGGACATCGCCCGGGCGGCCGCGCGCAGCTCGGCCGCGCGTGAGGACGCGTAGGAGCCGCGAGGGGTGGAGGGGTCGGACACGTGTGGGCCCGTCCGCTCCGCCAGTACGAGAACGGTGGCGATGAAGCCTCCGGGAGGGCTCGGATGACCGCGTGGCCGGAGGACCCGTGGGGGGCTCACCGGGCGGTCCCGCCCACCGTTCCCGCCGCAGCGGGCGCACCCGTGGCAGCCGTAGAGTCCGTAGCGCCCGTGGCCCGTGCGTAGAGCGCCGCCGCGTAGCCGGACAGGATCGTGCTGGTCGAGACGTCGTCCGTGTCCCCGCCCGTCAGGATGCCGATGACCTTGCCGTCGGCGGCGATCCACGCGCTGCCGCTCGTACCGCCGGGGAAGTCCGCGCAGTCGAAGCGCTGTTCGGTGGCGCTGGTCCGCACGGCGCGGGACGTGCAGGTGCGCGCGACCTTGCGGTCCGCCGGGTAGCCCGTCACGGTGACCTCTTCGCCCGTGCGGCCCGTGGTGTCCAGGACGGCGGCGCCGGTGACGTCCTCGATGTTGCGGCCCGAGGCGTCGGGGGCGAGGCGGGCGAAGGCGAGGTCGTAATCGTCGTCCGTGTCGTCGGCCCAGTGGGGGTCCTCGAACACCTCCGCGATCTTCCAGGTGCCGTACGGGGCTCGCCCGTCCGCGTACGCGGGTGCGAAGACCGCCCCGCCTTCGCCGGCCCGGCCCGCGAGCAGGCAGTGGCCCGCGGTGACGATCAGGTTCCGTCCGGGGCTGTGCACGACGGTCGCCGTGCAGAAGTGATCCCCGGTCACATCGCCTTCGAACAGGGCTCCGGCGATGGCCGCGGGCCCGCCCGGCCGGGCAGGCGAGGTGGACGGTCCGGGGCTCGGGCTGGTGGTCAGCTGAGGCTGTTTCGGTGATTGCGACTGTGACGGGCGGCCGGTAGAGGAGGCCGTCGGGGAGGTCGCCTTCGCCTGCACGGAGGCCGCGCCGTCCGCGGCCGGCACCACCTTCGTCATGGCCGCGGACGCACCCAGCGCCGCCACCGCGCACAACACCGCGGTCACCACGGTCCGCTTGTCCACCACAGACACTCCTCCCCCACTTTGCTGTGGCGAAGCATGCCTTGCGTCCGGCGGACACCGCAAGGGGCATCCGCGCCGATGTGCGCACGGCGGAGCCCGTCGGAGATGCCCGATCGGCAGGGCCCCGACCGCAGTGTGCCCCGGCCGGAGCGCGCGCCCCGGCCGGGGCTGTCGTGCGGCACGGAGGGCGGGCGGGCGGTGGCATCCGGGCTGCGCCCCCTCACTCGAACCCCCTGCTCGCACCCCCCGCGCGGACCCCGGCCCGCACCCTCTGGGCCTACGCCCCGGGCCAGAGGCCTTGCGGGGTCAGGCCCAGGAGGTCGATCGCGTTGCCGCGCACGATGCGGTCCACGACGTCCGGGGCGAGGTGGCCCATCTGGGCCTCGCCGACCTCTCGGGACTTGGGCCAAGTGGAGTCCGAGTGGGGGTAGTCGGTCTCGTAGAGGACGTTGGCGACGCCGATCGAGTCCAGGTTCTTCAGGCCGAAGGCATCGTCGAAGAAGCAGCCGAAGACGTGCTCGGCGAAGAGTTCGGACGGCGGGCGCAGCACCTTCTCGGCGACGCCGCCCCAGCCGCGGTTCTCCTCCCACACCACGTTCGCGCGTTCCAGGATGTAGGGGATCCAGCCGATCTGGCCCTCCGCATACATGATCTTGAGGTTCGGGAAGCGCTCGAACTTGCCGCTCATCAGCCAGTCCACCATCGAGAAGCAGCAGTTGGCGAAGGTGATGGTGGAGCCGACGGCCGGCGGTGCGTCCGCCGAGGTGGACGGCATGCGCGACGAGGAGCCGATGTGCATGGCGATGACCGTGCCGGTCTCGTTGCACGCCTCCAGGAAGGGGTCCCACTCGTCCGTGTGGATGGAGGGGAGCCCGAGGTGGGGCGGGATCTCCGAGAAGGCGACCGCGCGGACCCCGCGCGCAGCGTTGCGGCGCACTTCGGCGGCGGCGAGGCGGGCATCCCAGAGCGGGATCAGGGTGAGCGGGATGAGGCGGCCGGCGGCGTCGGGGCCGCACCACTCCTCCACCATCCAGTCGTTGTACGCGCGCACGCCGAGCAGGCCGAGCTCGCGGTCCTTGGCCTCGGTGAAGGTCTGGCCGCAAAAGCGCGGGAAGGTCGGGAAGCAGAGGGCCGACTGGACGTGGTTGACGTCCATGTCGGCGAGGCGCTCGGGAACCGAGAAGGAGCCCGGGCGCATCTGCTCGTACGTGATGACTTCGAGCTTGATCTCGTCGCGGTCGTAGCCGACGGCCGTGTCGAGGCGGGTGAGGGGTCGGTGCAGGTCCTCGTACACCCACCAGTCGCCTATCGGGCCGTCGTCGCCCTTGGCCCCCATGACGGGGGCGAACTTGCCTCCGAGGAAGGTCATTTCCTTCAGGGGGGCGCGGACGACGCGGGGGCCGACGTCGTGGTACTTGGACGGGAGCCGGTCCCGCCAGACGTGAGGGGGCTCAACCGTGTGGTCGTCCACCGAGATGATCTTCGGGAAGGTCTCCATGTCCTCACGGTAGCGTCAATCTGACGAACCGTCAGCTAGTTGGGACGGGCCAGGTCCGCGATCCGGTACGAACGGGTCCGCGATCCGGTACGACTGGGTCCGCCACGGGCTGACGTGTACGCGCAACACAGGGCAGACTGGCCCTTACACCTACGGAAGGCAGGGGGGACACCAGATGGACGGCACACCGGCCATCCCGCACCAGCGGAACCACCCCGAGTCCGGTGACGCTGCCGCGGGAACCGGATTCGAAGCCGCCACCGCGGAAGCCGGTGCCGGAGCCGGGACCGGAATCGAGTCCGGAGTCGGATCCGGAGGATCGAGAGTCGGATCCGGAAGCGGGTCCGTGAACGCGTCCGTGAACGCGTCCGTGAACGCGTCCGGCGCCGGGACGCGGACGGAGCCCGGCGCCGCCGCGGCCCCCGTGGCCCCTGAGCCCGCTCCCGCCCCGTCAGACCCCGCAACCCCCGCCCCCTGCGGCAACCGCTTCGCCGTCCTCGGCCCCATCCGCGCCTGGCGGGGCCCGGAGTCGCTGCCCTCCGGGACCCCGCAGCAGCGCGCCCTGCTCGCCGCGCTCCTGCTCCGCGACGGCCGCACCGCCACCGCGCCCGAGCTCATCGACGCCATCTGGGGCGAGGACCCGCCGCAGCAGGCCCTCGCGACGATCCGTACGTACGCCTCCCGCCTGCGCAAGATCCTCGACCCCGGCCTCCTCGTCAGCGAGTCCGGCGGCTACGCCATCCGCCTGCCCCGGCCCGAGGCCCTCGACCTCGGCATCGCGCGCGCGCTCGCCGCCGACGCCGAGGCCGCGCGCACGGAGAAGGGCGACCGCGCGCTCGCCCGTACGCTGCTGGCCCGCGCCCTGAACCTGTGGGACGGCGAACCGCTGGCCGGCGTACCCGGGCCGCACGCCGACACCGAGCGCACCCGTCTCGACGAATGGCGCCTCCAGCTGCTGGAGACCCGCCTCGACCTGGACCTGGAGCTCGGCCACCACGCCGAAGCCGTCTCCGAGCTCACCGCCCTGACCGCCGCCCACCCCCTGCGGGAGCGGCTGCGCGAGCTGTTGATGCTCGCGCTCTACCGCAGCGGCCGACAGGCCGAGGCCCTCGCCGTCTACGCCGACACCCGCCGGCTCCTCGCCGACGAACTCGGCGTCGACCCCTGCCCCGAACTCGCCGAACTCCAGCAGCGCATCCTGCGCGCCGACGCCGAACTCGCCCGCGCCGAAAACCCGGTGCCGGCCGCAGCGCCCGTCCACGTGAGGCCCGCCCAATTGCCCGCCACCGTCTCCGACTTCACCGGTCGCGCCAGCTTCGTCGGCGAACTCGGCGACATCCTCGCCGGCGCCGAGGGCCAGGTCATGGCCGTCTCCGCGCTCGCCGGCATCGGCGGTGTCGGCAAGACGACCCTCGCCGTGCACGTCGCGCACGCCGCCCGACCGCACTTCCCCGACGGGCAGCTCTACGTCGACCTCCAGGGCACCGAGTCCCGCCCCGCCGAGCCCGAGGCCGTCCTCGGCTCCTTCCTGCGCGCGCTGGGAACCCCCGACGCCTCCATCCCCGACTCCCCCGCCGAACGGGCCGCGCTCTACCGCTCGACCCTCGACGGCCGCCGCGTGCTCGTCCTCCTGGACAACGCCCGCGACGCCGCCCAGGTCCGGCCGCTGCTCCCGGGCACCGCGGGCTGCGCCGCCCTCGTCACCAGCCGGGTCCGAATGGCCGGGCTCGCCGGGGCACACCTCGTCGACCTCGACGTGATGAGCCCCGAGGAAGCGCTGCAACTGTTCACCCGCATCGTCGGCGAGGAACGCGTCCGCGCCGAACGCCAAGCCGCCCTCGACGTGGTCGGCGCCTGCGGGTTCCTGCCGCTCGCCATCCGCATCGCCGCGTCCCGGCTCGCCGCCCGCCGCACCTGGACCGTCTCCGTCCTCGCCGCGAAACTCGCCGACGAGCGCCGCCGCCTGGACGAGCTGCAGGCCGGCGACCTCGCCGTCAAGGCCACCTTCGAGCTTGGCTACGGCCAGCTCGAACCCGCCCAGCAGCGCGCCTTCCGGCTGCTCGGCCTCGCCGACGGGCCCGACATCTCCCTTTCGGCGGCAGCCGCCGTGCTCGACCACCCGGAGCACACCACCGAAGACCTCCTCGAGGCTTTAGTCGACTGCTCCCTGCTCGAATCGGCCGCGCCCGGCCGCTACCGCTTCCACGATCTCGTACGGCTCTACGCGCGTGCGTGCGCCGAACGCGACGAACAGCCCCCCAGCGAGCGCGACGCGGCCCTGGACCGGCTGCTCGACTTCTACCTGGCCACCGCCGCCGGCGTGTACGGCCTGGAGCGGCCCGGCGACCGCCTCGTCGCCCACCTGTCGGCCACCCGCCACCCCGGACTGGCCTTCACCGAGCCGCGCTCCGCCCAGGACTGGCTGTACGCCGAGGCCGACCCGCTGCTCGCGTGCGTCCGGCAGACCGCCGTGCGCACGACCGGTCGGGCGGACCTGCTGCGCCGGGCCGTGGACCTGCTGTGGGCGGCCAAGGACCTCGCCGAGTCGGGCGCCAACTCCAAGCAGTACGAGTCGGCCGCCACATCACTGCGCGACGCCGCCCACGCCGCCGGCGACCCGTACGCCGAGGGGCGCGCCCGGACCACCCTGACCAACACCCACCTGGTCGCCGGCCGCTTCGCCGAAGCCGACGACGAGGCCCGCCAGGCCACCCTGCTCGCCCGCACCGCCGGCGACCCGCTGCCCAGCTGCTGGGCGCCCAACGACCGCGGCATCATCGCCCTCTACGAGGGCCGCTACGCGGACGGCGAGCGGTACCTCCTGGAGGCCATCGCGAACTTCCGGGCCGACGCCAACTACGTGGGCGAGGCGAGCGCCCTGTGCAACCTCTCCCGCATCCACGTGGAGCTGGGGCGGCTCACCAGCGCCATCGACCTCGCCCAGCAGGGCATCTCCATCTACGACCGCATGGGACTCACCCTGCGCCTGGCCAACGGCCGCTACGCGCTCGGCATCGCGCTCACCCAGGCCGAGCGGCTCGCCGAGGCGCACTCCCAGCTCAGCGAGGCGCTCACCCTGTTCCACGAGAACCGGCAGCCGCTGTGGGAGGGCGTCACGCACTTCCGGCTCGCCAAGGTCCACCTGGCCGCGCACCGGCCGACGCTCGCCGCCTCGCACGCCGAGCAGGCCATCGCGCTGCGGGGCATCGGCGGCGAATGGCGCCGGGCCACCGTCCTGACCGTACTGGGCCGGGCGCTGAGGCAGTTGGGGCAGCGGGACCGGGCGCGGGTGTGCTGGCGCGACGCCGAGTTGGTGTTCACGCAGCTCAAATCGCCCGAACTCGCCGAGGTGCGTGCGTTGTTGGCGGCCGAGATCGCAGCCTGAGCGACGGCTGAACGCGGCGTTCATCGTTCGTTTATCGCCGCCCGCCACGATGGTGTTCATCGACTCGACGTGTCGGGGGGGCACCGAGTCGGCTGGAGGACCACCCGTTCGGCGGTCCGCGGGGGAATCGCCGAACGGGCCCGACCCATCCATCAGGAGATCCGATGACGACGAACGAGAACATCCTGCCGATCGACGGTGACATCAAGCCGCTCGACAACCACGCCTCCGGCGTCGAAATCAAGCCGCTGGACAATCACGCGTCGGGCGTGGAGATCAAGCCGCTCGACAACCACGCCTCGGACGAGGACATCGTGACGCTCGACAACCACGCGTCGGGTCCGGGTCTGTAAGACCGGGGGTCTGCAAGTCCGCCAGAACGCGTACGGCCCGGGTGTCGGGGGACACGGGGGGACACGGGGGACCGGGTCGTACGGCACGGAAGTACCACGGGGGGACCGGGGGTCACGGGGGATCGACAGGGGACCAACGGGGTGCACGGGGGAACGGCGGCCGCGGTGGCCAGGAGGGGGACCACCGCGGCCGCCGTATGCCCGTTTCCGGGCCGCGGCCGGCTCGACGGACCGGTCGCGACACTCCTCGGGACGACGGGGACACGCCCTGCGGAGGCACCCGGTCACTAGTGCTGTGGCCGGGAAGGTCCACCGCACTAGGCTGGCCGTGTGTTTACCTCACAGGGCCCGACTCTGAGCGAACTGGCCGTACAGGCGCTGTCCTCCGTCGAGCGGGGCTACGACCTGCTGGCGCCCAAGTTCGACCGGACCCCTTTCCGCACCCCCGACCGCATGCTCGACGCCGTCGAGGAGACCCTCGCGGCCCGCGAGGGCTCCTTCGGCACCGGACTCGACGTGTGCTGCGGAACGGGCGCAGGCCTCGGGATGCTGCAGCGGCTGTGCCGGGGCCGGGTGACCGGGGTGGACCTGAGCGTGGGAATGCTGGCCGAGGCCGCACTCGCACACCCCGACGAGCGCGTGGACCTCCTGCGCGCCGACGCGCGGGCCCTGCCGGCCGCGCTCGCGGACTCCTACGACCTCGCGGTCAGCTTCGGGGCCTTCGGGCACTTCCTCCCCGCCGAGCGGCCCGCCGTCTTCTCCGGCGTCCACACGGCCCTGCGCCCCGGCGGAGTCTTCGCCTTCCCGATCGGCGCACCGCTCCCGCCGACCCGCCCGGCCTGGTGGGCCACGGCCGGCTTCGACGCGGCGATGCGGCTGCGCAACGCCGTCTGGCGCCCGCCGTTCGTCATGTACTACCGCACGTTCCCCTTCGGCCCCGTCCGCAGGGACCTCCGCGCGGCCGGCTTCACGGTCGAGACGGTCCCCCTGACCCACTTCGGCCACCGCGAGGACGGCACCCCGCACTGGCGCCTCATCCTGGCCCGCCGGGCGGCGTAGGCCGGCGGGCGGCGTAGGCCGGCGGGCGGCTCATCCGGAGAGCGGCAGTGGCGCCGCTTCGTTTCGCCGCACGATCGGCAAAACTGATTCGCCTGCCTGGTGGAGACCAGGTCGCCAGTGTCAGGGTCACGTCGATGTGTGGGGGATCGCATGGGATTGCCGATTGCGCCGAATGCCGTCGGGGCGGGTGGGGACAGGTTTGATTGGTTCTGCGAGACGGTGTCCAGCGATGTGATGCCGGTATCGATCAGCACCCGTCATGCGGCCGGCTTCCGGGCGAGCATCACGGATCTGGACCTCGGCGTGGTGCGGCTGACCGGCTTAGCCTGCTCACCGGTGCTCTCGCGCCGCACCTCGACTCATGTCCGCCGTGGCGATCCTGAGCACGTGCAGCTGGCGCTCCTCACGCGAGGTACTTTCAGGATCTCCCAGCGGGGCAACGAATCGGTGGTCGCGGGGGGACTCGTGCTCACCGACACCTCACGACCGAGTGAGGGAGCATGCACAGGCGGCCAAGTCGAGGCGGTCGTCATACAGATTCCCCGTCAGGCCCTGGCACTGAGCTCAGACCGGGTGGACAGCCTCCTCGCACAGAGCTTGGCCGCAGACCTGGGGTCAGGGGCGATCCTCGCCGACTTCCTGAAGACGCTGCTCACACGCGGCCCGCGATGTCGCCCGGACGAGCTGCGCGGGATGGGGTCCATCACCCTCGACTTGGCCACCGCGTTCCTCGCGCGGCAGCTCGGTGACCCTGGCGAGGCACCTGCCGAGGCTCGTGCGCAGGAGACGCTGCAGCGGATCCACCGCTTCATCGAGAACAATCTCGGCGACCCGGGCCTGACTCCCGAGGTGATCGCCGATCGGCACAACATGTCCCTGCGGGGTCTCCACCGCCTGTTCGGTGACCAGCCCCTGACCATCGCGGCGCGTGTCCGCCAAAGCCGGCTGGAGCGCGCTTACACCGACCTCGCATGCGGGGAACTGAGCGGTCAGCCCGTTCAAGCGATCGCGGCCCGCTGGGGCTTCTCCAGTGCCACCGGGTTCAGCCGGGCATTTCGCGACGCCTATGGGATCAGCCCTACCGAACATCGTGCGCTCTCTCTGGTCGCCCCACGGCATGCAGAGAACAGAAACCCGGCACGCCACGCACACCACCGCGCGCTGCCCGGTCCTACATTCTCCGTTGGAGACGGCGCCACAGCGTGAATCGAGAAGCCGATCGCGCCCGGCCCGAGCAGGGTGATCGACGGCTACTCATGGTGTGAGTGCCGACGGGCAACGATTCTTCAAGGGAGACATCGCATGGCTGGAAAGATCGGCAAGTTCGCGGCCGCGGCGGCCGCGGCGACGGCGCTCGTGACGCTCGCGGGGAGCCCGGCGAGCGCGGCCGACACGGCGTACAACACGCGGAGCGTGTGGCTGGACGGCATACCGGTGTGGGAAGACACCAACGCGTGCACCACCAGGAGCATGTACCTGACCGACGGTACCTACACGTGGACGCAGGTCTTCGAGGGCAACCGCACCCCGAGCCGCGACATGTACCTGGCCACGGGCACCTACACGTGGACAGACTGCATCGTCCCCCATGACGGCTACTACGAGCAGACGTCCAGCCTGTCCAAGCCCGGCTCGCAGACGGCATACCTCAACGACCCGAAGCAGTACCACTGGGCGGCGGGCACTTACACCTTCGGCTCGCTGCTCGACCCGCACTTCTGATCGAGCGCCCGGGCATCGCCCCGATCCCCTGAGGCGGGCCGGCCAGGGCCGGCCCGCCTCAGCGACAGCGACAGCGACAGCGACAGCGACAGCGGGGACGAGACCCCAGGCCGGATTCGTCGCTCGGCGGGACCGGACCCCTTCCACACCGTGGCTAGGGGCGTTCGGCGAAAGGGTTCGGGGAGCGGGTGGACAGCGCGCGGCCGAGGTCCAGCACGCTCAGGCCGAACATCAGGACGCCCAGGGGGACGTGGAGCGTCGGCTTGTGCGCGATGCCCAGCAGCACCTGCACCGAAGCGAGTACGAGGAAGCCGGACGCGTACAGGATGGGGCGGGGCGAACCGCCGCCCGGCTTCCACGCGAGGACCGCGGCGAGCACGTACAGCATCGACGCGCCGTACATCACGCGCGCTCCGACGCCGTGCAGCGTCTCGCCGTAAGTGGTGGACAGCAGCAGTCCCGCGCTGACGGCCTGGAAGAGGAGGGTCAAGGTCTGCAGGGCTATCGCTACGTGCGCGAACGTGAACCTGTCCTGAACTGGCGTCGCCTGTACGGCCATGACGTGGTCCCCTCATCTGCCTCGCGGCGGTGGATCTGTACTGTCTCGGTAGTCCGACGACACAGGCCCGCGAAATGTGAGGCGCCGCGGAGAAACGGGGAGCGATCGCGATCATGAGCGTCTCGTCCGAGCAGGGACACGACCCGGCAGAGCCGAGCCTGGGCTCGATCGTCAGCGAGCGGCGCAACCTGATCAACCTCGCGTACCGGCTGCTCGGTTCACTGGCCGAGGCCGAGGACGCCGTGCAGGAGACGTACACGCGCTGGTACGCGATGTCGCGGCAGCAGCAGGAAGCCGTCGAGTCGCCGGGCGCCTGGCTGACCACTGTGGCCAGCCGCATCTGCCTGGACGTGCTCGGCTCGGCGCGGGTCCGGCGCGAGCGCTACGTCGGCGCGTGGATACCCGAGCCGCTGCCCGACCGTACGGAGTGGGCCGGCGGGCCGGCGGACGGCGGGAGGGCGGAGCCGGCAGACCCCGCCGACCGGGTCACCCTGGACGAGTCGGTGAACATGGCCTTCCTCGTCGTGCTGGAGTCGATGACGCCGGCCGAACGCGTGGCGTTCATCCTGCACGACGTCTTCCGCTACCGCTTCGCCGAAGTCGCCGAGATCCTCGGCCGGTCACCCGCCGCCTGCCGGCAGTTGGCGTCATCGGCCCGTCGACGTACGCGTGCCGAACGGGCCCCGGCGGCTCCGACGGCCGGTCAGGCCGGTCTGGTACGGGATTTCAAGGTGGCGTGGGAGGCCAAGGACATCCGGGCCCTCGTCGGCCTCCTCGACCCCGACGCCACGATGACCGCCGACGGCGGCGGCCTCGTCGGCACGGTCCTGCGCCCGGTCGAGGGCAGCGAGCGCATCGCCCAGTACCTGATCCACATCGCCGACAAGGCCCCTGGGCTGACGCTCCTGGAGCGGACGGTCAACGGCCTGCCCGGCCTGGTCGCCCAGCACGGCGGCGTCACCGTGACCGTGGCGGCGTTCGGCCTCGACGACGGCCGCATCACCCGCATCTGGGCGGTCCGCAACCCGGAGAAGCTCCGCGCGTGGAGCGGGGACGGGCAGGGCTGACGAGCCGCCGTCGGATGCGAACTCACCTGCGGAGGAGGGGCCTTACCGGGTCGCGGCGGACCGCGACCCGGTGGCGCACGACGCTTCTTTTGATGCGAAGTACCAAGAGAAAGAACTCATTCCAGACCCCACCAGCCTCCCGCGACGGAGCGACTCACTCGCACGGGTGAATCGTCCCACTGGGCTGGATTTCGAGGTGGTTGTCTGGCATATGCTCGCCCCGACAACCCAGACATGAGACGGCCCCCGCCGGGACTGCGAATCCCGATCGAGGGCCTGACCAACGAGGAAGTAGTCCCTTCCTGATGGCTTCGGTGCACTTTACCGCGCCCACGCGCGCGACATACGGCGTTCGGCACGCCAACGTCCGTCTCACCGGCCGGTTCACCGTCGTGAGCAACGACCTGATCCAGCATCCCGAGATGTCGGCGGTGGCGCGGATCCTGGGGATCTACATCCAGTCGCTGCCCGCCGGAACCCCCATCGGCATCAGGGACCTGGTCAAGCAGCTGCCGCTCGGGGAGACCTCGATCACCAACGGCCTGCGGGAGCTGGTGGCGTTCGGGTACTTGGAGCGGTCCCTGGAGAGCCTGCCGGGCGGGCGGATCGTCACCCGAACGGTGTCCTACAACCACCCGCGCGCGGCCACCGCCCTCCCCCGGCCCCCCGAGCCGCCGCTGCCTCCGCCGGGGCCGCCCGCACCTCCTACGGACCCTCCCGCCGAGCCGCCGCCTCCCCCGGTGGACCCTCCCGCCGCGCCGCCGCGCCCGGCGGAGCCGGAGCCGGGTCCGGAGCCCCTGGTGGAGGACAGGCCCGCGCCCGCCCCCGCGACCGCGCCCTCCGCGGGAGGCCTTCCCGCACCCCGGGGCAGCGACAACCCCGCACGCCACCGCATCGCGTGCGAGGTCCTGGCGGAGCTCCGCCGCTGCGACCCCCGGCTGCTGCTCGGCGAGCGCGACATCCGGTACCTCGCGGGCGGTGTCGAGGCCTGGCTGGAGCGCGGGGCCGACGTGCACGCGCTGGTCGCCGTCCTGACGGCGAAGCTCCCGGTGCCGCTCCACAACCCGGCCGGGCTCGTCGCCCACCGGCTCACGGCCCAGCTGCCACCGCCTCTGGCGCCGATCGCCCGCGCCCCCGCCTTCGTACCGCCGGACCCCCTCCAGAACTGCCCGAAGTGCGACCGCGCCTTCCGCAGTCCCGTGGCCGGGACCTGCAAGGGCTGCGGCCCCCCGGCGGCGGAGCGGACGGCCGGGCGTGGCGGCCAAGCCTCCGACCTCGGCTCCGGCCCCTAGGGCGCGGCTCAGCGGGACCGGAGTTCGCGTTTGAGGATCTTGCCGCTCGCGTTGCGCGGGAGTTCGGCTACGAACTCCACCTCGCGCGGGACCTTGTAGTTGGCCATCTCACGGCGCGACCACGCGATCAGGTCGTCGGAGGTGAGGAGCGCGCCCGGGCGGCGGACCACGTACGCCTTGCCGACCTCGCCCAGGCGCGGGTCGGGGATGCCGACCACGGCGACGTCGGCGATGTCCTGGTGCAGGCCGAGGAGTTGCTCGATCTCGGCCGGGTAGGCGTTGAAGCCGCCGACGATGAACATGTCCTTGATCCGGTCGGTGATGCGCAGGTTGCCCGCGGCGTCGAGGACCCCCACGTCGCCGGTGCGCAGCCAGCCGTCGGGGGTGATGGCCTCGGCGGTCTCGGCGGCGTCCTCGAAGTAGCCCTGCATGACGTTGTGCCCGCGCACCCACACCTCGCCGGCCTCCCCCGCGGGCAGCGCCTGCCCGTCGGCGCCCGCGATGCGCAGTTCCGTGCCGGGGATGGCCCGCCCCGAGGTGGCCGCGATGGTCTGCGCCGGGTCGCCGCGCCGGCACATGGTGACGATCCCGCTGGCCTCGGAGAGTCCGTAGGCGGTCAGGACGACTGCTATGCGCAGCTCGCCGCGGAGGCGCTCGACGAGCTGGAGCGGGACGACCGCGGCGCCGGTGACGACCAGGCGCAGGGCGGAGAGGTCGTGCTGGTCGCGCTGGGGGTGGTCGAGGATCGACTGGTGGAGGGTGGGCGGGCCGGGGAGTACGGAGATCCGCTCGGCGGCGACGTTGGCGAGGACGGTGTCGACGTTGAAGACGGGCTGGGGGACCATCGTGGCCCCGCGCAGCAGGCAGGCGATGATGCCGGCCTTGTAGCCGAAGGTGTGGAAGAAGGGGTTCACGATCAGGTAGCGGTCGCCCTCGCGCAGTCCGGCGAGGTCGCTCCACACCTCGTAGCAGCGCAAGGACTGGGCGTGGGTGATGACGGCGCCCTTGGGGCTGCCGGTGGTGCCCGAGGTGAAGATGATGTCGGACGGGGAGTCGGCGCCGATCGATTCGGTACGGGCGGTGACCACGTCGGCGGGTACGGAGTCCCCGCCGGCCAGGAAGTCCTTCCAGGTGCGGAAGGAGTCGGGGGCGTCCTCGGCCAGGACGACGACCTGCTCCAGGTGGGGCAGGCCGGGCAGCGGCCCGGAGCCGGCGCCCTCGGCGGCGGCGCGGCGCAGCGAGGCGACGTAGGAGGTGCCGAGGAAGGTGCCCGTGACGAAGAGGAGCCGGGTGCGGCTGCGCTGGAGGACGTAGGCGGCCTCGGAGCCTTTGAAACGGGTGTTGAGGGGGACGAGTACGGCTCCGGCGGAGACGGCGCCGAGTGCGGAGACGATCCATTCGAGCGTGTTGGGCGCCCAGACGGCGACCCGGTCCCCCGGTTCGACGCCGGCGGCGATGCAGGCGGCGGTGGCCCGCTCGACGCGTTCGCCGAGCTGGGCGTAGTCGATGCGGACGCGGCCGTCGACGACGGCCTCGCGGCCGGCGTACCGGGCGGCGGCGCGCCGCACGAGCGCGCCGATGCTCTGGTCCGCCGGCGCGGCCCCCCCGCCGGGACGCGGGCCGGGGCTGGCCCCGGGGACGTGCGCGGATCCGGACCCGGGTGCGTGCGCGGATCCGGACCCGGGTGCGTGC
This sequence comes from Streptomyces sp. NPDC060049, assembly GCF_042736715.1. Classification (NCBI taxonomy): domain Bacteria; kingdom Bacillati; phylum Actinomycetota; class Actinomycetes; order Kitasatosporales; family Streptomycetaceae; genus Streptomyces; species Streptomyces sp. NPDC060049. The sequence goes on from NZ_JBHWVV010000001.1 coordinate 325,059, forward strand.
GCGGATCCGGTCCCGGGGGCGTGCGCGGATCCGGTCCCGGCGGATCGCCCGGCGGCGGATGCGGGGCCCTGCTCGGCCTCGGGCCCGCGCCCGTCCCCGTTCTGCGTCGCGGCCGCGACCCCGCGTCCGCCCTCGTCCTCGTCCATCGTCCGCCCCTCCCTGCGATACCCAGTAGCTGACTATCCGTCAGATTAGCTGTAGCCTTCGCGGCTGTCAGTACTGGTGCGCACCCCGGAGGTGGCGATGGCGGCAACGCTCAAGGACGCTACGGCGATAGTCGGCATCGGGCAGACCGCCTTTGCCAAACAACTGCCGCAGTCCGAGAAGGAACTGGCCTGCCGGGCCATCTTGGCGGCACTCGCCGACGCCGGCATAGACCCCTCCGAGGTCGACGCCTTCTCCTCCTACACGATGGAGGAGACCGACGAGGTCGAGGTCGCCAAGGCCATCGGCGCCGGCGACGTCACCTTCTTCTCCAAGATCGGCTACGGCGGCGGCGGTTCCTGCGCCACCGTCGGCCACCTCGCCGCCGCCGTCGCCACCGGCCAGGCGAGCGTCGGCGTCGCCTGGCGCTCGCGCAAACGCGGTTCCGGCCCCCGCCCGTGGAAGAACACCGCGGTCCAGCTCCCCACCCCCGGCCAGTGGACGCGCCCCTTCGGGCTGCTGCGCCCGGCGGACGAGATCGGCATGCTGGCCCGCCGCTACATGCACGAGTACGGGGCCACCCGCGACCACCTCTTCAACGTCGCGATGGCCTGCCGCAACCGGGCCAACGAGAACCCGGCCGCGATGATGTACGAGCGCCCGCTGACCCGCGAGATGTACATGACCTCCCGCATGATCAGCGACCCCCTCTGCCTCTTCGACAACTGCCTCGAAACGGACGGGGCGCTGGCCTGCGTCATCGTCAGCGCCGAGCGCGCCCGCGACTGCCGGCAGAAGCCGGTGTACGTCCACTCCGTGGCCCAGGGCCTGCCCGCGCAGCACCACGGCATGGTCAACTACTGGAACGACGACCCGCTGTCCGGGCCCGCCTGGACCGCCGCCCGACACCTCTGGAAGCAGGCCGACTTCGGGCCGCAGGACGTGGACGTCGCGCAGATCTACGACGCCTTCACCCCGCTCATCCCGCTCTCCCTGGAGGGCTACGGCTTCTGCGGGCGCGGCGAGGGCGCCTCCTTCACCGAGGGCGGGGCCCTGGAGATCGGCGGCCGGCTTCCCATCAACACCGGTGGCGGCGGCCTCTCCGAGGCCTACGTCCACGGCTTCAACCTGATCAACGAGGGCGTCAAGCAGCTGCGCGGCATCTCCACCGCCCAGGTGCCGGATGCCGCGACCTGCCTGGTGACGGCGGGCGAGGGTGTCCCGACGTCCGCCGTCCTGCTGCGAGCCTGAGGAGCTGGAGACCATGACCACCGCGACCACCGCGACCACCGCCGCTTCGGACGAACTCCTCCTGCCCGTCCCCGACGAGGACGGAGCGCCCTTCTGGGAGTACGCCGCCCAGGGCGAGCTCCGCGTCCAGGCCTGCGCCGAGCCCGACTGCGGCAAGCTCCGCTTCCCGCCCCGGCCCTGCTGCCCGCACTGCCGGTCCTTCGAGTCCGAGTGGCGGCCGACGAGCGGGCGGGGCCGGATCTGGTCGTACGTGCGGCCGCACCCGCCGCTGCTGCCCGCCTACGCCGCGCAGGCCCCGTACAACGTGATCCTCGTGGAGCTGGTCGACGCCCCCCACATCCGCCTCGCCGGGAACCTGGTCACCTCCGCCGACGCCCCGCTGAACTCGGTGGACCCGGCGCGGCTGCGCATCGGCGCCCGCGTCCAGGTCGTCTTCACCGAGACCGGCGGCATGGCCGTGCCGCGCTGGGTGCTGGAGAAGTCATGACGGCACCCGGGCTGCGGGTCGAGCGGGACAAGGCGACCGGGGTCGCCGTCATCACCCTGGACCGGGAGCACAAGCACAACGCCATCGACCTGGCGACGGCCGCCGAACTGGCCGCGGTGTGGCGGCGGTTGCGCTACGAGGACGACGTGCGTGCGGTCGTGCTGACGGGCGCCGGGCAGGCGGCCTTCTGCACGGGCATCGACCGCGGCGCACAGGTGCCGCAGCCGTCCTCGCCCTACTCGGTGGACGACCCGCTCGTCGCCATCGGCCCGAAGGCGAACGACCTGTGGAAGCCGGTGGTCGCCGCCGTCAACGGCATGGCCTGCGGCGGGGCGTTCTACCTGCTCGGCGAGAGCGAGTTCATCGTCTCCTCCTCGTCGGCCACGTACTTCGACCCGCACACGAGCTACGGCATGGTCAGCGCCTACGAGGCGATCTACATGGCGCAGCGCATGCCCTTCGGCGAGGCCGCCCGGATGTCCCTGATGGGCACGGCGGAACGCCTCTCCGCGCGGCGGGCGTACGAGATCGGGCTGGTCTCCGAACTGGCCGGGCCCGCCGAGCTGCTCCCGGCGGCGCTGCGGGCGGCGCAGACCCTGGCCGGTTTCCCGACGGAGGCCGTACAGGGAACCGTACGGTCGCTGTGGGCGGCGAAACAGGCCGCGCTCCAGCAGGCCCTGGCGCAGGCACCGGGGCTGGTGGCGCTGGGCAACCTGTCGCCGGAGCGGCAGGGGGAGCTGTTCGCGGGGCGGCGCGGGTCGGGCGGGGAGCCGCGGGTCCGCTGACGGGCGAGCGGGCGGCCGGGCCGGAACGCCCGGTCACAGCACTAGCGGGTCTTCCCGGTGGAGCCGGGCTTCGGCTTCGGCTTCGTCGTCTTCGAACCGGAAGTCCCGGAGTCCGACGTCGGGCTGGGGGTCGCGGACGCGGTCGCGACGGTCTCGATCGGCCCGAGGGCGCATCGCAGGACGTCCCCGGCCTTGTCCGTCTTCGTCATCGCGATGTCCATGGTCCGGCTCTCGCCCGCCTTGAGCAGCACCTCGACGACGTGCTGCTCGTCGCCGGCATCCCATACGAAGGTGAGCGTCGTCCGGACGGTGCGCTCGACGGCCGAGTCCGAGATGACCTTGAGGGTGGCCGTGGGACGGCCCGGGCCGGCGCAGGCGACCAGCTCGACGTGCGCGGGCAGCGCGGTCGAGGTGGGCGTGGGCGACGCCGTCGGGCTGCCGCCGTTCCCGCCGCTGCCGATGCTCTTCTTCTTCTTCGGTTTGCTCTTGGAGCTGGAGCAGCCGCTCCCGCCACTGCTCTTGCTCTTGCCGCTACCGCCGCTACTGCCGCTGCCGCTGCCGCCCGTCGACGAGAACCCCGTCAGCGCGAGCACCACACCCACCAGTACCGCCGTGAACCGGACACGCCGTCCTATGACCGCCATGGCCAGTCCTCCCCCTCGAAGCAACGGCGGCACGCTACCAGGGGAGTCAGGGCTTGTGATCCTCCGCGTCGGCGCCCGCACACGACGGCGGCCCCGTCCCCCCGGAGGGGGCGGGGCCGGCCAGCCGTTGCGGGCGGGGGTGCGGATCAGGCCTCGACGACGCCGGAGGCCGCGATCTCGATCTTGCCGCGCGTGGAGCCCGAGGGGGTGCCGAGCTTCTCGATCCGGTCGACGATGTCCGTGCCCTCGACGACCTCGCCGAAGACGACGTGCTTGCCGTCGAGCCACGGCGTGACGACCGTGGTGATGAAGAACTGCGAGCCGTTGGTGTTGCGGCCGGCGTTCGCCATCGACAGCAGGTACGGGCGGGTGTGCTTCAGCTCGAAGTTCTCGTCGGCGAACTTCTCGCCGAAGATGCTCTTGCCGCCCGTGCCGTTCTGGTTGGTGAAGTCACCGCCCTGCAGCATGAACTGCGGGATGACGCGGTGGAACGGGGAGCCCGCGTAGCCGAAGCCGTGCTGGCCGGTGGCGAGCTCGCGGAAGTTCTGGGCGGTCTTCGGGACGACCTCGTCGAAGAGGTTGAAGACGATGCGGCCGGCGGGCTGGCCGTCGATGTTGATGTCGAAGAATACGTTGCTCATGGGGTCCATCCTGTCACTCCCGGTACCGTGCGCGACCCGGAGGGGGCCACGACGCGGCCCCCGTACGGCCCGGTCGCGTCCCCCGTCCGGCTCCGCGACGGGCTCCGCGCCGGCTTCACCGCAGCTCAGCCGTAGCTCAGCCGCGCTCAGCCGCCCGTACGGGTGCCCGTGCCCTTGGCGGCGTCGAGGGCGTAGACGCAGCGGTCCTTGCTGCACGCGTAGACCACGCCCGCCTCGGCCACCGGGGCTCCGGTGATCTCCCCGCCGGTGGCCAGCTTCCAGCGGAGCTGGCCGCCCGCCGCGTCGAGCGTGTACAGGCAGTGGTCGGCCGACCCGAAGTGGACCCGGCCGTCCGCGACCGCCGGCGAGCCGGTGATCTCGCCGCCCGCCGCGAACCGCCACTTCGGGGTGCCGGTGACCGCGTCGAGCGTGTACACGGCGCTGCCCGCGCCCAGGTGGACGTTGCCGGCGGCGACCAGGACCGGGTCCGCCGACGGCCGGGGCTCGGTGGCGATGCGCCAGCGGTCCTTGCCGGTGACCGCGTCCAGGGCGTAGACGGTGCCCAGGTAGTCGGCGAGGTAGACGCCGCCGCCGGTGACGGCCGCGCCGGGCGCGAAGGCCGGGGGCGCCAGGAACACCGCGGGTGCCTCGAAGTGCCAGCGGACCCGGCCGGAGGCCCGGTCGATGGAGATCACCCGGGTGCCCGCGCAGACGTAGACGTTGCCGTCGGGCGCCGGGGTGACGCGCACCGGCACGTTTCCGCAGGAGGCGGCGTCGCCGACCGGGTACGACCAGGATTCGCGGCCGGAGCGGGCGTCCAGGGCGCGCAGCCGCGCGTCCTTCCACACGTAGACGGTGCCGTCGTCGAGGACGGGCGCCGCCTCGACGGTCTCGAAGACGCTCTGCGCGCCCGTCAGCTCCCACAGCTTGTGTCCGCTGGACGCTTCCCAGGCCTGCACGCCGCCACCGCGCGTGGCGGTGATCACGGTGCCCCGGTCGGCGCGCAGGGCGTACACCCAGGCGTCGGTGGACAAGCGCCACCGCTCGGAGCCGTCGCCGGAGTCGAGGGCGTAGAGGGAGGGGCCGTCGGAGGCGTGGATCCGGCCGTCGGCGACGGCCATGGACCAGGCGACGTCGCGGGTCTTGAACTGGCGGCGGCCGCTGGCCACGTCCAGGGCGTGGACCTCGAAGGAGGTGACGTAGAGCAGGTCGCCGGCGACGGTCGGGGTGCCCCAGACCTCGTTCGACATGCGGAAGCGCCAGGGCCGCCAGCGCCCGCTGTCGGGGGCCGGTCCGGGTGCCGGTACGGAGGGCACGGGCGCGGGACCCGCCACCGAGCCGCCGCCGGGCGGGCGGATCCAGCCGGTCGCCGAGTCCGCGGCGGCCGCGTGGGCGTGGCCGGCCGGTGCCGCGGCGGAGGCCTGCGGGCCGGGGCCGATGGGGACCGGGGAGCCTCCGATGCGGACGGGCTCGCCGGAGGGGGCCACCGGCGGGTGCTCGGGGCGCTGCGGGACGGCCTGGCCGGTCCTCGGGTCGACCCACGGGTCGGCTCCGCCGCGTGCCCGGCGGTGCGTGGCGGGCCCGGCGCCGAGACCGGCGCCGGGGCCGGGGGCGTGGGCGCCGGGCGCCGGTACGGAGGCCGCGGCGGAGGCGGCGGCAGCCGAGGCGGCGGCAGCGGCAGCCGCGGTCGCCGCCGCGGCGTTGCGGTGGCCGGCCCGGCGGGCCTCGATCATCGCGACGGCCCGGGTGGGCAGCCACGCCGAGGCGGTGCCGCTCTCGTCGCCGCCCTCGAAGAGGTGCGGGGCGAGCTGCGCCTGCAGGTCGGCCGGGGTGGGCCGCAGCGTGGCGTCCATCTGCATGCAGGACTCGATGAGCGGGCGCAGCTCGGCGGGGAGCCCCTCCAGGTTGGGGCCCTCGCGCAGCAGCATGAAGACCGTCTCCACCGGGTTCGCACCGTGGTACGGCGGGTGCCCGGTGGCGGCGAAGACCAGCGTCGAGCCGAGTGAGAAGACGTCGCTGGCGCCCTTGACGCTGCGCGAGTCCTTGGCCTGCTCGGGCGACATGTAGGCGGGGGTGCCGACGGCGACGTTCGTCATGGTCAGGCGGGTGTTGGAGACGCCGCTCGCGATGCCGAAGTCGATCACGCGCGGGCCGTCCTCGACGACGAGCACGTTGGACGGCTTCAGGTCGCGGTGGACCAGGCCCGCCCCGTGGATGGACTGCAGGGCTTCGGCGATGCCGGCGGCGAGCCACCGTACGGCCTGGGCGGGCATGGGCCCGCACTCGTTGACGATCTCCTCGAGGGAGGGCGCCGGTACGTAGGCGGTGGCCAGCCACGGCACGGCCGCGCGCGGGTCGGCGTCGACGACGGCCGCGGTGTAGAAGCCGGACACGGCGCGGGCCGCCTCCACCTCGCGGGTGAAGCGCACGCGGAACAGCTGGTCCTCGGCGAGCTCGGTGCGCACCGTCTTGATCGCGACCCGCCGGCCGGACGCCGACCGGGCGAGATAGACCAGCCCCATGCCGCCGGCGCCGAGCCGTCCCAGCACCTCGAAGGGGCCGATCCGTCTCGGGTCGTGCTGCGTCAGCTGCTCCACCACTGGCCTCCACACCCATCCCCGTACGGGCTCCCTCTCGGGCCCGCTTCCACCAGCGCGCGCCGGCACGCGGCGGTCGGCCCGTGCGGCGTCTCACCGCGGGTCGCCGCCCTCGGTCGCGCAACCCCGATTCTGTCAGGCCCGGGCCTGGTCCGGCCCCGGGTACGCGGCCGGGTTCCCGAGCGGACCGGTCGCGGGGCCCGGCACCGTCCGAACGGGACGGCCTACGCGCCCGGCCAGGGGCCCTGTTTGGTGCGGGGTTCCGAGAGCAGCCCGAAGACCGCCCCCTGGTTGTCCGCGACGACCGCGATCCGCCCGTAAGGGGTGTCGAAGGGGTCCGCGGTCACCCGTCCGCCCAGGCGCTGCACCATGGCGACGGACTGGTCGCAGTCCGGGACGGCGAAGTACACGAGGAAGTGCGCGGGCATGATGTCCGGGAAGGCGTCGGTGATGAGGCTGCGGCCCATGACGGCGGTGCCGGGGCCGGGTGCGCTGCCGGGCGGGGACCAGACGCGGTACTCGACTCCGCCGGAGTCGTCCTGGTCCTGGGGGACGTAGCCGAAGACCTTGGCGTAGAAGACGTCCACGGCGTCGCGGGCGCGGGTGTAGACCTCCGTCCAGCAGTACGTGTACGGCTCCTGCTGGGCGTCGAAGCCGTGGTGGGTGCCGGGCTGCCACAGCCCGAAGACGGCCCCGCCGGGGTCGGCGGCCATCGCGGCGGTCCCGTACGGGCCGACGGGCATCGGGTCCATCACCAGCTGGCCGCCGGCGGCGCGGATGCGCTGGGCGCAGGCGTAGGCGTCGGTCGTGTAGAGGTAGACCCCCCAGACGGTCGGCATGCGCCCGTCGGGTTTGGGGGCGAGGGCGGCGACGTTGCGGCCCCGGCTGTAGGCCTGGGTGTAGTGCCCGTACTCGGGTCCGGCGCCCCCGGCGAAGGTCCACCCGAAGAGCTCACCGTAGAAGCGCTTGCCCGCCTCGACGTCCGGCAGGGAGGCGTCGACCCAGCAGGGAGCACCTTCCGCGAATGCGGCCATGAGCCCGGTTCCTTCCGTTGTGCGGAGGTGTGTACCCTCCGCCGTACTCGCCCAGCCATGCACCTCCGGATCATGATGTGCCCGAAAACTTGTCCACAGCCTGTTGATAAGACTAATCGGGGGATAGGGCCGCAAGCCGGATGGCGCGCCCGGAACGCCCCCTCGGCCGAAAGAGGCCCTTTGTCCCGGCCTGGACACGTGTACGCCCAGGCCAGGCACCTCGTCACCCCATTTGCAGGCGGCCGAATCGCGCCCCCACCACCCCTCGGTAAGCTGACGGCATGACAGGACAAGTACGCACCGTCGATGGCCGCGTTGCCGGCCGGCGCGGTCAGGCGACGAGGCAGAAGCTGCTCGACTGCCTCAGCGAGATGCTCAGCTCCTCGCCGTACCGCGACGTCAAAGTGATCGACGTCGCCCGCAAGGCCGGTACCTCCCCCGCGACCTTCTACCAGTACTTCCCGGACGTCGAGGGCGCCGTCCTGGAGATCGCGGAGCGCATGGCCAACGAGGGCGCGCAACTGACCTCGTTGGTCGAGGGGCGCGCCTGGGTCGGCAAGGCCGGATGGGCCGCGGCCGAGGAACTGGTCGAGGGGTTCCTGGACTTCTGGCGGCGCAACGACGCCATCCTGCGGGTCGTCGACCTCGGTGCGGCCGAGGGCGACAAGCGGTTCTACAAGATCCGCATGAAGATCCTCAACTCCGTCACCAACTCCCTCACGGAGTCGATGAAGGAGCTCCAGGCCAAGGGCAAGGTCGACAAGGACGTCAGCCCCGCCGCGATCGCCGGTTCGCTGGTCGCGATGCTGGCCGCGGTCTCCTCGCACCAGAAGGGCTTCCAGACCTGGGGCGTCAAGCAGGCCGAACTGAAGCCGAACCTCGCGCTCCTCGTCCACCTGGGCATCACGGGCAAGAAGCCCACGAGGTGAGCGGCGGACCCCCACCGGGTCCGCCGCCCCTTCGGCGGCCGCAGCCGCTTTCATGGCCTTAGCCGCGCTCTCGTGGCCGTGGTCGCGCTTTCGCGGCCTTAGCCGCGCTCTCGTGGCCGTGGTCGCGCCTTTCGCGGCCGTGGCCGCTCCGGCTTCCGCCCAGGATCAGCGACGCTCCAGGCGGAACAACCGGATCTCGCGCTCGATGCGCGCCTGGTACGTCGCGTACGGCGGCCAGAACTTCAGCACCGCCTGCCAGGCGGCCACACGTTCCCCGCCCGCCAGAAGGCGGGCGCGTACGGCGATGTCCTGGCCCTTCCAGCTCACCTGTGCGTCAGGGTGTTTGAGCAGGTTCCCGGTCCACGCCGGGTGTCCTGGGCGGCCGAAGTTCGAGCCGATCAGCAGCCAGCTCACGCCCCCGTCCTCCGGCATGCACGCGAGCGGGGTGGTGCGCGGCTCGCCGGTCTTGGCGCCCTTGGCGGTGAGGATCACGCCGGGGAGCATCTGCGCGCTGAGGATGACCTTGCCCCGCGTGAGTTTGTGCACCGCCTTGTCCAGGGCGGGGATGAAGTGCGGCGCGATCTTGGCGAACAGCATGGTCGAGGAGACCTTCTGCATCAGCTTGACGCCGACGCCGGGAGCCACAGCCATCAGACGGCCACCTTCTTCATGTCGTTCCGGGGGGCGGGGGTGAACAGGCCGGCGGCGTCCGCGGCGTGGGCGCGCAGCCGATGGACGGGACCGAACAGCAGTTCGTCGGCGGCCGCCCGCTTGAAGTAGAGGTGGGCGTCGTGCTCCCAGGTGAAGCCGATGCCGCCGTGCAGCTGGATCGCCTCGCCCGCGGTGGTCCGCAGGGCTTCCAGGGCCTGGGCGAGGGCGAGGCCGCCCTGCCGTGGGTCCCAGGCGGCGTAGTAGGCGGCGGAGCGGGCCGCCTGGACCTGGACGTAGAGGTCGGCGAGCCGGTGCTTGACCGCCTGGAACGAGCCGACGGCCCGGCCGAACTGCTCGCGCCGGCTCACGTACTCCACGGTGCGGGCGAGCGCCTGCCCGGCCGCGCCGACCGCCTCGGCGGCCAGGACGGCGGCGGCTCCGCGGCCGGCCGCGGCAAGGGCCGCGAGCAGGTCCGCGCCGGCGTCCGCCCCGCCTTCGCCGAGCAATTCCGCCTCGACATCACGGAGTTGGATGCGACCCTGCGGGCGGGTCTCGTCGAGCGTGGCCTGCCGTGCCCGTACGAGGCCGGGCGCGCCCTCCCGTACGAGGAAGAGCAGCGTGCGACTGCGGGCGAAGCCTCCCGCGTGCGCGGCGACGAGCAGCAGGTCGGCACTGTGCCCGTCGAGCACCTGGGCGACCTCCCCGTACAGCCGCCAGCCGCCGTCCACGGCGCGGGCCTGCACCCCTCCGGCGCGGCCGCCGCCCGCCCACTCGCCGCGGGCGTCGTCCCCGGTGAGCGCGAGGGCGGTGGCCAGGGCCGGGCCGGGCACGGCGAGGGCGGCGGTCCGCCCGCCGGCCGCGAGCGGCGGGAGCAGGGCGGAGCGCTGGGCCGCGGTGCCCAGGGCGGTGACCAGCGGCGTGACGAGCACGGCGGTGGCGAGCAGCGGCGAGGGCAGCAGTACCCGCCCGGTCTCCTCGCAGGCCAGGGCCAGGTCGGCGGGGGTGCAGCCGACACCTCCGTACTCCTCGGCCACGGCGATGCCGGGCAGTCCGAGCTGCTGGGCGAGCTGCTGCCACAGCTCGCGGTCGTGTCCGGCGGCGGTGCGGACGGCGGCCTTGACCTCGTCCGGTCCGCAGCGCTTGCCCAGGATCTCGCGCAGGGTGCGGCGCATCTCGTCCTGCTCCGCGGTGAAGGCGGCATCCATCGTCGGGCTCCTCCCCGTATCTGACGGGCCGTCATGTTAGGGCGGGCGGCCCCAGATGCACAGGGGGCGGAGCCCCCGAAAGCGGGCGGGGTTCTGACCCGGAGCTCAGGGCGCACAGGGTGCGGAGCCCCCGAAAGCGGGCGGGGTTCTGACCCGGAGCTCAGGGCCCGGGTCGGGGTGAGGTGGGCCCGGGACTCCGGCCCGGGACTCCGGCCCGGGACTCCGGCCCGGGACTCCGGCCCGCGGCTCGCGGCTCGCGGCTCGCGGCTCGCGGCTCGCGGCTCGCGGCCTAGCATCTGACGAATCGTCAGCTGTACCGTCACCCCATGCCTGGATCTCCCTCCTCCGTGATCACCTCCGCGACCTCCGCCCCCGCGGTCTCCGTCCCCGCCGGCCGTCAGGCCCGGCCCCGCCGGGTCGCCGTCGTCGGCGTCGCCCTCTCGGACTGCGGCCGGGTCGACGGCCCGACCCCGTACGCCCTGCACGCGCAGGCCGCCCGCCGCGCCCTGGCCGACTCCGGTCTGGACCGCTCGGTCATCGACGGCTTCGCCTCGGCCGGCCTCGGCATCCTCGCGCCCGTCGAAGTGGCCGAGTACCTGGGCCTGCGGCCCACCTGGGTCGACTCCACCTCGGTCGGCGGCTCCACCTGGGAAGTCATGGCCGCCCACGCAGCCGACGCCATCGCCGCGGGCCACGCCAACGCGGTCCTCCTCGTCTACGGATCCACCGCGCGCGCCGACATCAAGGCCCGCCGCCGGACCTCGAACCTCTCCTTCGGCGCGCGCGGACCCCTGCAGTTCGAGGTCCCGTACGGGCACACGCTGGTCTCCAAGTACGCGATGGCGGCCCGCCGCCACATGCACGAGTACGGCACGACGCTGGAACAGCTCGCCGAGGTCGCCGTCCAGGCGCGGGCGAACGCCGCCACCAACCCCGACGCCATGTTCCGCGACCCGATCACCGTCGAGGACGTCCTGGACTCCGGCATGATCGCGGACCCCTTCACGAAGCTGAACTGCTGCATCCGCTCGGACGGCGGCTGCGCGGTCCTGCTGGCGGCGGAGGACTACGTACCGGACACCGCGAAGGAGCCGGTCTGGATCCTCGGCTCGGGCACCTCGGTGTCGCACACCACGATGTCGGAGTGGGAGGACTTCACGGTCTCCCCGGCGGCCGTATCGGGCCGCCAGGCCTTCGCCCGCGCCGGGCTGACCCCGGCCGACGTGGACCTGGCCGAGATCTACGACGCCTTCACGTACATGACCCTGGTGACGCTCGAGGACCTCGGCTTCTGCGCGAAGGGCGAAGGCGGCCCCTTCGTGGAGAAGGGCCGCCTCCTCCGGGACGGCGAACTCCCGGTCAACACCGACGGCGGCGGCCTCTCGGCCTGCCACCCCGGCATGCGCGGCCTCTTCCTGCTGGTCGAGGCAGTACGCCAGCTGCGCGGCGAGGCGGGCGAAGGCCAGGTCCGCAAACGCGACGGCTCCCTCCCCCGGGTGGCCCTGGCGTCGGGCACGGGCGGCTGGTTCTGCTCGTCGGGAACGGTGATCCTGGGCCGGGGTTGAGGGGGATCTCGGGCCGGGGTTGAGGGGGATCTCGGGCCGGTGGGGGCCGGACCCGCCCCCACCCACCCCGGCCCACGACCCCACCGTGGTGTTCCATAGCCGCATGACCAGCAGCCAAGACGGCCCCACCGGCCCCGCCGGCCGGCCCGACGACTTCCACGCCACCCTGCACTCGCTGCGTGTATGGGACGGCCCGCTGCCCGTCTTCGACCCGGCCACCGCGCCGGACGAGCCGGTGGCCCTGTTCCGCGACTGGTTCGTCCACGCCGCCGGCGCGGGGCAGCAGGAACCGCACACGATGAGCCTGGCGACCGTGGACCCCGACGGGCGGCCCGACGTACGCACCCTGATGCTCCACGACGCCGACGAGCGCGGCTGGCACTTCGCCTCCCACTCCACCAGCGCCAAGGGCCGGCAGCTGGCGGCGCGTCCGGACGCGGCGCTCGGGTTCTACTGGCCGGCCGTGGCCCGGCAGATCCGCCTCCGGGGCCGCGTCACGGCATGCGACGCGGCGGAGAGCCGCGCGGACCTGGCGGTCCGCTCGCGCGGCGCGCTGGCCGCGGCGCTGACGGGCCGACAGAGCGAGGTGCTGGGCTCCGTCGAGGAACTGGTGCGCGCCTCGACGGCGGCCTGGGACCGCGCCGGCACCGAGCCGGACGCGCCCGCCCCGACCTGGACGAGGTACGTACTCGCCGCGACCGAGGTCGAGTTCTTCCAGGGCGACGCCGCACGCCGCCACACCCGCCTCCGGTACACCCGCACCACCCCCACCGCCCCCTGGACCCGCCACCTCCTCTGGCCGTAGGCCCTGCCGTCGAAGTGCCCGTCAAGCCCCGCGGCGACCGCGCGCCGCGCGTCTCCCCCAGCCACGGCCGGGAAGTGCCCGGGGTGGAGGGACACCCTCCGCCCCGCCGCCGGCCCCGATCCCCCGGCGGGCCGGCGGCCCGCCCCTGCCCCTGGGCCGAGCGGCACTCACGCCCCCGTGGGCGAGAACACCGCCACCCGGATACCCTCCGCCGCCTCGCGGAAGGTCACCGTCAGGTCCATGCCGATGCGCAGGTCCGCCTCCTCGCAGTCGACGACCTCGGTCATCATCCGGGGGCCCTCCGCCAGGTCGACGACCGCAGCCGCGTACGGCACGCGGGTGCCGAACGGCGGGAGGTCGTTGCGGTGGATCACCGACCACGTGTACAGCGTGGCCCGGCCCGTCGCGGTCTCCCACGTCACCCGGTCCTCGCCCGCCCAGCAGGCAGGGCAGAACTCCCGCGGGTAGTGGTGCGCCTTGCCGCACTCCCCGCACCGGCGCAGCAGCAGGCGCCCCTGCGCGGCCGCGTCCCAGTAGGGACGGGTGAAGTCGTCGATCTCCGGCAGGTCGAAGCGCACGGCAGCCGCAGCCGCAGCCGCACCCGCGCCCGCACCAGTACTCGTACTCATAGCAGCAGTCCTCTTCGCCGATCGTCCAGGGAGGGCAGCACGCCATATCTGACGTAGCGTCAGTTCACCGGATCCCGCCGCATCCCACAAGTCCCGGGCGGGGCCCGGGCAAGAACACCGCACGGCACGCGCAGGGCATCCGCACCTCCCCATGGCGCCGCCGTGATCGATCCGCAATCGATTCCCTCCTCGTCCGAGACCCACCGCCGCCGCACGGCGATACGCTCACGCTTCATGCCCGGAGTCTCCTCAGCACCCGACCTGTCCACCCAGCCCCGCCCCGTCTACGTGATCGGCGCCGGTCCCGGCGGCCTCGCCGTCGCCGCCGCGCTGCGCGCCCGCGGGGTCCGAGCGGTGGTCGTGGAGAAGTCGGAGTCCGTGGGCGCCTCCTGGCGCCGCCACTACGACCGGCTCCACCTGCACACCACGCGCCGCCTCTCCGCCCTCCCGGGCCTCGCCATGCCGCGGCGCTTCGGGCGCTGGGTCGCGCGCGAGAACGTCGTGCGGTACTTGGAGAAGTACGCCGAGTTCCACGAGCTGGAGCTCGTCACGGGCGTCGAGGTGACCCGCATCGAGCGCGCGGACTCCGTCGGATCCGACAGCGGCCCCGAAACCAGCACGGGCACGGGCACCGACGCCGGCGCGGACACGGGCGCCGACACGGACGCCGGCACCAGCGCCGCCAGCACCACCGGCTGGACCCTGCACGCCACCGGCGGTCGCGTCATGGCCGCCGGCGCGGTCGTGGTCGCCACCGGCTACAACCACACCCCCGTCATTCCCGACTGGCCCGGCCAGGACGCCTTCACGGGCTCCCTCGCGCACGCCGCCGACTACCGCAACCCGGCCCCCTACGCCGGCCAGGACGTGCTCGTCGTCGGCGTCGGCAACACCGGCGCCGAGATAGCCGTCGACCTCGCCGACGGTGGAGCCGCGCGGGTCCGCCTCGCCGTGCGCACCGCCCCGCACATCCTGCGCCGCTCGACCGCCGGCTGGCCGGCCCAGCGCACCGGGATCCTGGTCCGCAGGCTCCCCGTGGGGCTCGTCGACCGGCTCGGCGCGATCGTCGGCAAGGCCTCGGTCCCGGACCTGTCGGCGTACGGCCTCCCGCGCCCCACCAGCGGCCTGTACAGCAGGGTCAAGCAGGGTTCGATCCCGGTCCAGGACGTCGGCCTGATCGACGCGATCCGCGCCGGGCGCGTCGAGCCGGTCGCCGCGGTCGAATCCTTCGACGGCGCCGAGGTAATCCTCGCCGACGGCTCCCGGATCACCCCGGACGCGGTGATCGCGGCCACCGGCTACCGCCGCGCCCTCGAAGGTCTGGTCGGAGGTCTCGGCGTACTGGACGACCGGGGCCGCCCCCGCGCCCACGGCGCCCGGACCCCGCGGGAAGCGCCGGGGCTCTACTTCACCGGCTACACCAACCCCATCAGCGGCAACTTCCGCGAACTGGCCCTGGACGCCGAGAAGATCGCCAAAGCCGTCGCCCGGGACCTGCGCACGTAGAACGACCGCCCGCCCGATCACCCCCGATCGCCCCCCGAACCCCCGAACCCCCGAACCCCCGCCGCAGCGGCGACTGTCAGTGGGGCGGTGCAGCATCGACACGTCGGCTCATCAAGAAAGACGGGGGATCATCGTGTCGATCACGAACCAGCAGGTGGCGGACCGCGCCTTCCTTCGGCAGCTCTACGCGGACCAGTACTTCCCCGATCACGTCCTCGACAAGGGCTGCGCGATCCTGCGCGCACTGTGCGCCCGCATCGAGGCCGAGCGGCCCGCCGATCTGGCAGCGCTGTACGTGCTGACCGGCGCGGCGACGGAGGAGTTCAACCTCCTGGAAGCGGAGTTCGAGGCGGCGGGGAGCGGGATCGAGACCGTCGCGCGCGAGGAGATAGCCGAGGACTTCTGGTTCGTGGCCTCGGCGTACGGCTTCGCGGACGCGGACGTGGAGGAGCTGATCCGCCCCCGGGAGTGGTGACGCGTCGCCACGGCGGGGGTACGCCGCCCCCGCAACCGCCGCACGACCCGGCGGCCGCGCGGCGGCCGCGCGGCCGGCGAGACCCCGCGCCCGGACGGATCCCCACCCCGTTCGGGCCCACACCTCCCGCGCCCCCACACCTCCCGCACGCCACGCCGACCTCGGCCGAATAGTGGTCTGGACCCGTCCCGAGGGGATCTGAGACCGTTCCACACATCACCTCCACCAGCTTTCCTGCGCATCCCTGTTCCTGACGGCACGTCAGTTCAGTAATCTGACTACGCGTCAGTAATCGAGGTTCATCGAGCAGGAGCGGGCGGAACGATGCTTGGATCTACTCACGGCACCCTCACCACCGACTTCCGCGCACGTGTCGAGGCCTGCGGGGAGACCCCCAGGACGGCCGTCCACTCCACGGCGGCTCCCTCCACCGAGGACGCGGTCGCGCTGGACGTCAGCGGTCGGCCCCTGCACGCCGACGCTCCCGACCTGGACCGGTTCTTCCGGCCCGAGTCCGTTGCCGTCATCGGCGCCTCGGACGCCGACGGCAGACCCAACACCGGCATCACCCGGCAGCTCATCGCCTGGGCGGAGCGGGTCGGGGCCCGGCTGCACCCCGTCCACCCCACCCGCACCGCCGTCTTCGGGCTGCCGTGCCACCCCTCCGTGGCCGACCTGCCCGAACAGGTGGACCTCGCGGTCCTCCTCGTCGCCGACCCGCTCCCCGTCATCGAGGAGCTGGCCGAGGCCAAGGTGAAGTTCGCCGTCGCCTTCGCCTCCGGCTTCGCCGAGACCGGCGACGAGGGCGCCGCCGCGCAGGCCCGCCTGGGGGCCGCCGTCCGGCGATCGGGCCTTCGCCTCCTGGGACCCAACACGAACCTCAACGCCTTCGAGGAATTCCGCGACGACCTCGACGGGCCGGCCATCGCGCTGATCACCCAGTCCGGCCACCAAGGGCGGCCCGTCTACACCCTCCAAGAACTCGGCATCCGGCTCTCCCACTGGGCCCCCACGGGCAACGAGGCCGACCTCGAAACCTCCGACTTCATCTCCTACTTCGCCGAGCAGCCCGAGGTCGGGGCCATCGCCTGCTACGTCGAGGGCCTGAAGGACGGCCGGCAGTTCCTCCTCGCCGCCGACCGGGCCGCCCGCAACGGGGTCCCCGTCGTCGCCGTCAAGGTCGGCCGCACCGAGACCGGTGCCCGCATGGCCGCCTCCCACACCGGGAAGCTGACCGGCGCGGACACCGTCGTCGACGCCGCGATGCGGCAGTTCGGCGTCATCCGCGTCGACGGCCTCGACGAACTCCAGGACACCGCCGCCCTGCTGGCCCGGGCGCGCAAACCGCTCGCCGACGGCGTCGTCGTCTACTCCATCTCCGGCGGCACCGGAGCCCACTTCTCCGACCTGGCGACGGAGGCGGGGCTCAGCCTGCCCACCCTCGCCCAGGCCAAGCAGGACGAGCTCCACCAGTGGATCCCCGAATACCTGGGCGTCTCCAACCCCGTCGACAACGGCGGCCATCCGGTCGGCGACTGGCGCGGCCGCAAGATCATCGACGCGATCCTCGCCGACCCGTCCGTGGGCGTCCTGATCTGCCCGATCACCGGTCCCTTCCCGCCCATGAGCGACAAACTCGCGCAGGACCTCGTGGACGCGGCCGAGCAGACCGACAAGCTGATCTGCGTGATCTGGGGCTCCCCGGTCGGCACCGAGGAGGCCTACCGCACCACCCTCCTCGGATCCTCCCGGGTCGCGACCTTCCGCACCTTCGGCAACTGCATCACCGCCGTCCGCGCCTACCTGGGCCACCACCGCTTCACCGCCGCCTACCGCTCCCCCTTCGAGGACGCCCCGCGCACCCCGTCGCCCTCCTTCCGCAAGGCGCAGGCGCTCATGCGCCCGGGCCAGCAGCTGAGCGAGCACTCGGCGAAGCAGCTCCTGCGCGCCTACGGGATACGGGTGCCCCGGGAGCAGTTGGTGACCAGCGCGGCCGCCGCCGTACGGGCGGCGGGGCTGGTCGGGTACCCGGTGGTCATGAAGGCCTCCGGCCCGCAGCTCGGACACAAGACGGAGCTGGGGCTGGTGAAGATCGGCCTGACGTCGGCGAGCCAGATCCGGGACGCCTACCGGGAGTTGACCGACATCGCGCGCTACGAGAACGTCCCGTTGGACGGGATCCTCGTCTGCCAGATGGTGGAGCGCGGAGTCGAGATGGTCGTCGGGGTCACGCAGGACGACCTGTTCGGTCCGACGGTGACGGTGGGACTCGGCGGCGTGCTGGTGGAGATCCTGCACGACGCGGCGGTCCGGGTACCGCCCTTCGGGGAGGACCAGGCACGGGCGATGCTGACGGAGCTGCGCGGGCACGCGCTGCTCGAGGGCGTACGGGGGGCTCCGCCCGCCGACGTCGACGCGCTGGTGGAGGTCATCCTCCGGGTCCAGCGGATGGCGCTGGAACTGGGCGACGAGCTCTCCGAGCTGGACATCAACCCGCTGATGGTGCTGCCGCGCGGACAGGGGGCGGTGGCGCTGGACGCGCTGGCGATCTGCCGCTAGCCCTCGGCTCCCCTACGGACCCCGGCTCCGGCTCCGGGTCCGGCTCCGGCTCCGGCTCCGGGTCCGGCTCCGGCTCCGGCTCCGACTCCGACTCCGGCTCCGGGTCCGGGTCCGGCTCCGGGTCCGGGTCCACGCCCGAAGCCAGGTGTCGCTGCGTGGATCCGTCCCCGCCCCGCCCTTCCACCGTTCCCTGGGCGGAGCCCAGACCCGTAGATCCCGGGCTCCGCCCCGGCCCCGCGCCTCAAACGCCGGCGGGGGATGTAGCCGCGCCGCCCGCTCGGCGGGGCTGCCTGCCGGGGCACAACCCCGCGCTGCGCACACCCGAACGCCTGCGCCCCGCAATTCCAGCCCCGCCGGCGTTTGAGGCGCGGGGGTCCGGGGGCTGGTCCCCGGCAACGGCACCGAGCGGCGTGCACGGCGCGGCACCACAACCAGCCCCGCCGCCCGGCAGGGGCATCGCGGCACCACAACCAGCCCCGCCGCCCGGCAGGGGCATCGCGGCACCACAGCCAGCCCCGTCGGCGTTTGAGGCGGCGGGGGGCCCAGGGTGTCGCCCGTCCGGTCCCACCCACCTACCCACCCACCCCGAACGGGAGCGCCAATGACACCCACCCCCGAGGACGACGTCCTCCACCGCATCGACAACGGCGTTTCGTGGATCACCCTCAACCGCCCGGAGGCGATGAACGCCGTCACCTGGGACCAGCGCGAGCGCGTCATCGGGCTGCTCGCCGAGGCGTCCGCCGATCCGGCCGTGCGGGCCGTCGTCATCACCGCCACCGGCAAGGGCTTCTGCGCGGGCGCCGACCTGCGCGGCGCGCCCGCCGCCGGCGAGAGGATCGCCGGCGACGTGGCCCGTATGATCCGGCTCGGCGCGCAGCGCCTGATCACCGCCGTGCTCGACTGCGAGAAGCCGGTGATCGCCGCCGTGAACGGCACGGCCGCCGGCATCGGCGCGCACCTCGCGCTCGCCTGCGATCTGGTCATCGCCGCCGAACCGGCCCGTTTCATCGAGGTGTTCGTACGCCGCGGCCTGGTTCCGGACGGCGGCGGTGCGTACTTGCTGCCGCGTCTGGTCGGCCCGCAGAAGGCGAAGGAGCTGATGTTCTTCGGCGACGCCGTCCCGGCGGCCGAGGCCGAGCGTCTGGGTCTGGTGAACAAGGTGGTTGCGGCCGAGGAGCTGGAGGGGACCGCCCGGGCGTGGGCGGAGCGCCTCGCGCAGGGCCCCACGCGCGCCCTCGCGATGACGAAGCAGCTGGTCAACGCCTCATTGGACAGTGACCGGGCGACGGCACTCGCCGCCGAGGCCACCGCCCAGGAGCTGAACATGACCACCGCCGACGCGAACGAGGGCGTGGCGAGCTTCGTGGAGCGCCGCACGCCGAAGTACCTGGGGCGCTGACACCCCCAGAACCTGCGGCGCCGACACCCGGGTCGCACCGGCGGCCCGGGAGCACCTCCGGCAGCCCGGGAGCACCTCCAGGGGCCCGGGGTCACCCCCAGGGGCCCGGGATCACCCCCAGGGGCCCGGGATCACCCCCAGGGGCCCGGGGTCACATCCGGGGGTCCGGCTTCAGCAGCGCGAACATCGCTCCTGCCGGGTCCGCCAGGAAGGCGATCCGACCGACGTCCGGGACGTCCGCCGCCGGCATCAGGACCGACCCGCCGCCCGCCTTGGCCGCGCCGACGGTGGCGTCGACGTCCGCGACGTTGAAGTACGGCACCCAGCCCTTGGGCCCGTCGCCTTCGGAGGGGGCGACTCCGCCGAAGGAGGCTTGCTCCTGGTCGCCGTCGGCGGTGCTCAGCACCCGGTAGGTCATCCCGGGCGCCTCCATGTCGGCGGAGCGCCAGCCGAACAGTTCGGAGTAGAAGGCGATGTCCGCGACCGGGTCCGGTACGTGCAGTTCCGCCCAGACCAGCGTGTTCTCGGCGGAGGTCAGCCCGAGCCCGGCGGTCTTCCCGGGCTGCCAGAGCGCGAACTGCGCTCCCTGCGGGTCCGTGGCCTGCGCCAGCCAGCCCTCCCCCATGACGTCCATCGGGTCCATGCGCACGGCTCCGCCGCCCGCCTTGACGGCGTCCACGGTGGCCTGGATGTCGGGGGTGTGGAAGTGCAGCATCCAGGCGGACTTGGCGCCCTCCTCGGTGAGCGGGCCGAGCGCGGCGACGGTCTTGCCGTCGACCTGGAAGAAGCCGTAGCCGCCCGCCTCGGGCCCGAGGGAGACGAAGTCCCAGCCGAAGACTCCGGTGTAGAAGGAGACGGCGGCGTCGGTGTCGGGGCTCCCGAGGTCGAGCCAGTTGGGTGATCCCTTGCGGAAATCGGTGCCGAGCATGAGTCCTCCTGTGGTCCGTGACGTGGTGCGCGAGGCGGTCCGCGACGCTCCGTGACGCGGCCCGTGACGTGGTCCCCCGACACGATGCCCAGCCGGTACGGGGCCTGCGGGCCACGGAGCTCGGCCGGTCGCGGGGTTCACCCCTTCGGCGTACGGGCCCCACCCCGGCCCTCGGTGTGCCGTTGCCCCGCGCCCCCCGTGGTCAGGCAGGCGTGCCGCCGGCCCCCGATGTGCCGTTGCGCGCCCCCGTGGTCCGGCACGGCGAGCACCCTTCGACCCCTCACCGCACGCGTCCACATATACGGGCGCCCCACCCCCCTTCCCATCTGACGCACCGTCAGCTTCAATCGGTCCCGTGATGGGACACGCAGGGATGGCGGCCACCGTCGTCCGATACCTCAGGTCAGTCGGCTCCCCCACCTCCGCCGCGGCGGAGCCCGGGGCCGAGCCCGTCGACGCACTGCCGCGCCCCGACTTGCGGGCCGTCGGCGAGGACGAGCGCGCGCCCGTCAGCCCCGCCGAGTTCCGGGCCGTACTGGGCAACTTCGCCAGCGGGGTCACGATCGTCACCGCCCCGCCCGGCGAGGACGACGACGGCCCGGCCGGCTTCGCCTGCCAGTCCTTCGCCTCGCTCTCCCTCGACCCTCCGATGGTCACCTTCATGGTGGCGCGCACGTCGACCACCTGGCCCCGCATCGCGCGCGCCGGGGTGTTCTGCGTGAACATCCTCGGCGCCGAACAGGGCGAACTGTGCCGGGCGTTCGCCGTGAGCGGCGCCGACAAGTTCGCCGGGGTCGACCACACCCCCGCCCCCGCCACCGGCTCACCGCAGCTGGACGCGGTGCCCGCCTGGATCGACTGCCGGATCCACGCCGTGCACACCGGCGGGGACCACCTCATCGTCGTCGGCAAGGTCGAGGCCATGGGCGCGGCCGGTGAAGGCGAACCCCTGCTCTTCCACAAGGGCCGCTTCGGCCGCTTCGCCGACTGACCGGACGCCCGCGGCACGCGCGGGGCCTGCGCCTAGGGCCCGCCGTCAAAGTGCCCCCTGGCCCGCGACGTCCGGCACCGCACCTCGCCTCAAACCGCCCGAGGCCGGCCCCGCTCCACGTGAGCGGGGCCGGCCTCCGGTGCGTGGGGCTCAGAACGTGAGGACCCCGCGCGCCACCCGGCCGTGGTGGGCGTCGTCCGCGGCCTTGGCGAAGTCCTCGATCGGGTAGACCTCCGTCACCAGCTCGTCCAGCAGCAGCCTGCCCTGCCGGTAGAGCTCCGCGTAGAGGGCGATGTCGCGCTGCGGGCGCGAGGAACCGTACCGGCAGCCCATGATCGTCTTGTCCAGGTACAGGGAGGAGACCTGGAAGGCCGCCTCCTCCTTGAAGCCGGGCACTCCGAGCAGGACCGCCTGGCCGTGCCGGTCCAGGAGGTCGATCGCCTGGCGGATCAGTTTGACGCTGCCCACGCACTCGAAGGCGTGGTCCGCGCCCGTCGGCAGGATGTCGCGTACGGCCGCCGGCGCGTCGGGGACCGCCGAGGCGTCGACGAAGTGGGTGGCGCCGAACTGCCGGGCCACCGCCTCCTTGGCCGGGTTCGCGTCGACCGCGACGATGGTCGTGGCGCCCGCGATGCGCGCGCCCTGCAGGACGTTGAGCCCGATGCCGCCCGTGCCGATGACGACGACCGTGTCGCCCCGGTCGACCTTCGCCCGGTTCAGTACGGCGCCCACACCCGTCAGGACACCGCAGCCGATCAGCGCGGCCGAGGTCAGCGGTATGTCCTGGGGGATCTTCACGGCCTGCACGGCCCGGACGATGGTGCGCTCCGCGAAGGCGGAGTTGGACGCGAACTGGAAGAGCGGCTGCCCGCGCCGCGAGAACGGCTGCCCGGGCATGCCGATCGCCTTGCGGCACATGGTCGGCCGGCCCCGGTCGCAGTCCGCGCACGCCCCGCAGTTGGCGAGCGTGGACAGCGCGACGTGGTCCCCGGCCGCGACGTGCGTCACCCCCGGACCGACCGCCTCGACCACCCCGGCGCCCTCGTGCCCGAGTACCACCGGCGGTGGGAACGGGATCGTCCCGTCGATCACCGACAGGTCGCTGTGGCACAGCCCGGCCGCCGCCACCGCGACCAGCACCTCCCCCGGCCCCGGGTCCCGGATCTCCAGGTCGTCGACCACCTGGGCCTGCTTGCCGTCGAACACGACGCCTCTCACCTGGACTCCTTAGGCAGGCCGAGCACGCGCTCGGCGATGATGTTGCGCTGGATCTCGTCCGAGCCGCCGTAGATCGTGTCGGCGCGGGTGAACAGGAACAGCCGCTGCTCCTCGTCGAGTCCGAGTTCGTACGGGGTCTCCCGCGCCCAGTCGGTCGGCCCGGCGGTGGCCGCCGCGCCCCGTACGGCCACCGCCAGCTCGCCGAGCCGCCGGTGCCAGCCGCCCCACAGCAGCTTGGCGACGCTCGGCGCGCCCGGGTCCCCGTCCGCGGAGCCCAGCGTCCGCAGCGCGTTCCACCGCATGGTGCGCAGCTCGGCCCACTGCCGTACGAGGCGTTCGCGCAGCACGGGATCGCCCGCGCCCGCTGCGACGTAGGCGCCGACCACGCGCTCCAGTTCCGCCGCGAAGCCGATCTGCTGGACGAGCGTGGACACGCCCCGTTCCAGGGCGAGCAGTCCCATGGCCACGGACCAGCCGTTGCCCTCGCCCCCGACGACTTCGGCGGCGACGGCCCCGTCGAAGAACACCTCGTTGAACTCGGAGGTCCCCGACATCTGCCGGATCGGCCGTACGTCGACCCGTCCCGGCTGGTCCATCCGCACCAGGAGGAACGACAGCCCTCGGTGCCGTTTGGACCCCGGCTCCGTGCGGGCCAGGACGAAGCACCAGTCGGCGTCCTGGGCGAGGGAGGTCCAGATCTTCTGCCCGGTGACGCGGTGCAGCCCGTCACCCGGGTCCCGTACGGCGGTCGTACGGATTCCCGCGAGGTCGGAGCCCGCGCCCGGTTCGGAGTACCCCTGGCACCACAGCTCCTCTCCGAGGGCGATGCCCGGGAGGAAGCGCGCCCGCTGCTCCGGGGAGCCGTAGGCGATCAGGGTCGGCGCGAGGAGGTTCTCCCCGATGTGGCCGACCCGGGCGGGGGCGCGCGCGGCCGCGTACTCCTCGGCCCACACGACCTGCCCGGTGAGGGAGAGCGGCCGGTTGCCGTACGCCCCGTCCGCGCCGTCGGTGGGCTCCCAGCCCTGACCGATCCAGCCGCCGCGCCCCAGCTCGCGCTCCCAGGCGCGGCGGAGCCCGACCCCCTCGTGCTCGCTGCCCGGCCCGCCGAGGCCGACGGCGGCCTCGTACTGACCCGTGAGGTGCCCGGCCAGCCACGCCCGGGCACGGCCGCGCAGTTCCTCGTCCTCCTCGCCGAAGCCGAAGTCCATGGTCGGTGCCCCCTTCGATCGTGTCCGGCCGATCGGGCCGGCCCTACTGGTTGGGGCGGTCCTTGGCGGCCGCCGCCTTGGCCATGGCTTCGAGCTGCGCGAGCATGGGCATCGGGTCGGTGCCGACCGTCCCGGGCAGGAAGTCGGCGATCTTCTCGGGGGTCCAGGAGCCCTCGGCGTAGCCGGCGCGCAGTTCGCGCGGCTGGGCCCAGACGGCGATCTTCGGGCCGGCGATCGTGTAGACCTGCCCGGTGATCTTCTCGCCGCCGACGGCGACGGCCTTGTCGGAGAGCAGGTAGGTGACGAGCGCCGCCACGTCCTCGGGCTCGCCGATCTCCTTGAGCTCCATGGGCACGCCCGCGGACATCCGGGTCCGTGCGACGGGCGCGACGGCGTTGGACGTGACCCCGTACTTGGCCAGGCCCAGCGCGGCGGAGCGGACGAGGGAGATGATCCCGCCCTTGGCTGCGCTGTAGTTGGCCTGGGCCACGGAGCCCTGGTGGTTGCCGCTGGTGAAGCCGATCAGCGTGCCCGAGCCCTGCCGGCGCATGACGGCCGAGGCGGCGCGGAAGACGGTGAAGGTGCCCTTGAGGTGGGTGGCGACCACCGGGTCCCATTCCTCCTCGGACATGTTGAAGAGCATCCGCTCGCGCAGGATGCCGGCGACGCAGACGACTCCGTCGATGCGTCCGTACTGGGCGAGCGCGGTGTCGACGATGCGCTGGCCGCCCGCCATGGTGGAGATGTCGTCGGCGACGGCGACGGCTTCGCCGCCCGCGGCGACGATCTCCTTCACGACCGATTCGGCGACCTCGCTCGTCGGTTCCCCGCCCTCGATGCCGACGCCGTAGTCGTTGACGACGACCTTGGCGCCCTCGGCGGCCGCGGCGAGCGCCACGGCCCGGCCGATGCCCCGGCCCGCGCCCGTGACGGCGACGACTTTGCCTGCCAAGAAGTTCCCCATGCCCGGCCCCTTCCCGCTGTTTCTGACGGACCGTTAGATTCTATGGGCAGTCGGATGCGCCAGCACAAGCCCCAGTTCGTTTCCGCTACGAGGAGCTGATGAGATCCATGGGCATGCCCGCCGAGTTCCACGACATCGCCAAGCGCGTCAACAACTGGGGCCGCTGGGGAGCCGACGACGAGATCGGCACCCTGAACCTCGTCACCGACGAGGTCGTACGGGCCGCCGCCGCCGAGATCCGCACCGGGCGCCGGGTCCCGCTCGCGCTACCGCTCAAAGAGGACGGGGTGCAGGCAGGCATGATCCCCGGCCGGATCAACCCCCTGCACACGATGGTGCAGATCAACCAGGAGATCTTCGGCCCCGGCACGGTGGCCTGCAGCGACGACGCGGTGACCTTCGGACTCCAGGCCGGGACCCACTGGGACGCGCTCACGCACGTCTCGCACTCGGGAAAGATCTACAACGGCCGCCCGGCCGGCACGATCACGGCGCACGGCCGCGCCGAGTTCAGCGGGATCGACAAGGCCGGGCCCATCGTCTCGCGCGGCGTCCTGCTGGACGTGGCCCGCGCCAAGGGCCTGGACCGGCTCCCCGGGGGCCACGCGGTGAGCCCTCAGGACCTGGAGGAGGCGCAGGAGTTCGGGGGCGTCACCGTCCGCGCGGGCGACATCGTGCTGGTCCGCACCGGCCAGGTCCAGGTCTACCTCGCGGGCGACAAGCACGGATACGGCTTCCCCTCGCCCGGCCTGTCCGTCCGCACGCCCGAGTGGTTCCACGCGCGCGACGTGGCGGCCGTCGCCAACGACACCCTGACCTTCGAGATCTTCCCGCCGGAGATCGATGACCTGTGGCTGCCGGTGCACGCGCTGGACCTGGTCGAGATGGGCATGCACCAGGGCCAGAACTGGAACCTCGAAAAGTTGTCCACAGCCTGTGCAGAGGAAAACCGCTACGCCTTCCTGCTCTCCGCCATGCCCGAGCCCTTCGTGGGCGCGGTGGGCACCCCGGTCGCCCCGGTCGCCATCCTCTGACCGCAGCCCACCCCGCTCCACCTGCGCCTACGCGTCTTCCCATGCTCCCCGCCCGGGGTTCTCCGCGACGCCGCCGCGGAGAACCCGCCCTCCTCACGGAAGGGCCAGCACGCCCTCGATCACGGCACGGAGCTCCTCGTCCTGGAGGAACGCCCGGTAGTCCCGGTACGGCGACAGGCGCCGGTCGAAACCCCTCACCGTCCGCAGTGCGGTGCGCACCGGCGGGGTGACCCTGCCCATGCGCGCCAGCACCCGCAGCGCCGCGGCGAAGGCTCCGTAACCCTCGTCGCCGTCGGCCGTCGGCAGGACGAACTCCTCCAGGACCGACGTGCTCGGCTCGGTCTCACCCGTGATCGACCACAACGCCGCCGCGGCCTGGATCCGGTACCAGCCTTCGGAGTTCTCCATCGTGCGCCGGACGTGGTCGGCGTACTGCGCGGCCGACGGGCCGAAGTCGGCCAGGAGGTGGACCGGTCCGAAGGAGGAGGGTTCCCGGTTCAGCACCGCGTCGCCGATGATCCGCAGCGACGACCCGTCGTCACCACCCGTGCGCGAGGCGACCCAGGCCACCTTCCAGTGGTACGCCGGGTGGTCGAGGACCGTGGAGCGACGCAGGGCAGGCACGGCGGACGACGCGGCCGGCCCCATGGCCGCCAGCACATCTGCGGCCTGGTGCGCGCCGCGTGCGTCGTCCAGGAGCGGCAGGACCTCCGGCAGCGCGGCGGCCGCGTCCGGCCCCCACGCTTCCAGGGTCTTGAGGAAGACACCCGTCATCGGGCCGTAACCGTCGTCGTGCGCGGCATGGTGCCGCATCACCTCCCGCAGGGAGGGCAGCAGGACGTCCGCGTGCGCCCGCAGCGGTATCAGGACCTCGTGGATCTCGGGACGGCGAGGGTCCCCCATGACGTAGCCGCGTCCGTAGTGCTCCCGATAGGGCTCGTAGAGCCGCTCGACGAGCCCCGGGAGACCGCGCGGGTCGCCGATCCGGGTCAGCGCCCAGCGCGCGTAGTCGCCGACGGTGCCCTCGGTGAAGTCGAAGGCGTCCTCACCCGGATCGTCGAGCAGGCCGGCGAGCCGGTCCGCGTACCCGGCCGCCCTCGGTCCGAGCACCGCGAGGAGGTGCGCCGCCTTGAGCCGCACCGCGTCGTCCGGGTCCCCCAGCAGCCCGCCCGCCACGGGCAGCAGCGCGGGCGCCGCGGACGGCCGGAGCACCAGCAGCCGCCACGCCTCGTCCAGCGCGGCCCGGCACAGCCCGGCGTCCCCGGCGCGACCCGCCGCGCCCGCCAGCCGGACCACGAACGACACCGCCGCCTCCGGGACGTGCTCGAACAGGCCGGTCACCCAACGGACCACGGCCTCGCGGGAGTAGCCGCCCTCACCCCCCGGCACGTACCAGACCGCCTCGAAATCCGGCCGCACGGCGCTGTCGGAGAGGATCGCCACCAGCAGGTCGGCCTGCTGGACCGGCACCCGCGGGTCCAGGTGCGCCCAGGAGCACACCGCGGCGACCTTCATGACGGGGCTGCCGTCACGCAGTACGCCGGCCAGCACCGCCCGCACCCGCTCCACCGACCCGCTTTCGCCCTCCGCCGCCTCGGCGCCGTTCCCGGCACTCCCGGCGGCGGCCTCGCCCAGCGCGAGCAGCACCGCCGGCCGCACCGTCGGGTCCGCCTCGGCCCGCCACCGGTCCAGCAAGGGGGCGACACCGTCGGCCAGAGGGAGGGCCGCCCGCCGCACCTCGGGATCCGCGTCCGCGAGCAGCGCCCGGATCGCGCGCCGGTGGCGTCGCCACACCGCGGGCCACTCCTCGTCCACCAGACCGGGCCCGGCCGTCGCCGCCGTCCCGGCCAAGGACGCCAACAGCTCGACGAGCCACACCCGTTCCACCACGCCCGGATCGGCGGCGAGCCGCACGATGAACGGCAGCGCGGCGGTCGCCGCGGGAACCACCCGGCCGTTTTGCGGAGCGAGACAGAAGTACAGCCGGTCGTACTCCTCCTCCCGTGCGACGCCTCCCGCCAGCGCGAGCCGCCGCAGCGCGCGCGGCACCCCGCTGACCGGGTGCTGGGGAAGGGCCGACTCGAACCGGTCCCACGGCACCGCGTCCAGCGCCTCCATCGACATGCCCGTCATTCCCACCCCGTGAAGCCGGCGGGCTGTCGCCCGGTGCCCGTTCCGGACGAACCGGGCCGCCGGGCAGTGTGTCCCGCCCCACCGGACTTTGACCAACGATTTGGGCCGCGCCCACCCCGAGCGGCGGACCCCTGGCCACGTTCGACCAACGGGGCCCGACGGCAGTGCCTCTGGGGGCCGCCTGGAGCGGCCGGGCCCGGCCCGCCCGTGCGGATCCACCGGGCCGGGCCCGGCCACTTCCGGTTCTACGGGTGGCGGCGGCGCGCATGCACGCCCCGAGCGCGGCACGGCAGCCGCCACCCCACGACCCGCACTCGTCAAGGCAGGACCCTTGGCGTCCCCTCGCGACGAATCGCTAAGGACAAGGGTGATCACTCGTTGACGAACCGTCAACACCTCGTTAGAGGTACAAGCGCGGTTCCCGGATCTCCTTCAGGATCGGGGCGTGGATCGGGGCGTGGATCGGGTCATGGATCGGGGCGTGGATCGGGTCATGGATCGGGGCGTGGATCGGGTCATGGATCGGGTCATGGATCGGGGCGTGGATCGCGTCACAGACCGGGGCACTGGACCGGGGCATGGACCGGGGCGTGCGTTTCGGCTCCGTGCGGGAGCCGGTCCGCCTCCGCCTTCTCCGCCCGGTCCACCTCGCACCAGATCCGTTTGCCCGCGCCCTCGGGCTGCCAGCCCCACCGGTCCGCCAGCCCGTCCACCAGTTCCAGGCCGCGGCCGCCCGTGTCGTCCCCGGCGGCCTGCCGCCGGGCCGGCGCCCGCTCGCTCGCGTCGGCGACTTCGACCCGGACCCCCGGCTCCCCGAACAGCATGCGCAGCACGGCCGGACAGCCGGTGTGCACGACGGCGTTGGTGACCAGCTCGGAGATCAGCAGGATCAGCGTCTCGGCGAGCGGCTCGTCCTCCCCTATCCCGGAACCCGCCAGCCGTGAACGGGCCCACCGCCGGGCCCGCCCGACCTCGGCGGGGTCCGGTCCTACCTCCAGCTGCACCTGAAGCCCCTGCACCGCTCACACCATCCGAACCGGCGGACACTTCGCCTCGCGACAGGACGGGGTCACCGAGCGTGACCCCCTTGGGGAGCAGCATGGTTGACGTACAGTCACCACAACAAGCGCTTCGGGCATATTCCAGCGTGAAGGAGTAGGCATGGTGCATACTGTGCGGCGCTCGCGCCGCTC
Source organism: Streptomyces sp. NPDC060049 (assembly GCF_042736715.1). Lineage (NCBI taxonomy): Bacteria > Bacillati > Actinomycetota > Actinomycetes > Kitasatosporales > Streptomycetaceae > Streptomyces > Streptomyces sp. NPDC060049. The sequence goes on from NZ_JBHWVV010000001.1 coordinate 354,037, forward strand.
AACCGCTCGCATTCCCGGGAGCGTACCGGAGCTGCCCCCCGTCTCCGGGCCGCAATGAGTCGGGCGTAGGACACAAACCGATATCAACTCTCTGTAATCGGACAGGCGTCCCGCGCCGTCCCTCCCGTGCCCCCGCCCGTTCCTTCCGTCACAGCGAGCGAGTGAACGGTCGGGCCGACCCCCGCTCCGGACGCGGACTCACCGACCGGCAGCGCCCCCCGATGCCAGCGCCTCCAACAGCAGCTCCGCCGCCAGCGCCTCCTGCGCCTCCGCCGCCGTGCGCCACTGCTCCGCCCGGACCCACGCCCGCTTCAGGTGCAGGTGCACGTCCGCCTCCCAGGTGAAGCCCATCCCGCCGTGCACCTGGAGGCAGTCCCGCGCGTTGCGCACGGCCGCCTCGTCGGCCAGCAGCTTGGCCGCGGCCACCTCCGCGGCGTCCGCGGTCACCGCGGCCGCGTAGACCGCCGTACGGGCCACCTCGGCCCGCACCAGCATCTGCGCGCACAGGTGCTTGACCGCCTGGAACCCCCCGATCGGCTGCCCGAACTGCTCGCGCTCGCCGGCGTACCGCACCGCCAGCTCCACCGTGCGCAGCGCGCTGCCGAGCTGGAGCGCCGCCGTCAGCAGCGCCCCCTCGTCACGGAGGTCGGGGCCCTCCACGGCGGCGTAGCTCGCTTCGAAGTGCAGCCGCCAGTTCGCCCTCGCCAGCGGCGTGAGCGGATCCGCCGACCGCACCGGCCGCCCGGTCCGCGGCCCGGGCGGGAACCCGAGCACCGCGTCGGCCTCGTCGAGATGGGTCACCAGCCACTTGTCGAGGTCGAAGGCCGTCACCACCGCCTCCCCCTCCGCGGCCCCCGGGACGGTCCCGGCGGCCAAGTGGGTGGCGACCAGAGGCCCGGGCAGGAGCGCCCGCCCGGCCTCCTCGAAGACGAGGGCCGCCTCGGGCAGGCCGAGCCCCACTCCGCCCTCCTTCTCGGGGAGCCGCAGCGCGAAGAAGCCTGCCGCGCCGAGCTCCCGCCACAGCTCCCGGTCCACGGAGCGGCCCGTGCGCGCCGCGCGGTCCACGGAGGCCCGCAGCTCCTCGCGCCCGTACCGCCCCTCCAGGAGGTCCCGTACGCCTGCCCGCAGGTCCCGCTGGTCCTGCGTCGGCTGGAAGTCCACCGAACGCTCACCTGCCCTTCGGAAGGCCGAGGATCCGCTCGGCGACGATGTTCTGCTGGATCTGCGAGGTGCCCGCCGCGATCGTGTACGAGAGCGAGGAGAGCCGGTCCAGGGTCCACTCCTCCTCCAAGGAGAGGGACTGCGCCCCCAGGACCTCGGCGGCGGTGTCGTACAGCTCCTGGCGCGCGTGCGAGTACGCCAGCTTGAAGACGCTGCCGCCGATGCCCGGGACCCCGCCCGAGCGCTCGGACTCGCTGACGTTCCACTGCGTGAGCCGCCACAGGGCACCGAACTCGCCGTACAGCCGGCCCAGGCGCCGGCGCAGGACCGGGTCGTCCCAGCGTCCGTTCGCCTTCGCGGTGCGCGCCAGCTCGCCCAGGGTGCGCCGGCAGGCGACGACCTCGCCCACGAAGGCGGTGCCGCGCTCGAAGGACAGGGTCACCATCGTGACGCGCCAGCCGTCGTTCTCCGCGCCGACCCGGTTGGCGACCGGCACCCGCACCTCGTCGAGGAACATCTCCGCGAACTCCGTGGAGCCGGCGAGCGTGCGCAGCGGCCGGACCGTCACCCCCGGCGCGTCCATGGGCATGGCCAGCCAGGAGATCCCCCGGTGCTTCGGGACGGCCTCGCTGACGGGCTCCGTGCGCACCAGCAGCTCGCACCAGTCGGCGACCTCCGCGTGCGAGGTCCAGATCTTCGAGCCGGTGACGACGTACTCGTCGCCGTCGCGGACGGCGCGGGTGCGCAGCGAAGCGAGGTCGGAGCCGGCGTCCGGCTCGCTGAAGCCCTGGCACCACACCTCGTCGCCGCGCAGTACGGGCGGCAGCCAGCGCGCCCGCTGCTCGGCGGTGCCCTCGGCGGCGATGGTCGGGCCGGCGTGCAGCAGCCCGACGAAGTTCGCGCCGACGTACGGGGCTCCGGCGCGCTCGGTCTCCTCCAGGTAGATCAGGTGCTGCGTCGGGGTGGCCCCGCGGCCGCCCGCGTCGGCCGGCCAGTGCAGCCCGGCGTACCCGGCGTCGTACAGCCTGCGCTGCCAGCCGGCGTCGTAGGCGCGCCGGCCGGGCCAGTCGTCGGGCGAGGGCTTGGGCGGCAGGTCGGGGAGCACCTCGGCGAGCCAGGCGCGCAGCCGGGCCCGGAACTCCTGCTCCTCCTCGGTGTAGGTGAGGTCCACCGCGCCTACCGTCCCGTCCGCCGGTCCTTGTCGAAGTCGAGGCCGAGCATGCGGATGGCGTTGCCGCGCATCAGCTTGTAGACGGTCTCCTCGTCCAGTCCCTTGACGTGGTCGAGGGCGACTTCCTTGGTGTGCGGGAAGGTCGAGTCGACGTGCGGGTAGTCGGTCTCGAAGGTGGCGTTGTCGCGGCCGACGACGTCGAGCGAGGCGATGCCGTGCTTGTCGCGGAAGAAGCAGCAGAACATCTGCCGGTAGTAGTACGTGGACGGCGGCTCGGGGATCAGGTCCTTGACCCCGCCCCAGGCGCGGTGCTCCTGCCACACGTCGTCGGCGCGCTCCAGGGCGTACGGGATCCAGCCCATCTGGCCCTCGCTGTAGGCCAGCTTCAGCGTAGGGAACTTCACCAGGACGCCGCTGAAGAGGAAGTCCATCATCGAGGCCATGGCGTTGTTGAAGCTGAGGGAGGCCTGCACGGCGGGCGGCGCGTCGGGGGAGGCGGCCGGCATCTGCGAGCTGGAGCCGATGTGCATGTTGACGACGGTGCCGGTCTCCTGGCAGACGGCGAAGAAGGGGTCCCAGTACCCGGAGTGGATGGACGGCAGACCGAGGTAGGTCGGGATCTCGGAGAAGGTCACGGCGCGCACCCCGCGCGCGGCGTTGCGGCGGATCTCCGCGACGGCCAGGTCGATGTCCCAGAGGGGGATGATGCACAGCGGGATGAGCCGGCCGCCGCTGTCGCCGCACCACTCCTCGACCATCCAGTCGTTGTAGGCGCGCACGCAGGCCAGGGCGACCTCCTTGTCGTGCGCCTCGGCGAAGGTCTGCCCGCAGAAGCGGGGGAAGGTCGGGAAGCACAGGGAGGCCTCGACGTGGTTGATGTCCATGTCGGCCAGGCGCGCTTTGGGATCCCAGCAGCCGCGCCGCATCTCCTCGCGGGTGATGCCCTCCAGGGTCATCTCGTCCCGGTCGAAGCCGACGGCGGCGATGTTGCGCTTGTACGGGAACTTCAGGTCCTCGTAGACCCACCAGTCGGTGGGCGGGCCGTCGGGGTCCATGGTGATCACGTACTTGCCGCCGGTGTAGGCGAGTTCGCCGATGCCGGCGGTGAGCGCCTTGGGGCCGCGGTCGCGGTACTTGGCCGGCAGCCAGACGTCGAAGAGGTGGGCGGGCTCGATGACGTGGTCGTCGACGCTGATGATCCGAGGCAGTTCCATGGTGTCCCCTCGCGCATGCCGAATGATTCCGGTGTGCCGGTTCGTCGGATCCGACGGATGCCGAATCTGATGGAGCGTCAGAAATCTGGAACCAAGCTAGCCCCCCACCCCTGGACCGACAAGCGTCCGCGCCCTACGCTCTCCGCTTGATCTGACTATCCGTCAGGTCTCATCGGCCAGGGGAGGTCGGTCCGGGATGACGGACAGCACCGCAGTCGAACTCAGCCGGTCCCGGACCCTGTGGGACCTGATCGCGCGCCGGGCCGCCATGACCCCGCACGCCCCCGTCCTCATCGAGGCGGCCGACGACCCAGCCGACGACCGCCGGCTCAGCTTCGGGGAGCTGAGGGACCGCTCCGAAGAGGTCGCGGCGGGCCTGTACGACATGGGCGTGCGCCCCGGCACGGTGGTCGCCTGGCAACTCCCCACCCGCATCGAGACCGTCCTGCTCTCGATCGCCCTCGCCCGCATCGGCGCCGTCCAGACCCCCGTCATCCCCTTCTACCGGGACCGTGAGGTCGGCTTCGCCCTGCGCGAGTCCAAGGCGGAGTTCTTCGCCGTCCCCGGCGTGTGGCGCGGCTTCGACCACACCGCGATGGCACGGCGCCTCGGCGCGCGCGGCGTCTTCGAGGCCTACGATTCCCTCCCCGCCGGGGACCCGGCGGTGCTCCCGCCGGCCCCGCGCGAGGGCGGCTCCGTCCGGTGGATCTACTGGACCTCGGGCACCACCTCGGACCCCAAGGGCGTCCTGCACACGGACCGCTCCCTCATCGCGGGCGGCTCCTGCCTGGCCCACGCCCTGCACCTCTCACCGGCCGACGTCGGCTCGATGGCCTTCCCCTTCGCCCACATCGCCGGACCCGACTACACGGTGATGCTGCTCCTCTACGGGTTCCCCGCCGTCCTCTTCGAGAAGTTCGCGATGCCCGCCGCCCTGGACGGCTACCGCCGCCACGGGGTCACCGTGGCCGGCGGCTCCACGGCCTTCTACTCGATGTTCCTCACGGAGCAGCGCAAGGACCCGGGCACCAAGCTCATCCCGACCCTGCGCCTGCTCGCGGGCGGCGGCGCCCCCAAGCCCCCGGAGATCTACCACGCGGTCGTCCGCGAGCTGGGCTGCCAGCTCACCCACGGCTACGGAATGACCGAAGTCCCGATGATCACGATGGGCGCCCCGGACGACACGGCGCACAACCTGGCCACCACCGAGGGCCGCCCCCCGGCCGGCATGTCGATCCGCATCACGACGCCGGAAGGCCGGGCCCTTCCCCCGGGCACGGACGGAGAGGTCCGCCTGCGCGGCGAGGCGGTCTGCCAGGGCTACCTGAACAGGGACGGGGACACGGGGGTCTTCGACGCCGACGGCTACCTGGTCACGGGCGACCTCGGCCACCTCACGGCGGACGGGTACCTGGTCCTGACGGGTCGCAGCAAGGACGTCATCATCCGCAAGGGCGAGAACATCTCGGCCAAGGAGATCGAGGACCTGCTGCACCGGCTCCCGGCGGTGGCCGACGTGGCGGTCATCGGCCTGCCCGACCCCGAACGCGGCGAACGCGTCTGCGCGGTCGTCGAGCAGCCCCCGGGCGCGGCCCCGCTGACCCTGCCCGAGGTGACGGCGCACCTGCGCGCCGAGGGACTCTCGACCCACAAGCTCCCCGAACAACTGGAACTGGTGGAGGCCCTCCCCCGCAACGACGCCCTGCGCAAGGTCCTCAAGTACAAGCTCCGCGAACGGTTCGCGTAGCCCTCCGGGGGGCGGGGCTCCGGCCCGCCCGTCACCCGTCCCGCTCCCGCCCGGCCGGGGCTTCCACGTCGGGGCCTCCACGTCGGGGCCTCCGCGACCGGGCCTACCGTCGGGGCCCGGCCGTCCGAGGCTACGCGTCCGGGGCCGCCACGCCGCAGTAGCCCGCGAAGGCGGCCAGGATCTCGTCCTCCGTGATGCGGCCGTCGCCGTCCCCGTCCAGGGCCGCGGCCAGCGGGCCGGCCAGTTCCTCCGGGGTGCCGAGGACGCGCAGCACGCGCGCCGTCGCCTCCGGGGTCGGGCCGCCGCCCTCGCCGTCGCCGTCCGCCACCGCGATCACCGCGCGCAGGAACGGGCGGGCGATCTCCGCGAACCGCTGCGGGTTGTCGCGCAGCCGCTTCGCCGCGCCGGTGATGAACTCCTCACGGGACACCCGCTGGTCCCCGTCCACGTCCGCGATCCCGGCCATGCCCTGCCAGAAGGCCTCCGCTCCCGCGAAGACGGCCTGACCACGGTCGGAGCGGGCCGCCACGGCGAATTCGGCCAGTACCGCCTTGGCCGCCGCGCTGAAGTCCTCCCGGTCGATATAGCCGTTCCCGTCCTGGTCGAAGGTGGCGAATCGGGAGGCGATCTTGCGCTCGTACTCTGCGCTGTCCATATTCGGCGTTCCGCCTTCACGTGTGCGGTGGGGTTCAGTTCAAGACAAGGCAGGAGCGTAAGGCCTATGTGGCCTGCGCGTTAAGCGAAGCGGTCAAGGAGGTGGCCGCATCGAACCAGCGCACGAGGAGCGCGGCGGGGCGCGTACGCCTGTGCCATGTGCCAGGGAACGCCTCCCGGTTCACGGTGCGCTACGCCCCTATCACGCAGGGCGCACTTCCTGGGCCAGGTTCTCGCAAAACGGGCGCACACCGCTGTGTGCCCACTACATTCGAGTCGTCGACACACGGCTGCGAATCCGGGAATCCGGCTGGGGGCACGATGGCGAAGGACGTACCACCGCGCTGGGACCGCCGCATGCAACAACGCCTGGCACGCGGTGAGGCCGCCGCCCTCGGCGAGCTCTACGACCGCTTCGCCTCCCTCGTGCACAGCCTCGCCCACCGGGTCCTGGGCGACGAGAAGGCCGCAGACCGCATCACCCGCGAGGTGTTCGGCTACATCTGGGAGAACCCGGACGCCTACGACCCCAAGCAGGGCTCGATGCGCTCCTGGGTCGCCCGCATCACCCAGGGGCAGGCCGTCGCCCGGCTGCGCCAGGCCGAGCTGGGGCGCGGCTCCCGCGAGGAGCTCGAGCAGAAGGTGCGCAGCGCCAACGCGGCCGCCCGCGCCGACTTCATCGTCACCTCGATGCCGGCGCCGCTGCGCGCCGCGCTCGAACTCGCCTACTTCAAACGACGCGACTACCGCCAGGCCGCCGCCGACCTCCAGATCAGCGAGGACGAGGCCAGGCGCAGGCTGCGCCTGGGCCTGCAGCTGCTGTCGACGGCCAATGCCGTCCCCCGGGACGACAACGTCCCGCCCGGACACGGCACCTCGGGATATGGAACACCTCGATGACGAGCCCCTTCGACGAAGACGGCGAAGAGCACGAGCGTCCCCGCGGCGGCGGCCCGGCGCGCATACCGGGCCCGCGCGAGGCGGCCGACGACCTCGAGTTCACGCCGTTCGCGCAGGCCGCCGAGTGCCCCGATGACCCCGGGACCTGCGCCCTCGTGGAGGAGGCGCCGGCCCCGCCCGCGCCCCCGCCCTCCCACACCGTCCTGAAGTCCCTGCTCGGCGCGTGGGCCCTGGCGGCCTGCTCCACCGAGGAGACCCTGGCCGTCGAGGACCACCTCACCGAGTGCGCGCCCTGCGCCGAGGAGGCGCTGCGGCTGCGCGACGCCGTGGGACTCCTGCACCCGGAGGAGAGCCTCGACCTCAAGCCGCTGCTGCGCTCGCGCGTGCTGGAGGACTGCCTCGGCAAGCGCCCGGCACGCATCCCCGTACCGGTGTGGGCGAGCCCGTACGACACCGAGACGGCGCGGCTCGACGCGCTGCTGCGGGGCTTCGGCGATTCGGAGTGGCACACCCCGGTCCGGCTCAAGTGGTTCGAGGAGGAGCGGCGCCGGACGCGCCGGACCACGGTGGCCGGGGTCATCGGGCACCTGCTGGCGGTGGACGGCGTGATCGCGGCGGCGCTGGGCCTCGACGACCCGCTGGGCCCCGACGCCCGCACGGCCACCCCGACGGGCCGGACGGAGCAGTTCTGGGAGGACTCCCCGTACCCGACCACGCGGCGGGTGCGCGAGCCGTGGCGGGAGCAGGGCCACACCCTGGTGCGCACGGTGTCCTTCGCGGGCCGGGGCGTGGCCGAACTGGACGTCGACTACGGGCCCTTCGCGCTCCCCCTCTCGGACGCCTTCCTGGAGCGCGCCTTCGAGTGCTGGGTGCACGCCGTGGACATCGCGGAGGCGGTGGACTACCCGTACGAGCCGCCGTCCGCTCCGCACCTGCACCGCATGATCGACCTGGCGGCCCGCCTGCTGCCGCAGGCGCTGGCCGGACGCCGGCGGGCGGGGCTGGCGGCGCCGCCGCGCGGGCTGGTCGCGGCCGGGGCTCCGGGCCGGACCCTGCACCTGGAGATCGAGGGCGCGGGCGGAGGCGGCTGGGACATCGCGCTGGACTCGCCCGCGGCCAAGCCGTCGCCGGAGCACACCGTGGCCCGGATCGCCCTGGACGGCTTCGAGTTCTGCCAGCTGGCCGCGGGACACATCTTCCCGGAGGACGCGGCGGTCGGCCAGAACGGCGACCGCGAAGCCATCCGCGACGTCCTCTTCGCGGCGGCCTCGCTCAGTCGCCTGTAGTCGCTTCCGCCGTGTCGGGGTGCTGCCCCGGCACGCGGCGGGAGGGCTACGCGAAGACGACCGTGCGGGTTCCGTTCAGGAGCACGCGGTGCTCGCTGTGCCACTTCACCGCGCGCGCCAGCGCCTGGCATTCGACGTCGCGGCCGATCGCCACCAGCTGGTCCGGGGTGACCTCGTGGCCCACCCGCTCGACCTCCTGCTCGATGATCGGGCCCTCGTCGAGGTCGGCCGTCACGTAGTGGGCGGTCGCGCCGATCAGCTTCACGCCCCGCGCGTGCGCCTGGTGGTAGGGCTTCGCGCCCTTGAAGCTCGGCAGGAACGAGTGGTGGATGTTGATGATCCGCCCGTTCAGCTCCTTGCACAGGGTGTCGGAGATCACCTGCATGTAGCGGGCGAGGACGACGAGCTCGACCTGCTCGGCGCGCACCAGCTCCAGCAGCCGCGCCTCTGCCGCCGCCTTCGTGTCCTTCGTCACCGGGATGTGCACGAAGGGGATCCCGTAGGAGCCGACCAGCTCCTCGAAGTCCGGATGGTTGGAGACCACCGCCGCGATCTCGACGGGCAGCGCGCCGATCCGGTGGCGGAAGAGGAGGTCGTTGAGGCAGTGCCCGAACTTCGACACCATCAGCACGATCCGCATGCGCTCGTCGGAGCGGTGGATCTGCCAGTCCATCCGGAAGGAGTCGCCGATCGCGGCGAAGCTGGCCCGCAGCTTGTCCACCGTCACCGGCTCGTCCGCCTCGAAATGGACCCGCATGAAGAACAGGCCGGTGTCGCGGTCGCCGAACTGCTGGCTGTCCTCGATGTTGCACCCGGTCATGAAGAGGTAGCTGGACACCGCGTGCACGATGCCCTGCTTGTCGGGGCAGGAGAGGGTCAGTACGTACTGCTGCGGGGCCTGGGGCCGCTGCTGCGGGTCATCGCTCATGACCGCATAGCCTTTCACATCGCGCAGCTCACACGGCGCGCGTGAGGATCCGCAGCACCTCGAGCGACCGGGGCCGCGCGTCCGGGTCGTCGCCGTCCGCCGTCGCCAGCCGTACGTGGGCCTCGCGCGCGGCCCGTACGGCCTCGGGCCAGGCGTGGTGCTCCAGGTAGCCGGAGACGGGGGCGTCGGGGCCGATCTGGTGCATGATCCGCAGCACCCGCAGCACGGCGAGGTCGACCAGGGCCGCCTCCTGCGAGTCGCGGAAGATCGTCCCGACGTACTTCTCCGCGGACCAGCTGTCGAGCCAGGTGTCCTCGACGAGCCGGTACACGGCGTCGGTGACGTCCCCGTACCCTTCGGCGCCGGCCAGCCAGGTGTCTTCCTGGAAGACGGGGTCGGAGAGCATGTGCAGCGCCGAGCGCACGTTGCTGCGCCAGCGCCACCACGGCATGTCGTTGAGGGGCATGCCGCCCATGGTGGAGGAGCGGCCGCCGCGGCGGGAAGAGTTCTTCGAACCTTGGGCGAATGTCACGCTTTCGATCGTACGTTCCCGTCTTGCGCGATCTTGAGGCGCCCTTGCGCGCTCCGCGCGTGCCCGCCACCCTCCCCCACGCGGGCGCCCGCCCCTCCGCGCGCGTGCCCGCCACCCGCAATTCACCTCGACGTCACCGCATGTTGTGTACACCTCACTCTTCGGTTACCCGGGCGCGGAATGGTGCATGCACATGACCACCCGGAGAAGCGCAAGGGCCCTTTCCCGCATCCTCCTGACCAAGGCCGCGGCCGCGGCGACCGGCGCCTGTCTCCTCGCCGGGTGCGGGGTGCTCCCCGGGGGCCCGGGGGGCTCCGGGGCCACCGGCGGCACCCTCACGGTCATGACCTTCGCGCCGCAGGACTCCAAGGCGACCAACATGCCCGGCATGCCGGGCATGGCCAAGGCCTACGAGCGCTGGGTCAACTCCAACGGCGGCATCAACGGCCACAAGCTCCGCGTCCTGACCTGCAACGAGCACAACACGCCCGGCGGCGCCGCCGACTGCGCCCGCAAGGCGATCGCCGAGAAGGCCGTCGCCGTCGTCGGCTCGTACAGCCAGCACGGGCGCGCCTTCATGGCCCCGCTGGAAGCCGAGGGCATCCCGTTCATCGGCGGCTACGGGGTCTCCTCCGAGGAGTTCCAGTCCCCGCTCTCCTACCCGGTCAACGGCGGCCAGCCCGTCCTCCTCGCCGGCGCCGGCCGCCAACTGGGCCGCGCCTGCGGCAAGGTCGCCCTCGTCCGCCCCGACACCCTCGCGGGCGACTCGCTGCCCCTCCAGCTCAACGCGGGCCTCATGGCGAACCAGGCGGGCGAGGCCAGCGACATCCGGGCCGCCGAGGACTCCGCGGACTTCGCCCCGCAGGCGCACGAGGCACTGACCGACACCTCCGCGGCGAAGGACGGGGCCGCGGGGAAGGACGGGGCGGCCGCGAAGGACGCCAAGGAGAAGGGCTGCGTGGCCGCCGTACTCGGCTCGCGCACCGAGACCTTCTTCGACGCCTTCCGCCGCGCCGCCGCCTCCCAGAACAGGAAGCCGCAGATCTCCTCCGTGCTCGGCTCCGTCAGCCAGGCCCTCGTGGACCGCACCGGCGGCAAGGAGAGCCCCTTCGAGGGCGCGTACGTCACCAGCTGGTACCCGGTCGCCGCCGATCCGCTCTGGGAGCCGATGCGCCGGGTCATCACCGAGCAGGCCTTCGGCGACGACAGCGTCGACCCCGGCGACAGCGGCGCCCAGACCACGTGGATCGCGTACACGGTGTTCAGCGAGGCCCTGAAGCGGTTCAAGAGCGGCGAGGAGGTCACGTCGCGCACGCTCGCGCGCAAGCTCAACCAGTCCGAACCGGTCAAGACGGGCGGCCTGACCCCCGACCTCAGCTGGCGCTACCAGGACATGCGCGCCGTCGCCGGCTTCCCCCGCATCGTGAACGGCCAGGTCACCTTCCAGGTCGTCCAGCAGGGCCGCCTCGTCGCCCAGCAGGGCGAGCAGTCCACGGACATGACCCAGACCCTGGAGCTGGCCCCGCGCGCCAGCTGAGGCCGGCGCTCAGAGCTGGCTCTTGTCCCGCTTGGTGAGGTTGTACTTGCCGGCGATCGTGTTCCACAGGCCCGCCGCCGACTCCTTGGCCTTGGTGGCGTCACCGCTCGCCTTGTTGCCGGCCGAGGCGTTGTCGGTCGACTTGGCCTTGCCGTCCTTGCACTTCTCGCCGTCGGCCTTCACGTCGTCCGCCCACGACGCGTAGCCGTTGTCGGCCTCCGCGGACGCCTTCCAGGCCTTGGTCAGGGCCGCGGTCAGCTTCGCGTGGTCGGGGAGCTGGTCGACCTTGAGCTCCTGGAGCCGGGTGACCAGCTCCTCGCGCTGGCGGGCCGCGGCGCGCAGGTCGTTGGCCGCCTGGTCGAGGTTGCGGCAGCCCTTGACGTCGTCCACGGCCTTGATCACCGAGGCCCGGCTGTCGTTGCTGTCCGCGAGGAGCTTGTCCAGCTGGACCGCCTGCGGCTGCGCCGGATCCAGCGGCGCCTCGCCGACGGGCGCCGCGGAGCCGCCTGCGGAAGGGGCGGTGCCCACGGCGCCGGGGTCGTTGTTCTGCGCCTTGCCGTCGCTGAGCAGCGCGCCGACTCCGAGCCCGGCGACGGCGAGGCCGATGACGACGGCGGCGACGATCGCGGGCGAGACCTTGCGGGGTGCGGGCGGGGCCTGCTGGAAGTGCTGCGGCGGGTGCGGGTGCTGCTGCTGGAACTGCTGCTGCGGCGCCTGCTGTTGCTGCGGGTAGGGGTACTGCGGCTGCTGCGGCGCGTGCTGTTGCTGCTGCTGTTGCGGATAGGGACGCGGCGACGGCTGCCGGAGCACCGGCTCCTGCACGGGCGGCAGTTGCTGGGTGTCACCCCGGAAGAGCCCGTCGAACCCGGCGGCCGGATCCGCCGGGGCGGCCGGGACCGGCGCGATGTACTGCGTCGCGGCCTCGTCGTGCCCGGGAGCGCCGTACTGGGGGCCGGGCTCCCCGTGCGGGGCGGCGGCGGGGACCGGCGCGATGTACTGCGTCGCGGCCTCGTCGTGCCCCGGAGCGGGCGCGGCCGGGACCGGCGCGATGTACTGGGTCGCGGCCTCATGGTGTCCCGGTACGCCGTACTCCCCGGGCGCGGGCGCGGCCGGGACCGGCGCGATGTACTGCGTCGCGGCCTCGTCGTGCCCCGGAGCGGGGCCCGCCGGGACCGGCGGGATGTACTGGGTCACCGCTTCGGGGAGCGGCGGGTAACCGTAGCCGTGCGGGTCACCGGGACCCTCGTAGCCGGGGCCGACGACGTGGCCCTGCGGGTAGCCGTAGGCGGGGCCACCGGGCTCGGGGTACCCGTAGGAAGGCCGGCCCTGCGGTTGCTCCGGCTGCGCGTCAGACTGCGCGGGCGGCTGCGCCGGCATCGGCGGGCCCCACGGCGCGCCTGCCTGGGGGCTGCCGCCCTGTCCGCTCTCCGTCACCGGGACTCCCTCTCCGACCTGTCCGAACTCCGGAACCGGCGGCCCACGCTACCCGGTCATCCCCCTCCCCCGTCAGGCCTCCCCTACGCGGGCCTCCGCACCCGGCCCCGGCCCCGGGCCGCGACCGGGCCGCGTCCGGCCCCGCGGAGCCCCGCCGCGCCCCGCCGGCACCGACCGCGCGGGGCGGCCGGACCCGGCCCCCCGGCAGGGGCGGCGCGGCACCGGCCGCGGGTCAGAGCACCGGCTCCAGGCGGGCGGTGAACTCGCGGACCGACGGTTCCTCCCGGTAGGGGTCCAGGCGGGAGCGGAAGTCCTCCAGGTACAGCGCCCCGCGGTTCGAGCGGATCCCCGCCAGGATGTCCGTCGCCCGCGCGGCCGTCTGGCAGGCCGCTTCGACCTCCCGTTGCTGTACCCGCGCCGCCGCCAGCAGCAGCATGCCGATCGCACGGCGCCGCGCCTTCGTCTCGGGGAGTTCCCGCAGCGCCTCCTCGGCCCGCTTCACCGCGGCGTCCGCCTGACCCAGGTCGCGGTGGCAGTGCGCCAGTTCGTCCGCCAGGTACGCCTGGTCGAAGTGCCGGATCCACGCCGGGTCGTCGCCGGACTCCGGTTCCGCCCGCTCCAGTGCCGTCACGGCCCGCGAGGACAGCACCGCCGTGGCCCGGGTGTCGCCCATCAGCGCGTGCCCCCGCGCCTCCGCCGCGTAGAACATCGCCTCCACCCGCGGGGTGACCTGGCCCCTCGTCCCCTCCTGCGCGGCCCGCGCCAGCTGCGCGATCTCCCGCGGGTTGCCCAGCTCGGCGGCGAGGTGGCTCATGGACGCCGCCAGTACGTAGCCCCCGTACGCGCGGTCGCCCGCCGCCTGGGCCAGGCGCAGGGCCTGGATGTAGTAGCGCTGCGCGAGCCCCGGCTGGCCGGTGTCCACCGCCATGTAGCCCGCCAGTTCCGTGAGCCGGGCGACCGCCGCGAACAGCGCGCGGCCCACCGGCTCCCGGTACGAGCCGCCGATCAGCCCGGAGACCACCGAGTTGAGGTAGTGCACGACCACCGGCCGCACGTGCCCGCTGCCGAAGCGGTGGTCGAGGTCCTTGAGCGCCTCGGTGGTGGCCTGCACCGCCTCCACGTCCGGCATCCCCACGCGCGAGCCGCCGGTGCGGGCGACCTGCGCGTCGGCCCCGGTGATCAGCCAGTCCCGGCTCGGCTCCACGAGCGCGGAGGAGGCCACGCTCGACCCGGAGAGGAAGTCGCGGCGCCCGACGTCGCTGCGCCACAGCTCGCAGACCTGCTCGATGGCTCCGACGACGGTCGGGGAGAACTGCAGGCCGACGCCGGAGGCGAGGTTCTTGCCGTTGGCCATGCCGATCTCGTCGATGGTGACGGTCCGGCCGAGTTTGCGGCCCAGCGCCTCGGCGATGATCCCGGGGGCCCGGCCGCGCGGCTGCTGGCCGCGCAGCCAGCGGGCCACGGAGGTCTTGTCGTAGCGGAGATCGAGGCCGTGCTCGGCCCCGCACATGTTCACGCGCCGGGCGAGCCCGGCATTGGAACACCCGGCTTCCTGGATGAGCGCCTGCAGCCGTTCGTTCGGCTGGCGGGCGAGGAGAGGCCTGGCTGCCATGAAAACCCCCAGAGGCCGCGGGTGATCGTTGGAATGATCACTTCCCGCCTGATGTGCGGGGAATCTTCCCCATTGCGTCGTGTCGCTACCCACCTCCGGCGCCCCGACCTCCCACGCGCCCCCCGCGATGCACCGATGCGCCCCGCATGCAGGATCGATGCTCCGCTCCCCGGCTGGTTTACCCCCGTAACCCCCGGTGACCGCAAGAGTTGTGTTGCACGTGGAAAAGACCATCGGAGTCACGGAGACCGCGCCCATCCCCCTCCAGCGCAGTGAGCCGCTGCTGGACCATGCCGTGCGGTACACGGAAGAACGGCACTGGGACGTCTTCGCCGGCGCCTGGCTGGAGTCCGCGGACGGGCGGGAGCAGTGCTCGTGCGGGGCCACGGACTGCCCGGCACCCGGTGCGCACGCGACGGTGAAGGACTGGGCTTCGCACGCCTCGGGCAGCGCCGTGCAGGTCCGCCGGCTCTGGGGCAAGCACCCGAAGGCCTCGATCCTGCTGCCGACCGGCCGGACCTTCGACGCGCTCGACCTGCCGGACGCGGCCGGCTTCCTGGCGCTGGCCCGGCTCCAGCGCATGCAGCGCACCCTCGGTCCGGTCATCGCCACCCCCGCCGGCCGGATGCTGTTCTTCGTACTGCCGGGCGCCGGGGCGAAGGTGCCGGACCTGCTGCGCAAGATCGGCTGGCAGCCGGCCCAACTCGACCTGGCGGCGCGGGGCGAGGGCGAGTACGTCGCCGCTCCCCCGACCCGCATCGGCGGGCGGGGCTCGGTGCAGTGGGCGCAGCCCCCGACGGCCGCGAACCGCTGGCTGCCCGACGTGGAGGAGCTGATCGACGCGCTCGCCTACGCGTGCGGCCGCGAGGCGGCGGCGGAGCGGGCCCGGCGCAACCCGTAGGTCCGTACGGGAGAAGCCCCGTGGTCCCGGCGGGCGGGCGCGATCCGCCCGCCGGGAAACACATGACATACGTAACTGCTCCGCCCTCCATCCCTCCTCCTATGGTGAGAAAAGCAGGACACGGGGAACGGAACGAGAGGCAGGCGCATGCCGGACCAGGGCGTTGCGACGGGTGGGGCCGACGGTACGGATGGCGGTGCGCGATCCGCGCCGTCCGCCGAGGCCGCCGTGCGGGTAGAGGGTCTGTGGAAGCGGTTCGGCGAGCAGGTGGCCGTCGCGGGGATCGACCTGGCGCTGCCCGCCGGACAGTTCATCGGGCTGGTCGGGCCGAACGGCGCCGGCAAGACGACGACGCTGTCGATGGTGACCGGGCTGCTGCGCCCGGACATGGGCCGGGTGATCGTCGCCGGACACGACGTATGGGCGGACCCGGTCGCGGTGAAGTCCCGGATCGGCGTGCTGCCCGAGGGGCTGCGGCTCTTCGAGCGGCTCTCGGGGCGCGAACTGCTCGGCTACATGGGCCGGCTGCGGGGGCTGCCCGGACCGGAGACGGACAGCCGGGCCACGCAGCTGCTGGAGGTCCTGGACCTGGCCGGTTCGCAGAACAAACTGATCGTCGACTACTCGACGGGCATGCGGAAGAAGATCGGCCTGGCGGCCGCACTGCTGCACAACCCCGAAGTGCTGTTCCTGGACGAGCCGTTCGAGGGTGTCGACCCGGTGTCCGCGCAGACCATCCGCGGGGTGCTGGAACGTTACACCTCCTCCGGCGCCACGGTCGTCTTCTCCTCACACGTCATGGAGCTCGTCGAGTCGCTGTGCGACTGGGTGGCCGTCATGGCCGCCGGCCGCATCCGGGCCGCGGGCCCGCTGGCCGATGTACGGGGCGGCGCGCCCTCGCTCCAGGCCGCGTTCCTGGAACTGGTCGGGGCACAGGGCCGGGCCACGGGCGAGTCCCTGGACTGGCTCGGGGGCGGCACCGGCGCGGGCGGCACGGGCGGCGGGGTGGGCGTCCGATGAACACCTCCGCACCCGTGGGTCCGGCGTCAGGACCGGGATCCGCACCTGGATCGGCATCGGGATCCGCGTCGGGGGCGAGGTCGGCATCGGAATCGGCATCGGGCTCCGTGTCCGGGCCGGTCATGAGCCCCGGGGCGGGAATCCCCCCGTCCTCCGCCGCCGCCTCGGTGTCCCTCACCCCCCTCTTCGTCCGCCTCAAGCTGTCCCTCCTCCGCAACGGCCTCAAGGGCTCCTCGAAGCGCAAGGCCGCCTACTTCGGCGCCCTCGCCTTCGCCCTCGTCGTCGCCTTCTTCGTCACCCTCAGCCTCGCCCTGCTGCGGGGCAACGCCCACGCGAGCGCGGTCGTCGTCCTGCTCGCGGCGGTCCTCGCCCTCGGCTGGACCTTCATGCCGCTGTTCTTCCCCACGGGCGACGAGACGCTCGATCCGAGCCGGCTGGTCATGCTGCCGCTGCGCCCGCGGCCGCTCGTGCGGGCCCTGCTGGCCTCCTCCCTCGTCGGCGTCGGACCGCTGTTCACGCTGTGCCTCGCCATCGGCTCGGCCATCGCCCTCGCCCGGGGCGCCGCGGGCGCGGCCGCCGCCGTACTGGCGGTGCCGCTCCTGCTGCTCTGCTGCGTCGCGCTCGCCCGGGCGGTGGCGACGGCCAACGTACGGCTCCTGACCAGCCGCAAGGGGCGCGACCTCGCGCTGCTCAGCGGCCTGCTGATCGCGGTGGGCGCGCAGGTGGCGAGCTTCGCCGGCCAGCGGCTGTTCCAGAACGGCGGCCTGGAGAAGCTGGAGCCGGCCGAGGCCGTCATCCGCTGGCTGCCGCCCGCGACGGCCGTCGGCATGGTGGACTCCGCCAGCGAGGGTGCGTACGCCGTCGCGGCGGCCCAACTGGCCGTCACGGTCGCCGCCCTGCTCCTGCTGCTCGCCTACTGGGAGCGCGGCCTGACCAAGCTCATGGTCACCCCCGACGGCTCCACGATCGCGGCGGCCAAGCCGGAGAAGACCGCGAGCGGGAGCCGCTGGTCCCTACTCCCCGACAACCGGACGGGCGCGGCCATGCAGCGCACGCTGCGCTACGTCGTCCGTGACCCGAAGACCAAGTCGGCGTGGGTGTCGGCCCTGGCGATCGGCCTGATCATTCCGGTCGCCAACGCCCTGCAGGGCAGCGGGTCGGTGTACCTGGCCTGCTTCGGCGCGGGGATGCTCGGCGTCCAGACCTACAACCAGTTCGGGCAGGACACCTCGGCGTTCTGGATGGTCGCGCAAACCATCTCCGGCACGCGCGACGCGTACGGGGAACTGCGCGCCCGCGCCTTGGCCATCGCGCTCGTCACCGTCCCGTACACCGTCCTCGTCACGGCGGTGACGGCCGCCCTGGTCGGCGACTGGCCCGGTTTCCCGGCCGCCACGGGCCTGGCACTGGCCCTGCTCGGCTCGATGCTCTGCACGGGCGCCGTGGCCTCGGCCCGCTTCCCGTACTCCATCCCGACGGACGGGGCCTTCAAGAACGTCGCTCCGGGCCAGGGCGCCCTGGCGTGGATGGGCCTCTTCGGCGGGCTGCTCGCCTCGGCGGTGATCTGCGCCCCCGTGATCGCCCTGACCGTCTACCTGAACGGCGCGGAACACCAGTCGCTCAGCTGGATCCTGCTCCCTCTGGGTGCCGCTTGGGGCACCCTGACCGCCTGGGCCGGTCTGCGCCTGGCGGCCCCGACGGTGGCGCGCAGGCTCCCGGAGATCCTGCTGGCGGTCAGCAAGGGCTGACGCGCACACGCGCCGCGGGGGCCGGCGCCGTGACCGGTGGGGTTCACCCGGTCACGGCGTCCCCGGCCGTACCAGGGGCGACCGCCGCCCGGTTCCGCAGCGCCGCGTCCGCCTCGTCGAGGGCTGACGCGCCCGCGCTCAGGGAGTCGTGGACGAAGTGGACGGTGGCCCCGTCGATGCCGCAGTACTCGGAGATCCCGACCCGCAGCAGACGGTCCACCGGCCCGTCCCAGCCCAGCTCCTCCAGCGCGGGCGAGGCCCTGGCTCCGGCGGAGCAGCTCGCGCTCCTGGCCGCCCGGCCGTGACCCGTCGGGCGCGGGGGCCGCGCACCGCCGTCACGGCCCGGGCGCCCCGCCCCGCACCGCACCGCCGTCACGGCCCGGGCGCCGGATCCCGCCGTCACCTCCGGCGCCGGGGGCCGCTGCGCCGCGCCCGCCCCGGCCCGGCCCCGCGCCGTCGTCACGCCGAGGTCTTGATGCCGCTCAGGAAGGGCTCGACCGCCTCGCGCCAGGCGGTCGGCTGGTCGTAGTGGAGGTAGTGGCCGGCGTCGGGGATCTCGGCGTACTGACCGGCCGGGAGGACGCGGACCATCTCCTGGGCCTCGGCGCGGCCCAGCTCACCGTCCAGGCCGCGGACGACCAGGGTCGGGCAGCGGACCTGGGCGAGCTCCTCCCAGTGCGCGTCGTGGACCCACGTCTCGCGCGCGGTCAGCATCTGGCGGCGCGAGAACTGGGGCCGCCAGCCGTCGTCCGCCTCGTGCATCACCTCGGCGAAGAACGCCCCGCGGCCTGGGTCGGGCCGCTCCACGCGCGGATCGTCCTCGCCGAACCAGCGCCGGGCCGCGTCCTGCGTGGGGAACGGCAGGGGCCAGTGCCGGAACCATTCCTCCCACTCCTGCTGCGAGGCCTCCCCGAGCGCGGACGCCCTCATGTCGCAGATCACCAGGGCCGCCACGAGGTCGGGGCGGCGGGCCGCGAGCTGCCAGGCGGTGAGAGCGCCCATGGAGTGGCCGATCAGGGCCACGGGGGCGAGGCCGAGCTGCTCGATGGCGGCTTCGGCATCGGCCACGAAGGCCTCGCGCGCATAGGAGGCGGAGTCGCCGCCGACCGACGGGCGCTCGCTCTGGCCGTGGCCGCGCTGGTCGAGGGCCACGACGCGGCGGCTCGCGCCGAGCCAGCGGGCGGTGCCGGCCCAGTGGAACGCCCGGCCCATCAGACCGTGGAGTAAGAGGGCCGCGGGCTCTCCCGGCGACTCCGCGGCCGCCGCGCGGAACTCCCAGGCGGCCAGGCGTACGCCGTCGGCCCCTGTCACATCGAAGCGCTGTACCACCGCAGATGCACCCCCTTCGCTCCCGGCCACAGTATCGAACCCCCATTCGAAAACAGGGTTCTCGCCGCCAACACCGCTCTTTCGAGTGACCTTCCTCAAGGATTGGCCGCCGCTGCCGATGGAGATCCTTTCAACAGGGAGGCGGGCCGCTCGGGGAAGACGGTCCGAAGGGGATGACCTTGAGAGCTCGGGGCTCCAGGTCAGACAGGGGAGGACTGGTCCCGGCGCCGCGAGGCGCCGGGACCACCCACATCCATACCGATCCGCGAAGCCCTTCGCCGCCCGACACCGGCGGGATTCGCCCGCAGAGGCGACCCGGTCGAACGCGAGTGCGTCAGCATCCGTTCCGTCCGGCAGTACCCCTCAGAACGCCACCCCATGCCCCCCGGTGACCGTCAGCGCTTCGCGACGAACACGTGGGAGGCGACCTCCGCCCCCAGCTCCGCCGCCTCGCCACCGCTGCCGACGAGCACACCGCCCGGCGACTCGGTCACGCTCACCACCGAGCCGGGCTGCACGCCGGCCCGCCGCAGCGTGTACATCAGCTGCGCGTCCGTCTGGATCGGCTCGCCGATCCGCCGGATGACGACGGTCTTGCCCTCGGTGCCCGGGTCGAGCTCGGACAGGCTGACCATCCCCTCCTCCAGGAACGGATCCGCCTCGGACTTCTCCCCCAGCTCCTCCAGGCCCGGGATCGGATTGCCGTACGGCGACTCGGTCGGGTGACGCAGCAGCTCCAGCACCCGCCGCTCCACCGCCTCGCTCATCACGTGCTCCCAGCGGCAGGCCTCGGCGTGCACCTGCTCCCACTCCAGGCCGATGACGTCGACGAGCAGGCACTCCGCGAGACGGTGCTTGCGCATCACGCGCGTCGCCAGCCGCCGTCCCTCATCGGTGAGTTCCAGGTGCCGGTCGCTGGCGACGGCCACCAGCCCGTCCCGCTCCATCCGCGCCACCGTCTGGCTCACCGTCGGGCCGCTCTGGTCGAGCCGCTCGGCGATACGGGCGCGCATGGGGACCACGCCTTCCTCTTCCAGCTCGAGGATGGTGCGGAGATACATCTCCGTGGTATCGATCAGTCCGGACATTCGTGCCCCTCGGATTGCGTGCGCTGGCCCTGCCCCCAATTCTGACGCATCGCACCGTGAACCGTCCCGTACCGGAGGGCAAGGCCCGTACCGGACCGCGGAAACCTGTCTCGAGACGTCCCGGCGTCTCGCATTCCGGATGCCGCCGGCCCTTTCGCGCCGTGGATTGACGTTCGTATTGACACGTCCTTGGTCCAGACCGCACGGTGAGCGGCGGACACGGACGACAACCCCACCCCACTCCCCCCGGAAGGCCATCGGCGTATGAGCGAGAGCAAGCTGGCCGGTCAGTTCTTCGACGCCGCGATCGGCCTGTTGGAGCGGGTACGGGACGAGGAGTCCGCCCGCATCGGAGAGGCGGGCGCCCTCATCGCGCAGGCCGTCGCCACCGGGAACAAGCTCTTCGCCTTCGGCGCCGGCCACTCCTCGCTCCCCGCCCAGGACGTCGTGTACCGGGCCGGCGGACTCGCCCTGATGAACTTCCTCGCCGTCCCCGGCACCGCGGGCATCGACGTCATGCCGGCCACGCTCGGCAGCGCCCTGGAGCGCGTCGACGGCCTCGCCGGAGCGGTCCTGGACAGCAGCCCGGCCTCCGACGGCGACGTCCTCGTGATCATCTCCCTCTCCGGGCGCAACGCGCTGCCGGTCGAGATGGCCATGAACGCCCGCGCGATCGGCCTCAAGGTCATCGGCGTGACCTCGGTCGCCTACGCCACCGAGACCAAGTCCCGCCACGTATCGGGCACCTTCCTCAAGGACCACTGCGACGTCGTGCTCGACAGCAAGATCGCGGTCGGCGACGCCGAGCTCACCCTCGAGGGGATCGAGGCCCCCTTCGCCCCCGCCTCCACCGTGGTGACCAGCGCGATCATGCAGGCGGTCATGGCCGCCGCGGCGGGCGAGCTCGCCGCCCGCGGGGTCGAGCCGCCGCTGCTGCGCTCGGGCAACGTCGACGGCGGCCACGAGTGGAACGGCCGCGTCATGCAGGAGTACGGCGACCGGATCTTCTTCCGCCACTGAGCCGTCGGCGGCCTATGCCCCGCTGAGCCGTCTGCGGGCCTATGCCCCGCCCGGGCCGGGCCCCGGGCCCGCGGGCCCGGCCAGGTCCAGGTCCAGGTCCGCCGCGACCCGGGCCGCGACCTCCTCCGCGTACGCCGCGTCCACCGGCTCGAAGGCGGCCCGCGAAGGGCCGCGCAGGAACGTCAGCGTCCCCAGGCTCCGCCCCCGGCTGCGCAGCACCGTGCACAGCGCGTGCGCCGCGCCCTCCGGCCAGCGCCGGGCGCGCGCCCACTCCCCGGCGGCCGCGCCGGGCGGGGCGCTCGTCCGCACCGACCCGGTCCGGTCCAGCGCCTGCAGCGCCGGGTGCCCGGCGCCGTACCGCACGGGGATCGCCCCGGGCTCCGGCAGCCCCGGCAGACCGGGCGGGGACGCGGCCCAGCGCCGCAGCCGCGCGCGCCCCGGTTCCAGTACGTCGAGCAGCGCGTGCTCGGCAAAGCCCGCCAGGGCGAACTCCAGCCGTACGGCCGCCGCCTCCGCCGGGTCCTCGCACTCGGCGGCGGCCCGCCCGGCGCGGTACAGCTGGTGGGAGCGGAACCGCAGCTGCGCCGTGTCGAGCTGCGCCTGGCGGGCCTCGGTGACGTCCTGGAACAGCAGGGCGACGCCGAGCGGTACGGGTTCCTCCGCGAGCGGCGAGGCGAGGCGCAGGAACCCGCAGCGCCAGCACCGCCGCCGCAGGCCCTCGGGGCTGCGCACGGAGACCCACAGCTCCACGGGCGCCGGCGGGGCGCCCTCGGCCAACACGTGCTGCAGGGCGCCTTCCAGCTCCTCCACGCCCTGCGCCAGCAGCTCCCCCAGCGGGCGGCCGAGCAGAGCGGTGCGCCCGGAGCCGAAGGCGCGGGCGGCGTGCGCGTTGACGACGGCCGGGCGCAGGTCCACGTCGACGAGCACGACGCCCCAGGAGGCGTCCTCCATCAGCGCCTCGCTCAGCGCGATGGACCGTTCCAGGTCGATCTGCGCGTGCACCTCGCTGAAGGCGCAGTACACCCCGGCCGGTTTGCCGTCGGCGCCCGGCACCCCGGCGGACTGGGTCCGCACGAGCACCCGCCCGCCGCCCTTGGTCAGCAGCGCGAACTCGTGCACGTGGCGGCCCGGAGCGTCCTGGGCGGACATGAGTCTGTCCTGCACGTCCTGCGCGTCGGCGGCCCGTACGGCCCACCCCGCGAACCCCTTGCGCCCCACGGCCTCCCCCGCGGACCAGCCCAGGATCCGCTCGGCCTCGCGGTTCCAGTGGGTGATCACGCCGTCGGCGTCGAACGCGCACAAGGCGGCGTCCATCCCGTCCAACAGCGCTGCGAGCAGATCGTCGGCGGTCTCACTACGTCCGGAAGCAGTCACCTGGGCCCCCTGCAGGTGTTCGCGTGTGCGGCACGTCACGCAATTGAACTGGAACGTGACGCACCCCACACCCACTTCCCGCAATCCTCCCGTTTTGTTCCGGCCCAGGTGTGGCGGGTCGGCTGCCACCCGGCGACCGGGACCGGCTGGTGGAACTGGTCGACCTCGCCGCCCGGGGCCTGGAACGGCTGCTCCCGGACTCGGTCGTCGTCAGGAAGGTGTGACCCGCCGACCAGCCCCGGAGGACCGGGGCACCCCTGCCGATCAGGCCGTGGACACGCCCGCGAATTCGCCTCGGAAATTCGCTTGAGCGCTGTCCGCGGGGGTGCTTACAGTGGCAGCACACTGAAAGGAGGTGATCCCGGAAATGTACGAATTCCGGACGCGTGAGGTGACTGCGGGCTAAGCGCCCGTCGTCGCACGCACCCAGTGCGGTGCCCGGCGGATCGCCTGGCGCCAATCCACAGCAGTCACCCGACCCGCGGGCTCGCCGGTACGTCCGGCCGGCTTCTCTCACTGCAGGAGAGAAACCCGAGCCCGCGGGTCGTCTGCATTTCCGCAGGTCGTTTTCGTTTCCGCGGGTCGTCTGCGTCTCCCGCCCGCCGCTCGGAGTCGGCAAGATCCGGAAGAGGCGGCCTAGGGGCAGAGGCGTTCCACTCGCCACACGCCGGCCTCCAGGACGTACTTCAGCCGGTCGTGCAGGCGGTTCTCGTGGCCCTGCCAGAACTCCACCGCGTCCGGGACCACCCGGATGCCGCCCCACCGCGGGGGGACCGGGACCTGTTCGCCCTCCGGGTAGCGGGCCTCCAGTTCCGCGTAGCGGCGGTCGAGCTCGGAGCGCGAGGCGATGACCGTCGACTGTTCGCTCGCCCAGGCGCCCAACTGGGAGCCGTGCGGGCGGGAGCGGAAGTACGCCGCCGTCTCGTCGCGGCCGATGCGGGAGGCGGTGCCGGTGACGATGACCTGGCGGGCGACCTGGTGCCAGGGGAAGAGCAGGGAGACGAAGGCGTTGGCGGCGATCTCGCGGCCTTTGCGGGACTCGTAGTTCGTGAAGAAGACGAACCCCCGCCCGTCGAACTGCTTCAGCAGCACCGTGCGGGAGCTGGGGCGGCCGTCGGGCGTCGCCGTCGAGACGATCATGGCGTTGGGCTCGAAGATGTTCGCTTCGGCCGCGTCCTTGAACCAGTGGGCGAACTGGCCCATGGGGTCCTCGGCGAGGTTCTCCTCCGCCACGAGGTGGGAGCGGTACTGCTTGCGCATGACGGCTGGGTCATGGTGCTGATCGGTCACGCGGCCATACTCCCCCAACGGACGCACGAGGGGTGTGCCGTATGTCACGCTTCCCCGCGCCTTGTGGAACGGACAAAATCTTGGGGCCGGTCCGACGGTCCCACAAGGGTGACCATCGGCCGTGCCGGGCATCAACGGGGATGACCGCGCCGGACCGCGAATCACGCCGGGAGCCGCGCGTGTTCGCACTATCTGAGGAGCCGCCTGATGTCCGACTTCGTACCCGGGCTCGAGGGAGTCGTCGCGTTCGAAACGGAGATCGCCGAACCCGACAAGGAGGGCGGGTCTCTGCGCTACCGGGGCGTCGACATCGAAGACCTCGTGGGCCACGTCTCCTTCGGGAACGTCTGGGGTCTGCTGGTCGATGGTGCCTTCAACCCGGGCCTGCCGGCCGCCGAGCCCTTCCCGATCCCGGTGCACTCCGGTGACATCCGGGTCGACGTGCAGTCGGCGCTCGCCATGCTCGCCCCGGTCTGGGGCCTGAAACCGCTGCTCGACATCGACGAGCGGACCGCCCGCGACGATCTCGCGCGCGCCGCCGTGATGGCCCTG
Organism: Streptomyces sp. NPDC060049; assembly: GCF_042736715.1. Lineage (NCBI taxonomy): Bacteria > Bacillati > Actinomycetota > Actinomycetes > Kitasatosporales > Streptomycetaceae > Streptomyces > Streptomyces sp. NPDC060049. The sequence continues at coordinate 378,535 of NZ_JBHWVV010000001.1, forward strand.
TCGTACGTCGCCCAGTCCGCCCGCGGGCAGGGCCGGCCGATGGTCCCGCAGAGCGAGATCGACAAGGCCGAGTCCGTGGTCGAGCGGTTCATGATCCGCTGGCGCGGCGAGCCCGACCCGAAGCACGTCAAGGCCGTCGACGCCTACTGGACCTCGGCCGCCGAGCACGGGATGAACGCCTCCACCTTCACCGCGCGGGTGATCGCGTCGACCGGCGCGGACGTGGCGGCCGCGCTGTCCGGCGCGGTGGGCGCGATGTCCGGGCCGCTGCACGGCGGGGCGCCGTCGCGCGTCCTCGGCATGATCGAGGAGATCGAGCGCACGGGCGACGCCGTGGCCTACGTGAAGAAGGCCCTGGACAAGGGCGAGCGGCTGATGGGCTTCGGCCACCGCGTCTACCGCGCCGAGGACCCGCGCGCCCGCGTGCTGCGGCGCACGGCCAAGGAGCTGGACGCCCCGCGCTACGAGGTGGCGGCCGCGCTGGAGAAGGCCGCGCTGGAGGAGCTGCACGCGCGGCGCCCCGACCGGGTGCTCGCGACCAACGTGGAGTTCTGGGCCGCGATCATGCTGGACTTCGCGGAGGTCCCGGCGCACATGTTCACCTCGATGTTCACGTGCGCACGCACCGCCGGCTGGTCGGCGCACATCCTGGAGCAGAAGCGCACGGGCCGCCTGGTGCGCCCCTCGGCCCGCTACATCGGGCCGGGCGTGCGCAAGCCGAGCGTGATCGAGGGCTACTCCGACATCACGGACCTGGGGCGGGGCAACTGATCCGGACCGGCTGATCCCCGTGACCTGATCGGAGTTCGCCGGCCGCCACCGCACAGGGCCGCCGCGAACGCCGGGGCGCCGCATCCCCTACGGGGTGTGCGGCGCCTTTCGCGTTCACAGGGGCGCGGCGCCCTTCACCCGAGGGCCGAGTCCAGGATCCGGGCCCACTGGGCGACGACGCGGGCCCGGCGGGCGGTGTCGTCCGTGAGGACGTTGGCCAGGCCCAGGCCGCGGGCCATGTCGAGGAGGCCCTGCACGGTCTCCCGTACGCCCGGTACGGACTCGTCCGCGCCCAGCAGCTCCACGGCGATGCGGTGCGTCTCGCGGCCCACGCGGGCTTCCAGCTCGGTGACCCGGGGACGCAGCTGCTCCTCGTTGGAGGCGGCGACCCACAGCTGGAGGGCGGCGCGGAAGAGCACGCCGGTGTACAGGTCCACGAGCGCTTCGACGACGACGGGGCGCGGCGCGGGCCCGGCCTGGAAGAGCTCGCGCAGGGCCGTGGAGCGTTCCTCGGCCACGTACTCGACGGCCGCGGTGAACAGGTCCTCGCGGGTCGGGAAGTGGTGCTGGGCGGCGCCCCGCGAGACCCCGGCCCGTTCCGCGACGACGGAGACGGTGGAGCCCGCCCAGCCGTGTTCGGCCAGGCAGGAGACGGCCGCCTCCAGCAGGTGGCGGCGGGTGACCCGGCTGCGGGCCTGCTTGGGGCCGTTCGCCGTGGTCATCGCCGCCACGACGGGTCCCGGCGCTCGAAGCGGGCGGTGATGCCCTCACGGGCCTCGGCGGAGGCGAAGTGGCGGGCGGACAGCTCGGTGAGCGCGGCCCCGTCCTGCGCGAGGGCGGCCCGGACGGGGGCGGCGAGCAGCTGCTTCGTCGCCGCCAGCGCCTGCGGTCCGGCCTTGCGCAGGCCTTCGAGTACGGGCGCGAGGATCTCGTCGACGTCCTCGCCGTGGAGGGTGAGCAGACCGATCCGGGCGGCTTCGGCGGCATCGAAGGCTTCGGCGGTCAGGAAGTAGCGGGAGGCCGCGCGCGGGTCCAGGCGCGGCAGCAGGGGGGCGGAGATGACGGCCGGGACGACCCCGAGGTGGGTCTCGGTGAAGGCGTACGTGGACGCGGGGCCGGCGGCGGCGATGTCGCAGGCGCCGAGGAGGCCGAGGCCGCCCGCGCGGACGTGGCCGGTGACGCGGGCGACGACGGGCTGGGGGAGTTCGGCGATCTCGCGGAGCAGGGCGAGGAAGTCGGCCGGGTCGCAGGGGGACTTCAGGTCCGCGCCGGCGCAGAAGGTGTTGCCGGTGTGGGTGAGGACGACGGCTCGCGCGGCGTCGTCCGTGGCCGCGTCGGCCAGGGCCGTGCGGAGCTCTGTGACCAGGTCGGTGGAGAGCGCGTTGCGGTTGGCCGGGGAGTCGAGGGTGAGGGTGGTGACGCCGGTCGCTCGCGCGCCTCGGACCAGGGGGGGCATGTCTCCTCCGGAGGGGGGTCTGGGGGGTGGGGGCCGCTCTGGGGAGGGTATTCGGGGGGCTTTCGGTGGGGGTGGGTGGGGCGGGGACGGGGCCTTGTTCGGGGGGCGGGGACGGGGTGGGGGCCGGGGGCGGGGGCCGGGTTGGGGGTGGGCCGGGCCGGGGCGGGGGGGGGGGGGGCCGGGGGGGGTGGGGCGGT
>NZ_JBHWVV010000001.1:380968-562548 GCF_042736715.1 Streptomyces sp. NPDC060049
CGCCCCCCCCGCCCGCGCCGCGGCCCGCCCGCCGGGGCGGGGGGCGGGGTGGGGTGTCGGCCGGGACTGCATGATTTTTGGCGCCTCAGGCGGTGCTTTCGAGGGGTGCGGGCTTACTCGCGCCACAAATCACGTTTTACGTCCCGGCCGACACCCCACCCCGCCCCCGTCCCCGGCCCCGGCCCCGGCACGGGTTTCGCCCCGCCTTCCGGCTTCCGTGGTCGGCACGGTTTCGCCCCGCCTTCCGTCCCCGTCCCCGGCCCCGGCACGGGCTTCGCCCCCGCCCTCCGGTCTCCGTGGTCGGCGCGGGTCAGTATGACTTGGGGAGGCCCAGGGTTTGGTGGGAGATGAAGTTGAGGATCATCTCGCGGCTGACCGGGGCGATGCGGGCCACGCGGGAGGCCGTGATGAGGGCGGCCAGGCCGTATTCGCGGGTGAGGCCGTTGCCGCCCAGGGTGTGGACGGACTGGTCCACCGCGCGGACGCAGGCCTCGGCGGCGGCGTACTTGGCCATGTTGGCGGCCTCGCCCGCGCCCATGTCGTCGCCGGCGTCGTAGAGGTGGGCGGCCTTCTGCATCATCAGGCGGGCCAGTTCCAGCTCGATGTGGGCGGCCGCGAGGGGGTGTGCGATGGCCTGGTGGGCGCCGATGGGGTTCTTCCAGACCTGGCGGGTCTTGGCGTAGTCGACGGCCTTGGCGAGGGCGTAGCGGCCCATGCCGATGGCGAAGGCTGCGGTCATGACGCGCTCGGGGTTGAGGCCCGCGAAGAGCTGGAGGAGGCCCGCGTCCTCGTCTCCGACCAGGGCGGAGCGGGGCAGGCGTACGTCGTCCAGGGTGAGCTCGAACTGCTTTTCCGCCGCCTGGAGTTCCATGTCGATCGGCGTGTGGGCGAAGCCCGGGGTCTCGCGGGGGACGATGAACAGGCACGGTTTGAGGCTGCCGGTCCTGGCGTCCTCCGTGCGGCCGACGATGAGGGTGGCGTCGGCGATGTCGACGCCCGAGATGAAGACCTTGCGGCCGGTCAGGATCCAGTCGTCGCCGTCGCGGCGGGCGGTGGTGGTGATGCGGTGGGAATTGGAGCCGGCGTCGGGTTCGGTGATGCCGAAGGCCATGGTGCGGGTGCCGTCGGCGAGGCCGGGGAGCCAAGCCTGCTTCTGGGCGTCGGTGCCGAAGCGGGCGATGACCGTGCCGCAGATGGCGGGTGAGACGACCATCATGAGGAGGGGGCAGCCCGCGGCTCCCAGTTCCTCGAGGACGATGGAGAGTTCGGCGATGCCGCCGCCTCCGCCACCGTACTCCTCGGGGAGGTTGACCCCGAGGTAGCCGAGCTTGGCCGCGTCCGCCCACAGCTCGTCGGGGTGGCCGCCCTCGCGGGCGACCCGGGCGAGGTACTCGCGGCCGTACTTCTGGCCGAGGGCGGCGACGGCCGCGCGCAGTGCCGTGTGTTCTTCGCTTTCGATGGAGCTCATGCTTCCTCCTGGACTACGGCGAGCAGGGCGCCGAATTCGACCTGTTGGCCGGTGACGGCGTGGAGCGCGGTGAGCGTGCCGGAGGCGGGCGCGAGGATGCGGTGTTCCATCTTCATCGCCTCCAGCCAGAGCAGGGGCTGCCCGGCCGTGACGGGGCCGCCGGGTGCGAGGCCCTCGGCGACGCGGACGACGGTGCCGGGCATGGGGGCGAGCAGGGAACCCGGTTCGGTGCGGTCCTGGGGGTCCGCGAACCGGGGTACCGGGGTCAGGGTGTGGGCGGCCCCCTGCGACGAATCGACGTGGATCTCGGGCGTGTTCGCATTTGGTTTCACGTGGAACACGCGTCGGACACCCCCGATCTCCAGGGTGACCAGCTCCGGGGTGGCCGACAGGACGCGAAGACCGGGGTGGTCCACCAGCTCCGGGGGGCCGCCGCGGGCCGGGCGGTAGCGGACCTCGTACTCGCTTCCGGCCGTCACGTAGCGACGGGTCTGCGGCTGGGAGCGGAGGTTGCGCCAGCCGCCGAGGCGGGCGGCGAGGGGGGCGCCGGGGGCGGGGGCCGCCTCGGCGAGGGCCGCGGCCACGGCCGCGGCGAGGGCGGCCGGTGCGGCGTCCGGGGCGTCTTCGGTGAGGGCGGACAGGTGCCGCTCGTAGAAGCCGGTGTCGAGGTGTCCGGCGGCGAACTCCGGGTGCCGCAGGGACCGTACGAGGAACTCGCGGTTGGTGAGCAGTCCGTGGATGCGGGCTCCGGCGAGGGCGTGGGCGAGGGCGCGGACGGCCTCGGCGCGGGTCGGCGCGTGCGCGACGACCTTGGCGAGCATGGGGTCGTAGTGGACGGAGACGGTGTCCCCGTCGGTGAAACCGGTGTCCACGCGGACCGTGCCGGGGAAGGCGAGGGTCTGCAGGGTCCCGGTCTGCGGGCGCCAGTCGTGCGCCGGGTCCTCGGCGTAGAGGCGGGCCTCGACGGCGTGCCCGGAGGGCTGCGGAGGGGTGAGCGGGAGGGGCGCGCCCTCGGCGATCCGCAGCTGGAGCGCGACGAGGTCGAGCCCGAAGACGGCCTCGGTGACGGGGTGTTCCACCTGGAGGCGGGTGTTCATCTCCAGGAAGTAGGGGCGGCCGTCGGCGGTGACGAGGAACTCGACGGTGCCCGCTCCCTGGTACGAGACCGCCCGGGCGGCCGCGACGGCCGCCTCGTGCAGGCTCGTGCGCAGGGTCTCGGGCAGACCGGGCGCCGGGGCCTCCTCGACGACCTTCTGGTGGCGCCGCTGGAGGGAGCAGTCGCGGGTGCCCAGCGCCCAGACGGTGCCGTGGGCATCGGCGAGGACCTGCACCTCGACGTGGCGGCCCCGCTCGACGTAGGGCTCCGCGAAGACCTCGTCGTCTCCGAAGGCGGACCTGGCCTCGGCGCGGGCCGCCTCCAGCTCCTCCTTGAGCGCGTGGAGGTCCCGTACGACCCGCATCCCGCGGCCTCCGCCGCCAGCCGCCGCCTTGAGGAGCAGCGGGAGGTCGCCGGCCGTAGCCGTGTGCGGGTCGACGGGCTCCAGGAGCGGGACCCCTGCGGCACGCATCAGTTCCTTGGCCCGGGTCTTGGACGCCATGGCCTCGATGGCCGCGGGCGGCGGGCCGATCCAGGTGAGTCCGGCGGCCTGGACCGCGCGGGCGAAGGCGGCGTTCTCGGAGAGGAAGCCGTAGCCGGGATGGACGGCGTCGGCGCCGGCGGCGAGGGCGGCTTCGATGACGAGGTCGCCGCGCAGGTAGGTGTCGGCCGGGGCGGCGCCGGGCAGTCGTACGGCGGCGTCGGCCGTGCGCACGTGCAGGGCGTCGGCGTCGGGGTCGGAGTGGACGGCGACCGTGGTCAGGCCCATGGCGCGGGCCGTGCGGAAGACGCGGACGGCGATCTCGCCGCGGTTGGCGACCAGTACCGCCGACAGGGGTGTGCTGGGCAGAGTCATGTGCGGGCTCACATCCGGAAGACGCCGAAGCCGCCACGGGCGCCCTCGACGGGGGCGTTGTGGACGGCCGACAGGCACAGGCCGAGGACGGTTCGGGTGTCGCGCGGGTCGATGACGCCGTCGTCGTACAGCCGACCGGAGAGGAACATCGGCAGGGACTCGGACTCGATCTGCGCCTCGACGAAGGCGCGCATGCCGGCGTCCGCCTCCTCGTCGTACGGCTGCCCCTTCGCGGCCGCCGACTGGCGGGACACGATGGAGAGCACGCCGGCGAGCTGGGCGGGGCCCATCACGGCGGACTTCGCGCTGGGCCACGCGAAGAGGAAGCGGGGCTCGTAGGCGCGGCCGCACATGCCGTAGTGGCCGGCTCCGAAGCTGGCTCCGATGAGGACGGAGAGGTGGGGCACGCGGGAGTTGGAGACCGCGTTGATCATCATCGAGCCGTGTTTGATGATGCCGCCCTGCTCGAACTCCTTGCCGACCATGTAGCCGGTGGTGTTGTGGAGGAAGAGGAGCGGGATGTCGCGCTGGTTGGCGAGCTGGATGAACTGGGCGGCCTTCTGCGACTCGGCGCTGAACAGCACCCCTTGGGCGTTGGCGAGGATGCCGACCGGATAGCCGTGGAGGGTGGCCCAGCCGGTGACCAGGCTGTTTCCGTAGAGGGGCTTGAACTCGTCGAAGTCGGAGGCGTCGACGATCCGGGCGATGACCTCGCGGGGGTCGAAGGGGGTTTTGAGGTCGGCGGGCACGATGCCGAGGAGTTCTTCGGGATCGTGGAGGGGCTCTTCGGCCTTCGGCGGGTCCGCGCGCGGCTTGCGGTGGTTCAGGCGCGCGACGACGCGACGGGCCTGGCGGATGGCGTCGTGCTCGTCGAGGGCGAAGTAGTCGGCGAGCCCGGAGGTCCGGGCGTGCATGTCCGCTCCGCCGAGGGACTCGTCGTCGCTCTCCTCGCCGGTGGCCATCTTGACCAGCGGCGGACCGCCGAGGAAGACCTTCGAGCGGTCCTTGATCATGATGGTGTGGTCGGACATGCCGGGGATGTACGCGCCGCCGGCGGTGGAGTTGCCGAAGACGACGGCGATGGTCGGGATGCCGTCCGCCGAGAGCCGGGTGAGGTCGCGGAAGATCGCGCCGCCCGGGATGAAGATCTCTTTCTGGGAGGGGAGGTCGGCGCCGCCGGACTCCACGAGGCTGATGCAGGGGAGGCGGTTCTGGCGGGCGATCTCGTTGGCCCGCAGGGCCTTCTTCAGGGTCCAGGGGTTGCTGGCGCCGCCCCGGACCGTCGGGTCGTTGGCGGTCACAAGGCATTCGACGCCCTCGACCGTGCCGATGCCGGTGACCATGGACGCGCCGACCGGGTAATCGCTGCCCCAGGCGGCGAGCGGGGACAGCTCCAGGAACGGGGTGTCCGGGTCGAGCAGCAGCTCGACGCGTTCGCGGGCCAGGAGTTTGCCGCGGCTCTTGTGGCGGGCGGTGTACTTCTCGCCGCCGCCGAGCAGGGCCCCCTCGTGGGCGGAGTCGAGTTCGGCGAGGCGCTCCAGGGCGGCGGTACGGGCCTGCGCGTGCTCGGGGGCGAGCGGGTCGACGGCGGTCTTGAGGCGGGTCACGGGGTCCCCTCCAGGGTGGTGGGCACGGGGAGTTGCGACGGCGGTCCGGCTTCCGGTGACGGCAGCGTCTCCGGCGCGGCGGTCACCGGCGCGGCGGGCGGGTCCCCTCCGGGGTGCCCGTCGAGCAGGGCGACGGGAATGTCGACGTGCCGGGAACGGAGCCACTCCCCGAGGGCCTTGGCCTGGGGGTCGAAGCGGTGGCCCGAGGCCACGCCGTCGCCGAGGATGCGGGTGACGGTGAAGTTGAGGGAGCGGAGGTTCGCCAGCACGTGCCGGGTCACCTCCAGTGGGGCTGTTTCGGGGAGCAGGGTCTTGAAGGCGTCGACGGTGAGGGTGTCGCGGAGCCACTCCCAGGCGGGGGCGGTCTCGGCCCACACCCCGACGTTGGCGTCACCGCCCTTGTCCCCGCTGCGGGCGCCCACCAGCCGCCCGAGCGGCACCCGGCGGGTGGGCCCGGCACGTCCCGGAACCGGGGTCGCACCCAGGACGCCTTCGGGGGCTCCGCCCCCGGACCCGCGCGCCTCGAACGCCGGCGGGGCCGGATCCACCGCCAGACGGGTGCCGTCCGGGAGGAACGCCGTGGCGGCGGCCCGGCCGCGCGGGACCGCGGTCGCGGCGAACACCCCGTACGGCTGTGCCGGGGCCGGAGGGGCCGTCACGTGGAAGCCGGGGTAGCTGGCGAGCGCCAGCTCGATCGCGGCCGAGGTCAGGGCCCTGCCGACCCGGTCGGGGGACGGGTCGCGGACCACCAGGCGCAGCAGCGCGCTCGCCGTCTCCTCCGTGCCCGCGTCCTCGTGGTCCGTACGGGACAGCGTCCAGACGGCGGACTCGACCGGAGTCAGGAGCGGCGCCAGCTGCTCCCGGACCAGCGCCGACTTCTCCTCGATGTCCAGGCCCGTCAGGACGAAGACCACCTCGTTGCGCCAGCCCCCGATCCGGGTCACACCCGCCTTCAGGGTGTCCGGCGGGGCCTCACCGAGGACGCCCGAGATCCGGACCCGGTCCGGACCGGCGTCCGAGAGCCGGACGGTGTCCAGTCGGGCCGTCACGTCGGGGCCCAGGTAGCGGATGCCCTGGGTCTCGTAGAGGAGTTGCGCGGTGACCGTGCCGACGGACACCACCCCGCCCGTGCCCGGGTGCTTCGTGATGACCGAGGAGCCGTCCTCGGAGACCTCCGCCAGGGGGAAGCCGGGGCGGGAGACGTCGTGGCGGGTGAAGAAGGCGTAGTTGCCGCCGGTCGCCTGCGTTCCGCACTCCAGCACGTGGCCCGCCACCACCGCGCCCGCCAGCCGGTCGTGGTCGTCCGCCGTCCAGTCGAACCACCACGCCGCGGGCCCGCTCACCAGCGCCGCGTCCGTGACCCGGCCGGTCACCACCACGTCCGCGCCCGCCCGCAGGCAGGCGGTGATGCCGGCGCCGCCGAGGTAGGCGTTCGCGGTGAGCGCGCCCTCCCCGTAGGGCATGAGGTCGTCGCCCTCCACGTGCGCGACCGAGACGGGGACGGACAGTTTCGCGGCCAGCGCCCGTACCGCCCCGGCGAGAGCGGCCGGGTTCAGACCGCCCGCGTTCGCGACGATCCGCACGCCCCGCTCGTGGGCGAGGCCCAGGCAGTCCTCCAGCTGGCGCAGGAAGGTTTTGGCGTAACCGAGTTCCGGGTTCTTCAAGCGGTCGCGGCCGAGGATCAGCATGGTCAGCTCGGCGAGGTAGTCCCCGGTCAGCACGTCGAGGGGGCCGTCCGTCAGCATCTCGCGCAGGGCGCTGGAACGGTCTCCGTAGAAGCCCGACGCGTTGCCGATCAGCAGCGGGCGCCGGGTCACCGTGAGGCTCCCGGTGCGCGGCCGGGGCCGGCCGGGCCGGCGAAGGCCTGGGCGATGTCGAGCCAGCGGTCGGCGTCGGGGCCGTCGGCCGTCAGGGCCAGGTCGGCGCGGTGGGCGCGCTGGGTCACCAGCAGGCAGAAGTCGAGGGCCGGGCCGGTGACGCGCTGGGGCGCGTCCTCGGGACCGTAGACCCAGGACTCGGCGGAGCCGGGGGCGGTCAGCTCGATCCGGAACTCCCCCGCCGGCGCCGCGAGGCCCCGTACGGCGAAGGCGTAGTCGCGCGCCCGTACGCCGATCCGCGCGACGTGCCGCAGCCGGGCCGTCGGGACGCGGCGCACGCCGAGCGCGTCGGCGATGTCCTGGCCGTGCGCCCAGGTCTCCATCAGGCGGGCGCTCGCCATCGACGCGGCCTTCATCGGCGGCCCGTACCAGGGGAACTTGGCTTCGGGCGAGGCCGCGGCGAGCGCCTCGTCGAGGGCGTCGCGGCCGGCCCGCCAGCGGGCCAGCAACTCGGCGGGGGCCAGCGCGGCCCCCTCGTCGGCGCCCGCGTCGACGAAGGTGTCGGGGGCCTTGAGGGCCTCCTCGACCAGTACCGCGAAGGCGGTGGCGTCGGTGAGGGCGAGCAGCGAGGCCCGGTCGGTCCAGTGCAGGTGGGCGATCTGGTGGGCGATGCTCCAGCCGGGCGCGGGCGTGGGCACCGCCCAGTCGTGGGCGGACAACTCCCCTACCAGCGAGTCGAGTTCCCTGCCCTCCTCGCGGAGATCGACGAAGACGGCAACAGCGGACGGATCGGGCACGGGTGCGCTCCCCTTCTCGGCGTGTGGGGAAGCCTGGCAGCCGTCAGGAAAACAATCAAGCGTGCTTGCATTATTTTTCGACGAGCCGCCGCGTCGGCAGTCTTCGCCCCAACTGGGATGTGTCTGAGGCGATTTGGATGACCTGCGGCCGCCATCGACCCGGGTGGGGCTTGCGGGTCCCGTCGCGGCCCGGCGAGGATCGGCACCATGGTCAAGGAGACGAACAGCGACACGGTCACGGATGCCGACTCGGACACGCACTCGGGCACGGACGCGAACACGGACACGCACTCGGACACGGGCGCGAACACGGACACGCTCAAAGGCGTGATGTTCGACTTCTCCGGCACCCTCTTCCGCGTCGAGCCGACCGAGGACTGGCTGCGCGCGGTGGTGGAGGAAGCGGGCCTCGACCTGCCCGAAGCCGAACTCGTCGACTGCGCGCGCCGCCTGGAGGAGGCCGGCGCCCTCCCCGGAGGGGCGAACCCGCGCCGGCTGCCGCGCCGGCTGGAGACGCTGTGGCGGGAGCGCGACCTGAGCTCCGCGAAGCACCGGGCCGCCTACACCGCGCTCGCCCGGGAGGCGTCGCTGCCGTCGGCGGAGCTGGCCGACGCCCTGTACGACCGGCACCGCACTCCCCCGGCCTGGCGGCCCTACCCCGACACCGCCTCCACGCTCGCCACCCTGCGCGAGCGGGGCGTCCCGGTCGCCGTCGTCAGCAACATCGGCTGGGACCTGCGGCCCGTCTTCCGGGCCCACGGCCTCGACCACCTCGTCGACGCCTACGTGCTCTCCTTCGAGCACGGGGTGCAGAAGCCCGATCCGCGACTCTTCCGGACCGCCTGCGAAGCACTCGGGCAGGCGCCCGCCGATGTGCTCATGGTCGGTGACGATCCCGTCGCGGACGCGGGGGCCGCCGCCCTGGGGTGCCGGGTCGAACTCGTCCGCCACCTCCCGGTCGAACAGCGGCCGGACGGGCTGGGCGCGGTGCTCGGGCTGCTCTGAGGCGGCCGGCCCACACCCCTGGGCCGGGGTGGGCCCGGATCGCGATGCGCGGCGCGGGTGAGGTCCATCGTCCGGTCGAGGACCCGGCTCGGGAGACCGGCGAGGCGTGCGAGCCCGGCGCCGGAGCGCCCGGAGCAGGTGCTGCAGGGGCTCCAGTGGCTGGCGGGGCAGGAGCCGCGAGGCCTGGAACCGAGGCCCCCGCCGGGGCCGGCAAGCCCGCCCGGACAAGACCGGCCGAGGCCTTCCCTCCGCCCCCGCGGGGCTGGGATGCTCCGCGCATGACGCCTCCTCGGATGTACTTCGCGGCTGCCGCGCTGAGCACCCTCGCCCTGGGCGTGACCGTGGCGAGCGGCTGGGGCCAGGACCACCCGGAGGGGAAGACCCCCGGCACCGGGGTCGGCACCGGGGCCCCGCTCTCCGCCTGGTCCGCGGACCGGCCGTCGGGATCGGTCCACGTCGAGGCGAACGTCCGGCACGCGGACGCGGCGGCACCGCGGACCGGCGGCGACATCGCCTGGAACTGACCCCGGCCGCCCGGCCCGGCCCGCCTTCTCGGGCCGGCCCGCCGCCCCGGCCCGGCCCGCCTCTGCCCGCTCGACCCGTCGTGGCTTGAACTGCCCCTGGTGGCAGGGCTATCGGTATACCGTCATCGCGGACGAGGGCGGGCCGGGGGCTGGAGTGGCATGAGTGGTGGCGACATCCGCTATCGCGTGGAACGGATAGCGCTGGCCTTGATGGCCACGTCGGGCGTCGTCGTGCTGCTCGCGGACCTCCTCGGGTGGCTCGACGCGCTGGCTCCCGGGGGCGCGCTGCCCAAGGTCACGCTGCTCATCCTGAGCACGGTCACCGTCTTCCTCCTGCTGGAGATCGACCGCCTGCGCAAACTCGACGTGGTCCAGGCGCAGGTCACCGCGCTCGACGACACCGTCCAGACGCGGATCTCCCGCCTGGACGACACCGTGCAGGAGCAGGTGGCCCGCCTGGACGGCACCGTCCAGGCACAGGTCGCCCGGCTGGACAGCAGCTTCCAGGCGCAGCTCGCCAAGCTGGACATCGACACCGTCGCCCAGCAGCTCAAGCAGGAGAACTACCTCGGCGTGATCCGGGTGCACGGGGAGTTCCCCGTCACGGTGTTCAACGGATTCGTGGAGGAAGCCGCGCAGGAAGTGGTCATCCTGCAAACCTGGATGCCCAACCTCGACCAGCTCCAGACCTCGCTGGAGAAGGCGCTCGTCAACCAGCGGATCCCGGTGCGCATCATGCTGCTGCACCCCTCCTCACCCGTGGCGGGCCTGCGGGACGAGGCCCTGCGGACGGTACGGGACCCGGCCTTCGCCGTGGACGTGCAGGCGAGCGTGCGACGGTGCCTGGCCGGCCTCGCGGAGATCCACCGGGCGGTCCGGGAGGAGGACCGGGGCCTGCTCCAGGTGCGGGTGTACAACTCCCTGCCGTCCATCGCCGTGCACAAGGTCGACGAGCATTTTCTGGTCAGCTCGTTCCTGCACCGCCAACTCGCCATCGACTCCGCCCAGATCGAGATCGACGGCAGTGACAGCACGATGGGCCGGCAGGTCCTGAGGGAGCTGGACACGCTCTGGGGGATCGGCCACGACGTGGTCTTCCCCGACTGGCGCGAGTCGATCAGAGCCAGAAGCCTGTGATCCACGGAAGGGTACGGCCATGCACGATCTGCACGATCTGGACGAGTTCGAGGACACGCTGATCGGGCGGTTCGAGCAGCATCCGGTCCTGGCGAACATCAGCCGCCTGCCGGAGGAGGACTTCGCCGGACTCCTGCTCCAGCGGCGCTTCGTATCGCTCGCGTTCACGCCCTCCTACGACCTGGCGATCGACCTGCTGCGCGACGAGGAAGGTCTGCGCATCGCCCGGATCATCCTCCGGGAGGAGTACCCGGACGACTACGGGCACTCGCCCTCGCACCGCGAGGACATGACCTGGGACCTGCACCGGCTCGGGGTGTCCCGGCAGGCCCTGGTGGCGTCGAGGCCGACGGCCGCGACGAAGCGCGCGATCGGCGACACCCTCGGACTCATCGCCGACGCGGGCGGCCACGAGGACGCGGACCTGCGGCTGCTGACCGTCCTGCGGTTCTGGGGCGAGGTCCTGGTGTCGGTCGAGTACGGACGGCTGTGGGAGCGGATGGAGCCGCTGCTCGCGCCCGGGGGCCGGATCCAGTCGCGCTTCTACCACCCGCACCACCTGCACGACGCGAAGACGCACTCCCTCGCGACGGTGTCCCTGCTGTCCGGCACCCACTCCGACCGCCTGGCCACACGGGTGACCGAGCTCCTCTCCCAGGAGGAGACGACGGACCGCTTCAAGGAGATGGAGGAGCGCACGCTCCAGCTCAAGGTCGACTTCTACGACCAGTTCCTGCCCGCGCTGGACCGCGTCGCGACGTGAGGCACCGGGCGGCCGGACGCCGGCCGCCCGGAGGCCGGGTCAGCCGTCCAGCGGCCGCGGGCGGGTCTGCGAGCGGACCGCGCCCATGCTCGCCGCGATGACCAGCGCGATCGCCGCCGCGTCCAGCGCCGACAGCGCCTGGTTCAGGACGAAGAAGCCGGCCGTGGCGGCGATCGCGGGTTCCAGGCTCATCAGGATCGCGAAGGTCGGCGCGGGCAGCCTGCGCAGGGCCAGCAGTTCCAGCGTGTAGGGCAGGACCGAGGACAGGACCGCCACGCCGAGGCCGAGCGCCAGGGTGCTGGGGAGGAGCAGCGCCGAGCCCGCCTCGATCACGCCGAGGGGGAGCGAGAGCACGGCCGCCACCGCCATCGCCAGCGCCAGTCCGTCCGCCTGCGGGAACCGCCGCCCGGTCCGGGCGCTGAAGACGATGTACGCGGCCCACATGCCGCCGGCGCCGACTGCGTACGCCGCGCCCAGCGGGTCGAGTCCGCCGAAGCCGCCTCCGCCGTGGGTGGACAGGAGCACGAGGCCGACCAGCGCCAGGCCGGCCCACAGCAGGTTCATCAGGCGGCGGGAGACCACCACGGACAGCACCAGCGGGCCCAGCACCTCCAGGGTGACGGCGGGGCCGAGGGGGATGCGGTCGATGGACTGGTAGAAGAGGCCGTTCATGCCGGCCATGGTCACGCCGAACCACACCACGGTGGTCCAGTCGGCGCGGGAGTAGCCGCGCACCTTGGGCCGGCAGATGAGCAGCAGCACCAGCGCGGCCGCCGCGAGCCGCAGCGTGACCACGCCCGCCGCGCCCGTCCTGGGCATGATCAAGACGGCGAGCGCGGCGCCGAACTGCACCGAGACGCCCGCCGTGACGATCAGCGCCACGGGCCCGAAGCGCGCCCGGAAGGAGTCGTCCGCGGCTCTCGGCCCGAGGGCGGGGGCGGACGCGAGTGCGGATGCGGAACCGGGTGCGGGTGCGGGTGTCGCCGGGGTGGTGACGGGTGAGGTCGTGGGGGAGGGAAGTGCGGCCATATATCCAGATTAAGGGGTGGTTCGTAAGGACCGTGCCCGCATGTTCTGCCTTACACCCCGTCTACGGGGTCTCCGCCAGGGCTTCCGCCAGGACCTCCGCCAGGTGACGGGCCCGGCCGCCGGACAGCTGCGCGATCTGGGTCCGGCAGGAGAACCCGTCCGCCAGGACCTCGGCACCCGGGGCCGCCGCGCGCAGCGACGGCAGGAGCTGTTCCTCGGCGCAGGCCACCGACACCCCGTGGTGGCCCGGCTCGAAGCCGAAGTTCCCCGCGAGGCCGCAGCAGCCGCCGCTCAGCTCCCCGATGAGGCCCGCCCGGTCGCGCAGCCGGCGGTCGGCGCCGTCCCCGAGAACGGCGTGCTGGTGGCAGTGGGTCTGGCCGGCGACCGGCCGGTCGAGGCGGGGCGGCCGCCACTGCGGGGCGTACTCCTCCAGCGTCTCGGCGAAGGTCCGCACGGCCGCGGCGAGGCGGTGCGCGCGCGGGTCCTCCGGGAGGAGGGCGGGCAGGTCCGTGCGGAGCGCCGCCGCGCAGCTCGGCTCCAGGACGGTCACCGGGCCGTCGGGCTCGCCCACCGCGTCCAGGGTCCGGAGCATGACCGCGCGGGCGCGGTCGAGGCGGCCCGTGGAGACGTAGGTCAGCCCGCAGCAGACGGGGGCGCCGCCGCCCGGCAGGACGGGGTCCAGCCCTGCGGCCCGCAGCACCCGGACCGCGGCCCGGCCCGCCTCGGGAGCCAGGTACTCCGTGAACGTGTCCGGCCACAGCGTCACGGTGACCCCGGCCCGCGCCCCGGCCGGGGGTACGCGGCCGTGCCACCAGCGGGTGAACGGGGTGGCCGCCAGCGGGGGGAGGGTTCGGGCCGGGTCCAGGCCCGGGACGGGGAGGAGGCGCGATGCCGCGTTGACCAGACGGGTCAGCCTGAGGGTGGTGATCGTGCGGAGCCAGGCCGGCAGGCCGCCCAGGGTGTAGTGGGACAGCGGGCGCAGCCGGCCGGACCAGTGGCGGTGGAGGAACTCCGCCTTGTACGAGGCCATGTCCACGCCCACCGGGCAGTCGCTGAGGCAGCCCTTGCAGCCCAGGCACAGGTCCAGCGCCTCGGCGACCTCCTTCGAGCGCCAGCCGTCCGTCACGATCTCCCCGGCGAGCATCTCGTGCAGCAGCCGGGCCCGGCCGCGCGTGGAGTGCCGCTCCTCCCCCGTGGCCCGGTACGAGGGGCACATCACCCCCGGCCCGCCGACGTCCGTGCTCCGGCACTTCGCGACGCCGACGCAGCGGGCGACCTCCCCCGCGAGGGCCGAGGGCGGCAGCACCGCGAAGCGGAGGTTCTCGTCGAGGCGTGCCGGACGGACGAGCATGCCCGGGTTCATTCCTCCCGCCGGGTCCCAGACCCGCTTGTAGTCCTCGAAGAGGGTGATCACCGAGGGCCCGTACATGCGCGGCAGCAGCTCCGCCCGCGCCTGCCCGTCCCCGTGCTCCCCCGAGAGGGAGCCGCCGTGCGCGACCACCAGGTCGGCCAGTGCGTGCGAGAAGGCGCGGAAGCCCGCCACGCCCCGCGCCGTCACGAGGTCGAAGTCGATGCGCACGTGCACGCAGCCCTCGCCGAAATGGCCGTACGGGGATCCGCGCAGCCCGTGCTCGCTCAGCAGGGCCCGGAAGTCCCGCAGGTAGGCGCCGAGCCGGGCCGGCGGGACCGCGCAGTCCTCCCAGCCCGGCCAGGCCATCCCTCCGTCGGGCATGCGCGTCGCCGTGCCCGCCGCGTCCTCGCGGACCCGCCACAGCGCCCGCTGCGCGGCCGGGTCGGTGATCAGCAGGCTGTCCACCGCGTCCGCGTTCCGGAGCAGGGCCCGGCCCGCGCCCTCGTCCCGCATCTCGACGAACAGCCAGGCGCCGCCCCGGGGCAGCCGGCCGGACGCCGACCCCACCAGGTCGACCGCCATGCCCTCCACGGTCAGCGGGCCGTACCCCAGCAAACCCGGTGCCGCGTCGGCGGCCGCGCTCTCGTCGGCGTACCCGAGCACCGCGAGGACCGGTGCGGGCGGGGTCTCCACCAGGCGCACCACCGCCTCGGTGACCACCCCGAGGGTGCCTTCGCTGCCGCAGAAGGCGCGGGCGAGCCCGGTACCCCGTTCGGGCAGCATTGCGTCGAGGCCGCCGTAGCCGGAGATCCGCCGGGAGAAGCCCCCGGCCATGCCGGTGCGCAGGACCGCCAGGTTCGCCGCCACCAGCTCCCGCAGGCCCGTCGGGGCGCCCGCCCAGCCCGTACCGAGCCGGTACGCCGTGCCCCCGTACGCCGTCACCGCGAGCTCGGCGACGTTGTCGGCGGTGGTCCCCCAGGCGACCGAGTGTGCCCCGCACGCGTTGTTGCCGATCATCCCGCCGAGCGTGCAGCGGGAGTGCGTGGACGGATCCGGTCCGAAGGTCAGTCCGTGCGGGCGCCCCGCGTCCCGCAGCCGGTCCAGGACCAGGCCGGGCTGGACGACCGCGGTACGGGCGGCGGGGTCCAGGGAGACGAGGGCGTTCATGTGCCGGGTCAGGTCGAGGACCACCCCGGTGCCCGTGGCCTGGCCGGCGACGGAGGTGCCGCCGCCGCGCGGGACGACGGGGACGCCGGCCTCGGCGCACACCGCGAGCGCCGCGGCCACGTCGGCGGCGTCGCGCGGGGCGACCACGCCGACCGGGACGCGGCGGTAGTTCGAGGCGTCCATGGTGGTCAGGGCCCGTGCGGCGGCACCGAAGTCGACCTCTCCGCGCAGGTTCTTCCTCAATGTCCGTTCGAGTTCACCGGGTGACGTCACCCGGACACCCTCCCACCGGCCCGGTTCATCTCATCGGGTGGACGCGCCTCCAAGGCGTGGACCTGGACCCGATACGCTCCGCTTGTGGCTGAGATCCAGATTCCCGCTGACATCAAGCCCGCCGACGGACGCTTCGGCGCGGGCCCCTCCAAGGTGCGGACCGAGGCGCTGGACGCCCTCGCCGCCACCGGTACCTCCCTGCTCGGAACCTCACACCGCCAGGCCCCGGTCAAGAACCTGGTCGGTTCGGTGCGCCAGGGCCTCCGGGACCTCTTCTCCCTTCCCGAGGGCTACGAGGTGATCCTGGGCAACGGCGGCTCCACCGCCTTCTGGGACATCGCGACCGCCGGTCTCATCGAGCGGAAGTCGCAGCACCTCACCTTCGGCGAGTTCTCCTCGAAGTTCGCCTCGGCCGCGAAGCTCGCGCCGTGGCTGGACGCGCCGTCCGTGATCTCCTCCGAGCCGGGTACGCACCCGGAGCCGGTGGCGGAGGCGGGCGTGGACGTGTACGCGTACACGCACAACGAGACCTCGACGGGTGTCGCGGCGCCGATCAAGCGCGTCGCCGGCGCGGACGCCGGTTCGCTCGTTCTGGTGGACGCGACCTCGGGCGCCGGCGGTCTGCCGGTGGACATCACCGAGACCGACGTCTACTACTTCGCCCCGCAGAAGTCCTTCGCCTCCGACGGCGGCCTGTGGCTGGCGGCGTTCTCCCCCGCGGCCCTGGAGCGCGCGGCCCGCGTGCACGCCTCCGGCAGCCGGCACATCCCGGAGTTCTTCTCGCTGCCGACGGCCATCGACAACTCGCTGAAGAACCAGACGTACAACACCCCCGCGCTCTCCACCCTCTTCCTGCTGAACGATCAGCTGGAGTGGATGAACAGCCAGGGCGGCCTGGAGTTCACGACCGGCCGCACGTCGGCCAGCGCGGCCCACCTGTACGGCTGGGCCGAGGCGTCGAAGTACGCCAACCCGTTCGTCGCGGACGCCGCCAAGCGCTCCGCCGTCATCGGCACGATCGACTTCTCGGACGACATCGACGCGGCCGCGGTCGCCAAGGTGCTGCGCGCCAACGGCATCGTGGACACCGAGCCCTACCGCAAGCTCGGCCGCAACCAGCTGCGCATCGCGATGTTCCCGGCGATCGACCCGGCCGATGTCCAGGCGCTGACCGCCTGCGTCGACCACGTCATCGAGCGCCTCTGACCCGCAGGCACCGGACGGCCGCGTGACGGCCGTCCGCCGGGCTCCCGAGCCCCCGGTGACCTCCCGTCACCGGGGGCTCGGCATTGCCCGCCGCGTCCCGCGCCCCCGCGCCGCCGCGCGCCATGCCCTCGGCCACCTCGTCCACGGCGACCACCCGGTGGGACGCGGGCCCGGCCCGTGGCGGCCTGTGGGCCCGCACGCGATACCTTCAGGGCCTCGGCATTCGGCGTTCGGTGAATGCCGTACAGGGCGGTACAGCTTGGAGGCAGCGGCGTGAGCGTGCGAGTGACGGCGGCCCAGGGTGGCGTGGACCCCTTCGGCACGGCCCGGCTGCGGCGCGGGGTGCTCGACGCCTGGGGCGCGGGCCCGGCCCGCTTCCGTGAGGACGCCAACGCCGAGGAGGACCTGGCGCTCGGCGGCTACCGCGACCGGCTCGTCGTCGAGCTCGCGCAGAACGCCGCCGACGCGGCGGCCCGCGCCAAGGTCCCGGGGCGGCTGCGGCTCACCCTGCACCCCGGCGAGGGCGGGCACGCGGTGCTCGCCGTCGCCAACACCGGCGCCCCGCTGGACGCCACCGGCGTGGAGTCGCTCTCCACGCTGCGCGCCTCCGCCAAGCGCGACGACTCCTCCGGCAGCGTCGGCCGTTTCGGCGTCGGCTTCGCCGCCGTCCTCGCGGTCTCGGACGAGCCCGCCCTCCTCGGCCGCCACGGCGGAGTCCGCTGGTCCCTGGCCGAGGCCCGCGAACTGGCCCGCGGCGCCGCCGTCGGCAGCCCCGGGCTCGGCGACGAGCTGCGCCGCCGCGACGGGCACGTCCCGCTGCTGCGCCTCCCGCTGCCCGCCGAGGGGACCGCGCCCGAGGGCTACGACACCATCGTGGTCCTCCCGCTGCGCGACGCCGCCGCCGAGGACCTGGTCGAGCGGCTCCTCGGCGCCGTCGACGACGCCCTGCTGCTGACCCTGCCCGGGCTCGCGGAGATCGTCATCGAGACCCCGTCGACGGGCACGGCCGGGGGCGTACGGACGCTGCGCCGCCGCGCCGAAGGCCCGTACACCGTCATCGAGGACTCCGCGTCCGGCACCAACCGCTGGCGCACCGTGCGCAGCGGCGGCCCCATCGAGAAGGCGCTGCTCGCCGACCGCCCCGTCGAGGAACGCCTGCGGCCCGCCTGGGCGGTGTCGTGGGCCGTGCCCGTCGACGCCGAGGGCGCGCCGGTCCGCCCGACCACCGCTCCCGTGGTGCACGCGCCGACCCCGACCGACGAGCCGCTGGGGATCCCGGCGCTGCTCATCGCGACCCTGCCGCTGGACACCGCGCGCCGCCATCCGGCGCCGGGGCCGCTGACGGACTTCCTCGTGGAGCGCGCTGCCGACGCCTACGCCGAACTGCTCGCCTCCTGGGACCCGGTGAGCACCGCGCTCGTGGACCTCGTCCCGGGTCCGCTGGGCAAGGGCGCGCTCGACGGGGCACTGCGCGCGGCCGTCCTGAAGCGGCTGCCGCGCACGGCCTTCCTCGCGCCGGCCGCCGAGCCCGGCGAACCGCGGGAGGAGGCGCCCGACGAGGGCGGGCAGCCGGAGCGTTTCGCGCTGCGCCCCTTCGAGGCCGAGGTGGTCGAGGGCGCGGGCGCCGACACCGTACGGGTCCTCGCCGAGGTGCTGCCGACCCTGCTCCCGGCCGGGCTGGAGCGCCGCGCCGAACTGCGCGCCCTCGGCGTGGGCAGGCTTCCGCTGGGCGAGGCCATCGAGCGGATCGCGGGCATCGAGCGGACCCCCGACTGGTGGCACCGGCTCTACGACAGCCTCGCGGGCGTCGACCCGGACCGGCTCTCCGGGCTCCCGGTGCCGCTGGCCGACGGCCGCACCGCGATCGGGCCCCGGCACATCCTGCTGCCCGGCGCCGCCGGCCCGGCGGGGGACGGTACGGCGACGGACACCCCGGAGAAGCTGGCCCGGCTCGGCCTGAAGGTGGCCCACCCGGACGCCGCGCACCCGCTGCTGGAGAAGCTGGGGGCGCTCCCGGCGTCCCCGCGCGCCATCTTGACGACCCCGCAGGTGCGGGCGGCCGTCGCGGCGTCCCTGGACGCCGGGGACGTGTGGGACGAGGACGCCCTCGACGCCGAGGAGCTCGCCGACATCGTCCTCGGGCTGGTGCGGGCCGCCGAGCTGTCGCCCGGCGACGAGCCCTGGCTGGGCGCGCTCGCGCTGCCCGACGAGGACGGCGAGCCGACGCCGGCCGGCGAGCTGCTGCTGCCCGGCTCCCCGCTCGCCTCCGTCATCCGCGAGGACGAGGTCCCGTACGTGGACGCGGACCTGCTGGACCGCTGGGACGAGCAGACCCTGGCCGCGGTCGGGGTCCTGGCCACCTTCCAACTGGTCCGCGCGACGGACGTGGTCCTCGACCCGGACGAACTGGACCCCCGCGACGGGGACTTCGCCGAGCCCGACGACGCCGGACTGCTCGACGCGGTCGACGTGTGGTGCGAGGACCTCCTCGACCAGCTCCCCGACACCCCCGTCCCGCCGATCGCCACCGAGCTGGTCGCCGTACGGGACCTCGACCTGGTCGACGACGACTGCTGGCCGCAGGCGCTGGCCATGCTGGCCCAGCCCCCGCTGCGCGACGCCCTGACCCAGCCCGTCCGGGTCCTGCTCCCGGACGGCACCACCCGGTCCGTGCGCTCCTACACCGCCTGGTGGCTGCGCGACCACCCGGTCCTGGACGGCCGCCGCCCGGCGGGCCTGCGCGCCGCGGGCGGCGACCCGCTGCTGGCGGGCCTCTACACCCCGGCGGACGCCACCGGCTTCGAGGACGAGCAGGTCCTGCGGGCTCTCGGCGTGCGCACCAGCGTGGCCGCCCTGCTGGACGAGCCCGGCGGCGCGGCCGAGCTCCTGGGCCGGCTCGCCGACCCCGAGCGGGAGGTCGGCGGCCGCCAGCTGCACGCCCTCTACGGGGCCCTGGCCGAGCTGGATCCCGAACGGGTCACCCTGCCCGACGAGTTGCGCGCGGTCGTCGACGGCGAGGTGGTGGTGGTGGACGCGGCCGACGCGGTGATCGCGGACGCCCCCGACCTGCTGCCGCTGACGGCCGGGCTCCCGCTGCTGCCGGTGGCCCCGGCGCGCGCCGCCGACCTGGCCGATCTGCTGCAGGTCCGCCGGCTCTCGCAGACGGTCCCGGCGGAGGTCACCACCGAGGGCGAGGAGCACGAGGTCCCCGAGTCCGTCCGCCAGCTGCTGGGACCGAACATCCCCGACCGCTACCTGGAGCACGGCGAACTGCTCGCGGGCGGCGTCGAACTCGACTGGCGCCAGACCCCGGACGGAACCCTGCACGCGTCCACCCTGGAGGGCGTGGCGGCGGCCCTCGCCTGGGCGGCGGCCCAGTGGCCCCGACGCTTCGAGGTCGCGGCCCTCCTGGAGGACCCCTCCCGCACGGCGGAACTGGCCCGCGACCGCTGGTTCGACTGAGCGCCGCCCGGCAGGCCGGCCCGGGGTCAGCCCACCGGGGTCAGGAGTGCGTCCGCCACGGCCGTGCGGGCGTAGAGGACCGAGCGGCCTGTGCGGTGGCCGGTGACCAGGCCCGCGTTGCGCAGTGCCGTGAGGTGCTGGGAGACCGCGGCGGCGGAAAGGCCGCTGTGGCGTGCCAGTTGCGTGGTGGATGCCGGCGTGTCGAGCTCGGCGAGGAGCAGTGCCCGGGAGCGGCCCAGTACGGCGGCGACCGCGGCGGAGGCCTCGGTGGTCCGCGGCTCCCACAGGGTGCCGATGCCCCGTGCGGGGTAGGCGAGTTGGGGCGGCTCGGGCGCCACCGAGCGGGTCAGCACGCGGGGCCACGCGAAGGCCGAGGGCACCAGCAGGAGGCCGGAGCCCGTGCTGTCGCGGGTCAGCGCGCAGTGCCGGCGGACCAGGCGCAGGGTTCCGGCGTCCCAGCTGACGGAGTCGTGGAGCTCGTTCAGGACGTGGGCGGAGCCGTGCTCGGCGACTTGCCGGGCGCGGTGGAAGACGTCCGCTTCGAGGAGTTGGCGGATGCGGGGCCAGTAGGGCGCGAGGGCGAGTTCCCAGTAGGTCTCGATCTCGGCGGCGACCTTCTCCAGCGCGGCCTCCGGCTCCTCGTGGAGCAGTCTGAGGCGGGGCGCGGGGCGGGACTTGGCCGCGAGGGCGGCGAGGTCCGAGCGCACCTGCTCCGGGGTGCTGCGGCGGATGGCCGCCAGTTCGGCGGTCAGCTGCGGGAAGGGGCCTGCGGGAGTCGGGTTGAGGAAGTCCGCGAGGTAGCCGGCGCCGGGGATCAGGGCGGCGAGCCAGCCCCGGTCGAGGCCCGCGCGCCGCAGCCGGGGCCTTACCTGCGCGGCCCAGCGGCGGTGCAGGGGCGGTTCGGTCTCCTCGCGCAGGAGCCGGAAGCTGGTGACGACCTCCCACATCGGGGACACCGCGAAGCGGGTCTGTGCCAGGTCCGCCGTGGAGAAAGCCAATCGTGATTCCATGTTCCCGCCCCCGTCGGCCCGTTGGATTCGGCTCCAGCTTAATCAATAGGATGCCGAAGGGGTCGGGCGCAAGCTCCTCACATGCTCTCCTCCTTCCGTGGACTCCCGCCCACCGTGTGGACCCTCTTCGCCGGCACGATCGTCAACCGGCTCGGCCACCTCGTCACCCCGTTCCTGGTCTTCCTCCTCGCCGACCGCGGCATCACCGGTTCCGGCATCTCCTACGTCCTGGGCGCACTGGGGGCCGGCAACCTGCTCGGCCCGGCGGTCGGCGGGCTGCTCGCCGACCGGATCGGCCGCCGCCCGACCATGCTGATCGGGCTCGTCGGCTCCGCCGTCGCGCAGGGCGCGCTGTTCCTGGCCCCGGGCATCTGGACGATGGCCGCCGCGGCGCTGATGCTCAGCGCCGCCGGAGCGATCGTCCCGCCCGCCGCCTACGCGCTGATGGCCGACGCGGTGGACACCGGGTGGCGCCGGCAGGCGTACGCGCTGTTCGGCTGGGGCGTCAACATCGGTACGGCCGTCGCCGGAGTGCTCGGCGGCTTCCTGGCCGCTCACGGCTACTGGCTGCTCTTCGCGGTCGACGCCGGCACGGCGCTCGTCTACGCGGCCGTCGTCGCGGCCCGGCTGCGCGAACCGGCCCGCACCCCGGCCGCCGCCTCGGACAAGGCCGGCCTGGGCTACGGGGTCGTCCTGCGCGACCGGCTGCTGCTCGCCCTGCTCCCGCTCCTCGGGATCCAGCTGTTCGTGTACTCGCTGACCGAGGTGGCACTGCCGCTGGCCGTGCGCGACAGCGGGCTCTCGCCCGCCGTGTACGGAGGGCTGGCGGCGGTCAACGCCGTACTGGTCGTGGGTCTCCAGCCGTTCGTCACCTCCCGGCTGGCGCACCTGCCGCAGCTGCCGGTGCAGGCCGCGGGCAGCGCGCTGATCGCCGCCGGTGTCGCGGCGACCGGGCTCGCGGACTCCCTCTTCGGGTACGTCGTCTCGGTGGCGCTCTGGTCGCTCGGCGAGGTCGTCGTGGCCGGCATCGCGGCCGCCGTGGTGGCCGACCTGGCGCCGGCCGCGGCCCGCGGCCGCTACCAGGGCGCCTTCAGCTGGACCTGGGGCCTCGCCCGCTTCAGCGCCCTCACCCTGGGCGTGGCCCTCTACACCGGCGTCGGCGCCGCCGCCCTGTGGTGGGGCGCCCTCGCCGCCGGCCTCCTCGCCGCGGTCGCCATGCTGGGCCTTCGTGCCCGGATCGCGGCCCGTACGGAGCACGCGCTGGCGGCCTGACGGCCGCGGCGGCCCGGAGCCCGGCGGCGCCGTGGGCTACACCGGGAACCTGCGGTCCACCCAGCGGAACGTGAACTCGATCAGGGTGGCCGCCGCGGCGGCGATGGCCACGGCGGTCCACGGCATCACGGCTCCCTGCAGCTTCAGCTGGAAGAAGTCCTGGAGCCACGGCACGACGAGGACGATCAGGAACGCCCCGCCCATCGCGCCGACCAGGGCGACCCTCCACCACGTGTAGGGGCGGGCGATGATCACCAGGACCCACATCGAGGTCAGGAACAGCGCGAGCGTGGCGGCGCTGGTCTCCGCCTTGAGGGCGTCGGGGCCGGTGTAGTAGTGGCGGGCGACGACGTACGTGACGAAGGTGGCGACGGCCGCGATGACTCCGCCGGGGATGGCGTAGCGCATCACGCGTTTCACGAAGTGGGGCTTGGCCCGCTCCTTGTTCGGCGCGAGGGCCAGGAAGAAGGCCGGGATGCCGATGGTCAGCGTGGACAGGAGCGTCAGGTGGCGCGGGAGGAACGGGTACTCGACCTGGGAGCAGACCACCAGGACGGCCAGCAGCACCGAGTAGACCGTCTTGGTGAGGAAGAGGGTGGCGACGCGGGTGATGTTGCCGATGACGCGGCGGCCCTCGGCGACCACCGAGGGCAGGGTGGAGAAGCTGTTGTTGAGCAGGACGATCTGCGCGACGGCCCGGGTGGCCTCCGAGCCGGAGCCCATCGAGACGCCGATGTCGGCGTCCTTGAGCGCGAGGACGTCGTTGACCCCGTCGCCGGTCATCGCGACCGTGTGGCCCCTGGACTGGAGTGCGGCGACCATGTCGCGCTTCTGCTGCGGGGTGACGCGGCCGAAGACGGCGTTCTCGTCGAGGACCTGGGCCATCTCGGCTTGACCCGTGGGCAGTCCCCGGGCGTCGACGGTGTTCTCCGCGCCCGGAAGGCCCAGCTTGCCCGCGACCGCGCCGACCGAGACCGCGTTGTCGCCGGAGATGACCTTGGCCTTGACGTCCTGGTCCTCGAAGTAGCGCAGGGTGTCGGCGGCGTCGGGGCGCAGCCGCTGCTCCAGGACGATCAGGGCGGTCGGCCTGACCCCGGTGGCGACGGCCGGGTCGTCGAGTTCGAGGGGGGCGCGGGCCAGCAGGAGGACCCGTAGGCCCTGCTCGTTGAGGGCGTCGATCTCCTCCAGGGCCGGGTCGCCGGCCGGGAGCAGCACGTCGGGGGCGCCGAGCAGCCAGGTGTTGTTCTCGCCGTCGCCCTCGCTGAAGCTGGCGCCGCTGTACTTGCGGGCGGAGGAGAAGGGCAGCGACTCGGTGCAGCGCCACTCGGCGCTGTCCGGGTAGGCGTCGATGATCGCCTGGAGGCTGGCGTTGGGGCGGGGGTCGCTCTCGCCGAGCGCGCCGAGCACCTTCTTGACGTACCCGGTTTCCGCGCCGCCGAGCGGGCGGCACTCGGTGACGTCCATGCCCCCCTCGGTGAGGGTGCCGGTCTTGTCGAGGCAGACCACGTCGACGCGGGCGAGCCCCTCGATGGCGGGCAGCTCCTGGACCAGGCACTGCTTGCGGCCGAGCCGGATGACGCCGATGGCGAAGGCGACCGAGGTGAGGAGGACCAGGCCTTCGGGGATCATCGGGACGATGCCGCCGACGGTCCGGGCGACGGCGTCCTTGAAGTTGTTGTCCTTGACGATCAGCTGGCTGACGATCAGGCCGATGGAGGTCGGGATCATCATCCAGGTGACGTACTTGAGGATGGTGGAGATGCCGGAGCGCAGCTCGGACGCGACGAGCGTGAAGCGGGAGGCCTCTTCGGCCAGCTGGGCGGCGTAGGCCTCGCGGCCGACCTTCGTGGCGGTGAAGGCGCCGCCGCCGGCGACGACGAACGAGCCGGACATGACCTGGTCGCCGGGCTTCTTCAGGACGGGGTCGGCCTCGCCGGTCAGGAGGGATTCGTCGATCTCCAGCCCGTCGGCCTCGCCCACGAGCCCGTCGACGACGACCTTGTCGCCGGGGCCGAGCTCGATGACGTCGCCCAGGACGATCTCGGAGGTGGAGATCTCGGCGGTCCGGGCGTCGCGGCGGACGCTGGGTTTGGCCTCTCCGATGACGGCGAGGCCGTCGAGGGTCTTCTTGGCGCGCAGCTCCTGGATGATGCCGATGCCGGTGTTCGCGATGATCACGAAGCCGAAGAGGCTGTCCTGGATCGGCGCGACGAGGAGCATGACCACCCACAGGACGCCGATGATGGCGTTGAACCGGGTGAAGACGTTTCCGCGGACGATGTCCGGGAGGGAACGGCTGCTGCGGACGGGTACGTCGTTGACCTCTCCGCGCGCGACGCGTTCGGCGACTTCGGCGGTGCTGAGCCCGGCGGGCTTGAACCTGGGCGCGGGCGGCTTGACCGGGTGTACGGGGTCGAGCTCCGCGCCCGCGTCGATGGTGGTCCCGGCGGCCGTGCCACTGCCGACACCGCTGCTCCCGCCACCGCTACCGCCCGGCTCCGGGCCGTCCGCTTCGATCCGTGCCCGCTGCGTCATGCTTTCGACGGTAAAGGGCGATCCGGTGCTTCACCCGCCGAGCAAGCCGAAGATCCGACTTGGGGATGAGCCGAATCCTCCGCTGGTATCCCTCCGCGGCCGCCGGTGCGGCCCGGAAGGGCTAGGCCGTCTCTTTCGCCCGGCAAGATCCGAAAGAAACGCTTAGGTCGTCTCGCCCGGGGCGCTGCCGGCGGCGGGCGCGGGCGGCTCCGCCGGTTCGGCCGCGTGGCGCTTGAGGGCGGCGTCGCGGCCTCGGACGTACCAGAGGCCGATCAGGCCGAGGACCCCGCCGGCCGCGCAGGTCCAGACCCACCACAGCAGGTCCCGGTCCGCGAACCACCCGTAGAAGGGGAGCTGGCAGACGAAGAGGGCGAACCACAGGATCGTGCCGCCCATGACGGTGCCGACGACGGGACCCTCAAGGGGCTCGGGGGCCTCGTGCTGCGCAGTCCATTTCGCCATGGGGCCAAGTCTAGGCCGGTCGACGGAAGGTCTACGCGCGGAGATAGACGCCCCTTCGTTCATGTGTTCATACTGAAACGGCTTGGGCTTGGCCCGTTTTCATCGTAGGAACCACCCATTGAGGACCGCATGAGCACGTCGGCCCCCGCCCCCTCGTCCACCTCCCCGGAGCCTTCCCCGCCAGGATCGGCCTCCGGAGTGGACCGCTACTTCAAGATCTCCGAGCGCGGCTCGACCTTCGGCCGCGAGATCCGTGGCGGCTTCGCCACCTTCTTCGCGATGGCCTACATCATCGTGCTGAACCCGATCATCCTCGGCAGCGCGAAGGACATGTACGGCAACCAGCTCGACGGCGGCCAGCTCGTGACCGCGACCGTGCTGACGGCCGCCTTCTCCACCCTCCTCATGGGTGTCATCGGCAACGTCCCGATCGCGCTGGCGGCCGGCCTCGGCGTCAACACCGTCGTCGCGCTGCAGCTCGCACCGCGCATGAGCTGGCCCGACGCCATGGGCATGGTGGTCCTGGCCGGCTTCGTGGTGATGCTGCTGGTCGCCACCGGCCTGCGCGAGCGCGTCATGAACGCCGTCCCGCTCGGCCTGCGCAAGGGCATCGCGATCGGCATCGGCCTGTTCATCCTGCTGATCGGCCTGGTCGACGCGGGCTTCGTCACGCGCATCCCCGACCTCGCGCACACCACGGTCCCGCTCCAGCTCGGCATCAACGGCCACCTGCACGGCTGGCCCGTCCTGATCTTCGTGATCGGCGTACTGCTCACGCTGACCCTGATCATCCGCAAGACGCCCGGCGCGATCCTGATCTCCATCGTGGTCATGACCCTCGCCGCCCTCGGCGTCCAGCTGATCGCCCAGCTCCCCGACTCCGCCTGGGGCCTGACCGTCCCGGAGTGGCCGGGCAACCCGGTGGCCGCGCCCGACTTCGGGCTCGTCGGCCAGGTCAGCCTCTTCGGCGGCTTCGGCAAGGTCGGCGTGCTGACCGGCGTCCTCTTCGTCTTCACCGTGCTGCTGTCCTGCTTCTTCGACGCGATGGGGACCATCCTGGGCGTCGGCGACGAGGCGAAGCTCACGAAGCCGGACGGCTCCTTCCCCGGCATCAACCGGGTCCTGTTCGTCGACGGCCTGGCCGTCGCCTCGGGCGGCGCGACCTCCTCCTCGGCCACGACCTGCTTCGTGGAGTCCACGGCGGGCGTCGGCGAGGGAGCCCGTACGGGCTTGGCCAACGTCGTGACCGGCGGCCTCTTCACCGTGGCGCTGTTCCTCACCCCGCTGGCCACCATGGTCCCGTCGCAGGCGGCCACCCCCGCACTGGTGGCGGTCGGCTTCCTGATCATGGCCGGATCGGTCAGGGACATCGACTGGGACGACTTCACGATCGCCGTCCCGGCCTTCCTGGCCATGGTGATGATGCCGTTCACCTACTCGATCACCAACGGCATCGGCATCGGCTTCGTGTCCTTCGCCGTCCTGCGGCTGGCGACCGGCCGGGGCCGCGACGTCCCGGTGGCCATGTACGTGGTCTCGGCGGTCTTCGTCTTCTACTACGCGATGCCGGCTCTGGGCCTCACGTAGCCCCGGCCGCCACACCGCGAGGAGCCGGGCTCACGTGAGCCCGTAGAACTTCTCCGTCTCGTCGACGGCCGCCTTGAAGCGTTCGTCGAAATCGTCGCGAATGAGCGTCCGGACCACATAGTCCTGGACGCTCATTCCGCGTTTGGCTGCATGAGTCCGGAGCCTTTCGAGGAGCTCCCCGTCTATGCGCATGCTCAGCACATGTGTCCCCATGGCGAAAGAGTCGGGGCACGGGGCGGGGACGCGTGTCACTTTTAGGAGCCGTCTCACCCTTACGAGTGACGCCGCCTCCTCGGTTTTCCTTAGGAAGAGTAATGAGTTACTCTAAAGAACATGCGTGACCTTTCCCATGGCGGCGACGCCGCAGCCGTGAACGACCTCCGCTCAGCCGTCATGCGGCTGGGCCGGCGCCTCAAGCACCAGCGCGTCGACGAATCGCTGAGCCCGACCGAGATGTCGGTGCTCGGCACACTCGCCCGCTGCGGCCAGGCCACCCCCGGTGAGCTGGCCCGGCGCGAGCACGTACAGCCGCCCTCGATGACCCGCATCGTCGCGCTGCTGGAGGCAAAGGGACTGGTCACGCTGGAACCGCACCCCGACGACCGCCGCCAGAAGGTGGTCCGCCAGACGGAGGAGGCCGAGGCGATGCTCGAAGAGAGCCGCCGCAAGCGCAACGCCTTCCTGGCCGGGCTCGCGGCCGAGCTGACCGAGGACGAATGGGCCAAGCTGCGCGAAGCGGCGCCCGTCCTGGACAAGCTCGCGCACCTATAGGACGACACCAGGAGGCGAACCTTTGAGTACGGGACCCGGAGCAGACTCCGCCCCCGGCCACATACCCACCACGACGCGCGCCGCCGGGCGCGCCCCGGGCAAGAACTCGATGTTCAGCTCGCTGAGGATCCGGAACTACCGGCTCTTCGCCACGGGACAGGTCGTCTCGAACACCGGTACCTGGATGCAGCGCATCGCCCAGGACTGGCTCGTCCTCTCCCTGACCGGATCCGCGTCCGCCGTCGGCATCACCATCGCGCTGCAGTTCCTGCCGATGCTGCTGTTCGGCCTCTACGGAGGCGTACTCGCCGACCGGCTCCCCAAGCGGACCCTGCTGCTGTGCACCCAGACCGCGATGGGCCTCACCGGTATCGCGCTCGCCGCCCTCACCCTCGCCGGCCACGTCCAGGTCTGGCACGTCTACCTCGCGGCCTTCCTGCTCGGCCTGGTCACCGTCGTGGACAACCCGGCCCGCCAGACCTTCGTCTCCGAGATGGTCGGCAAGGAGCAGCTCGCCAACGCCGTCAGCCTGAACTCGGCCAACTTCCAGTCCGCGCGGCTGGTCGGCCCGGCGATCGCCGGCGTCCTCATCACCGCCGTCGGCTCCGGCTGGGCATTCCTGCTGAACGGCCTCTCGTTCGCGGCCCCCATCGCCGGCCTGCTGCTGATGCGGGCGCACGAGCTGCACCCGGTCGAGGTCCAGCCGCGCGCCAAGGGACAGCTGCGCGAAGGCCTGCGCTACGTCGCCGGCCGGCCCGAGCTGATCTGGCCCATCGTGCTGGTCGGATTCATCGGCACCTTCGGCTTCAACTTCCCGATCTGGCTGTCCGCCTTCGTCAGCGACGTCTTCCACGGGGACGCGGGCACCTACGGCCTGTTCAACACGCTCATCGCGGCGGGTTCCCTCGCGGGCGCGCTGCTGGCGGCCCGCCGGGGCCACTCCCGGCTGCGGCTGCTGGTCGCGGCCGCCGCGCTCTTCTCCGTACTCCTGCTGGTGACGGCCTTCGCACCCGGCTTCTGGCTGTTCGCGGCGCTGCTCGTCCCGATCGGCGTGTTCGGGCTGACGGTCAACGTCACGGCCAACTCCAGCGTGCAGATGGCGACGGACCCGGAGATGCGCGGTCGGGTGATGGCCCTTTTCATGATGGTCTTCACCGGCGGCACCCCGATCGGCGCCCCGCTCGTCGGCTGGATCACGGACACCTACGGCGCGCGGACCGGCATGGCGGCCGGCGGCGCCGTGTCCCTGGTCGCGGCCGTGACGATCGGCATCGTCCTGTCCCGCGTCGGCAACCTCCGCCTCAGCGTGAACCGCCGGGGCGTGACCTTCGTCCCGTCGGACCGCGGCCACCTCGTCACGGCCGCCTGACCCCGGGCGGGGCCGCCCATGCCCTCCGAGCAAGGGCGGCCCCGCCCGGGCAGCCCGGCTAGTCTCGGTCCATGAGACTGTTCGCAGCCGTCATCCCGCCCGAGGCGGCCGTCGCGGAACTGGCCGAGGCCGTGCACGGACTGCGCGACGACCGGATGCGCTGGACCGCGGAGGCGGGCTGGCACTTCACCCTCGCCTTCATGGGCGAGGTCGGCGACGAGCTCCTGCCCGAACTGCACGCCCGCCTCGCCCGCGCGGCGGCCCGCTCCGCGCCCTTCACGCTGCGGATCCACGGCTCCGGCCACTTCGGCCACCGCTCGCTGTGGGCGGGCGCCGCCGGAGACCTCGACGCCCTGCGGATGCTGGCCGAGCGGGCGGACGCCGCCGCGCGCCGCTCCGGGGTGCCGATGGACCAGCACCACCGGTACACGCCCCACCTCACCCTCGGCCGGCTCCGCGACGAGGCCGACGACGTGCGGCCCTACTGCGAGCAGCTGGCCTCCTTCGAGGGCACCGCCTGGCGGGTCGGCGAACTCAGCCTGGTCCGCAGCAACCTGCCCACCAGCGGCGTCCCGGGCGAGCAGCCCCGCTACGAGGTCGTCGGCGCCTGGGAACTGGCAGAGCCCGCCCCTCCGTACGAGGAGCGGGCCCGGTCGCGTTAGGCTCGACGGGTGGATCCCAAGACCAGAAACCGCGTCATGGCGGGCGTTCTCGTGCTGATGTTCGTCGTCGTAGCCGTGGCCGCCGCCGTCGGACAGTAGGGAACGGGGCCAGCCCGGAGTCACCAGGCGAACGCCTCCGGAGCCGGTCCCGGCCCCGGGAAGACCTCCTCCAGGCCGTCCAGCACCTCCTGCGACAGCTCCAGCTCCACCGCGCGCAGCGCGGACGCGAGCTGCTCCGGCGTACGCGGTCCGACGATGGGGCCGGTGACCCCGGGCCGGGTCAGCAGCCAGGCCAAGGCGACCTCGCCGGGCTCCAGGCCGTGCTTGTCCAGCAGGTCCTCGTACGCCTGCACCTGTGCCCGTACGGTGCTGTTCGCCAGCGCGTCCGCCGAGCGGCCGGTGGCCGTGCGCCCCGACTCCGCCGACTTGCGGATGGCACCGCCGAGCAGGCCGCCGTGCAGCGGGGACCACGGGATGACGCCGAGCCCGTACGCCTCGGCCGCCGGGACGACCTCCATCTCGGCACGCCGCTCGGCGAGGTTGTAGAGGCACTGCTCACTGACGAGGCCGAGCCGCCCGGAACGCGCCGCGGCCTCGTTGGCCTGGGCGATCTTCCAGCCGGGGAAGTTCGAGGACCCCGCGTAAAGGATCTTGCCCTGCTGGATCAGGACCTCGACGGCCTGCCAGATCTCCTCGAAGGGGGTGTTCCGGTCGACGTGGTGGAACTGGTAGAGGTCGATGTAGTCGGTCTGGAGCCGCTTGAGGCTGGCGTCGACGGCCCGCCGGATGTTCAGCGCCGACAGGCGGTCGAAGTTGGGCCACGGGTCGCCCTCGGCGGCCATGCTGCCGTAGACCTTGGTGGCGAGGACCGTCTTCTCGCGGCGCCCGCCGCCCTGGCCGAACCAGGTTCCGATGATCTCCTCGGTGCGGCCCTTGTTCTCACCCCACCCATACACATTGGCCGTGTCGAAGAAGTTGATGCCGGCGTCGAGGGCCGTGTCCATGAGGGCGTGGCTCTCGGGCTCCCCGGTCTGGGGGCCGAAGTTCATGGTGCCGAGGACAAGTCGGCTGACCTTGAGGCCGGTGCGTCCGAGCTGCGTGTACTTCATGGGGCACTAGCCAACTGCTTGGAGTGCGCTCGAAGCAAGACCCGCCGGTGAAGGGCGTGTTACGGGTCCTGCCGGTCGTCGCGCTGCGCGCGGTACGGGCCGCCGATGCCCCACGCCTGGTGCAGGACCGCCGCGAACTCCCCCGCAAGCCGGTGCTCGCCCGAGGCGTTGGGGTGCGTGCCGTCGTAGGTGTCGAGGTGCAACTCGTACGCGTCCGGGCGCGCGGCCAGCAGGATCGGCGACGCGGGGGTCGACAGGTCGGCGACGGCCTTCGCGAGCAGCTCGTTGAAGAGCGCGACCTGCGCCGCGAAGGGCGCGTCGTCCTGGGCCCGGACGTTGGGGATGACCGGCATCAGGACCATCCGGATCCCGGGCCGGGCGGCTCGCGCCTCGGCGATGAAGCGCCGGGCGTTGACGGCGGTGCCCTCGGCGGCGGTGTAGAAGCCCAGGTCTATGAGCCCGAGGGAGACGAGCAGCACGTCGGCCCTGCCCGCGCTGACGGCCGGCCCGATGAGCGGCGCCATGTGCTGCCAGCCCTCGCCCCAGCCGGCCAGGTGACGGCGGGCGTGTTCGGGGAAGCCGGCATCGGCGTACTCGTGGCTGACCGGCGCGTCCGCGAAGGTGTCGTAGAGCTCGCTGCGGGGACCGACGATCCGGTACGGGCCGCCGAAGGTCGCGTTGAGGTGCTGCCACATCCGGTAGCGCCAGGTGTAGTCGCCGGCGCGTCCGATGGTCATGGAGTCGCCGACGAACATGAAACGCATCCGGTCATCATCGCGGATCACGCGACCGGAACCCCTGTGATGCCGGACACGCCGTGCGGGCTGGCAGGCTTGGG
Organism: Streptomyces sp. NPDC060049; assembly: GCF_042736715.1. Lineage (NCBI taxonomy): Bacteria > Bacillati > Actinomycetota > Actinomycetes > Kitasatosporales > Streptomycetaceae > Streptomyces > Streptomyces sp. NPDC060049. The sequence goes on from NZ_JBHWVV010000001.1 coordinate 412,142, forward strand.
GCATGCGCCTGCGCCTGCTTCCGTCGACCGCCGCCGTTGCCGTTGTCGCCGCCTCCGGCTTCGCCCTCGCCCCCACGGCCCTCGCGGCCGCCCCGCGGACCCCGGTGAGCCCGGTCGCCGCGGGCCCGGGCGCGTCCGGGTTCACCATCACCGACCCCCGGATCAAGGAGTCGAGCGGGCTCGCGGCCAGCCGGATCCACCCGGGCGTGTACTGGACGCACAACGACAGCGACGACGGCCCGTACGTGTACGCCGTGGACTCGGCGACCGGGAAGACGGTCTCGCGGATCACGCTGACGGGCATCGGCAAGCCCCGGGACGTCGAGGCGGTCTCCCTGGGGCCGGACGGACAGCTGTACGTCGGCGACATCGGGGACAACCTCGGAGGCTCCTGGAACCACGTGTGGATCTACCGCTTCCCCGAACCGAAGACCCTCGGGGACCTGACCCTCAAGGCCGAGCAGTTCACGGTGAAGTACGCGGACGGGCCGCGCAACGCGGAGGCCCTGATGGTCCATCCCGTGACCGGGCGGGTGTACATCGCGAGCAAGGACGAGCGGGCGGGCGGGCTCTACGAGGGCCCGGCGACGCTGTCGGTGTCCGGGACGAACACCTTCCGGCGGATCGGCGACGTGCCGTGGGTCACCGACGGGGCGTTCTCCCCGGACGGGGGACGGCTCGCGCTGCGCGGATACCTGTGGGCCAAGACGTACCCGTGGAAGGACGGCCGGCCGGCCGGGGACGGGGAGCAGGTGGCCGCGCCGTGGCAGGGGCAGGCGGAGTCGGTGACGTACACGTCGGACGGGTCGACGCTGATGTTCGGGGCGGAGGGGGTGGGCAGCCGGGTGGTGGCGGTCCCGGTGGCCCCGGCGGCCGCCTCGTCCCCGGCCCCGTCGGCCCCGGCCGCGCCCGGCGGCCCGGGCGCCGCCCCGCCCGCCGCGCCCGAGGGCGGGAGCTTCGGCAAGGCCGCGCTGGTCCTGGTGGTGGCGACGGGCCTGACCCTGACCGCGAAGCGGATCCTGCGGCGGCGGCCCCCGAGGCGCTGACTTCGGCGGGCCCGGACGCCCGTACGCGGCGGGCCCGTACTCCCGCACGTGGCAGGGACGGACGCCCGTACCGGCGGGGCCCGGACGCGCGCACGCGGCGGCCCCGTACTCCCGCACGTGGCGGCCCCGGACGCCCGCACGCGGCGGCCCCGGACGCCCGTACGCGGCCGCGGCGAGGCCCCCGGTGCGCCGATGGGCACCGGCAACTCCCCCCGGCCCACAGCGGCGTTCGCGCCGGGAGGGGGAGCCCGCGCCGGTGCCGGATCACGGCCGGCGGCACGCTCCCCGGGCGGACCCGCACCCGCGGGTCACCCGGCCGGGCGAACGAACCCCGGGGCGAGGGCCGGCAAAGAGCCTAGGAGTGGCCGAGGTCGGGAGCCAGGACGTCCGTCGTCGGGACCGAACCCGAGTCGGTGGCGGGGCGCAGGAGGAACTCGTCCGAGGCCATCGAGTCCAGCACCGGCGGCGCGGGCCGCGGCGGCTTCGGCATCACCGCGGCCTCCGAGTGGCCGCCGCATCCGTAGGACAACGAGACCAGATGGCCGTCCGCCGGCCCGAACTCGTTCGCGCAGATGCCGAAGGCCTGGCCCAGGGAGCCGCCGATCGCGACGAGGAAGCCGCACGAGACGCACGAGGCCGGCGCGGCCTGCGCCATCGGGGTCTTCGCGCCGAAGGACTCGTCCCAGCGGTCGGCCGCGCTGTGCAGCCCGTAGCGGGAGAGCACGCGCGCCCGGCGCATGCCCAGTTCCTCGGCGACCGAGGTGATGGAGCCGCGCACGGGGACGACCGCGCGGTCCGTGACGTCGGCGTCCTCCGCCTCGACCAGTTCGGCCATCTCGGTGGAGACCACCGAGTTCGGCGGCGGCGCGTCCTCGCCCGACCAGCCCGGCTCCAGCCGCAGGTCCTCGGCGTCCGTCGGGAGCAGGTCGCCGGGACCCATGTCCCCGGGCCGCAGCCGCTCGCTCCACGGCACCCACTCGGGGGCCAGCAGGGCGTCGTCGCCGGGCAGCAGCACCGTTTCGTCGAGGGTGACGTTCTTCGCCCGGGACGCTCGCGTCACGGTCACGGCCCAGCGCCAGCCCCGGTAGCCGGGGTCCTTGCACTCGAAGAAGTGGGTGACGACCCTGTCGCCCTCCGCGACCGCGGACAGGTGCTCTCCCACCACTCCGGGCGCGGCGGCTTCCTCGGCCGCCCCGCGGGCGAGGTCTACCGCCTCGACGCACAGGCGGTCGGGGGTACGGCTTCGCGTCGTCGCAGCACTCACAGGTCTCGTTCTCTCCTACGCCGTCTCACGAGTGCGCCGTCCGTACTTGTCGTCCACAACGACCCGTCGGCTGTCCCTACGTAGCGCGGGCGGAGCGGACCAGAGGGCCGCGTCGACGTCCGCGCCCGATCGGGTTCCAAGGCGCACCTACCTGCGATCCATTCTGCGGGATCGCGAAGAGGCGCGCGGCCAGGAGCAGCCGCCGGTGGCGCGCTACGCACGCTACCTCCTCCGGCGCCTTCGGCCCACATGCAAGGTCCGATTCGCGGACAACCCCACTACCGGCCACCTCCCCGCAACGCGCCGGGACGGGTTCCGGGGGGCCGAGTGGGGCACTATGGCCACGTGGCACCCGTACGGTCGTCCGACGACGGCTCGGGACCGGCCAGGCGGGCCGGCCGGGCCGTCGGGCGTGCCCTGCACCTGCCGTTCACCGGTACGGCGCGCGGGATCCGGCGGGCCACCCACGCGCACGGGGCGGGCGAATCGGGCCTCGGCAAACTGATCGAGCTGCACGCGATCAACGGCGCGGGTGACGTGATGATCACAGTCGCGCTCGCCTCCACCGTCTTCTTCTCCGTCCCCACCGACGAGGCACGCGGCCGAGTGGCCCTGTACCTCGCCATCACGATGGCTCCCTTCACCCTCCTGGCTCCGGTGATCGGGCCGCTGCTGGACCGGCTGCCGCACGGACGGCGGGCCGCGATGGCCGCGGCGATGTTCTCGCGGGCGCTGCTCGCGTTGATGATGTCGGGCGCGGTGGCCACCGGCGGGCTGGAGCTCTACCCGGCGGCGCTCGGGGTGCTGGTCGCCTCCAAGGCCTACGGGGTGGTGCGCAGCGCCGTGGTGCCGAGGCTCCTCCCGCCGGACTTCTCACTCGTCAAGGCGAACTCCCGGGTCACCCTGGCCGGCCTGCTGGCCACGGGCGCCGCCGCGCCCGTGGGCGCCGCCCTGCACGCGATCGGCGCGCCGTGGCCGCTGTACGGGGCGTGCGTGATCTTCATCTGGGGCACCTTCGCGGCGTTCACGCTCCCCCACAAGGTCGACGAGGCGAAGGGCGAGCGGCGGGCCCGGCTGTCGACGCACGAGGCCCACTCGAAGCGGCCGGGGCTGCGGACGGTCAGCCGGCCGGTGCTGTGCGGGCTGCTGGCGAACGCCTCGATGCGCGGGCTGTCCGGGTTCCTGATCTTCTTCCTGGCGTTCCTGCTGCGCGAGCACCCGCTCGCCGGGCAGAGCGCGGCCGTGTCGCTGGGCATCGTCGGCGTCTCGGCGGGCGTCGGCAACGCGTGCGGAACCGCCGCCGGGGCCTGGCTCCGGGCCCGCGCGCCCGAGGTGATCATCGCTGCCGTCCTGTGCCTGACCCTCGCGGTCGCCGTCCTCGCGGCGGTCTTCTTCAGCGGGCTGTTCATGGCCGTCCTGGGCGCGACCGCCGGCTTCTGCCAGGCCCTGGCCAAGCTCTCGCTGGACGCGATGATCCAGCGCGACGTGCCCGAGGCCGTGCGCACTTCGGCTTTCGCCCGTTCGGAGACCCTGCTCCAAGTGGCGTGGGTCCTCGGCGGCGCGATCGGCATCGCCCTCCCGCTGAACGGCGTTCTGGGCATGTCCGTCGCCGCCGCCATGGTCGCCCTGGGCACGACCATGGCCCTGCGCGGCCTCATGGCCGCTCCCCGCCACCACCAGACCCCGTCCCGTCCGCGCGTGGCCTGAAACGACGGAAGCCACACCGTAGGACCCCGTGCAGCGGTGCGGCGCACCGGCCCGATAGCCTTCGGCTCATGACCGCACAGCTTTTCTCGGGTAGGGGCCGCCGCAGCGTCGCGGCCCTCGGAGCCGTATCCGCCGGCCTCCTCCTCCTCTCCGCCTGTGACAAGCCGACGCCGCTGGCGACCGTGACGGTCGGCACCTCGTCGGTGTCCGCCGAAGCCGCCTGCCGCGACGGCAAGGAGCTCACGGCCGACAAGGTCCAGGAGTGCTTCGCCGATCTGAAGAACGCCAAGACCATCGAGTACGGCCGCGGCGACACCCTTCGCCTGGGTGTCGAGCCCGAGGTCGTCGAGGACGGCAAGAAGTGGCAGGCGGTCCTGGACGGCCAGCAGATCACCGAGCCGTCCAGCAACACCTACGACAGCTTCCCCGGCGCCGACCTCTTCCTCACCGGCGGCCAGGGCGAGGCCCCGGCCTCGAAGAAGCTCAACATCGTCCAGGTCTCCGAGGACGGCAAGCCCCTCGCCGTCTGGGCCTTCAACATCAAGCTCAAGTAAGCACGTACCCACGGTGCGCGCGCTCATCGTGACGGCGGTGGCGGCGGAGGCGGACTCCGTCGCCGGCGGCCTGCCCGGTGCGGTCCCCCATCCGGACCACACCCCCGGCTCCGAGCCGCGCGCCCTCCCCGGTGGCTACCTCATCCACCACCGGGGAGCCTTCGACGTCCTCGTCGCCGGAGTCGGCCCGGCCGCCGCGGCCGCCGGGACCGCGACCGCCCTGGCGCTCGCGCCCGGCGGCGGCTACGGACTGGTGGTCTCCGCCGGCATCGGCGGCGGGTTCGCGCCCGCCGCCCCGCTCGGCTCCCTCGTGGTCGCCGACGCCATCGTCGCCGCCGACCTGGGGGCCGAGACCCCGCAGGGCTTCCTGCCCGTCGCGGAACTCGGCTTCGGCCGCAGCGTGCACCTGCCTCCGGCGGAGCTCGCCGCCCGGGCCGCCGAGGCGACCGGGGCGCTGCTGGCGCCCGTCCTGACCGTGTCCACCGTCACCGGCACCGCCGAGCGCGCCGCGGCTCTCGCCGCCCGGCATCCGCTCGCCGGGGCCGAGGCCATGGAGGGCTTCGGAGTCGCGGAGGCCGCCGCCGCGCACGGGCTGCCCGTCCTGGAGGTCCGTGCCGTCTCCAACGCCGTGGGGCCCCGCGACCGCGCCGCCTGGCGGATCGGCGACGCGCTGGGGGCACTGGCCGACGGCTTCCGCGCGCTGGGACCCGTACTCGACGCTTGGGAAGGCCCCTCGTGAACGCCGTGAAGCCGTTGCAGATCGCCTACTCTCCCTGCCCGAACGACACCTTCGTCTTCGACGCCTGGGCGCACGGCCGCGTACCGGGCGCACCCGCACTCGACGTCACCTTCGCGGACATCGACATCACCAACGGCATGGCCGAGCGCGGTGAGCTGGACGTCCTGAAGGTCTCGTACGCCGTGCTGCCGTGGGTGCTGGAGGAGTACGCCCTGCTGCCCTGCGGCGGCGCGCTCGGCCGCGGCTGCGGACCGCTGGTCCTGACGCGCGAGCCCGGGCTCGAGCTGGCCGGCAAGACGGTCGCGGTCCCGAGCGAACGCTCCACCGCCTACCTGCTGTTCCGCCTGTGGGCCGCCGACGTGCTGCCGGCCGGGGGCGTCGGCAAGGTGGTCGTGCTGCCGTTCCACGAGATCATGCCGGCCGTGCGCGACGGCCGTGTGGACGCCGGACTGGTCATCCACGAGGCCCGGTTCACCTATCAGGACTACGGGCTGCACTGCCTGGCCGACATGGGCGAGCACTGGGAGTCCACGACCGGCCTGCCGATCCCGCTCGGCGCGATCATCGCCAAGCGCTCACTGGGCGCGGACACGCTGCGCGCGCTCGCCGAGTCCGCCCGTACCTCGGTCCGGATGGCCTGGGACGACCCCGAGGCATCGCGCCCCTACGTACGCGCGCACGCGCAGGAGCTGGACCCGGCCGTCGCCGCCCAGCACATCGGGCTGTACGTCAACGAGTTCACGGCCGGCCTCGGCGACGCCGGTTACGCGGCCGTGCGCGGGCTTCTGACGCGGGCGGCGGCGGAGGGTCTGGTTCCGGCCATCGCCCCCGGCGCGCTCGACTTCCCGTAGGACATGAGCGTGCCCCGGCTCCCTCCCGGGGGCCGGGGCACGGTCGTACCGCCTGGTCAGACGTCCATCTGGTCGGCCACCGCGCGCAGCATGTCGGCGATCTTCGAGCCGTGCGCCTTGTCGGGGTAGCGGCCCCGCTCCAGCTGCTGCGTGACGTTCTCCAGCAGGGTCGTCAGGTCCTGCACGATCGAGGCGAGCTCGTCCGGCTTGCGCCGCTGAGCCGCCGCGACGGAGGGTGCCGGATCCAGGACGATCACCGAAAGTGCCTGGTCACCGCGTTGCCCGGCGACGACGCCGAACTCGACGCGCTGACCGGGCTTGAGCGCGTCCACCCCGGCGGGGAGCACCGAGGAGTGGACGAAGACGTCGCCGCCGTCGTCGCGGGAGAGGAAGCCGAAGCCCTTCTCGCTGTTGAACCATTTGACCTTGCCGGTAGGCACGTCCGTCCTCTGTCCTTGTGCTCGTCGGGTGTGGAGCGGGTCACCGACCCGCACCTCTCAGGCTAATCGTCAGGATCCGGGGAACAAGACGTTCCCCGGTCCTTCGCGGATGACCGCTCCGGCCAGGGAACTACCCTGGCCGGGTGACTGTTACTCCTCAGCCCGAGCACGCGGACGCCGTCCGCGCCACCGCCCCTGCGGGCGACCCCGACGCGGCCCGCCCCGGCGACGCGCTCGTCAAGGCCGGCGGCATCGTCTTCATCGTCGGCGCCGTCGCCACGCTCGCCACGATGGCCCCGCTGTTCATGGACACCGACCCGTTCCCGTCGTACGCGTGGGCCGTGTGCATGCTCATGGGCGTCGGCTTCGCCATCTCGGCGGCGGGCGTGGTGCGCTCGGCGGCCGCGCAGCGCACGGCCGCCCGCGCGTCGCAGGCCTAGGCCGGGCTTCCCCGTTTAGCCGGCCGGTCGGTTACGCGGTCCGCGTGCGGGCGTACCGCGCGAGCCAGGCCGGCAGCTCGGTGAGGTCCGCGAGGACCACGTCGGCGCCCGCCTCCCGCAGCTCGGGTTCCGGGCACGGGCCGGTCGGGACCGTCACCGACAGGGCTCCGGCCGCGCGTGCGCCCCGTACGTCTCCCACGTGGTCGCCGACGTAGACCTGGGCGCCGTACTCGCGCAGGGCGCCCGCCTTGGCTTCCGCCCACAGCCAGCCGACGACGGCGTCGGGCTTGATGCCCAGGTGGTCCAGGTGCAGGCGGGCGTTGGGCTCGTGCTTGGCGGTGACGACGATCGTGCGGCCGCCGAGCGCCCGGACCGCCTCGACCGCCTCGCGGGCTCCGGGCATCGCCGTGGTCGGCCCGATGGCGTGTGTGGGATAGATCTCCCGGTAGCGGTCGGCCACGGCGGGTATCTCCGCCTCCGCGAACCAGTGCGCAAGCTCCTGTTCCAGCGGGGGACCGAGGCGCGAGACGGCCGCGTCGGCGTCGATGAACGTGCCCGTCTCGGCGGAAAGCGCCTGGAAGGCGGCCCTGATGCCCGGCCGCGAGTCGATGAGGGTCATGTCGAGGTCGAATCCGACGGTCAGCAGCGTTTCGGAGCTCATACGCCCATTGTGTGCGGCGTTCCCGGCGAGCCGGTAGCTGCGGCGCCGCCCTCAGGGTCGTCCCGTGCCCCCGTCGGCGCCCGGACACCTCCCGTCCGGCCCGGGGGCCGTCAGGAGGGCCGGCGGCGCGAGCGCCAGAGGAGGTACAGCGCGGAGGCCAGCGCGGCCCCCCGCGCGAGCCACGGGAGCATGTCGTGGAAGACGGAGCCCAAGCCCTCGTCCGTCAGCGGGGAACCCCAGCGCCCGTTCAGCCGCCCCCACAGCCACACGACCGCCGAGGCGAACACCGCCCCCGGCAGCCCGAAGACGACCCACTTTCGCTCCGAAGGGCCCAGCACGCGGGAGGCGTACGCGAGCAGCCAGCCCGCGGCGAGCAGCAGCCAGTACCCGGAGGCCGCGCCGACGGCCAACGCGGCCGCAGCGAGCAGCAGGAAGGCGTGCGGCTTCGCCTTCGGGGCCGCCGGGACGTCCGCCACGGCGCGGGCCTCGGCCTTCGCGCGCCGCCGCTCCCGCAGGTGGCCCAGGAGCGTGCGCCGCTCCGCCGGTTCCTCCCCGGCCGCGGCCGGGTCGGCCGCCGCGGCCTCCGGCTTCTCGAACAGCTCCGGGATCTCGATCCCGCCCGCGAAACCCTCCACCGAGGACTCCGGTGCGACCCGCCACCAGTCGGGCTCCATCACCTCGCCCTTGCCGAGTTCGTCGATCCCGGCCAGGTGCGGCGGCGCGGCCCCCCGCTGCGCCGGCACGGCGGGAGTCCGCTCGGGGGGCGGCGGCGCGCCCGCCGCCGACAGCGTGCCGACGACCTCCTCCGGCGTGCCGATCCGCTCCAGGATGCGCCGGACCGCCGCCGGCGTCTCGGGCTCGTACTTCGCCCGCCGCCGGTCGATCTCGTCCCGCAGCCCGGAAACCAGCCGCATCCGGTCCCCGGACGACAGCTGCCGGCGCTGCGCCAAGTCCCCTACCCGGCTCAGATATTCGTAGACCAGATGGTCGCTCTCGATGCCCACGCCCCGGCTCCTCCCGTACCGCCTGATGCGAAGGTAGCGCGTGCGCCCGTGGAGCTGCCGAGGGCGCAGCGGATACCGTTGACCGGATGGGGACCGGCCGACTGACCGGCCGACGCGACCAGGAGGCGACGACCGTGCCTGACCCGAGCACCGCGGGAAGCGCTCCGCGCTCCCTCGCCGAAGCGCTGCGCGCCCGTGACGACGCCGGGCTCGCCGCCCTGCTGCACGCCCGTCCGGACCTGCTGAGCCCGGTGCCCGGGGACGTGACCCAGCTGGCCACGCGGGCCGGGACCCGGGCATCGGTGGTGCGCGCGCTGGACCGCCTCGACCGGTTCGCCCTGCAGTGCGCCGAAGCCCTCGCGGTGGCCCCGGAACCCTGCCCGTACCCGGTGCTGGAATCGCTGCTCTCCGGCGACACGGGTACGACGTCCGGCGCGGACAACGGGGCCCGCTCCGAGCTCCCCCGGGCCCTGGGCACCCTGCGCGAGCAGGCCCTCGTATGGGGCGACGAGCAGCGGCTGCGCCTGGTGCGAACCGCCCGCGAGCTGCTCGCGCCCTCCGCGTCCCGGCCCTCGCCCACCGGGCTCGGCCCGACCGTCGCCGAAGCCACCGCCGGCATGTCGCCGACGCGGATCCAGGAGATCGTCTCCGCCGTCGGGCTGTCCGCGACGCACGACCCGGTGTCGGCGGTGACCGCGCTGACGGGCCTGTTCACGGACCCGGTGCGGATGTCGGCGCTGCTCGACGAGGCGCCGGCGGAGGCCCACCAGGTGCTCGGGCGGCTCGTGTGGGGGCCGCCGTACGGGGAGGTGACACCGAATCCGACGCCCCCGGTGCGCTGGCTGCGCGACCGCGGTCTGCTGCTGCCGGCGTCGGCTCGGACGGTGGTGCTGCCGCGCGAGGTGGCCCTGCACCTGCGCGGCGGGCTCGCGCACCGGGTGACGGAGCCGCTGCCCCCGGCCGTTCCCGTGCACCGCGAGCACCGTCCACAGCTTGTGGACGCGAACGCGGCCGGCCAGGCGCTGGCCGCGCTGTCGACCGTGGAGGAGCTGGTGAAGTCCTGGGAGTACGCCGGCCCCGCCGTGCTCCGGGCGGGCGGGCTCTCCGTACGGGACCTGAAGCGGGCTGCCGCCGTGCTGGACACCACCGAGCCGTCGGCGGCGTTCTGGATCGAACTCGCCTACGCCGCAGGCCTGTTGGCCAGCGACGGCGAGGCGGACGAGCGGTACGCACCGACCCCGGCCTTCGACGACTGGTGCGACCGGGCGCCCGCCGAGCGCTGGTCGGTGCTGGCGGCCGCCTGGCTGGCCGCCACCCGGACCGCCGGCCTGGTCGGCGAACAGGACGCGAAGGGCCGCACCTTGTCGACCCTCGGCCCGGAACTGGACCGCTCGGCCGCTCCCGAGGTGCGCCGCCGCGTCCTGCACCTGATCGCCGCCCTGCCCGAGGGCGGCTCCCCGGACCCGGCCGCGCTCCTGGCCCGGCTGTCGTGGGAGCGCCCGGTCCGCGGGACGAGCGAGCTGCGCGCCCGCCTCGCGCACTGGACGCTGACCGAGGCGGAGGTCCTCGGCGTCACCGGCCGGGGCGCCCTCGCCGCGCACGGCCGCGCCCTGCTGGAGGGCCGGGACCCGGCGCCGCTGCTCGCGCCGCTGCTGCCCGAGCCCGTGGACCACGTACTGCTCCAGGCCGACCTGACGGCGGTGGCCCCGGGGCCGCTGCGCCGACCGCTGGCCGACGTCCTGGCGGTCCTGGCCGACGTGGAGTCCAAGGGCGGTGCGACGGTGTACCGCTTCACGCCCGGGTCGGTGCGCCGCGCCCTGGACGCCGGCCACACCGCCGTCGACCTGCAGGCCTTCCTCACGGAGCACAGCCGCACGCCGGTGCCGCAGCCGCTGTCGTACCTGATCGACGACCAGGCCCGGCGCCACGGGCACCTGCGGGTCGGCGCGGCCTCCTCCTACGTGCGCTGCGACGACGACGGCATGCTGAACGAGATCCTGGCCGACAAGCGTTCGGCGGGCATGGGCCTGCGCCGTCTGGCGCCCACGGTGCTGGCCGCGCAGGCCGACCCGGCCGCGCTGCTCGACGGGTTGCGGGCCATGGGGTACGCGCCGGCCGCCGAGTCCCGTACCGGCGACGTCCTCGTCGGCCGTGCCGACGCGCACCGCACGCCCGCCCGCTCGGCACCCGCCCCGGTCCCGGAGGGGCCGCCGGTGCCGGACGCGACGCTGCTCGGGGCAGCCGTACGGGCGATCCGCGCGGGCGACATGGCGGCGACGGCGGTCCGCAAGGAGCCTTCCGCGGCGTCCTCCGGGACGGCCTCCGGCGCACCGGGCGCCCTCCCGCGCACCAGCGCGGCGGAGACCCTGGCGACGGTGCAGGCGGCCGCGTTGACCGGCTCGGCGGTGTGGATCGGCTACGTGAACGCCGACGGGGCCGCGAGCCAGCGCGTCATCGCGCCGGTGCGGGTGGAGGGCGGCTTCGTCACCGGGTACGACCACACGGCGGACGAGGTGCGGACGTACGCGCTGCACCGCATCACCGGGGTCGCGGAACTGGCGGAGGACCAGGTCTAGTCGGGGCCCAGCCGGGGTCCGGGGGCCGAGGTGCGGCCGGGCCCGGGGAAAAACCGATGGCCCGGGTGGTGTGCGGGCCCGCACCCTGGGGCCATGTCCGACATCCCTACCGCAGGCCCGGCCCGGAGCCCGGCCGGCGTCCCCCGCCACCAGATCCGCGCGTCCCACACCGCCGACACCCTCACGGTCTACCAGGCGTACAGCCCCCTGCTGGGGCTCCCCGCGGCCCGGGACGGCCGCTTCCCGCCCGCCTGGAAGCGGGAGCGGATGACGTGGGTGAAGCCGTCGTTCCTGTGGATGATGTACCGCTGCGGCTGGGCCGCCAAAGCCGGCCAGGAGACCGTGCTGGCCGTCGAGATCACCCGCGCCGGCTTCGACCGGGCGCTGCGCGACGCCTGCCTGTCGCACTACTCCCCCGCCGTGCACGCCGACCGGGCGGCCTGGAGGCAGGCGCTGCGGACCGCCCCCGCCCGCGTCCAGTGGGACCCGGAGCGCGACCTGCGCCTGAACCCGCTGCCCTACCGTTCGCTCCAACTCGGCCTGGCCGGACCGGCGTCGCGGGCGTACGCCGACGAGTGGACGGTCTCCATTCGCGACGTGACCCCGTTGGCGCGGGAGATCCACGACCTGCTGCGGGCGGGGAAAGCGGCAGCGGCGCGCGCCCTCCTCCCAGTGGAGACCCCCTATGCGGCGGGGCCGCTGGAGCACCTGGGCGCGTAGCCGGTTCCTGTGACGTTCCCCGGCGCCGGAGCATGGGGCGAAACAGGTGGGGATGGTTCCGTTATCGCAGGTCAGAGAGCATGCGAGGAGGCCGGGGGCCTGTTGCACAGCGGTGACATTCCGACGACGGATTGGAGATGCGCCCTGTGTGAAGATCAGTTCATCGCAGCAGCGACCGGGGGAAAGAAACCGGACCGCCAGCGAGAACCCTGCACCACGGAACCGGCGTTGAACCGCCGGCCGCCTCGCTCGGCCGCTCGACCTCTGCTCTGCCTCTCGGCCTCTCGGCCGCCACTGCCGTCTGATCTTGTTGATTCCTGGGGGATTCCACCATGTCCGCTCGCACCGCCACCCTCCGCGCCGCCACCGCCACCGCCGTCGTCGCCGCCGTCGCCGGGACCGTCCTGATGCCGCTGTCGGCCCACGCCGACGGCAACCACCAGGCGCTGAAGACCACGATGAGCGCGCCGGTGCCGAGCGGCCCGCTGACGCGGGGCGGCGCGACGGAGACCTTCGAGCTGACGGTGACCAACACGACGGACAAGGTCTCCGACTACCACCCGTGGATGCTCCTCGACCCCACCGGCGCCAGCCCGCTCCAGCAGAGCGACGTGGTCTACAAGGTCGAGGCGCTGAGCGCCCCGGCGACCAGGTCCGAGATCGGACAGCAGGACGGCGAGTGGCAGGGCCTGTTCTACCCGGAGGGCAAGAAGGCTTCCGACGGCTTCGAGATCCCGGCCGGCGGGAAGCTGACCTGGAAGGTCACCATCGGCCTCGGCGCGAGCTACCCGACCAACAACGGCGACTTCCAGCTGCGCGCGTCGAGCTTCGCGAACGAGATCGCGGACGGCGGCACGGCCTCCCTGACCTTCAAGGCCGGCCCGGAGGCCAAGCCCGGGACCCTGGAGACCTGGTTCGACCACGTGAGCCCCTGCCAGGGCAGCGAGGCTCCCGACTGCCAGGAGATGGACGTTCGCTACCGAGCCACCGGTGACGGCGAGTTCAACTCCGGCCTCGCCACCTGGTTCCAGGTGGACATGCCCGACCTGGGCAAGGCCGACCTCCAGGCGCGCGTCAAGGTCGACGGCCAGTGGAAGGACCTGGCGGGCGAGACCGGCAACTACAACCTGCCGGTCATCCCGAAGGGCTTCGGCGCCGCCTCCGGCGACCGCATCACGCACGTACAGGTCAAGCTCGGCCCGAAGGCGCAGCTCAAGAAGCTCAACCCGGTCAAGGTGACCGCCACGGTCGGCCTGGCCGAGGGCAACACCTACCCCTTCCTGTCCGCCGAGCAGGAGTTCCAGCTCGGCCCGAAGGCCACCGCGCCGGCTCCGACCACCCCCGCGCCCACCAAGCCCGCGCCCACCACCCCGGCCCCGTCCGGCTCCGCGACCACCGCCCCGGCGGCCACGGCGACCCCGACCGCGGCGAACACCCCCGCCGCGACCGGTTCCCTCGCGCACACCGGCTCGGACTCCAACACGGGCCTGTACACCGGACTGGCCGGTGTCCTCATCGCCCTCGGCGGCGCCGCCGCCTGGTTCGGCGCCCGCCGCCGCGCCGCCCGCGGCTGACCACCACACCGTGCGGAGGGCCCGGTACGCGCGACGCGCGTACCGGGCCCTCCGGTCTTTTCACCTGGGCGCCGTCACCGTGCGGGGACGCCACGCAGCCCCTTCCCGGCTAGTGCTGTGACCGGAAGGGTTCACCCGGTCGCGGCGCCCGGCCCGGCACGGACTAGGCACCCACGGGGTACCGGGCCGCCGTGCGGAGCAGCTCGTCGACCGACCACTGGTCGTAGACGTGCTCCCCGTACTTGGCGGCCAGCACCCGTCCGTCCGGACCGATCAGCAGGTCCGCGGGCAGCCCGAACCGTCCTCCGCGCGGCCGCGGGGCCGCGAGCCGCTCCCGGCCGCGCGCCACGGCCACGGCCGACCGGGCGACCGCCCGCAGCACCGGGCCCCAGGCGCGCGGGTGCAGCAGGGAGCGCGGGGAGGCCTCGACGCCGAACTCCCGGTAGAGCCGCTGCTCCGGATCGGCGACCACGGCGAAGGGGAAGTCGGCGGTGTGGGGGCGCAGTTCCTCGGCGGAGGAGTGGAAGAGCACGACCTCGCGGATCCCCGCGGCCTCGATCTCCGCGTGGCGCCGGACGACGGAGCGCAGGTGGAGGTGGCAGACGGGGCAGCCGGCGAAACGCCGGAACTGCAGGTGCACGAGGTGCCCGGGGTCGGGCACGGGCACGGTGGGGCGCGCGGCGGCGTCGAGTGCGGGCACGGCGTGTGCCGTGACGGCCTCGAGGCGGCGGGCGGGCACGACGGAACCGGGTTCGAGCATGGGGAACCTCCCTCGACGGGCGTAGGCGTATGCCGTACTCCTACCCCTACAGCGTAGGCGTATGGCGTACGCTGTCAACCGTCATGCCGCGCCCCCGCTCACACACCCCGGACCAACTGGCCGCCGCCGCCCTCGCCGTCATCGACCGCGACGGACTCCCCGGCCTGTCCATGCGCGCCGTCGCCACCGAACTCGGCATCAGCCCCATGGCCCTGTACCGCTACGTCCGGGACCGCGACGAACTCGAAGCCCTCGTCGTCGAACTGGTCCTCAGCGGCGTCGACACCAACCCGCCGCCTCCCGCGCCCTGGCGCGAGCGGATCACCGAACTGGCCACCCGCCTGCGGGACGCCATGTGCGACCACCCGGCCGTACTGCCGCTCACCCTCACCCACCGGCACCGCTCGCACAGCGGGCTGCGCTGGTCGGAAACGGTGCTCGAGGTGCTCACGGAGGCCGGCGTCGAGGCCGAGGACCGGGTCGTCGCCCTGCGCGCGGTCATCGCGTACGTCATCGGCGCGACCCAGCTGGAACACCTCGGCCCCCTCGCCGGCCCCGGCACCACCGCCATCGCCGGTCTGCCCGCGGACGAGTTCCCGTACATGACGGCCACCGCGCGCGACGCCCGCTCGGTCACCCCGGACCGGGAGTTCCTGGGCGGCCTCACCCTGCTCCTACGGGGCCTGGCCTGATCCCGCGGGCGACCACCGCGGCAGGCATCCGCCCCGGCACTGAGCGGCACCGCGGAACCCCGCGGGGCCCAGAACCACCCCGCCCGCGCGGCGATACGGCAGACTGGAGGTTTGGCCGCCCGCGTCCGGGCGGTCCTCCCACGCCGAAAGGGACGTGCGTGAACGGGCCCCTCATCGTTCAGAGCGACAAGACCCTCCTCCTCGAGATCGACCACGAGCTCTCCGGAGCCGCGCGCCGCGCCATCGCGCCGTTCGCCGAGCTGGAGCGCGCTCCCGAGCACATCCACACCTACCGGATCACTCCGCTCGGCCTGTGGAACGCGCGGGCCGCCGGTCACGACGCCGAGCAGGTCGTGGACGCACTCGTGGAGTTCTCCCGCTACCCCGTCCCGCACGCGCTGCTCGTCGACGTCGCCGAGACCATGGCCCGCTACGGCCGCCTCACCCTTTCCAAGCACCCCGTCCACGGACTGGTCCTGACCAGCACCGACCGGCCGGTGCTGGAGGAGATCCTGCGGTCCAAGCGGATCGCCCCGCTCGTCGGCGCGCGGCTCGACGCCGACACCGTCGCCGTGCACCCCTCCGAGCGCGGGCAGATCAAGCAGACGCTGCTCAAGCTGGGCTGGCCGGCCGAGGACCTCGCCGGGTACGTGGACGGCGAGGCACACCCGATCGAGCTCGACGAGAACGGCTGGTCGCTGCGCCCCTACCAGCAGCAGGCCGTCGAGGGCTTCTGGCACGGCGGCTCCGGTGTGGTCGTGCTGCCCTGCGGCGCCGGCAAGACGCTGGTCGGCGCGGGCGCGATGGCGAAGGCCAAGGCGACGACCCTGATCCTCGTCACGAACACCGTCTCCGCCCGCCAGTGGAAGCACGAGCTGATCAAGCGCACCTCCCTGACGGAGGAGGAGATCGGCGAGTACTCCGGCACGCGCAAGGAGATCCGGCCCGTCACGATCGCCACGTACCAGGTCCTGACGACGAAGCGGAAGGGCATCTACCCGCACCTGGAGCTCTTCGACTCCCGGGACTGGGGCCTGATCCTCTACGACGAGGTGCACCTGCTGCCGGCGCCCGTGTTCAAGTTCACCGCCGACCTCCAGGCCCGGCGGCGGCTCGGGCTCACGGCGACGCTGGTGCGCGAGGACGGGCGCGAGTCGGACGTCTTCTCGCTGATCGGCCCGAAGCGGTTCGACGCCCCGTGGAAGGAGATCGAGGCGCAGGGCTACATCGCTCCGGCGGACTGCGTCGAGGTACGCGTGAACCTCACGGAGTCGGAGCGCCTCGCGTACGCGACCGCCGAGACGGAGGAGAAGTACCGCTTCTGCGCGACCACCGCCACCAAGCGGAAGGTCACCGAGGCACTGGTGCGCAAGCACGCGGGCGAGCAGACCCTGGTCATCGGGCAGTACATCGACCAGCTCGACGAACTCGGCGAGCACCTGAACGCCCCTGTCATCAAGGGCGAGACCTCCAACGCGCAGCGCGAGAAGCTCTTCAACGCCTTCCGCGAAGGCGAGATCAGCGTGCTGGTCGTCTCGAAGGTCGCGAACTTCTCCATCGACCTGCCCGAGGCCACGGTCGCCATCCAGGTGTCCGGAACCTTCGGCTCCCGCCAGGAGGAGGCCCAGCGGCTGGGCCGCGTCCTGCGCCCGAAGGCGGACGGCCACGAGGCGCGCTTCTACTCGGTCGTCGCGCGCGACACCATCGACCAGGACTTCGCCGCGCACCGCCAGCGCTTCCTGGCCGAACAGGGCTACGCCTACCGGATCATGGACGCGGACGAGCTGCTCGCGAGCGACTGACGGCCCGTCGCGGGGGTGGCTGCCGCCCGTGTTCCCACGGGTCATCGACGACGCGGACGTCATCCTCCTTGAGGGGTGACCTCGGCAGCGGGACCCCCCGGGTTCCGGGGGCGCCGGGGTCGCCTCGGTCGCCGTTGCCGTTGCCGTTGCCGTTGCCGTTGCCCCGCAGGAAGCGCGGGAAGCGCAGGACCCGCAGGACGAGGCGGCCGCCCCGGTGCCGCAGGGCGGCGGCGAGCAGGGCCGTGAGTACGGGGACCGCCCAGACCCACAGGTGGGGCCAGTCCAGCAGGATCGAGCGGCCGCCGGCGGCCAGGTGCCGGGACCAGAAGTCGGCAGAGGCCTGCGGGAGGACCAGCAGTCCGAGCAGGCCGGCGCCGGCGAAGGCGCCCAGCCCGGTCAGGCCGGCCCGGACACGGCCGGTCAGCAGGAGGTACGGGATCAAGAGCGCCGGGGTCAGCGTGATCCCGGCGGCGGTGCCCAGCGCGAAGCCCTTGCCGAGCGCGGCGCTCGGCCTTCGCAGGTCCCACAGGACCGGGCAGGCGAGCGCCAAGTTGATCTGGCCGGTCAGCGGGGTCTGGAACAGCGGCTCCAGCCACAGCCCGGCGACGGTGGCGGCCATGACGGCGACCGGCCTGGTCCCCAGGCCCGCCAGGCGGCAGGACAGAAGGATCAGCAGGGCGAGCAGGCCGGCATTGCCCAGGACCAGGACGGCCTTCAGTACGCCGGACGGCAGCCAGGCGGCCGGCGTGAACAGGATCGCCGCGAAGGGCGGATACGCGGCGGGCGGTCGCCACTCGGCGGCGGAGAAGCCGTGAACGAGGGCGTCGGCGGTCGGGATGCGCAGGGCGACGCAGAGCACGCCCAGGCCGAGCAGCAGGCCCGCGACCAGTACACCGGCGCGAGGTGACGGCAAGCGGCTGGTGTCGGGACTCGGGGTCACGGCGTGACCTTAGCGGTTCCCGTGACGGGTCACCGGCAGGGGCCGGCGACCGGACCGGGCAGGGCGGGTCAGCGACGTATGACGCCCTGGGTCAGCGCCGTACGACGACCCAAGTCAGCGCCTTATGACGACCCAGTCAGCCCCGAGTGACGCGCGGGTCAGCGACGTATGACGCCCGCGTCCTCGGCGTATTCGCCGAGGACGACGACGCTCACGACGGCGGCCGCGAAGACCTTGGCGGCGCGCAGGACGTTGCCGACGCCGTGGCGCGGGCGGGAGTCGGAGAGGGTGGCGGCGCCGCTCGGGCGGCCGACCTGGACCGGAGTGAAGGTTGCGGTGCTCATGTGTCCATGGTCCTTTTTCGCCCGGCCCGCCACATCGGCCCCGGGGCTGAACCTCCGGCCACCCGTCTCCTCCTCCCGACCCATGCCTGCCCCTACGGGCTCTGTCCGAAGGGGGATGCGACCGCAGGACCCGAAGGGCCCGACCCGGACGACACCCCTACGGGGCAGAGGGACGAAGAGCCATCGGACCCCTCCTCGCCCTCGCCCTCGCCCTCGCCCTCTCTCGACCTCGACCTCGACCTCGACTTCGACCTCGACTTCGACCTCGACCTCGACCTCGACCTCGACCTCGACCGCAACGGCCCCGCCCCCACCGGCGGTCCGCCCGCGGCACCCCGGCGTTATCCGTTCGCGCGCCACACGCCCGGTGACTAGAATCTCCGCTCTTGCCGCCTCCCGCCGCGTCACCGGGAGAGCCGCCCGCCGGCCGGAAACCGGCGGGGTCCGTCCCGCATCACGCAGCGTTCACCCAGCAGCTGGAGGCAGTTCCGTGCCCGCCCACGCCCACGTCACCGACCCCGCCGCAGACACCTCCGCAGACCCCGCCACGACCACCGACGCAGCCGCCACCGACCCCCTGGGCCGCGAGCGCGCCCACCTCGGCGCCTCCCGCTCCGCACTCCGCGCGATGCGCGAGGACGTAGAGGCCCTCGACATCCGCGACGTCACCGCGAACTGGGTCAACGCGATCGTCCTCCAGGCCCAGATCGACGACCGCATCAAGGCGCTCGCCGACCTCTCCCACACCCCGCTCTTCTTCGGCCGCCTCGACTACCTGCACGCGCCCGGCGCCGAGCTCGCCGAAGGCGCGGAGGGCGAGCAGTTCTACATCGGCCGCCGCCACGTCCACGACGCCGACGGCGACCCGATGGTGATCGACTGGCGCGCGCCCGTCTCCCAGCCCTTCTACCGGGCCTCGAAAGCCGACCCCCAGGACGTCGGGCTGCGCCGCCGCTTCGGTTACACCGGCGGCGAGCTGACCGCGTACGAGGACGAGCACCTCTCCGACCCGGCCGAGGCCGCGGCGACGGTCAGCAAGCTCCTCCAGCAGGAGATCGAGCGCCCGCGCGTCGGCCCCATGCGCGACATCGTCGCGACGATCCAGCCGGAGCAGGACACGATCGTCCGTTCCGGGCTGTCGGGATCCGTCTGCGTGCAGGGTGGTCCCGGCACCGGCAAGACGGCGGTCGGCCTGCACCGGGTCGCCTACCTCCTCTACGCGCACCGCGACCGCCTCGCCCGCACCGGCACGCTGGTCATCGGGCCGAACCGTTCCTTCCTGCACTACATCGAGCAGGTCCTGCCCGCCCTGGGCGAGCTGGAGGTCAAGCAGGCCACGGTCGACGACCTGGTCGCCCGTGCGGACCTGGAGGTACGCGGGGCGGACGCCGCCGAAACCGCCGTGGTCAAGGGCGACGCCCGGATGGCGCGGGTGCTGCGCCGCGCGGTCCACTCGCACGTGAGCGAGCCGGCGGAGCCGCTGATGGTGGTGCGCGGATCGCGGCGCTGGCGGGTTCCGGCGCACGAGCTCGCCGAGATCGTCGCGGAGCTCCAGAACCGCGACATCCGCTACGGCGCCGCCCGCGACGCCCTCCCGCAGCGGATCGCGCACGCGGTCCTCGTACGGATGGAGCAGGCGGGCGAGGCTCCGGACGACCGCGTCCAGGACGCGGTGGCGCGCAACCCGGCGGTCAAGGCCGTGGTCAAGGCGGTGTGGCCGCTGGTGGAGCCGGCGAAGCTGGTCCTGCGCCTCCTCGGCGACCCGGCCTTCCTCGCGGCGCACGCGGAGGGCGTCCTGACGGACGAGGAGCAGAAACTGCTCCTGTGGCGGAAGCCGTTCCGGAGCGTGAAGTCGGCGAAGTGGTCGCCGGCGGACCTGGTCCTGATCGACGAGGCGGCGGACCTGGTGGAGCGCACGCACTCGCTCGGCCACGTCGTCCTCGACGAGGCGCAGGACCTGTCCCCGATGCAGTACCGGGCGGTGGGGCGGCGCTGCACGACCGGTTCGGCCACGATCCTCGGCGACCTCGCGCAGGGCACCACCCCGTGGGCGACGCGCAGCTGGGACGAGGCGCTGGAGCACCTGGGCAAGCCGGAGGCGGTGCTGGAGGAGCTGACGGCCGGTTTCCGCGTACCGCGCGAGGTGATCGCCTACGCGTCCCGCCTGCTCCCGTCGATCTCGCCGGGGCTGGCGCCGGTCTCCTCGGTGCGTGAGACGCCGGGCTCGCTGGTGGTCTCGCCGGTCTCGGATCCGACGGCCGCGGCCGTGGACGCCTGCCGCGCCTCCCTCGCGTTCGAGGGCTCGATCGGGCTGATCGCGGCGGACGCGCGGATCCCGGACCTGGCGGACGCCCTGCTGGCGGCGGACCTCCCGTACCTCTCCCCCGGCGAGGAGACGACGGCCCTGTCCCGCCTGACGCTGGTGCCGGCGTCACTCGCCAAGGGCCTGGAGTACGACTACGTCGTCCTGGACGAGCCGGCGGCGATCGTCGACGGCGAACCGGACGAGCGCACGGGCCTGCGCCGCCTGTACGTCTGCCTCACCCGAGCGGTCTCCGGCCTGACCCTCCTGCACGGGGCCCCGCTGCCGGCGGCGCTGACGTAGCCCCCGCGGGCCCGGCCGCCCTGCGGTCCGGGCCCTGGGGGCCGCGCTGCCGGCGGACGGTGTCCCGGTCCGTCAGGACAGGGCGGTCCGCCACTCGGCGACCGCCGACGCCGAGACGGGGCGGGTCCAGCCCGAGGGGCGGGCCGCGCCGCCGATGTGGAAGGCGTCGATAGCCGCCTCGCGCAGCTCCGGCAGGTGCGCGAGCGTCAGGCCGCCGCCGACGAGGATCCGCGCCTCGTAGCCGGGCGAGCCCGCCTTCGCCGCCTCCTCCAGCAGCACGGGCAGGCCCTCGGCGACCCCGCCCGCCGCGCCGGCCGTCAGGAACGTGTCCAGGCCGGGCAGCTCCGCCAGTGTCTTGCGGAGCTGGTCCCGGTCCGGGGTCCGGTCGATCGCCCGGTGGAAGGTCCACGCGCAGCCGTCGAGCTCCGCGACGACCGTCTCGACGGCGGCGAGGTCCGCGCTGCCGTCCGGGGTCAGGAAGCCGAGGACGAACTCCCGCGCACCCTCCGCCCGCAGCGCCCGCGTCCGGTCCACCAGGCGTTCGAGGTCCTCGGCGGAGCCCGCCGAGAAGCCGTCGGCCGTGCGGAGCATCACGCGCAGGGGGATGTCGACCGCCGCCCTGATCCCCGCGAAGGTCTCGCGCGACGGGGTGAGCCCGTCGGCGGCCATGTCGGTGACCAGCTCGAGTCGGTCCGCCCCACCGGCCTGGGCCGCGACCGCGTCCTCCACGTCGAGGGCGATCACCTCCAGGAGCGCACGGTTGCTCATGTCATCCCATCCTTCATAAAAACTGCTCGTATGACCCTTCCGGGCCCTTTGGAAAATAGGTCTAGTCCAATATCCAGGGTACGGGCCTCCGCCCACCCTCCACCAGCACAATCACGCCACCACCACAATGTGCGCATGACCTCCGACCCGCACGACGACGCGCACCCCGCCACGAACCCCGATACGAACCCCGACGCGCACCCCGACGCGACCCGGGTCGCAGCCCCGGCCCCGGACGGCGCCACCGCCCGGGAACACGAACTCCGCGCCCACTGGCACCGCACCGTCCTCGCCGCCGGCGCCGCCCCCGACCGCGACCCCGCCCCCTACGCGGACCGCCTCCTCACCGCCTGGGCGGAGCCGCAGCGCGAGTACCACACCACCGCGCACCTGGCCGACGTACTGGCACGGATCGACGTACTCGCCGAGCACGCCGAGGACCCCGCCGCCGTACGGCTCGCCGCCTGGTTCCACGACGCCGTCTACCGTCCCGACCGCTCCGAGAACGAGGAGCGCAGCGCGGCCCTCGCCGAGCGGGCCCTGCCCGAGCTCGGCGTCGGCGACGCGCGCACCGCCGAGACGGCCCGGCTCGTCCGCCTCACCGTCACGCACAACCCCGCACCCGGCGACACCAACGGCGAGGTGCTGTGCGACGCGGACCTGGCCGTCCTGGCGGGCACCCCGCAGGCGTACGCCGCGTACGCGGCGTCCGTCCGCGCCGAGTACGGGTTCGTCCCCGACGAAGCCTTCCGCGCCGGCCGCGCCGCCGTCCTGCGCCAGCTCCTGGACCTGCCCCGGCTCTTCCGCACCCCGTACGGCTCCGCGCACTGGGAGGCCCCGGCGCGCGCGAACCTGGCCGCCGAGCTCACGGAGCTGTCTTCACACGCCTGACACGGACCGGGGAATGCGCGCCCCTTCGCGCCGGTTGATGTAGTTCATGCCCGCAGCCCCAGCCGAACGCACCCGCATGCCCGTCGCCGTCTACGTCCTCGGCCTGTCCGTCTTCGCGCTCGGAACCAGCGAGTTCATGCTCTCCGGACTCCTCCCGCCGATCGCCGAGGACATGGGCGTCACCATCCCCCAGGCGGGCCTGCTCATATCCGCCTTCGCGATCGGCATGGTCGTCGGCGCGCCCCTGCTCGCCGTCGCCACGCTGCGGCTGCCCCGCCGCACCACGCTCGTCTCGCTGATCACCCTCTTCGGCTTCGGGCAGGTCGCGGGCGCGCTGGCGCCCTCGTACGAGCTGCTCTTCGCCTCCCGCATCGTCTCCGCCCTCGCCTGCGCCGGTTTCTGGGCGGTCGGCGCGGCCGTGGCCATCGCGATGGTCGAGCAGCACCAGCGCGCCCGCGCCATGGCCGTCATGATCGGCGGGCTCTCCATCGCCAACGTCCTCGGCGTCCCGGCCGGCGCGTTCCTCGGTGAGCACCTGGGCTGGCGCTCCGCGTTCTGGGCGGTCGGCGCGGCTTCCGCCGTCGCGCTCGTGGGCATCCTCGCCCTGATCCCGCGGATCCCGCTGCCCGCCGAGAAGCCGACGCTCGCCCGGGAGCTGCGCATCTACCGGGACCGCCAGGTGTGGCTGTCGATCGGCGTCACGGCGCTCGCCGCCGGCGGCGTCTTCTGCGCCTTCAGCTACCTGTCCCCGCTGCTCACGGACGTGGCCGGACTCGATTCCGGCTGGGTGCCGTGGATCCTGGGCCTCTTCGGGGTGGGCGCGCTGGCGGGCACCACGCTGGGCGGGCGGATCGCCGACGCGCACCTCTTCGGGGTGATGCTGTGGGGCATCACCGCCTCCACCGTGTTCCTCGCGGCGCTGGCCCTGCTGGCCCCGGTCGCCGCTGCGGCCGTCGCCCTCTCCTTCCTGATCGGCTTCTCGGCCTTCTTCACCGCACCCGCGCTCAACGCCCGCATGTTCAACGTGGCCGGCGCCGCCCCGACGCTGGCCGGGGCGACGACGACGGCCGCGTTCAACCTCGGCAACACCGGCGGCCCGTGGCTCGGCGGCACCGTCATCGACGCCGGACACGGCTTCTCCGCCACCGCCTGGGCCGGCGCGGCGATGACCGTCACCGCCATCGCCCTGGGCGTCGCGGCCCTGCGCCTGGACCGCCGCGGACCCGCCCCGAGCCGCGTGGTGGCGGCCTCGGCGCCGCTGAGCACCGTGACGGAGAAGGTCTAAGCCGGGCGCCCCTTGGGGCGCCGCAGGCCCGCCCGCGTCAGGCGGCGGACCAGTTCCTTGCTGCCCACCTCGACCGCGCCCGCGCGCACCGCGTCCGCGTACCGGGTCTCGGGCACGTCGTAGTGGTCGCGCTCGAAGGCCTTCGGCGGGCAGCCGATCGACGCCGCGAAGGCGTGCAGTTCCTCGAACGAGACGTCGCTGACCAGGTGCGACCACATGCGGCCGTGGCCGGGCCAGGTCGGCGGGTCGATGTACACCGTCATGGGCGGCTCATTCGCCGGGCCCCAGGGACGGCCCGAAGACGGAGCCGAGTCCGCCCACCGGCGCCACCCGTACTCCGGCCTCGGAGCACACCCACTGCGGATCGGGTCCCAGCTCGGGCTCCACGTCCAGCGCGTGCGGCTCGCCGTGGCCGCACACCGGGCACAGGGGCCAGCGCCCGTACTTCTGCAGCAGGGCGTCTTTGACGTCCTGGGCGACGAGTCCGGCGAGGTAGTCGACCCCCTCCGGCCACTGTTCGACCCACCACCGGCGGTGCGTGACCGAGTTCTCGACGATGGAGACGACATCGGCCTCGGCGACCTTCCCCGCGACGAGGTCGGCGAGCACGAGGGCGCGCGCGGCGTGCAGCGCCTGTTCCAGGGGGGTCGCGTGGTCCATGGGGACATTGTGGACCCGAGGGGCCCCTGTGGCGAAGGCCCTCCGCATTCCCGCATGCGCATCCTCTTGACGGGCCTCACTGCACGGCGGTTTGACGCCACCCCCCTCCTGAAAATAGGTTTCAGGCGTGAGCAAGCACGTGAAAGAAACCTTCAGCGACGGGTCGGTCACCACTGCCCCGGTCCCCGCCCCCGCCGCCCTGCGGGCCCGCGTCCGCAGCCTCGCCCCCTCGATGACCCGCTCCATGCAGGCCGTCGCCGAAGCCGTCGCCGACGACCCCGCCGGTTGCGCCGCGCTCACCGTCACCGACCTGGCCGCCCGCACCGGCACCAGCGAGGCCACCGTCGTCCGCACCGCCCGCCTCCTCGGCTACCCCGGCTACCGCGACCTGCGCCTCGCGCTCGCCGCGCTCGCCGCCCAGCAGGAGTCCGGCGCGGCCCCCGCCGTCACCGTGGACATAGCCGTCGACGACTCCCTCGCCAACGTCGTCGCGAAGCTGGCCCACGAGGAGGCGCAGACCCTCGCCGACACAGCCGCCGGCCTCGACGTCACGGCCCTCGGCGCGGCCGTCACCGCCCTCGCGGGCGCCCGGCGCGTCGAGATCTACGGCGTCGGGGCCTCCGGCCTCGTCGCCCAGGACCTCGCCCAGAAGCTGCAGCGCATCGGCCTCCTCGCCCAGGCGCACAACGACCCGCACCTCGCCGTCACCAACGCCGTCCTGCTCCGCCCCGGCGACGTCGCCGTCGCCATCACCTACTCCGGCGGCACCGGCGACGTCATCGAGCCGCTGCGGCTCGCCTTCGAGCGCGGCGCCACCACCCTCGCGCTCACCGGCCGCACCAACGCCCCCGTCGTCCACTACGCCGACCTCGTACTGGCCACCTCGGCGGCCCGCGAGACCCAGCTGCGACCGGCCGCCATGTCGAGCCGGACCAGCCAGCTCCTCGTCGTCGACTGCCTCTTCGTCGGCGTCGCACAACAGACCTACGAGACCGCCGCGCCCGCGCTCGCGGCCTCGTACGAGGCGCTCGCGCCCCGGCACCACACCCCCGTACCCACGGCCAAGCGCAACAGCACCACCCGCTAGCAGTTCAGGAGCCCCCCTCATGACCGCGTACACGGACCTCCGCGCCCAGCTCGCCACCTTGACCACCGAGGCCTTCCGCCCCGAACTGGCCGAGATCGACCGGCTGTCCACCCTCGAGATCGTCCGCCTCATGAACGCCGAGGACGCCACCGTCCCGGCCGCCGTCGCAGGCCGGCTGGAGGAGATCGCCCGCGCCGTCGACGGGATCTCCGAGCGGATGGCCCGCGGCGGGCGGCTGATCTACGCGGGAGCCGGCACCGCCGGCCGGATGGGCGTACTGGACGCCAGCGAGTGCCCGCCCACGTTCAACACCGACCCTCGCGAGGTCGTCGGCCTGATCGCGGGCGGCCCCTCCGCCATGGTCAAGGCCGTCGAAGGCGCCGAGGACTCCAAGGAACTGGCCGCCGAGGACCTGACCGCCCTGGCCCTGACCGCCGACGACACCGTCATCGGGATCTCCGCCTCCGGCCGCACCCCGTACGCGATCGGCGCCGTCGAGTTCGCCCGCGGCCGCGGCGCGCTCACCGTCGGCCTGTCCTGCAACGCCGGCTCGGCGCTCGCGGCCGCGGCCGACCACGGCATCGAGGTCGTCGTCGGTCCCGAACTCCTCACCGGCTCCACCCGCTTGAAGGCCGGCACCGCGCAGAAGCTCGTCCTCAACCTCATCTCGACCGTCACGATGATCCGGCTCGGCAAGACGTACGGGAACCTGATGGTCGACATGCGCTCCTCCAACGAGAAGCTGCGCGCCCGCGCCCGCCGCATCGTCTCGCTCGCCACCGGCGCCCCCGACGACGAGATCGAGGCCGCGCTCACCGCCGCCGACGGCGAGGTCAAGCAGGCCGTCCTCGTCATCCTCGGCGGCGTCGACGGCCCCACGGCGGCCGAACTGCTCACCGCCTCGGGCGGCCACCTCCGCGCCGCCCTCGCCCAGACCACCCGCTGACCCCGCCGACCCCCAGCAGCAAGGCGAACACCTAGATGTCCACTGACAAGAACCGCGCCACAGCCGCCGCGATCCTTCCTCTGGTCGGCGGCCCTGACAACATCCTCTCCATCGCGCACTGCATGACGCGCCTGCGCATCACCCTGCACCACCGCTCGCTGGTCCAGGACGAGGCCCTGAAGGCCCTGCCCGCCGTGATGGGCGTCGTCGAGGACGACACGTACCAGATCGTGCTGGGACCGGGCACCGTCGCCCGCGTCACCCCCGAGTTCGAGGCCCTGGTCGCGGAGGGCCGCTCGGCCGCCCCGGCGCCCGGCGCTCCCGCCGCCGGCGCCCACCCCGTCTCCGCCGACGAGCTCGCCGCCCAGGGTGCGGCCATCAAGGACGCCAGGAAGGCGCGGAACGCCACCCCCTTCAAGCTGTTCCTGCGCCGCATCGCGAACATCTTCGTCCCCCTGATCCCGGCGCTGATCGGCTGCGGCATCATCGCCGGCCTCAACGGCTTCATCACGAACATGGGCTGGCTGCCCGCGGTCGTCCCGGCGCTCGCCGCCATGGCCACCGGCTTCATGTCCCTGATCGCCGTCTTCGTCGGCTACAACACGGCCAAGGAGTTCGGCGGGACCGCGATCCTCGGCGGCGCCGTCGCCGCGATCATCGTCTTCCCGGGCGTCGCCAAGATCGACGCCTTCGGCCAGCACCTCTCCCCCGGTCAGGGCGGCGTGCTCGGCGCCCTGGCGGCCGCGCTGCTCGCGGTCCAGGTGGAGAAGTGGTGCCGCAAATGGGTCCCGGAGGCACTGGACGTCCTCGTCACCCCCACCCTCACGGTCCTGATCTCCGGGCTGGTCACCATCTTCGGCCTGATGTTCGTCGCCGGTGAGATCTCCAGCGCCATCGGCACCTTCGCCACCTGGCTCCTCGCCACCGGCGGCGCCTTCGCGGGCCTGATCCTCGGCGGCCTCTTCCTCCCCCTGGTCATGCTGGGCCTGCACCAGGCCCTGATCCCCATCCACACCACCCTGATCGAACAGACCGGCTACACCGTCCTCCTCCCCATCCTCGCCATGGCGGGCGCGGGCCAGGTCGGCGCGGCCATCGCCGTCTACTACCGGCTCCCGCGCAACCGCTCGATCCGCACCACCATCAAGTCCGCGCTCCCGGCCGGCTTCCTGGGCGTCGGCGAACCGCTGATCTACGGCGTCTCCCTCCCCCTGGGGCGCCCCTTCATGACCGCGTGCGTCGGCGGCGCGGCCGGCGGAGCCTTCGTCGGCCTCTTCAACCAGCTGGGCACCGCCTTCGGCTCCAACGCCATCGGCCCCTCGGGCTGGGCCCTCTTCCCGCTGCTGGACGGCAAGTCGGGCATGGGGATGACCATCGCGATCTACGCGGGCGGTCTGGCCGTCGGCTACCTCGTCGGCTTCCTCGCCACGTACTTCTTCGGCTTCACGAGCCAGATGCTGACCGACTTCAACACCGACCCGGACACCGAGTCGACGAAGGCCCCCCACCCGGAGCCCGAGAAGGAACCGGCCCTGGCCTGACGGCACACGAAAGGCTCCCGGCCGGTGAACCACACCGGCCGGGAGCCTTCGCCGTCCCACGGCACGTCACGCACGTCAGGTCATGTCACGTCATGTCACGCAGGTCACGTCGCGCCGGTCAGGCGCAGTTGGACGGAGCCGGTCGGCCCGCGAAGCGGTCCGCGATCCAGCCCAGGTACTCCGGCTCCGCGACGTTGGGGATCGTCTGGTGCGTCGCGCCCTCGTACTTCGTGTACTGCACCACCGCGTCGTCGAAGCTGCAGGCCCGCCTGACGTACTCGTCGGTCGAGTTCGGGTTGATGACGGTGTCCGCCGTCCCCTGCATCACCAGGACCGGCGCCACCGCGGCGACCAGACCCGCCGTGTTCTCGCGGAAGCGCTGGTGCCACACCTCCGGCACCTCCGAGAGCGGCTGGAACAGCGTGTCGAGCTGCCCGACGTTCCCCACGTTGTTCTGGATCACGTCGGAGAAGTGCTCGATGCACGCCACCCCGTCGCCCCTGAGCGCCTCCAGGCCGGCCGGCTTCAGCACGTCCTCGGCCTTCAGCTCGGGGTACGCCGCGAGGAAGCCCCGGTAGACGTTGATGCGCAGGGCCGCGTTGTGGGCGGCGGAGGTCGCATCGGTCGGGCCGGGCAGCACCAGGCCCCTGAAGTCCGGACCCAGGTTGGCCGCGGGCGCCAGGGCCGCGATGCCCACCAGCTGGGTCTCCGGGGTGTACGAGCGGTAGTTCTGGGCGATGAACGCCGCCGCGCCACCGCCCTGCGACCAGCCCAGGACGGCGGTCTTGCGGTTCGCGCGGGTGTCGGTGATCTGGCGGGCCGCCCGGACCGAGTCCAGGACGTTGTTCGTCTCCGAGACGGCGACCGTGTATTGGTGCACGCCCGGGGTGCCCAAGCCCTGGTAGTCGGTGCCGACCACGACGTCACCGGAATCGAGGAACTGCGTCAGCGCCGGCACGCCGACGTCGATGCCCCACGGGCTGTCGTAGGTGAAGTAGTCCACCAGGTCGACGGCCGGCTTCGGCACCGCGGAGGGCGCGCACATGCGCGGTCCGCCCACGGTCCCGTGCGCCCAGGCCACGACGTTGCGGCCGTGGCGGGGCGCGGGGGCGTCGGGCCAGGCCACGATGCCCGAGACGGCCACGCGGGTCCCGCTCTGGAGGGTCGAGAGGTAGAGGATCCGGCAGGCCCGAGCGCCGTCGGGGGCGTCGACGCGGCGGGCCCAGATCAGGTCACCGTGATCGCCCTCGGGCAGCGGGGACGGCGGGTCGTAGAACTTCTCGCCCTCCGGGCCGATCGGTACGCCCGGCGCGCACAGGCCCTTGCCGCCCTTGCCCCCGTCCGGGTTCGTGCTCGCGGTGGCGCTCGCACCGCCGCACAGGGCCAGGATCGCGGCCACACCGGCGGCGGTGATCGCGGAAAGCCGTCGCTTCATCTCATCGTCCATTCACTCGGTACCGGACCAGAGAGTAGGAAGAAAGCGACAAACTGTCACCGACCGTAATGTTTTATGTCATTGTGTCGCAGGGAGCCCCGCAGGGACGTCCGAGCCTCTGCCGGGACCGCACGGACGGCATCATGTGCCGATGACCGACCCCATACCCCCCGTGGTCCCCACCGGCCGGATGGCCGCCCTCACCCAGCCGGCCTACACCCTGCCCGGCGGGATGCTGCTGCGTCCCTGGGAGCCCCACGACGCCCCCGCGCTCCTGGCCGCGTCCGCCGACCCGGACATCCGCCACTGGAACCGCCCGGACCACCTGACCCAGGACCAGGCCGTCACCCGCATCACCCGCTGGCGCGAGCGCTGGCACACCGAACGCGCGGCGATCTGGGCCGTCGCCCCCTCCGAGGGCAGCCGGGCCGTGGGCGTGATCGCGCTCGCCGACCTCGACCTGCGCGGCGGCAGCGGCGAAGTCATGTACTGGCTCCTGCCCGCGGGGCGCGGCGCCGGAGTCACGGCCGAGGGGGTGTCCGCCGTGACCCGCTGGGCCTTCGACGACCTCGGCCTGCACCGCCTGCGCATCACCCACTCCGTGGCCAACCCGGCCTCCTGCCGGGTCGCCCTCACGTCCGGCTACCCCCTGGAGGGCACCATGCGCGGCGCCCTCCTCCACGCGGACGGCTGGCACGACGAACACCTCCACGCCCGCCTGCGCACGGACTGAGCACGGACTGAGCGCGGACTGAGCACGGACGGCCCGACGGGTCACACCATCGGGCTAACCCCGGGCTGAAAGCACCTGGAAATCCTGCATATGCCAGGAGCCTATGCGCATATACCTCTCCGCCCCACACACCGTCCTTGGTGGTGGCATCGGAAGTAGCATGGGTGGCATGAGCGAGCCCACCCAGAAGTACTCCATCTCGATGCCCCGCGACATCGCCGAGGCCGCTCGCGCCCGCAGCGGCCCCTCCGGCCTCTCCGCCTACGTCACCGCCGCCGTGGCCCGCCAGATCGAGCGGGACAACCTCGCGGAGCTCATCGCCGTGGCCGAGGCGGAACACGGACCCATTACAGAGGAAGAGGTCGACGCCACCCGGGCGAGCATGCGCCGCGCCCACGAGGAGCAGCCCGACAGCCGCCCAGCGCGGAGGGACGTCGCATGACGCCGAAGCCGACCAGGCCCGGGGGCACCCTCGTGCTGGACAGCGAAGGACTCGCCAAGGCCGTACTCCGCGACCGCACCATCACTCGCTGGCTCGCCCTCGCCCTCGCCGACGACATGCGCGTCATCACGAGCACGGCCACCCTCGTCGAGGTCGTGCACCCGCAGATCAACATGCCCGCCCTGCAGTGGGCGCTGTCCCGTGTCGTGGTCGAACCCGTCACCGAGGAGATCGCCCTCGCCGCCACGGTCCTGCTCCGCGAAGCCGGCCTGCACGGGCACAAGTACGCCATCGACGCGATGCTCGCCGCCACCGCGCTCGCGGCGCCCGGCCCCGTCACCGTCCTCACCTCCGACCCCGAGGACCTCACCGCGCTCTGCGGCGAACGCCTCGCCGCAGTGAAGGTCTAACCCCCGGCTCGACCGTGGCCCACCCCTCGATCCCCGTCGGCCAGGGGGTCAGGGGTGGGCCCGCTCGTGGAGTACGGCGGCCAGCCGTAGCGCGCTGTCCAGGTTGCAGCGGCCCAGGTCGACCAGCGGCAGGCCGTACGACCCGGCGGCCGACACCCCACCACCCCGAGCGACGGGCGGGCACCCGCAGGATGACGCCGGAACTCGCCCGCCAGTTGAACGAAGTCCTGGGCACCGACGGCTTCTTCACCCGCAACTGCGGGGCCATGACGAAGTCCAAGTACCCCGACCACTCCGCGGAAGCGGCCGAGGCGGAGGCACTGGCGAAAGCCATCCGCGAGTACGCGCCGCTGCTCATCCCAGGGCTGCTGCAGACGGAGTCCTACGCGCGGGCCATCTTTCGCGCTTACCAGCCGACAGCACCAGAGCCGGAGATCGATGAGCTGGTCACGAACAGGCTCGCGCGCGCGGCCCTCCTCGCCGATCCAACACCACCGTTGTCGTGGTCCGTTTTTGGTGAGCGGTACTGCGCTGCAAGGTAGGCGGCCCACCTGTGATGGCAGAAGCCCTGCGCCACATCGCGTCCTTGATCCGGTCGCACCGAATCATCGTCCAGGTCATCCCGTTCAGCGTCGGCGCCCACGCCGCCATGGGCGGTTCGCTTCAGCTGATGTGCTTCGAAGACGCCTCCACCCTCGCGTACGTCCAGGCATCGGAACGGGCCAGCTGTTCGATGATCCAGCCACGGTCTCGCGCCACTTCCTGACCTACGATCTCCTCACGGCCGGTGC
This sequence comes from Streptomyces sp. NPDC060049, assembly GCF_042736715.1. Lineage (NCBI taxonomy): Bacteria > Bacillati > Actinomycetota > Actinomycetes > Kitasatosporales > Streptomycetaceae > Streptomyces > Streptomyces sp. NPDC060049. Next base: position 443,850 of record NZ_JBHWVV010000001.1, read on the forward strand.
GCTGCCTCCCGCGCAATCACTTGCCATGATCGAGTCCGTGGCGGAGGGGTACGAGCATGACGCACCAGCCTGAGTACGACCTGTCGGCGGCCACTTGGCACAAGTCCAGCTACAGCGACGCCAGCGACGGCAGCTGCCTGGAGATGGCCACCTGGCGGAAGTCCACCCACAGCGCCGACTGCCACCCCGGCATCGTCCCCGTCCGCGACTCCAAGGTCCCCGACGGCCCCCAACTCGCCTTCGGCGCCCCCGCCTGGTCCGCCTTCGTCGCCGCCCTCGGCTAGGGCGTCTCGTTCGGATCTTGCCGGGCCCGTGACTCCTGGTACCGCACCTGGCCGCGTCGTCGGGGCGCCCCAGTACGTCCAGTACGCGACACGCCCCTCCGCCTTGCCATGCACGGCACCAGACGCCACGGGCTCGGCCGCCACGATACGAACGAGACGCCCTAGGCCGCCACCTTCGGCTCGGCGACAGCGGCCGCGCCGACCGGCCCGGCAGCCGGGCGGCCGCGGTAGAGCGGGGCGAGGGAGACCAGGAGGAGTACGGCGCCGAGGGGTATGAGGTCCTTGTCGGCGAAGGGCAAGGTCGTGTCGATGAGGACCAGGACGGGGGCCCACGGCTTGAGGATCCGGCGCGCTGCGAGCTGGGAGACCAGGATCAGCTGTCCGACGAAGAACAGCACCGGGCCGAAGTCGTAGAACACCGGAAGCATGCCGGGTATCTCCTGGACCCGTGCGAACAGCACCTCCATGGCGCCCCGGTCCGCTGACAGGAACCCGACCACGAGGTCGATGGCGAACTGCCCGCCGACGGCTATGGCTCCCGCCGCGCCGGTCCACAGGCCCACGGTGGACAGCCGGTTGCGGCCGGCCATCGTGCGCATCGCGGCGAAGCCCTGGACGAAGTAGGCGAGCGCGCCGAGGAAGCACAGGTGCCCGAGGCTCCACGCGAAGCCCGGCCCGCGGCTGCCGTCGAGACCGTCGATGATGCGGATGACGCCGTAGGCGCCCATCAGAACGGGGGCTGCGATGAAGGCTGTTCGCGGTATGGTCATGCCCACGAAGCTACGGGCGCGACACCCCGAGCCGCATCGGGTACCGACCCCTGAAATGCCCCCTAGGCCGACCCGGGGATCAATGGGGGAAGGGCTCCGTGTCCAGCGTCAACGGGAGGGGCTCGGGGATCCACAGCCCGTGCCGCCCGGCCCACTCCCGCACCGCCGCCGCGACCAGCAGCGGGTGGTCCTCGGGCGTGTGGTGCCCGGCCGCCACGTCGTCGTGCCGGGCGAGCTCCAGCCCCGCGATGTTCGCCGTACACCAGTCGACGGTCTCCGGTCCCGTCATGGCCCCGGGTCCCGGCGCGAAGGTCAGCAGCAGCTTGGGCACCTCCGGACTCGCCGCGAGCCAGGCGCCGTACGCCGCCACGCGGGCCACCACATCGGCGGGCTCCGCGCCCAGCGGCATGGACCGCGCCCACCGGAGCAGCGGGCGCCGGCTCTCCCGCGTCGGATACGGGGCCCGGTAGGCGTCCAGGTCGCGCGGGTCGAGCGGACCGGCGACGCTGCCGGGCAGCACCTGCTCCACGAAGGCGTTCTCGTCGAGGATCATGGCTTCGCCGACGCCGGGCGTCTTGACCGCCCGGAACAACGCGCGGCCGCCTTCGGGGAACTCCTCCCAGCTCATCGGCTTGACGATGGTTTCGGTGAACGCGATACCGCGCACCCGCCCCGGATGCCGGGCGGCCCAGTCGAAGGCGAGCGCACCACCCCAGTCGTGCCCGACGAGCACCACCTCGTCGAGGCCGAGGCCGTCGAGGAAGGCGTCGAGGTAGCGGGAGTGGTCGTCGAAGGTGTAGTCGATGGCGGGCTTGCCAGACGCCCCCATGCCGATCAGGTCCGGCGCGAGCAGCCGGCCGGGACCGCCGACGGCCGGCAGGACCCGCCGCCAGAGGTGGGAGGAGGTGGGGTTCCCGTGCAGGAAGACCACGGGCACACCGGTTGCGACTCCGGCCTCCCGGTAGTGGACCGTCGAGTCGAGTACGGGCTGTACGGGCATGGCTGCTGCTCCTCCTGAAGATGGACGGTGATGTGCTGGTGGCAGGCGCGCGGCCGCGCAGGGACCGGTGGGCAGCCGGTCAGCGGAACGCCGGTGCCGCGCGGTCCGCCCAGGCGGCGAAGGGGCGCGGGGCGCGGCCCAGGATCAGTTCGACGGCGGGGCTCACCGCGAGCTCGGCGGCGACGGGCGCGCCGAGGATCGACAGGGTGCCCTCGACCGCCGGCTCGGGCATGAAGGTGAGCATCTGTGCCCGGGCCTCCTCCGGGCTCTGCTCCACGAACCGCACCGGCTCGCCGATCGCCCCCGCGATCGCCTCGGCCCGCTCGCGCGGGGAGACCGGGACCGGTCCGGTCAGGTCGTGGACGGCTCCCTCGTGGCCCCCGCCGCGCAGTACGGCCGCCGCGACCTCGGCCACGTCCGCGGGGTCGACCGTGGGCAGGGCGACGTCCCCGAAGGGCGCGGCCGCCGTGCGGTGGGTGCGGATCGACTCGGCCCAGGCGAAGGCGTTGGAGTCGAGCCCGCCCGAGCGCAGGATCGTCCACTCCAGGCCCGACCGGCGGACGGCGTCCTCGAAGGCGGCCGGATGCCGGTACTGCTCGGGCCGGGTCCCGACCCCCTGCGAGGACAGCAGCACGACCCTGCGTACGCCGGCCGCCGCGGCCTCGTCGAGGAGCGCCCGCGGGTCCTCGCCCGCGACCAGCAGGAAGAGCGCCCCGGCCCCTTCGAGTGCGGGACGCAGGCTCCGCGGGTCGGCGAGGTCGGCCCGATGGTGGTGGACGCCGGCCGGCAGGGCGTGCTCCGGTGTCCGGCGGGAGACGGCGGTGACGCGCTCCCCCGCCGCCGCGAGGACCCGCACCAGCTCGCTGCCGACGTTTCCGGTCGCACCCGTGATGACGATCATGAAAGGCTCCCGCCCCTAAGATTGAGTTAGTCGACTGACTCACTCCTGGGACGACCATAGCCCGCCCGGGTGGCGCCCGTCTACACTTAGTCAGGTGACTTACTCAGATTCCGCGGCCCCCGGCCCGTCCGGCCCCGCCGAACCGTCCCGCCCGAAGGCCAAGCGCGGGGGCAAGCGCGAACGGCTCGCCGCGGCAGCGGCCCGCGTCCTGCACGAACAGGGTGTGGAGAAGACGACGATCGCCGACATCGCGCACGCGGCCGACGTCCCGCTCGGCAACGTCTACTACTACTTCAAGACCAAGGACCAGCTCGTCGAGGCGGCCATCGACGCCCACGCGCAGACCCTCGCGGGCCTGATCACCGCCCTTGACGCGCTCCCCACCCCCCAGGCTCGCCTCAAAGCCCTCCTCGCCGGCTGGGTGGGGCAGCGCGAAATCACCGCCCGCCACGGCTGCCCCACCGGCACCCTCGCCTCCGAGCTCGACAAGCGCGACGACGGCCTCGACCAGGCCCTCGCCAAAGTCATGCGGGTGCTGCTCGACTGGGCCGAGCAGCAGTTCCTCGCCCTGGGCAGGACCACCGACGCGCGCGAGCTCGCGGTGGCCCTGATCGCCTCCTACCAGGGCATCTCGCTACTCACCAACACCTTCCGCGACCCGGAGCTGATGGCCACGGAAGGCCGCCGCCTGGAGCGCTGGATCGATTCGCTCGCCTGACGCCCGGCCGCAGCTCCCAGCCGGCGGTCGGCCGGTGGTCGGCGATGGCCATCCGGTGGTCAGCCGGCCGGCCTCGGGACCACCGAGAAGGGGGTGTCGGTCGAGTAGGCGAAGGTGCCGGCCGGCAGGCAGTTCTCCGCCTCGACCGTCCCGAAGCCGTCGCAGTGCTGCTCCTTCAGGGTGAACAGGACGGTGTTGGTGTGCGGCCCGAGGGGCAGCGCCTTGAGCGGTGGCGAGGCGACGACCGAGAACGGGAGACCGTCGGTGCCGACGAAACCGGTGTGCAGGACCCGCTTCTTCCCGTACGTGAAGCTCCGCTCCTGCGGGGTGCCGATGTCGTTGATGTAAGTGGCACTGACGAACTTGGAGTCGAAGTCGTCGATCGGATCGGGCCGGGACGGCGTGTAGCCCTCCGGATAGACGGCCTTCTCGGCACTCGGCGCCGTGACCCACGCCGGCGCGGTCCTGACCCACTTCTCCTTGGCGTAGGTCTCGCGGCAGGAGGGCGGGCCGATGATCCGCTCCTTCACGCCGAGGAGCTCGTTGACGTCGACGCCGTCGGAGTCGAAGCAGTGCGGGACCTGCGGCTCGGGCCTCGGCAGCGGCGCGGCCTCGGCCGGCGCCGTCGCGGCGGCGCCCCCGAGCGCAGCCACCAGCAGGGACGGGACGACCGCGGCGAGGAAGCGTGCTCGGTTCACCGGGTACCACCTTTCGATGTCGGCGTTTGTGGCGTCGGCCAGCCGACCACCCCCCTGGGCCCGGCCCCCGGCGACACCTCCCGCGAACGGCCGGACGGCGCAGCCGAACCACCCCGGCGACGCCGCGCCCCCGGCGTGCTCAACCGTGCGGCCCGCCCGCTCGGCCGCCGACCCGCCCGCTCGGCCACCGACCCGGCCTTTGGGCCGCCGACCCGCGCCGGCAGCCGGCCCAGCCGTGGGGCCGCCGGCACCCGCCGCCCGGTAGCCCACCCGCCGGCCAGTGCCCCATCCTCCGCCCGGTAGCCCATCCGCCGCCCGGTAGCCCATCCGCCGGCCAGTGGCCCACCGCCGGCCGGCCGCCCCCTTCAGCCGGTCAGCCGCCCGCGCCCCGGGCCGCCGCGACGAAGGCGCGGATCAGCTCAGGGGACTTGACCCCGCGTTCCCGCTCCACCCCGCTGGACACGTCCACGCCCCACGCCCCGGTGACCGAGAGGGCCTCCCGCACGTTCCTTGGATTCAGCCCGCCCGCCAGCAGCCACCGGCCGCGCGGCGCGGTGAAGTCCGGCGATCCCCAGTTCCACGGCTTGCCGGAGCCGGCGTCGGGGGCGTCGATCAGCAGCAGGTCCTCCCCGTACTCCCCTACGGCGGGCACCGCGCGGGCCGTGGCCCGGATCAGCGTCCGGCCCTCCGCACGCAGCACCTCGTAGAACTCGGGCCCCTCGTCCCCGTGCAGCTGCACGGCGCGCACCCCGCTCTCCTCGACGAGCCGCCGGACCTCGTCCACCGGCTGCCCCCGGAACACCCCGACGGTGAGCACCCCGGCGGGCACCCGCGCCGCCAGCTCCCGCGCGGCGGCGGCGTCGATCGTGCGCACGGTACCGGCGGCGAGGATGAACCCCACGGCATCGGCTCCCGCCTCCACGGCGGTGTCGATGTCACGCGCGGTCTTCAGACCGCAGATCTTGACGAACGGCTCAGTCATGCCATCAGTCAACCAAACCCGGCCGATCCGTGGCGATGCGTCCCACGGGCCGCGCAGTCTCCACCACCAGCCTCGACACCACCGGCTTCCAAGGACGCGCGAACGCCCGAGGGCGGCACCCCTTCGTGGAGAAGGGGTGCCGCCCTCGGTACGAGAACAGCCGATCAGCCGGGGCCGATCAGAAGTCCATGTCACCGCCCGGCATGCCGCCGCCGGCAGCGGCGCCGGCCTTCTCGGGCTTGTCGGCGATGACGGCCTCGGTGGTGAGGAAGAGGGCCGCGATCGACGCCGCGTTCTGCAGCGCGGAACGGGTGACCTTCGCCGGGTCGATGATGCCCGCGGCGATCATGTCCACGTACTCGCCGGTCGCGGCGTTCAGGCCCCAACCGATCTGCAGGTTGCGGACCTTCTCCACGACGACGCCACCCTCGAGACCACCGTTGATGGCGATCTGCTTGAGCGGGGCTTCCAGGGCCAGGCGCACGGCGTTGGCGCCGGTCGCCTCGTCGCCCGTGAGCTCGAGCTTCTCGAAGACCGCGGAAGCCTGCAGCAGGGCCACGCCGCCACCGGCGACGATGCCCTCTTCGACGGCCGCCTTCGCGTTGCGAACGGCGTCCTCGATGCGGTGCTTGCGCTCCTTGAGCTCGACCTCGGTCGCGGCGCCGGCCTTGATGACGGCCACGCCGCCGGCCAGCTTCGCGAGGCGCTCCTGGAGCTTCTCGCGGTCGTAGTCCGAGTCGGAGTTCTCGATCTCGGCGCGGATCTGGTTCACGCGACCGGCAACCTGGTCGCTGTCACCGGCACCGTCGACGATGGTGGTCTCGTCCTTGGTGATGACGACCTTGCGGGCGCGGCCGAGCAGGTCGAGACCGGCGTTCTCGAGCTTGAGGCCGACCTCCTCGGAGATGACCGTGCCGCCCGTGAGGATGGCGATGTCACCGAGCATGGCCTTGCGGCGGTCGCCGAAGCCCGGAGCCTTGACGGCGACGGACTTGAAGGTGCCGCGGATCTTGTTGACGACCAGGGTCGACAGGGCCTCGCCCTCGACGTCCTCGGCGATGATCAGCAGCGGCTTGCCGGACTGCATGACCTTCTCGAGGAGCGGCAGCAGGTCCTTGACCGAGCCGATCTTCGAGTTGACGATCAGGATGTACGGGTCGTCGAGGGACGACTCCATGCGCTCCATGTCGGTGGCGAAGTACGCCGAGATGTAGCCCTTGTCGAAGCGCATGCCCTCGGTGAGCTCGAGCTCCAGACCGAAGGTCTGGGACTCCTCGACCGTGATGACGCCTTCCTTGCCGACCTTGTCCATGGCCTCGGCGATGAGCTCGCCGATCTGGGTGTCAGCGGCGGAGATGGAGGCCGTCGAAGCGATCTGCTCCTTGGTCTCGACATCCTTCGCCTGCTCCAGCAGGGCGCCGGAGACGGCCTCTACGGCCTTCTCGATGCCGCGCTTGAGGGCCATCGGGTTCGCACCGGCGGCCACGTTGCGCAGGCCCTCGCGGACGAGCGCCTGGGCCAGAACGGTGGCGGTGGTCGTACCGTCGCCGGCGACGTCGTCCGTCTTCTTGGCGACTTCCTTGACCAGCTCGGCGCCGATCTTCTCGTACGGGTCCTCGAGCTCGATCTCCTTGGCGATGGAGACACCATCGTTGGTGATCGTGGGCGCGCCCCACTTCTTCTCAAGGACGACGTTGCGACCCTTGGGGCCAAGGGTGACCTTGACGGCGTCGGCGAGCTGGTTCATCCCACGCTCGAGGCCGCGCCGGGCCTCCTCGTCGAACGCAATGATCTTGGCCATCTGAAGTGGTCCTCCCGGACAGCGGTGGATTGCTCCCGGACCGCGCCCGCGCCCGCGACGGACGGCCTGCGTGCCCGGCGGTTCCTTCCCACCGGACCCTGCGGGCCTCACCGACCCGGTCCTCGTTTAGTAGCACTCTCACCAGGAGAGTGCTAACGCCAATGATTAGCACTCGGCACCCCCGAGTGCAAGCGGCTTCGGCGAAACGCCGTGGAAAACCCAGGCGGGACAAGGGTCGCGGCCGCCCACGCACGAGGGGCCCGCATCCCCTGTCCGGGATGTGGGCCCCTCGTGTGCGTGCCGTCGTGCCGTCGTAGGCGGCCCCTGTGCGCGGCCGCGGTACGTGTCGGTGGTCGATCGCGGTCGGACTAGCCGGCGGCGAGCTTGACCATGTCCGCCTGCGGACCCTTCTGGCCCTGCGAGATCTCGAACTCGACCCGCTGACCCTCTTCAAGGGTGCGGTACCCGTCCATCTGGATGGCGCTGTAGTGGACGAACACATCCGCACCACCGTCGACCGCGATGAAGCCGTAGCCCTTCTCCGCGTTGAACCACTTGACGGTGCCCTGAGCCATGCCTAACTCCCCTATTACTGGCCCTTGCGCGGGACCGCACTTCGCGATCCCGGGTCAGAACTTGCGCCGGAACGCCTCGACCGGGGCTGAATGTATCCGCACCGCTGCTGTCTGCAACAGGTCATTCCGACGAGAATTCTGGACACGCCAAAAGATAGAAATAGGGTGAAAACCGGGAATATTCCAGGGCAACTCGGGCCGGACAAACCACGCCAAGTACCCATACCACGCTTGCATGTTGACTCAATGTCAACCCTCACGCGGCCCGCTCATATGCGGCGGGCAAGTACAGCGGAGGGGACTTCCCCAACCCTACCGCGCCCAACCCAGCAGAATTGCCCCCTCCGTTTATTACCGGAGGGGGCAATTCAGCGTTCTGGGTCAAGAGCGGGGTGTCAGCAGCCGCCCGCCACCGCGGGAATGATGGAGACGCCCGCACCGTCCGGGGTGGACGTCTGGAGCCCGCCCTCGAAGCGCACGTCGTCGTCGTTGACGTACACGTTGACGAAGCGGCGCAGCTTGCCCTGGTCGTCCAGGACGCGCGCGGCGATGCCCGGGTGGCTCTTCTCCAGGGACTCGATGACCTCGGCGAGGGTCGCGCCCTCGGCGGAGACCTCGGACCGGCCGCCGGTGTAGGTGCGCAGGATGGTGGGGATGCGGACGTTCACGCTCATGGCGCTACTGCCTTTCCGGGTGCGGGGAGGGAGATCAGACCAGGCCGGCGGCGCGGAACGCGTCCAGGCTCGGGCGGATGGTGGCGGTCTGACCGCTGTCGGCGGCCACCGCCTCCAGGGTCTTGAGGCCGTCACCGGTGTTCAGGATCACGGTGGTCAGCGAGGGGTCGAGCTGCCCGTTCTCGATGAGCTTCTTCGTCACGCCGACGGTCACGCCGCCCGCGGTCTCGGCGAAGATGCCCTCGGTCTGCGCGAGGATCTTGATGGCCTCGACGACCTGGGTGTCGTTGACGTCCTCGACGAAGCCGCCGGTGCGCCGCGCGATGTCCAGGACGTACGGGCCGTCCGCCGGGTTGCCGATCGCCAGCGACTTCGCGATGGTGTTCGGCTTCTGCGGGCGGACCACCTCGTGCCCGGCCTTGAACGCGGTGGAGACGGGCGAGCAGCCCTCCGCCTGGGCGCCGAAGATCTTGTACGGCTTGTCCTCGACGAGACCGAGCTTGATCAGCTCCTGCAGACCCTTGTCGATCTTCGTCAGCTGGGAGCCGGACGCGATCGGGATGACGATCTGGTCGGGCAGCTGCCAGCCGAGCTGCTCGCAGATCTCGTACGCCAGGGTCTTGGAGCCCTCGCCGTAGTACGGGCGCAGGTTGACGTTGACGAAGCCCCAGCCCTCGCCCAGCGGGTCGCCGATGAGCTCGGAGCAGAAGCGGTTCACATCGTCGTAGTTGCCCTCGATGCCGACGAGGTCGCCACCGTAGACACCGGCCATGACGACCTTGCCCTGCTCCAGGTCGTGCGGGATGAAGACGCAGGAGCGGAAGCCGGCCCGCGCGGCCGCGGCGCCGACGGCGCCGGCCAGGTTGCCGGTGGAGGAGCAGGAGAGGGTGGTGAAGCCGAAGGCGCGGGCGGCCTCGACGGCGATGGCCACGACGCGGTCCTTGAAGGAGTGCGTCGGGTTGCCGGAGTCGTCCTTGACGTACAGCTTGCCGGTGACGCCGAGTTCCTTGGCCAGGTTGGCCGCGTCCACGAGCTTGGTGAAGCCCGGGTTCAGGCTCGGCTTGGAGGCCACGTCCGCCGGGACGGGCAGCAGCGGCGCGTAGCGCCAGATGTTGTCGGGACCGGCCTCGATCGCGGCGCGCAGCGCCTCGGGGTCGCCCAGGGGCAGGTCGTAGGCGACTTCGAGCGGGCCGAAGCACTCGGCGCAGGCGAAGATCGGGCCGAGATCGAAGCGGGTGCGGCACTCACGACACGAAAGGCCGGTGGCGGGACCGAGATCGACAGAGGCGCCGGCGGTGCCGTTCTCAACGGTGGCAACGGTTTCGGCAGAGGTTGCGACAGACTGTGCAGCCATGATGGCGAGGCCCTTTCTCCTCATCTTCCCCATGGCGCACTTCGCCATGAGACGGAATTGGCACCTTCCCTAGCCGGGGACCTCGCTGACGTCGCTGACGTACGCGATCGCGAGAACCGACTGGAGGGTTGCCGGGGCTTCAACGGGCCGTGTCCCTCTGCCCCTCTGGATGAGCGGTATGGCACCGGGCAACGCGCTCTGTGGCGCGCCCGGGCGTTTGTACGCGGGGACCCCCGGCATGCGGTGGACCTTCGCGTTGTTCAAGACTGTAACCGAAGGCCCGGGCGGTTGAGACAGCCGTCCGAACCGCGAGATGGATCACAATTCGGTCCAAAACATGGATGAACCAGGGAGTGCTGAAGGTGCTGGAAGAGGTGGAGCGATGGCTGGCGGACCGCTCCTGGTCCGCAGCCGACCGACCGCTCGACCAGCTGCTCTCCGCCAAGCGGGCAGCGGGGACCACGGTGAGCGTCGTGTTGCCGGCGCTCGACGAGGAGGCGACGGTCGGCGCCATCGTCGAGGTGATCCGGCGCGATCTGATCGAGGGACTTCCGGTTCCGCTGGTCGACGAACTGGTCGTGATCGACTCGGGCTCCACCGACCGTACGGCGGAGGTCGCGGCGAAGGCCGGCGCCCGCGTGGTGCACCGCGACGACATCCTGCCGCGGATCCCCGCCCTGCCCGGCAAGGGCGAGGTGCTGTGGCGCTCGCTGCTGGCGACCACCGGTGACATCGTCTGCTTCGTCGACGCCGATCTGCGCGACTTCTCCTCCGCCTTCGTCTCCGGGATCGTCGGCCCGCTGCTGACCGACCCGGACGTGCGGTTCGTGAAGGCGATGTACGACCGCCCGCTCGTCACGGAATTCGACGGATCCGCCGAGGGCAGGCTGCACGGCCAGGGCGGCCGGGTCACCGAGCTCGTGGCCCGGCCCCTGCTCAACCTGCACTGGCCGCAACTGGCCGGCTTCGTCCAGCCGCTGGGCGGCGAGTACGCCGTCCGCCGCGACCTGCTGGAAAGGCTGCCGTTCCCCGTCGGCTACGGCGTCGAGCTGGGCCTGCTGGTGGACGCGCTGCACACGGTCGGGCTGAGGTCGCTGGCCCAGGTGGACGTGGGGGTCCGGCTGCACCGCCACCAGGACGGGCAGGCACTGGGGCGGATGGCCGCGGCGATATACCGCACGGCGCTGGTACGGCTCTCGCGCGGACACCTCCTGCGGCCGGAGCTGACGCAGTTCGAGCGCGGGCCTGACGGTTTCGTCCCGCACACGCACGCCGTGGACACCGAGGAGCGGCCGCCGATGCTGGACATCGAGGAGTACGCGCGCCGTCGCGTGGCGTAACCGGACGTTTGACCGGACGCGGGGCGGGCTAGGTTCGCCGCATGGCTTCCCAGGTGCTCGTCGCCGCGAACCGCGGCCCCCTCTCGTACGCCCTCGACGCGGACGGCGCCCTCAGCGCGCGCCGGGGCGGGGGCGGTCTGGTCTCGGGCCTCTCCGCCGCCCTCGCGGAGCAGCCGGGGGCGCTGTGGATCTGCGCGGCGCTGTCGGACGCGGACCGGGAGGCGGTACGGCGGGGCGTGGCCGAGCCGGGGGTGCGGATGCTGGCCGTCGACCCCGCGGTGTACGACGACGCGTACAACGGCATCGCGAACTCGGTGCTGTGGTTCCTGCACCACCACCTGTACGACATCCCGCGCGAGCCGGTCTTCGACGCGGAGTTCCGGCGGCGCTGGGCCTCCTACGTGACGTACAACGGGGCGTTCGCCGAGGCCCTGGCCGAGGAGGCGGCGCAGGGCGCCTGCGTCCTGGTCCAGGACTACCACCTCGCGCTGGTCCCGGGCATGCTGCGGGACCTGCGCCCGGACCTGCGGATCGGGCACTTCACGCACACCCCGTGGGCGTCCCCCGACTTCCTGGGCATGCTCCCCGACGACATCCGCGGGCAGCTGCTGTGGGGGATGCTCGGGGCGGACCAGGTGGGTTTCCACACGGAGCAGTGGGCGCGTGAGTTCACGGCGTCGGCGGAGCCGGGGGCGCCGGTGGCGGTGTTCCCGCTGGGCGTGGACGGGGACGAGCTGCGCATGCTGGCGCACCGGCCGGAGGTGGACGCGAAGCTGGAGGTGCTGCGGGAGCAGACCCGCGGCCTGAGGACCATCGTGCGCGTGGACCGCACGGAGCTGTCGAAGAACATCCTGCGCGGCCTGCTCGCCTACCGGGAGCTGCTGACGGTCCACCCCGAATGGCGCGGCCGGGTGGTGCACCTGGCCTCGGCGTACCCGTCCCGGCAGGACCTGGAGGCCTACCGCTCCTACACGCGTTCGGTGGAGGAGCTCGCGGCCTCGGTCAACGAGGAGTTCGGCACGCCCGACTGGCAGCCGGTGGTGGTCTCCGTCGAGGACGACTTCGCGCGCTCGCTGGCGGTGTACCGGATGGCGGACGTGGCGCTGGTCAACCCGGTGCGGGACGGGATGAACCTGGTGGCGAAGGAGATCCCGGTGGTGTCGGACGCGGGGTGCGTGCTGGTGCTGTCGACGGGGGCCGGGGCGTACGGGGAGCTCCGCGAGGACGCGCTGACGGTGAACCCGTTCGACGTGACGCAGACGGCGCAGGCCCTGCACACGGCACTGTCCATGCCGTCCGCCGAACGCGCGGACCGGACGAAACGCCTGGCCGCGGCGGCGACCGCCCTCCCCCCGGCGCAATGGCTCAGGGCCCAACTGGACGCCCTGCGGGGCTAGGCGGTCCCCTTCGGATCTTGTCGGCCCGGGAAGATCCGAAGGGGACGGCCCGAGGGCTGTCCCGTGGGCCGGGCCGACGGCTGGGCGGTCCGGCGTCAGGAAGGGGACGCGATCGCCGCGGCCAGGGCGGCCAGGAGGGCCACGACCTCGCCCGGGCCGGACACGGTCAGGTCCGCGCGCGCCGCGAGTTCCGGGACCTCCGCGGAGCCGCTGCACACCAGCAGTCCCGGCACCCCCTCCGCCCGCAGCTTCTCCACCGCCGAGAACGCCGCGAGGTCACCCAGGTCGTCCCCCGCGTACAGCACGGACGAGGCCCCCACCTCCGCGAGGTACTCGCTCAGCGCGACGCCCTTGTCCATCCCGGGCGGCCTCAGCTCCAGCACCGCCCGGCCCGGCTCGACCATCAGGCCGTGGCGGGCCGCCAGCCCCGCCAGGGGCTCGCGCAGGGCCTCGAAGGCCGCCGCCGGGTCCTCTGCCCGGCGGGTGTGCACCGCAAGCGCCCGGCCCTTCTCCTCGATCCAGGTGCCGCGCCACGCGCCGATCGCGTCCAGGAACCCCGGCAGCTCGGCCCGTACCGCCGCGACCCCGGGATGTTCGGCCGGCGCGTGCACGATGCCGGTCACGGCGTCCCAGCGCTCGGCTCCGTAGTGGCCGAGGACCACGAGGTGCTCCAGGCCGGGGACGCCCGCGAAGCCCCCGTAGCGGACGGCGACGCCCGCCGGGCGGCCGGTGACGACCGCGACCGATCCCACCACGGGGGCGAGCGCGGAGAGCGCGCCGACGGCTCCGGGGTGCGCCCGGGCCTGGTCGGGGTCGGCGACGATGTCGGCGAGGGTGCCGTCGAAGTCGAGGGCGACGACGGCGCGGTGCGGTGCGTGCAGGAGGGCTTGGAGTCCCTCGCGTCCGGCGGCGGTCACGGGCATCGGCAGATCGTGCGGATGGCTCCCCATACGCTCGACCCTAACGGCCCCGCCGGGCCACGGCTACGGCGCGCGGCAGACCGCTACCGCCGGGACCGCTGGGCTTCGCGGATGCGTCGCAGGCGGTTCACGGTGCCGGGGGCGTGGCGCAGCGCCCTCGGATCGTCCATCAGCGCGTTGAGCAGCTGGTAGTAGCGGACCGGGGACATTCCCAGACCTTCCCGTATGGCCCGCTCCTTGGCGCCGGGGCCGGGCCAGGTGCGCCCCTCGTAGGCGAGCACCGCCGCTTCGTCGGCGCTCAGCCCGGCCGGCGGCCGCCCCTCGTCCGTCATACGGCCAGATTAACGCCGCCCACCGACAGCCGGCGCGGCGGCCGGAGGGGCGCCACCGACAGCCGGCGCGACGGCCTGCGGGGCCCCACCGATCAGCGCGGGTCGTTCTTGCGCGCGGCCTCCGCTATGTCGCCGAGGATCTTGGCGGGCTGCCCGCCCGGCTGCACGCTCTTGCCGATGTTCTGCTTGACGTCCTCGCTCACGCCCGCCCAGGACTTCTTGCCCACCGGGTACAGCCGTGCGTTCGGCAGCGCCTGCAGGAAGGTCTTCAGCTGCGCGGACGAGGTCCCCGTGGCGGCCTCCGTCTCGCGGTAGCCGCTGGTGGTGACGGGCAGCAGGTCGTACTTCCCGGTGAAGGCGGTCACGTTGGCCGGCTGGTACAGGAAGTCCAGGAACTGCCCGGACTCCTTCTTGTGGCCGGTCTTGAAGGCCATGACCCAGTCGGCGACGCCCATCGTGGAGTGATCGGTCCCGTCGGCGGTCGGCATGGGGGTCATGCCGTACTTCACGCCCTTTTCTGCGGCCTGCTTGAGCAGCGTGGGGTGCCCGTTGAGCATGCCGACCTCGCCGCGCGTGAAGGCGTCGAAGGCGGCCTGCCGGTCCAGCTTGGACGGCTCGACGGGGCCGGTCAGGCCCGGTGCGACGAGCTTGTCGCGCAGGTACTCGAAGGTCTTGACGTTGTCCACGGAGTCGATCGAGTACGCCTCCTCGTTGTCGCTGTACCCGCCGCCGCCCGCGAGCATCCACTGCATCGTCTCGGCCTGCGCCTCCTCGCGGCCCAGGGGCAGCGCGAAGGGCGTCGGGACCCCGGCCGCCTTGAGCTTCTTGGCGGCCGCCTCCAGTTCCGCCCAGCTCTTGGGCTGCCAGGGGCCCTTGGCGTCCTTGGGGATGACTCCGGCGTCGGAGAGCAGCTTCTCGTTGTAGAACATCAGCCGGGTGCTGGCCACGAAGGGCATGCCGTACTGGACGCGCCTGACCTTGCCGGCGTCGGCGAGCGGCGCGAGGAAGTCGGCCTCGGTGTTCACGGAGAGCAGTTCGTCGGCGGAGTAGAGCTTGCCGTCGGCCGCGTAGTCGGCGTAGGCGCCGATCTGGGCGACGTCGGGGGCCTTGCCCTCCTTGACCATCGCGGCGACCTTCGCGTCGACCTCCGACCAGGAGTAGACGTCGACCTGGACCTTGATGCCGGAGTGGTCCTTCTCGAAGGCCGTGGCGAGGCTCTTCCAGTAGCCCTTCGAGGAGTTCTCGGGATTGTCCCCGTAGTCGGCCGCCACGACCCGCAGGGTGACCTCGTTGTTCCCGGTGAGGCCCGACACGGCGCCGCAGCCGGTCAGCGTCACGGTGGTCAGGCACAGTGCGACGCCGGACGCGGCGAGCTTCAGGTTTCGGGCCTGCACAGTTCGCGCCTTCACAGTTCTCGCTCCACCCCAGGTTGTTCCGTACGATTCGCGTAAAGGTCTACACCACTTTCGCGGCTCGTCAACATCCGGCCCCGAAACGTCCACACGCCCTGCACGCGACCCCCCGCACACGTGCGCGGGAACCCCACGTCAGGGGCCCGCGCCCCGGTCACGGACCCGAATTTGTATGGCCGCTCAACAATCCCCACCCCAGTGGACTAGACCTTTCCCCTCCAAGCACGCGAGACTGTCACCCGTGAAACCCGTGAAACACGTCATCGCCCTCGATGTGGGCGGCACCGGGATGAAGGCCGCCCTCGTCGCCGAGGACGGCACCCTGCTCCACGAGGCGCGCCGGGCCACCGGACGCGAGCGTGGCCCCGAAGCCGTCGTCGAGACGATCCAGGACTTCGCCTTCGAACTCCTCGCCCTGGGCCGGGAGCGCTTCGCCGTGGCCGCCTCGGCCGCCGGCGTCGCCGTCCCCGGCATCGTCGACGCCGAGAACGGGATCGCCGTCTACGCGGCGAACCTCGGCTGGCGCGACGTCCCCATGCGCGAACTGCTCGGCAGACGCCTCGGCGGGATCCCCGTCGCGCTGGGCCACGACGTCCGCACGGGCGGA
Organism: Streptomyces sp. NPDC060049; assembly: GCF_042736715.1. NCBI lineage: Bacteria > Bacillati > Actinomycetota > Actinomycetes > Kitasatosporales > Streptomycetaceae > Streptomyces > Streptomyces sp. NPDC060049. Next base: position 459,615 of record NZ_JBHWVV010000001.1, read on the forward strand.
CTCGCCGAAGGCCGCATCGGCGCGGGCCGCGGCGCCGACCGCTTCCTGTTCGTCCCGCTCGGCACCGGCATCGCCGGCGCCATCGGCATCGCGGGCCGCATCGAGGCCGGCGCGCACGGCTACGCGGGCGAGATCGGCCACATCGTGGTCCGCCCCGGCGGACCCGCCTGCGGCTGCGGGCAGCACGGCTGCCTGGAGACCCTCGCCTCCGCGTCCGCCGTCAGCCGCGCCTGGGCGGCCGCCTCCGGCGACCCCGAAGCCGACGCCGCGGACTGCGCCAAGGCCGTCGAATCCGGTGACGCAGCGGCGAAGGAGGTGTGGCTCGCCGCCATCGGAGCCCTCGCCGACGGGCTGGTCACCGCGATCACCCTGCTGGACCCGAGCACGCTGATCATCGGTGGCGGCCTGGCCGAGGCGGGAGAAACCTTGTTCACACCACTGCGGACGGCCGTCGAGGAACGCGTGACGTTCCAGCGGCTGCCCCACATCGTTCCGGCAGCCCTAGGGGACACCGCCGGATGCCTGGGCGCAGGGCTGCTCGCCTGGGATCTACTCGCCACGGAGGTACCTGCCTGATGTCCGGAAGCGCACATGTGGGCCGCAGCACCGTTCTCTCCGGCGCCGACGTGGTGCTGCCCACCGGCACCGTCAAGGGCGGACGGCTCATCGTCGAAGGCGAGCGCATCGCCGGCAGCGCCCGGGAGGACGCGGCCGTCATCGACCTGTCCGGGCACTGGATCGTCCCCGGCTTCGTCGACATGCACAACCACGGCGGTGGCGGCGCCTCCTTCACCTCCGGGACCGCCGAGGAGGTACTCAAGGGCGTACGGACCCACCGCGAGCACGGCACCACCACCCTCGTCGCCTCCACCGTCACCGGTGACCTCGACGAGCTCGCCCGCCGCGCCGGCCTGCTCAGCGAGCTGACGCAGCAGGGCGACATCGCGGGCATCCACTTCGAGGGGCCGTTCATCAACCCCTGCCGCAAGGGCGCGCACAAGGAAGACCTCCTGCGCGACCCCGACCCGGCCGAGGTCCGCAAGCTGATCGACGCCTCGCACGGCGCCGCCCGCATGTTCACCCTCGCCACCGAGCTCCCGGGCGGCCTGGACTCCGTACGGCTGCTGGTCGAGCACGGGGTCGTCGCCGCGATCGGCCACACGGACTCCACGTACGAGCAGACCCTCCAGGCGATCGACGCGGGCGCCACCGTCGCCACCCACCTCTACAACGCGATGCCGGGCCTGGAGCACCGCGCGCCGGGCCCGATCGCCGCGCTGCTGGAGGACGAGCGGGTCACCGTCGAGCTCATCAACGACGGCACCCACCTGCACCCGGCCATGCTGGAGCTGGCCTTCCACCACGCGGGCGCCCACCGCGTTGCGCTGATCACCGACGCGATGGACGCGGCCGGCTTCGGCGACGGGATCTACCACCTCGGCCCGCTGGAGGTCGAGGTCAAGGAGGGCGTGGCCCGCCTCGTCGAGGGCGGCTCCATCGCCGGCTCCACCCTCACCCTGGACACCGCGTTCAAGCGGTCCGTCACCCTCGACAAGCTCCCCGTCGAGTCCGTGGTCCAGGCGATCTCCGCCAACCCGGCCCGGCTGATCGGCGCGTACGACCAGGTCGGCTCGCTGGAACCCGGCAAGTACGCCGACCTCGTCGTCCTCGACGCCGCCTTCGACGTCAAGGGCGTCATGCGGCGCGGCGAATGGATCGTCAGTCCGGTCAAGCCGTAACGGCCGCAACCACCCTGAGCGGGCGTCACCACGCCCCTGAGCAGGCATCACGGGCGGGCGACCGGTCCGGAGACCGGACCGGCCGCCCCGTCCCCCGGCTACCGCCGGGCGGCGCCTCCTGGCATGATCCCGGCACACCCCGAGACCGAGGCGACCGAGGCTTGCCATGATCCTGACCGTGACGCTCAACACCGCGCTCGACGTCACCTACCGCGTGCCGGGGCTGCGCCCGCACGCCTCCCACCGCGTCAGCGACGTCGCCGAACGCCCCGGCGGCAAGGGCCTCAACGTCGCCCGCGTCCTCGCGGCGCTCGGCCACGAGGTGACCGCGACGGGCTTCGCGGGCGGCCGCACGGGAGCCGTCGTACGCGAACTGCTCGCCGCCTCCCCCGGCGTACGCGACGAGCTGGTCCCCTGCGCGGGCACCACCCGGCGCACCCTCGCCGTCGTCGACGAGGCCTCGGGCGACACCACGCAGTTCAACGAACCGGGCCCGCTGATCGCCCCGGCCGAGTGGTCCGCCCTCCTCGCCCGCTATGAGGCCCTGCTCGCCGACGGCGCCGACGCGGTGGCCCTGTGCGGCAGTCTGCCCCCCGGCGTCCCCGTCGGCGCCTACGCCGTCCTCGTACGGGCGGCCCGCGCGGCCGGCGTGCCCGTCCTCCTGGACACCAGCGGCGAGGCCCTGCGGCGCGGGATCGCCGCCCGCCCCGACATGATCAAACCGAACGCCGCCGAGCTGGCCGAGCTGACCGGATCCCGGGACCCGCTGCCCGCCACCCGGGACGCCCGCCGGCGCGGAGCCCACGCCGTGATCACCTCGCTCGGTCCGGCCGGCCTGCTCGCCGCCACCGGCCGGGGTGCCTGGCGGGCGACCCCGCCCCGCACCCTGTCGGGCAACCCCACCGGCGCCGGCGACTCGGCCGTCGCGGGCCTGCTCTCCGCCCTCGCCGAGGGCCTGGACTGGCCGGACCGCCTGACCCGCGCGGTCGCCCTCTCGGCGGCCACGGTCCTGGCCCCCGCCGCGGGAGAGTTCGACCCCCGCACCTACGAGGAGGTACAGGGGTCGGTGGAGGTGGCGGCGGTCGAGGCCGTCAGCGGGGTCTAGCCCGCCTGCAGCCACAGCTGGTCGATGTTGACCTGGCACTTGTTGCCGGCCTCGCACGACAGCTTGATCGTGTTCGTGCCCTTGGTGAGGGTCACCGGGCCCCAGGTCGACTGCCAGCCCTTCTCCCAGTCGCCCTTGGGCGAATTGGTGAAGTTGCGCATGCTCAACGGCGAGCTGTTGGGCTTGCCGTTGACCGCGAGGGTGCCGTTCGCCTCCTCGCCGGGGATGCCGAAGCGCACGTAGAGCCGGTAGGTGCCCTCCTTGGGCACGTCCAGCGTCCAGGTCACCGCGGCGCCGGGCTGGTTGAACTGGCCGACGTACTGGCCGCTCGCGCTCTTCGCCCCCGGAACCGCGTTCTCCAGCTTGGCACCGCCGCTGATCACCATGCCCGGACCGCCCGCGTCGCCCTTGGGCAGCTCGGCCGCCGGCGACGGGGAGCCGCTCGACTGGCCCTGGGAGGTCTGCGGGGACGGCGCCTGGCTCTGGGAGTCCTTCCCCGCGTTGTCGTTCTTGCCCTTGTCCTTGTCGCCGAAGGTCACCGCCGCGCCGATACCGATCGCGACCGCGACGACCACCGCGACGGCCGCGATGAGCATGCCCTTGCGGCTGGACCCGCCGCCACCGTGGCCGCCGCCGTGGCCGCCACCGTGGGGTCCGCCGGGCTGCTGGGCCTGCTGCTGCGGCGGAACGCCGTAGCCGCCCGCCTGAAGCGCCTCGGGGGCCTGGTACTGAGCCTGGTAGGCCTGGGGCTGCTGCTGCGGAACCTGCCCGCGCTGGCCGCCGTAGGGCCGGTCACCGACCGTGCGGACCTGGTTGTACGAGGTCCGCGGCACGCCCGGCTGCGCACCAGGCTGACCACCGCCGGGCCCTGGGTAGCCGTACCCGCCGGCCTGGCCCGGCGGGGTGGCTCCGGCGGCCTGGCCGTCCGCGTAGAGGTAGCCGAACGGATCGTCGGCCTCGGGCTGGTTCGCCCCACCGTTCGGGCTGTTGTTCGCGGGCGTCGTCATCGCAGGTCACTCCTTTCGACCGCGGCGAGCCTACCCCGAACAGGTGCACCCACGGGTGGCGTGCGACCTCACCCGGCCCGGCGGTGGGCCTTGGAGCGGGACCGCTTCTCGATGTACATCCGCTGGTCGGCGGAGCGCAGGACCTCGTCCGCGGACATCCCGCAGCTGGCCCATCCGATGCCGAAACTCGCTCCCACACGGACCGCGCGGCCGTCCACCCGGATCGGCGGGATGATCGCGTTGCGCAGGCGGACGGCGAGGTCGGCGGCGTCCGCGGCGCCCAGCCCGTCGGCCAGCACGACGAACTCGTCACCACCCAGCCGGGCGACCGTGTCACCGTCCCTGACGCCGGTCGTCAGCCGCCTGGCCACCTCGATCAGGACCGCGTCTCCGGTGTGGTGCCCGAACCTGTCGTTGATCGACTTGAAGCCGTCGAGGTCGCAGAAGAGCACCGCGAGCCCCTTCGTGCCGTCGTCGATGTCGGTCGCGGGCGCGACCGTGTGCACGTGGTGGTCGAACGCCCCCGCCGGACCGGCCCCGTGACCCGCCGGGACCCCGGGGCCGCCGCCGGGGTACTCGAAGGGGTCGGGAAACCCGTCGGGCCGGAAACCGTGCTCACCGGATCCCGTACCCGCTCCCGCGCCCTGGCCCGGGATGCCGTCCGGCGCGGGCCGGCCCTCGTAGGCCGCGTCCAGCGCCTCCACCGCCGTGGCGCGCACCGACTGCGGCAGCCGGCAGAGCCGGGCACCGAGCCGGGCCCGCAGCTCCGCGCTGTTGGGAAGGCCGGTCAGCGAGTCGTGGCTGGCCCGGTGGGCGAGCTGGAGCTCGTGGCGCTTGCGCTCCTCGATGTCCTCCACGTGGGTGAGGAGGAACCGGGGCCCGTCGGCGGCGTCCGCGACCACGGAATTGCGCAAGGACACCCAGACGTACGTACCGTCGCGCCGGCCGAGGCGCAGCTCGGCGCGGCCCCCCTCGGCGGAGGTCCGCAGCAGGGTGCCGATGTCCTCGGGGTGCACGAGGTCGGAGAAGGAGTAGCGGCGCAGCACGGAGGCGGGCCGCCCCAGCAGACGGCACAGGGCGTCGTTGGTGCGCAGCAGGCGGCCGTGCTGGTCGCCGCCCATCTCGGCGATGGCCATGCCGCTGGGCGCGTACTCGAAGGCCTGGCGGAACGACTCCTCGCTGGCACGCAGGGCCTGCTGCTCGCGCTCCAGCCGCACCAGGGCCCGTTGCATGTTCGCGCGCAGGCGGGCGTTGCTGATCGCGATCGCGGCCTGGAACGCGTACATCTGGAGTGCCTCGCGGCCCCACGCGCCGGGGCGCCGCCCGTTGCGCGGCCGGTCCACCGAGACGACGCCGAGCAGCTCGCCGCCGGAGGCGTACATGGGGGCGTAGAGCCGGTCCTCGGGGTGCCACTCGTCTTCGAAGCGCGGATCGGGGCCGTCCGTGTGCCACTGGGGGACGTCGTCCTCCATGAGGACCCAGCCCTCGGTGTGCGGGATGAAGCGCAGGCCGTCCCAGTTCTCGCCCATCGTCAGGCGGCGCTCCCAGGAGGCGCGCGAGCCGACCCGGCCCGTGATCAGGGCTTCGGCGGCGGGGTCCCCGGCGAAGGCGGCGACGACCAGATCACCGTCGGGGCGTACGAGGTTGACACAGGCGAGTTCGTAGCCGAGGCCCACGACGATGCCGTCCACGACGGTCTGCAGGGTGTCGGCCAGGCTCCGGGCCGTATTGAGCTCGGCCACCACTTGGTGCAGCTGCCGCAGGGTCGCAAGACGGACGTACGGCTCCGACTCGGTCTCCATTGCTCGCTCTCCCCGAGACCTCGACAGCAACTCCAGGTTTGTCATCGGCGTTTCGTTGCGGTGTCCCGTCCACTGAATCACAGTGAGCTGTGCGGCAGGTACACAGGGTCAACAAATCTTGCTCTCTGTGACTCAAGTCACATGAGATGAAAAAAGGTGCACGCGTCACCGGTCCGCGGGCGGTGTAGCGGCCGGTCCGTTCCCGGCTTCCCGCCGGTCCGTTCCCGGGAGCAAACGATACGTCCGGCCTAGGCCACAGGGCGGGGGCGCGGCCGGGACTTCAGCCCGATGCGCCGCGCGAGAGGGCGACAGTAGCGTCCTCACTGTGCCGAACACGACCCCTGCGCCGACGCTTCCCGAGCCCGCCCCCCATCCTGAGGGGGTGAGCGAAGACGAGTTCCGGGCCGCGATGTCCCGACTGGCGGCGGGCGTGAGCCTGATCACCGCCCACGAGCCCGCGCTGAGGGCCGGCGGCCCGCGCGGCGAGGACGTCGGCATGACGGCGACCGCCTTCATGTCCGTGTCCCTGGACCCGCCGCTGGTCCTGGTCAGCCTGCGCGAGGGCTCCCGGATGGACGACCTGCTGGAGGAGCAGCCCCTGTGGGCGGTCTCCGTGCTCGCCGACCACCAGCTCCAGATCGCGAGCCGTTTCGCGATGAAGGGCCGCATCAGCGACCGCCTGCTCTTCGCGGACGTCCCCCTCACCCGCGGCGGGATCTCCGGCGCCCCGCTCCTGTCGGGGGCACTGGCCACCCTGGAGTGCCGCACGGAGAGCCGGGTCGAGGCGGGCGACCACACCCTGGTCATCGGCCGCGTCCTGGCCGCGGCCCAGCCGTCTCCGGACTCGCCGCCGCTGACGTACTTCCGCGGGCGCTACCGGCACTTGGCGCCGTAGGCGCGGCGGGCGGCGCCGCGCGGCGCGGGCACGGGCCGCGGGCGCCGCTACCAGTCCCGCGCGTTCCTGCCCCGCTTCGTCTCGCCGCGGGCCTTCTTCTCGCGCAGTCGGCGCTCGTTGATCCCCCGGGGGATCTTCGTCGCCCGACGGGCCCTGGGCGGCGGCGCGGTCGCCTCCGCGAGCAGCGCGGCCAGCCGGACCAGCGCCATCTCCCGGTTGCGCAGCTGCGAGCGGTGCTCGGAGGCCCGTACCGTCACCACGCCGTCGACCAGGCGGGACGCGAGGCGTTCGAGCGCGCGCTCCTTCCACACCTCCGGCAGCGCCTTCGTCGCCGCGACGTCGAAGAGCAGCTCCGCGCGCGAGTCCGAGGTGTTCACGTGCTGGCCGCCCGGTCCGGAGGACCGCGAGAAACGCCAGGCGAGCTCGCCCTCGGGGAGCACGACCGAACCGCGGATGACATAGGGACCAGGCATGCCCCCTATGATCCGCCCCCGCCCCGGCCCCCGTCACCCGCATTTCGCATGCGCGCTCGATCCGTACGTACGGACGGGCGGTCCGTGCGTCCATCCGGGGAATTCTCCGGCCCCGGAACCTACCGGGCCTCTCCCCGCGTTATGGAGGTCAGCGGTAACTTGGGCGCTCTCGCGGTCATACGACAAGTGAGACCAAGTGGACTAGGAAGGGACACCAGTCACCATGGCAGTAAGCCTCTCCAAGGGCGGAAACGTCTCGCTCAGCAAGGAGGCCCCGGGCCTCGCGGCCGTCACCGTCGGCCTCGGCTGGGACGTTCGCACGACGACCGGTGTCGACTTCGACCTGGACGCCTCCGCCATCGCGGTCACCGCGCTCGGCAAGGTCGTCTCCGACGGCCACTTCGTCTTCTTCAACAACAAGTCCACCCCGGACCAGACCATCGTCCACACCGGTGACAACCGCACCGGCGAGGGCTCGGGCGACGACGAGGCCATCAACGTCAACCTGGCCGGCCTCCCCGCCGACGTGGACAAGATCGTCTTCCCGGTCTCCATCTACGACGCCGAGACCCGCAGCCAGAACTTCGGCCAGGTCCGCAACGCGTACATCCGCGTCGTGAACCAGGCCGGCGGCGTCGAGATCGCCCGCTACGACCTCTCCGAGGACGCGGCGACCGAGACCGCCATGGTCTTCGGCGAGCTCTACCGCAACGGCGCCGAGTGGAAGTTCCGCGCGGTCGGCCAGGGCTACGCCTCGGGCCTGACCGGCATCGCCCAGGACTTCGGCGTCAACGTCTGAGTCCGACCCGGCAGGACCCGGTGCTGTGACCGGAAGGGTCCACCGCACTAGCCGAAGCCCCCTCCCGGCCGTCCGGGGAGGGGGCTTCGCTACGGTTCGGCAGGTGATCCTCCTCCCCCTCGCCCCCGTCGAGGACGGCGCCCTACCGGGTCCGGTCCTCACCGAGATCGCCGCGCTCTACGCGACCAACCACGCGTTCTTCGAGCTCGGCGGAGACTTCCCCGACCCCCGCCGCATCACGGTCGAACAGGTCGCCGCCGCCCTCGCCGACGAGCTCGCGCACGACGGCGCCGAGGTCCTCCTCGCCCGCTCCGCCGGCCGCCTGGTGGGCCTGGCCGCCACCCTCGCCCACCACCCGGACCCGGCCCGCGAAGACCCCGACCCGTGGATCGGGCTGCTGCTCGTCGACGCCACCGCGCACCGCGAGGGCCACGGCCGCACGCTGGCCTCCCTGGTCGAGGACCGCTTCCGCGCCGCCGGCCGCTCGGGCGTGCGCATCGCCGTACTCGACAACAACCCCAACGCCCTCGCGTTCTGGCAGGCACAGGGCTACGTGCCCCTGCGCCGGGCGGCCGACCTCGAGGCGGGGCGCCCCTGCACGGTCCTGCGCAAGCAACTGCGGTAGCCCTGAGGGCGTCCCGTAATCCGGCGGGCCCCGGCGGGGTGCGCCTACGGGGCCTTGGGCCGCGCCTCGCCGTAAAGCCACACGTCCCAGACCTTCTTCAGGTCGTGGCCCGTCTTCTCCTGCGCGTAGGCGGTGAAATCGGCCGTGCTCGCGTTCCCGTGCCGGTGGTCGGCGGCCCAGCCGCGCACCAGGGCGAAGAACCGCTCGTCTCCGACCTCCTGCCGGATCCGATGCAGGACCATCGCCCCGCGCCCGTACACCGGGGCCGCGGAAATGTCCTCGGGCCCGGGCGGGGCGGCCGGCGGGAAGGCGTCCCAGTCGGATCCCGCCTGGGAGTCGACGTCGGTGTCGCCGGCCAGGTAGGCGTCGAAGTGCTGCTGCGCGCTCGGCCCGCCGTGGTCCTCGGACCAGAGCCACTCCGCGTACGTCGCGAAGCCCTCGTTGAGCCACATGTCCTTCCAGGACTTCGGTGACACCGAGTCGCCGAACCACTGGTGGGCCAGCTCGTGCACGAGCAGGTCCAGGCTGCCGGGCGCCCCGGGGAAGACGGGCCGGGTCTGCGTCTCCAGCGCGTATCCGAGGGTGCCCTCGGGCAGCACGATGGCGCCCGTCGTGGCGAAGGGGTAGGCCCCGAACCTGCCGCTGCCCCAGTCGACGACCTCCGGCAGCCGGGCGAGCACGGGCCCGGACGCCGCCGCCTCCGCGGGCGTGACCGCGTTGTGGAAGGGGATCCCCGCCGGGGTCCGCCCGGTCGTCACCTCGAACTTCCCCACGGCGGCGGTCGCCAGGTAGCTCGACATCGGCTCCGCACCGTGCCAGGCGAAGACCGTCCGCCCCTGCGCGTCCTGGCTCCGGGAACGCAACGCGCCGTTGGACACGGCCTCGTACCCCTTCGGGACGGTCAGTGTGATGTCGTAGGTGGCCTTGTCGCTCGGGTGGTGGTTCCCCGGGAACCAGGCCATCGACCCGACGGGCTCGCCCACGCCGACCGCGCCCCCGCCGTCCGGGGTGACGATCCAGCCCTCCCGGGACCCGTCGGGATCGGTCACGCGCTTGGGCCTGCCCGCGTACTCGATCTCCGTACGGAAGACCTCGCCGCGCGCCAGGTCCTCGGCGGGCCGCACGGTCAGCTCGTTGCCGGCCCGGTTGAAACGGGCCCCCTCGCCCTGCACGCTCACGCGCTCGACGTCGAGGCCGGCGAGGTCGAGGTTGAAGGAGCTGAGCCCCTGCTCGGCGCGGGCGGTGATGACGGCGGTGGCGTCCAACCGCCCGTCGGCGGGGTCGTAGTCGAGGTCGAGGTCGTAGTGCTCGACCTGGTAGCCGCCGTTGCCGGCCTTCGGGAAGTACGGGTCGCGCACCCCCGACGCACCCGGCCGCCCCTGCACGGTGTCACCCGTACAGCCCGTGGTGAGGGCGATCAGGGCGACGGCGGCGGGGGCGGCGAGGCGGGAGAGGGCGCGCAGATCCACGCGCTCGAGCCTATTCGAGGCGCATCGCGCCCTGGGGACGCGGTGCGTGACGCGTCATGGAGGCGGAGGCTACTTGTCGAGGGCGTCCACGCCGGCCTTCGCGAACTTCTCGTCCAGCTCGCCGCTCGGGGCGCCGGCCACGCCGATGCCCGCCACCGGGGCGCCCTTGGCCTGGACGGGGGTACCGCCGCCGAGGAAGAGGGTGCCGGGGATGTCCTTCAGGTTCGGGGTCTGCGCCAGGCGGCCCGCGAGCACCGAGGTCGGGGCGTTCCAGGACACGGCCGTGTAGGCCTTGCGCTGCGCCGACTCGTAGGACTGCGGGCCCGCGCCGTCGCCGCGCAGGGTGACGATGGTGTTGCCGTTGCGGTCGACGACCGCGACGGTCACCTTCTGGTTCTCCTTCTCGGCGGCCTCCAGCGCGGCCCGGGCGGCGCGGGTGGCGGCGTCGACGGTGAGGTGGGTGGAGGTGGTGAAGTTCCCGTCGTTGTCCTTCTTCGCGGCGGCGGCGGCCGGAGCGGTAGCCGGGGCGGCGGTGGCACTGACCGCACCGAAGGCTCCGGCGCCGAGCGCGACGGCGAGGACGGTACCGGTGAGAACGCGGGTGCGGGTGTTCATGTCTGCTCCTGGAACGTGGTCGGCGCGGCGGCTTCCTGCCGTGTTCCCACCCTCTCCCCGCCACCCCCGCCCGCCCGTCCCCGTACCGGCTCCCAACGGCCACCGCACCGGTCGACCCCGGGGTCGACCGATCGGCTGATGCGCATCGCCTCCGGGGACGGCTTACCTGTTCACGCCCCCACCCGCGGGAGCGCGGCCCCGGCCCCGGGGCCCGGGCGCGGCCCGGGGAACGGTGAAAGGGTGGGGAGGGGACGGCCCCGCGCAGCGGTACCCACACGCACCACCGAACCAGGAGCACCCCGTGACCGCCACGACCCCCACGAGCCCCCCACCCGAGAGGGACACCCGGACGCTCTCCACGGTCATGCACACCGCGTTCTTCCTGCTCCTCGGCGCCTCCGTGGCCCGCTTCCTGCTCCGCCACCCCGGCGAACCCCGCACCCCGTGGATCATCGCCCTCAGCGTCACCCTCGCCCTGCTCTACGTGCTGGGCCCCGCCCTCGGCGCCGCCCCCACCCTGCGCCGCCTCCTCTGGCTCGGCCTCGTCGTGACCGTCTGGGTGGTCCTCGTCGTCCTCGCGCCGAGCTTCGCCTGGTGCGCCGTGCCGCTCTTCTACACCGCCCTGCGGACGCTCCCGCCGCGCGCCGCGATCGTCCTCGTCGCCCTGCTGACGGTGTTCGTCGTCGCGGCCCAGCTCGAGCTCTCCCGGACCTCGGGCGCCGAGCCCTTCGACCCCAACCTGCTGCTCGCCCCGCCCGCCGTCGCCGCCCTCGCCACGGCCGTCTTCGTCCACATGGAGCGCCAGGCCACCGCCCAGCGCCTCCTGATCGACGACCTGATCCGCACCCGCAGGGAGCTCGCCGCCACCGAGCGCCGTGCGGGCACCCTCGCCGAACGCCAGCGGCTGTCCATGGAGATCCACGACACCCTGGCCCAGCACCTGTCCAGCCAGCAGATGCTGCTCCAGGCCGCCGACCGCACCTGGGACACCGACCCGGCCACCGCCCGCGCGCACGTCCGTACCGCCACCGACATCACCGCACGCGGCCTCGCCGAGGCCCGCCGCCTCGTCCACGACCTCGCGCCGTCCGAACTCGCCGGCGGCGCCGGCCTCCCGGACGCCCTGCGCGCACTGGACGCCGGCCCGGACATCGAGGTCCGCTTCCACCTGGAGGGCGCCCCGGTGCCCCTGCCCGACCGCGCCGAGTCGGCGCTGCTGCGCATCGCCCAGGGCGCGCTGGCGAACGTACGGGAGCACGCGGGCGCCCGTACCGCCGCCCTCACCCTCAGCTTCCTCGGCGACCAGGTCGTCCTGGACGTCGCGGACGACGGCCACGGCTTCACCGAGGACCGCCGCGCCTCCCCGGAAAGGGGCCACGGCCTCCCCGCGATGCGCGCCCGCGTCCGCCAGCTCGGCGGCACCCTGACCGTCGAATCCACCGCGGGCGAGGGCACGGTCCTGTCGGCGTCGATCCCCCTGGAGCCCACACCATGACGACGATCCTGCTGTGCGACGACCACGTGGTGGTCCGCGCCGGCCTGCTGGCCCTGCTCGGCAGCGAGCCGGACATCGAGGTGCTCGGCGAGGCCGGCAGCGGCGAGGAGGCCGTCGCGCTCGCGGCCAGACTCCGTCCCGACGTGGTCCTGATGGACCTCCAGCTCGGCGACGGCATCGACGGCGTCGAGGCCACCCGGCGCATCACCGCCGCCCCGCACCCCCCGCACGTACTGGTCCTGACCACGTACGACACGGATGCCGACATCACCCGCGCCATCGGGGCGGGCGCCACGGGATACCTCCTGAAGGCCGAACGCCCCGAGGAGCTCTTCGCCGCGATCCACTCGGCGGCCCAGGGCCGCACCACGCTGTCCGCGCCGGTGGCCAGCCGTGTGATGGCCCACATGCGCGGCACGCGGCCCACCCTGACGGACCGTGAACTCGACATCCTCGGGCAGCTCGCCCGCGGCCTCGGCAACCGCGACATCGCCCGAGCGCTGTTCATCAGCGAGGCCACGGTCAAGACCCACCTCGGCCGCATCTACGACAAGCTCGGCGTCGACACCCGCGCGGGCGCCGTCGCGGTGGCCAAGGAACAACGCCTCCTCCCCTGAGCCGGGGCGGCACGGGACGCGACCGCACGCGACCGGACGGGGCGAACCGGAAGCGACCGCAAGCGACCGGAGGGGCACATCGTCCATCCGTACGAGATCGCGGTCGTACGCCGCGCCGATCCGCCGGCGCCCCCCGCACGGAAAGCTCGTCAGTGCCCCGGACCGCCCCGAGCCGGCCCGGGCGCCACCAGCCGTGTCGAGAGGAATCCGCCATGCCGACCACCGAATTCGCCCCGGAACGCCGCCGCATGCTCACCATGCTGGGCACCGGTGCCGCCGTCGCCGGGCTCGGCGCCTTCGTCGCCGCGACGCCCGCCAACGCCGCGTCCGAGGACTACGAGCTCGCGGCCTCGGCCTGCCCCGCCGGTTCGGCCGAGGACGAGCTGGCCATCCACCGCCTGCTGGAGACCTACCTCTTCGCCGTCGACACCAAGGACAAGACGGTCTTCCGGACGCTCTTCACCGACGACGCCGTCCTGACCGTGATGGCCCACCCCGACGGCACCGCCGGCATCGTCAAGTCCGGCATCGAGGCCGTCGTCGCCAACCTCGACGGTGCCGCCGCCTGGGGCTACTCCACCCACGTCACCGCCAACGCCTACATCCGCGTCACCGGCCGGACGACCGCGACGGGCGACAGCCACGCCACCGCCCAGCTCGTCTACCCGGCCACCGCGACCGCGCCCGAGACCGTCGTCGTGCGCGGCATCCGCTACCGCGACGAGTACGTCAAGGTCGCGGGCGCCTGGAAGATCCGCAAGCGCGTCTTCTCCCCGACCTGGCAGTACAACGGCGCCTCCGTCCAGATCGCCTACCCCAACTGACCCGTCCGGGTCAGCCCGGTCCGCCGCCGCCCTGGCCCAGCGCGATGAGTCCCCGGTCGACCGCCACCCGCGCGGCCGCCGTGCGGTTCTCGACCCCGAGCTTCTCGTAGACGTGCACCAGATGGGTCTTGACCGTCGTCCCGCTGATGAACAGGGCCGAACCGATCTCCCGGTTGGAACGGCCCGTCGCGATCAGTTCGAGGATCTCGGTCTCCCGGGCCGTCAGCGCCGTCTCCGGCGCCCGGTAGCGGTTCATCAGCCGCGACACCACGGACGGCGACAGCGCCGACTCGCCCGCCGCGACCGTCCTCAGCGCCTGGAACAGCTGGTCGGGCGGGGACCCCTTCAGCAGGTACCCCGCCACGCCCGCCTCCACCGCCCGCACCACGTACGCGTCGGACTCGTAGCTCGTCAGCACGACCACCCGCGGCGGTGCGGGCGAACGGCCGATCCGCCGGGTCGTCTCCACCCCGCACATCCCGCCGCCCAGCCGGATGTCCATCAGGACCAGGTCCGGGGCCAGTTCGCGCACCAGCCGCAACGCCGCGGCCCCGTCCGGCGCCTCACCGCACACCTCGAAGTCGGGGCAGCCCGACAACAGGGCGCGCAGCCCCGCCCGGACCACCGGGTGGTCGTCCACCAGCAGGATCCGCGTACGCGTCATGCCGGGCCCCGGACCGGCAGCCGCACCGACACCACGGTGCCGCCGCCCGGTGTGCTCTCCACCACCGCCCTGCCCCCCAGGGAGCCGACCCGGCGGCGCAGCAGCCGCAACCCGTCCCCACCGGGCAGCCCACCCGGCCGGCCGCCCCGCCCTCCGCCCCGCCCGCCGCCCCGCCCGAAGCCCACGCCGTCGTCCCAGACGTCCACGCTCAGCACGTACGGCTGGTAGGTGAGGGTCACCACGGTGGCCGAGGCCCGCGCGTGCCTGCGTACGTTGGCCAGCGCACCCTGGACCGCCCGCAGGGCCGCGCCCTCCACCGCCGCTCCCAGTGGCCGCGGCTCCCCCTCCAGCCGGAACCGGGCGCCCCGTGCCCGCGCGCACAGCCCGCGCACGGCCTCCGGCAGCGAACTGCCGTCGAGTTCGGGCGGAGCCAGGTCGTGGATGATCCGGCGGGCCTCCTCCAGGTTCTCGCGCGCCGCCGCCGCGGCCTGGCGGACCAGCTGCCGGGCCCGCGCCGGCTCCCGGGTCCACTGCCGATCGGCCGCGTCGAGGAGCATGTGCATGCTGGTCAGACCCTGTGCCACCGTGTCGTGCAGCTCGGCGGCGAGCCGGTTCCTCTCCTGGAGCACCCCGGCCGCCAACGCCTCGCGCTGTCCCCCCGCTCCTGCCACGCCGGTCCCCGTCCCCTCTGCCCATGACCCGCCGGACCCCCCGGACGCGCCGAGCTTAAGTCGGCGCCCTGCGCCCAGGCGAGAGCCGCCCGCGACCCTCCCCCCGCGGCGGACCCCCGGGGCCGAGCCGGCCCGCCCCGGCCCCGTACGCCCCGGGCAACCGCCCGCGGACCCACCCCGCACCCCACGGCGGCGCACCCCGCTCCCCCCGGTTTCCGCAGGTGGAGCGCCCCCGGGCACGGCCGGACCGGCCACCCTCGACGGGCGGCGTCCGGGCGGGGCGGGATGCGCACCCTCAAGGCGAATCGAACGGGGGCACGACCCGCGGACGATCAGGAACTCTGATGTGCGGACCGGACACCGGGCGGTGAGCGGACGGGCGGGGGCGTGACACCATCGGATACGTGCTCGACATCGGCTACTCCCTCTCCCGGCGCTTCCCCGACCCCCCGCAGACCGACTACCGCTCGGCGGACGTCCACTCCCTGCGCCACGACCTGTTCTGCGGGGACGTCTACCTCGCCGACACCGCCGCGGACCGGGAAGTGTCCACAGCCTGGGGATGGGTACCCGTACTGGACTTCGCCTGGGCGCTGTGCGACATCGTCGAGCAGCTGGACCAGGACCCGCGCGGCAGCCGCGCCGCCAACCGGCAGTACGCCGAACTCGACTTCACCGAGTCCTCGGACCGCATGCTCTTCGAACGCCGCTTCGGCTGGGTCGACATCGAGGCCGACTGGATGCCGCCGGAGGAGGACCCGCTGACCTTCAGCCACCGCCTGCTGCGCCGCGAGGCCCGCGACTTCCTGCACGACGTGATCGCGGACCTCACCGACATGCACGACGGCCTGGCCGACAACCCCACGATCTGGACCCTCCAGTCCCGCTTCCCCCGAGTCCCGGCGTAACCCGCCCGCAGCTCACCCGTCGCTCACAGCCGGGCCCGACCCGACCGGATGCGTACGAGCCGCCCGGCGCTGGGGACCGGCCTCGGGCAGGTCCGGGGCACTTTCAGCCCGCCCTACGTTCGGGGACCGGCCCCGAGCAGGCCCGGGTTCTTTCATCCCGCCCGGCACTCGGGCACCGGCTCTGGACAGGCCCGGGTTCTTTCATCCCGCCCGGCGCTCGGGACCGGCTACGCCACCACCCGCACCCCCATGTGCGCGGCCAGCACCGGCGCCAGCTCGAACAGCTGCCCCGGACTGATCACCGCGCCCGCCAACGCGTCCACCCCCCGCGCGATGCCCAGCTCCACCGCGCCCCGCAGGTCCACCTCCGACAGCCGCGCCCCCGAGAAGTCCACCCCGCGCACCACGCAGTCCCGGAACTCCACCCGCTCCAGCACGGCCCCCGCGAAGTCCGGTTCCACCAGCACGCAGCCCTCGAAGACGACGTCCTTCAGCCGCGCCGCCCGCAGGTTCAGGTAATCGATCTTGCCTCCGCGCACGAGGACCCGCTCCAGCACTGCCCCGTGCAACTGCACCCCGCCCAGCCGGGCATCCAACAGCTCCACGTCCCGCAGCGAGGCCCCCGACAGGTCCGTCCCGACGCCCCGCACCCCGTCCAGCACCGAGTCCAGGAACCTCGCCTTCGCGAGCCCCGTCTCGTCGAGCGCGCAGCGTCGTAGCGCGCAGTCCATGAACCGGGCCCCGACCCCTTCCTGGCCCGACAGGTCCACCTCCGCGAGCTCCAGCCCGTCGTAGTCGCCGTCCGGCTCCAGTTCACCGCCCTGCCACGCGCCGAGCTCCGGCAGCCTCAGCTCCGGCCGCCGCGCCGCCTTCACCGCCTCCGCTGCCCGCCCTGCCCGTCCCGACTGTCCCGCCTGCCCGTTTCGCACCATTCCCCCATCCTGGCGCACACCACTGACAGAGCCCTTGACCTCAACCCCACTTCAGGTAACAGGCTCGCCCCATGACCCGAGACCCCGCCACCGCCACCACCTCCGCCCCCACCACTGCCACCACCACTGCCACCGCCCCCACCCGTATGAACGCCATCCGCCTCCACGCCTTCGGCCCCGCCGAGAACCTCTCCTACGAATCGGCTCCCGTCCCCGTCCCCGCCCCCGGCCAGCTCCGCATCGCCGTCGCCGCCGCCGGCGTCCACCTCCTCGACACCAGCCTCCGCCGCGGCGTCCAAGGCCCACCCGCACCCCTCCCGGAGCTCCCGACCATCCCCGGCCGGGAAGTCGCCGGCACCGTCGACGCCCTCGGCCCCGGCACCGACCCCGCCTGGCTCGGCCGCCCCGTCGTCGTCCACCTCGGATTCGCGCCCGGCGGCTACGCCGAGTACGCCGTCGCCGACGCCTCCCGCGTGCACCCCGTCCCGCCCGGCCTCGACCCCGCCGAAGCCGTCGCCATGATCGGCACCGGCCGCACCACGCTCGGGGTCCTCCAGTTCGCCGACCTCGGCCCGGGCTCCGTCGCCCTCGTCCCCGCCGCCGCGGGCGGCATCGGCACGCTGCTCGTCCAGTACGCGAAGAACGCCGGAGCCACCGTCATCGCCCTCGCCGGAGGCCCCGCCAAAACCGCCCGGGCCGCCGCGGCCGGCGCCGACCTGGCCCTCGACTACAACCGCCCCGACTGGGCCGGCTCCGTACGCCGACACCACCCCGCCGGCGCCACCGTCCTCTTCGACTCCGTCGGCGGCCCCCTCGCACGCACGGCCCTGGACCTGCTCGCCGACGGCGGCCTCCACCTCGTCTTCGGCTGGTCCGGCGGCCCCATCCCGCTCACCGACGCCGACCGCGCCGCGCTCGAAGCCCGGTCCGTCACCACGCGCAACGTCCTCGGCCCCGCCATGCTCCAGCGCGCCGGCGGCGACGACCCGCTGCGCCTCCTGGAAACCCGCGCCCTCGCCGAAGCCGCCTCCGGCCGGCTGCGCCCCGCCCTGCGGCGCTACCCCCTGTCCGAAGCCGCCGCGGCCCACCGCGACCTGGAGAACCGCGCCACCACGGGCAAGGTCGTCCTGGAGCCGTAGCCCACAGCCGCCCGGACCGAACGTCCTACTCCCCGAGCCGCGCCAGCGCCCCGTCCGTCAGCCGGTACACCGACCACTCGTCCTGCGGCCGGGCGCCCAAAGCCTCGTAGAAGGCGATCGTCGGCTCGTTCCACTTCAGGACCGACCACTCCAGCCGCTCGTACCCGCGCTCCCGGCAGATCCGCGCCAGCTCCGCCAGCAGCGCCTTCCCGTAGCCGCCGCCGCGCGCGCCGGGACGTACGTAGAGGTCCTCCAGGTAGATCCCGTGCACCCCCCGCCACGTCGAGAAGCTCAGGAACCACAGCGAGAAACCGACGGCTTCCCCCTGCGACGTCTGCGCGATGTGCGCGAACGCCGCCGGGCGCTCCCCGAACAGCGCCTCCCGCAGCTGCTCCTCGGTGGCGCGCGCCTCCTGGGGCACCTTCTCGTACTCCGCGAGCTCGCGGATCATGGCATGGATGACGGGAACGTCCCCGACGACAGCGCTACGGATCATCCCGGCAGCCTACGACCGGCCCCGCGCAGCAGCTCCGCCACCTCCAGCTGCACCTCGGCGGGCTGCCCCCCGTCCTCGACGTCCCACAGACAGTTCTGCAACACCCGCCCCAGCGTCCACGCCCGCGCCCGCTCCCGGTCGGCCCCCACCGCCTCCGCGAGCAGGTCGAACCGCCACTGCACCTCCTGCGCCCGGAAGTTGTCGACCAGCGCGGGCAGCAGCTCGAAGCCCGGATCCCCCGCCAGCGGCTTCGGATCGATCGCCAGCCACGGCTCGCGGCCGCCCGCCAGCACGTTGTCGTAGTGCAGGTCCCAGTGCAGCAACCGCTCCCCGCCCGCCCCGGCCTCCCCCGCCGGGCGCTCCCCCGCCACTTCCGCGACCGCCGCCGCACAGTCCGCGACGAGCCGCCGCGCCCGCCCGTCCGCCACCTCGGCCAGTGCCTCCGGCACCGCCTCCAGCATCCGCGCCGCGATGTCCCCGAGCCCGCGCAGCCCGTGCGGCGCGGGCACCGCCGTCAGGCGGGCCAGCAGCTCCCCGATCACCTCCACCGCCCGCCGGGAATCGACCGCCGCCACCTCCGACAGGTGCCGCCCCTCGTCGAGGCGCTCCAGCAGCAGCGTCCCGGTGGCCGCGTCCTGCGCCAGCAGCCGTACGGAGCCCTCTCCGGCCCACGCACGCAGCGCGAGCGCCTCCCCCGCGCTCTCCTCGTCCAACGCCTGCAGCTTCAGCGCGGCCGGCGACCCGTCGGCCCGCTCGACCGGCAGCACCAGGGCCGTCGCCCCGTGCATGCCCGCCCCCGTCACCCGCAGCTCCCACCGCTCCAGGAAGAGCGCCGCGCGCGCGGGCAGCGCGTCGACGAACTCCCGCCCGGCCGCGCCGTTGTGGCGGAGCTGCGCCCGCACCAGCCCGTCGGGGACACCCGCAAAACCTGCGATCTCGACCATGAACCAACCCTCGGACCGAGCAGCCCCCGGCCTCTGTCCCTGCCCCTGTCCCTGCGCCCGGGAAAGCCCCTCAGGCCGTCGCGCCGATCCCCACGCCCCTCAACGTCTCGGTGAACGCCGCCGCGTCGAACATCGACCCGTCCCGCGTCCCGACCGGCTTCCCGTCGACCAGCACCATCGGCGCCGCCCGCGCGCCCGTCGCCTCGAAGCCCTTCTCGGCCTCGCCGACCCACCCCGCGTACTTCTTACCCGCCACGGCCGCGTCGAAGTCCTGCCCGCGCAGCCCCGGCACCACGTCCGCGATCTTCAAGAGCAGCTCGTCCGTGAACTTCCCCTTCGGCTGGCTCGCGAAGACCGCCGCGTGGTACTCCGCGAACTTCCCCGCGTCCACGGACGCGCGGAGCGCGTTCACCGCCTTCACCGAACCGCTCGCCCCGCCCTGGTCCAGGAACGACGCCAGCCCGTACTCGATCTTCACCCGGCCGTCCGCCGCGAGCTCCAGCAGCGCCTCGCCCCCGGCCTCCTCGAAGCGCGCGCAGTAGCCGCACTTCGGATCCACCAGCACCTGCGCGGTACGCGGCGCGTCCGCCCGGCCGACCACGATCTTCGGCCCGTCCACCACGGCGGGCAGCTCCGCGAGCCGGTCGGCCATCGGGCTGGCCCGCACGGGGACCTCGGAAGCGACCGAAGAGCCCCCGCCGGACCCGGTCCCGGAACCGCATCCGACAACCGCTCCACCCAGCAGCGCGGCGGCCGCGGCCCCCGCGACGAGCCTCCCGGCGATCCGCACCCGTACACGTCCGCGCGGCATACAAAACCCACCTCTCATAGGAAAACCATCCAAATCCCCCGAGCCACCTTAAGGGCGGGAACCCCGACCCGCATCAACCATTCGGCCACCATCCGGACCCCGAAACCCGACGTCACGTCCCTGGACACCCCTCCGGAACGAGGTGTAGCAACTCCCCCATGACGATCAACGGCGGCATTTCCTTCTGGCACGCGACAGACGACACCGCCTCCTCCCGCCCACCCCGAGCCCCCCTCACCGGCGACGCCACGGCCGACGTCGTGATCGTCGGCGGCGGCTACACCGGCCTGTGGACCGCCTACTACCTCAAGTCCGCGGCCCCCGACCTGCACGTCACCGTCCTGGAGCAGAAGTTCTGCGGCTACGGCGCCTCCGGCCGCAACGGCGGCTGGCTCTACAACGGCATCGCCGGCCGCGACCGCTACGCCGCACGCCACGGCCACCAGGCCGCCCTGCGCCTCCAGCACGCCATGAACGACACCGTCACCGAAGTCATCGACATCGCCGCCAAGGAGGGCATCGACGCCGACATCCACCACGGCGGGGTCCTCGAAGTCGCCCGCACCCCAGCCCAGTTGAGCCGCCTCAAGGCCTTCCACGACGCCGAACTCGCCTTCGGCGAAACGGAGCGCGAGCTCTACGACGCCACCGACACCCACGCCCGGATCCGCGTCGCGGACGCGGTCGGCTCCACCTGGACCCCGCACGGAGCCCGCATCCACCCCCTCAAGCTCCTCAAGGGCCTGGCCGCCGCCTGCGAACGCCTCGGCGTCGTCATCCACGAATCGACCCCGGTCACGGAGATCGGCCCGCGCCGCGCCCTCACCCCGTACGGCACGGTCCGCGCCCCCTACGTCCTGCGCTGCACGGAGGGCTTCACCGCCGCCCTCAAGGGCCAGAAGCGCGCGTGGCTCCCGATGAACTCCTCGATGATCGCGACGGCCCCCCTGCCCGCGGAGGTCTGGTCGCAGCTCGGCTGGTCCGGCTCGGAAACCCTGGGCGACATGGCCCACGCCTACATGTACGCCCAGCGCACGGCCGACGACCGCATCGCCATCGGCGGCCGCGGCGTCCCCTACCGCTTCGGCTCCCGCACCGACAACGACGGCCGCACCCAGCCCGCCACCATCGCCGCCCTCACCCACCTCCTGGAGGGCTTCTTCCCGAGCCTCGCGGGCGTCGAGATCACCCACGCGTGGTCAGGCGTCCTCGGCGTCCCCCGCGACTGGTGCGCCACGGTCACCCTGGACGCGACGACGGGCCTCGGCTGGGCCGGCGGCTACGTCGGTTCCGGCGTGGCCACTTCCAACCTCGCGGGCCGCACCCTGCGCGACCTGGTCCTCGGCGGGGCGACCGACCTGACCACGCTCCCCTGGGTCAACCACCGCGTCCGACGCTGGGAGCCGGAGCCCTTCCGCTGGCTCGGCGTCCAGGCCCTCTACGCCGCCTACCGCGAGGCCGATCGCCGCGAATCCACCACCCACACCCCGACGACAACCCCCCTGGCCCGCCTGGCAGACCGCATCTCGGGGCGGCACTGACCTCGCCCGGAACATGCCGGAAGCCCCGGACCCAAGGGTCCGGGGCTTCCGGTTCTTTACGAATTCCCTTGGCCGACAAGCCTCTGACCTGGGATGGAGCCGCCTGTCGGAATCGAACCGACGACCTTTGTATTACAAGTACAGTGCTCTACCAACTGAGCTAAGGCGGCACATGTGACACTGCGCGGCACACAGAATCGCCTTCACTCTACACAGCCGCCAGACCGCGC
Organism: Streptomyces sp. NPDC060049; assembly: GCF_042736715.1. Classification (NCBI taxonomy): domain Bacteria; kingdom Bacillati; phylum Actinomycetota; class Actinomycetes; order Kitasatosporales; family Streptomycetaceae; genus Streptomyces; species Streptomyces sp. NPDC060049. The sequence continues at coordinate 481,416 of NZ_JBHWVV010000001.1, forward strand.
CGCGAAGGACTTTCCGACCCTCGCAGCCCCCGATTGGGGGCGCAGGCACTGCCCCCCGGCAGCACCCCGCCCCCCTCACACCCCCGGGTACCCCGCCCGGACCAGCCTCGGGGCCACCGCCTCCAGGGGGAGGCCCGGGTTGAGGGCGTCGACGATGTCCTGGGTGACCGGGCGCAGTGACCAGACGTGGCGGACGGCCTCCAGGGGGAGGGTGGTCTCGTAGTAGTCCTCGGCGAAGTCGCGGTACGCCTCCGGGGTGCCCGCCGCGAGGACCTCGAAGAGGTAGTCGGCGCCGTCCGGGTCCGAGCTGCCCTCCGGGAACTCCACCTTGCCCGCCCGCCAAACCGTGTCGCCGGTCTCGCGCCAGAAGACGGCGGTCGCGTTGAGCACGCCCTCCTCCGTACAGAACGCCGGCTCCGTCACCAGCGGCCGGAAGGCCTCCGGTATGCCGTCCACCAGCCCGGGCCAGAGCTCGATCCCGTCCTCGCCCCACGGGCTCATCCGTGACTCGTGGTCGAAGCCGCAGCCGAAGACCCCGTCCGCCGTGAAGACGATCGCGTAGTCGTCGCCCGAGCCGTTGTCCATCAGCGCCGCCTCCTCCCCCGGGCCCCAGGCGGAGTCGTACGAGAAGTGGCCGCCGTCCTCGTTGCCGCTGATCACCAGCTCCAGCGCGGCCATCGCCCGGCAGCGGTCGCGCAGGGTCTCGATGTCGGGCAGGGCGCGCGTCAGGTCGTAGATGGTCATGACGGGATGTAAGCAGCCCCCTCTGACAGTCGCGGAAGTCACTGCCGTCCAGGTGCTGACAGGAGGGGTCCGGCCCGGTAGCGTCGGGGCCGAGTCCTGTTACTGGACTAGACCTTCCACTCGGATCGTCCGGCACGTTCCTGCCGGTAGAAGGGATTCACCACCATGGCTTCCGTCACTTTCGACAAGGCGACCCGCCTGTACCCCGGCGGCGACAAGCCCGCCGTCGACCAGCTGGAGCTGGAGATCGAGGACGGCGAGTTCCTCGTCCTCGTCGGCCCCTCCGGCTGCGGCAAGTCCACCTCGCTGCGCATGCTCGCCGGCCTGGAGGACGTGAACGGCGGCGCGATCCGCATCGGCGACCGCGACGTCACGCACCTGCCGCCCAAGGACCGGGACATCGCGATGGTGTTCCAGAACTACGCGCTGTACCCGCACATGTCCGTCGCCGACAACATGGGCTTCGCGCTCAAGATCGCCGGCGAGGACAAGGCCACCATCCGCAAGAAGGTGGAGGACGCGGCGAAGATGCTGGACCTGACCCAGTACCTCGACCGCAAGCCGAAGGCGCTCTCCGGCGGTCAGCGCCAGCGTGTGGCGATGGGCCGCGCGATCGTGCGCAAGCCGCAGGTGTTCCTCATGGACGAGCCGCTGTCGAACCTGGACGCCAAGCTCCGCGTGTCCACCCGCACCCAGATCGCCGCGCTCCAGCGCGACCTCGGGATCACCACCGTCTACGTGACCCACGACCAGGTCGAGGCCATGACGATGGGCGACCGCGTCGCGGTCCTGAAGGACGGTCTGCTGCAGCAGGTCGACACCCCGCGCAACATGTACGACCGCCCCGCGAACCTCTTCGTCGCCGGCTTCATCGGCTCCCCGGCCATGAACCTGGTCGAGGTCCCGATCACCGACGGCGGTGTGAAGTTCGGCGAGAGCGTCGTCCCCGTGTCGCGCGAGGCGCTGTCCGCCGCCGCCGACGCCGGCGACCGTACGGTCACGGTCGGCGTGCGCCCGGAGCACTTCGACATCGGTGACACCGGCGGTCTGACCATCACCGTGAACGTCGTCGAGGAGCTCGGCGCCGACGGGTACGTCTACGGTTCGACGTCGCACTCCGAGGGCTCGCAGGACATCGTGGTGCGCGTGGGCGGCCGCAACGTGCCCGAGAAGGGCTCGACGCTGCGCGTCGTGCCGCGCGCCGGTGAGATCCACGTCTTCTCGACGTCCTCCGGTGCCCGCCTCTCCAACTGACCCGGCTCGTCCGCCGAAGGGGCGTCCCGTCAAGGGGCGCCCCTTCGGCGCGAGTTCCGCCGTTCCCGGGCTCCGAAGATCGGACAGATCGGGCCATTCGGCCCCATGCGTCAACCCTTGATTCGAAAAGTCCCGTCGAACCATCCCCCGACCGGGTGACTAAATGTCGCCATATCTTCACCGAGCGCTACTCTCGCCCTCGTGACCCACACTGCCCGCCGTATCGGCCGATCCCTCGCCCTGGTCCTGCCCGTCGTCCTGGTCCTGTCCGGGACCCTCGCGGTCACCATGGTCCCCTGGGCGGACAACACCCCTTCCCAGATCCTCACCGCGTCCGCCGAGGACGTCTCCGTGGCCGCGAAGCCGCGGGCCGCCCAGGACGTCCTGCGCGACAAGCTGCTGGGCGAGATCCAGCAGGGCGAGCAGCCGGGTGACGTACTCACCCACCTCCAGCAGGAGGTCGACCGGCGGCCGTCGCTCGCCGAGCACTGCGCGGGGATCGCGCGGGCGCTGGGGCGGGCCGCCGTGGACGCCTACGGGCCGACGAAGGCGCAGTCGTTCGCCCGGCCGGTCTGTGACACCGCGTACGCGTCCGGCGTCGCCTCCATGGGCTGACGGCCACCGCACGCCGCAACCGACCACGCCTCAGCCCGCGCTCACGGACAGGCACCCGGACACGGACATGACCCGCGCCGAGTTTCCGCCCCCTTCCCACGCAGCCGCGTTCCCGGCCTCCCCGACCCAGGCAGTCGTCCTGGCGGGCGGCCAGGGTTCGCGGCTGCGGCCGTACACGGACGACCGTCCGAAACCGATGGTCGAGATCCCCGGGACGGGGATGCCGATCATCGGGCACCAACTGGCCTGGCTGGCCTCGGAGGGGGTGACGGACGCCGTCGTCTCGTGCGGGCACCTCGCCGGGGTGCTCCAGAAGTGGCTGGCCGAGGCTCCGTTGCCGCTGCGCGTGACCACGGTCGTCGAGGACGAGCCGCTGGGCCGTGGCGGTGGTCTCAAGTACGCCGCACGGCACCTCCCCCACCCCGACCGAGCCTGGTTCGCGACGAACGGCGACGTGTGGACCCGTTTCTCGCTGCGCGAGATGGCGGCCTTCCACACCGAGCGGGGCGCCACGGCCACCCTCGCGCTGGCGCGGCCGCGCATTCCCTGGGGCGTCGTGGAGATCAACGAGTACGGGCACGTACTGGACTTCATCGAGGCGCCGCAGTCCCCGTATCCGGTGAATGCGGGCGTGTACGTCTTCGGACCCGAATTCGCCGCGCTGCTGCCGGATTTGGGCGACCACGAACGCACGACGTTCCCTCGGCTGGCCCGTGAGCGGCGCCTGGCGGGCTTCCCGCTGCCCCAGGGGGCCTACTGGCGGGCGATCGACACGGCGAAGGACCTGACCGAGGCGGCAAGGGAGTTGGCCGCGCAGAGCGGCGCGTAGCGCCTCCTGGCGGCCCTCCTCGGCCCATACGGTCCCCCGGCACCGCCCACCGCCCCCATCGGCCCCACGGCCCCGCACAGCAACGATCAGGGCCCGGCACGCTCTCGCGTACCGGGCCCTGATCCGCGTGCGCCCGCGTCTGCCGGGCCGTCGGTTCAGCCGAGGAGGCCGCCCACCAGGCCGGGCTTCTTCGGCGGCGTGTCCCCGGTCCCGCCGGAGGTGCCGCCGCTGCTGCCGGTCCCCGAGGAGCTGGCCGGGGGCTTCTGCGGGGTGGACTGGCGGGGGGTGCTGCGCGGGGTCTGGCTGCTGCCGCTGGTGCTCCGGGTCGCGCTGGGCGATCCGGATCCGCTCGCCCCCGGGGCGGTCGAACCGGTCGTGCCGCGGCCGGACTTGGGGGTCGGCGTGGGGGCCGCGGCGGAGGGCTGCGCGACGGGCTTCGAGGGGGTGGGTCGTACGGGCTGCTGCTGGGGGGTGCGGGGCAGGGGCCGTCCGGGCAGGTAGTTGCTGGGGGCCTGGCCCGGTCCGGGGACGGTGACGACGGTGGTGGAACGGACGGCTCCGCCGAGGAGCGAGCCGATGAGCAGGGTCAGGCCGCAGACGATGGTGGCCATGACGGCTCCGCGTCGCAGGACCCGCCGGCGCAGGCGCCAGACTTCGGAGCGCGGACCGAGCGTGCGCCAGGCCTCGCTCGCGAGTCGTCCGTCCAGCGAGTAGACGGGGGCGCCGGCGATGATCAGCGGGCTCCAGGCGGCAAGGTAGATGATGTCGGGGGCGTCGTAGGCGGGGACGGTCTTCCAGCTGACGGTCATGAGCAGCGCCGCGGAGAGCAGGGCGCCGAAGCAGGCCGCGAAGCGCTGCCAGAGGCCGAAGACGGTCAGTACGCCGACGATGACCTGGAGGAAGGCGACGCTGAGGCCGGCGCCGACGGGGTGGGCCAGCGCGAAGTCGCGCAGCGGTTCGGCCAGGGCCCAGGGGTGCAGGGTGTGCAGCCAGGTGACCATGGAGCCGCGCTCGCCGCCGTCGAAGTAGACGGGGTCGCAGAGTTTGCCCATGCCTGCGTAGATGGAGATGAAGCCGAGGAAGACGCGCAGCGGGAGCAGCACGACACCGAGGTTCATCCGGCGGCCGGGGTAGTACGAGGCCTGGCCGCGCGCGTCGCCCGGTGCCCGGCGGGAGTCCGCTGCGGATCCGGCGCCGTCGGGGTGGGCGGCGGCGCGGCCCTCGCGGGCGTAGTCCCGTACGGCGGGCTGCGGGCGGGTCTCGTCGGGATCGCCGTAGGTGCGCTGGCCGATGACGGTGGGGGTGGTGAGGGTGTCGTCGGCGAGGTCGTGGGCGAGGTCGAGGCGCGGGATGACCTGGGTGGCTCCGCCGTCGTACTCGTCGTATCCGCGGCCGTGTTCGCGCACGGCCTGGAGGAGACCGCCCATGGCGGCGCTGGCCGCCTCGTCGCCGGGGGCGGACTTGCCGCTCCAGACGACGGGGCGGCGGCGGGCGGCTCCTGCTCCGGCGGCCGCGAGGACCCCTCCGAGTACGGGGGCGAGCCCGGGGATTCCCGCGGGCTTGGGACGCGCGCTGGGGCTCGGTGCGAGCCGCACGCGGAAGCTGGCGTGGTTGACGATGACCTGTGCGGGGTCGCACGGCACCTTGACCATGCTCAGCGCGGGCTGGTCGTCGAACCCTGGCGTTCTGGTGTCCACACTCATCTAACCGAGTGACGACTGTTTAGGACACTGCCTTGACTTCAGCGATGTGTCCGAGACCCGTCAAATCAAGCCACCCCGCCCGGAAGGGGCGGGGTGGCACGCTCACGGGTCACGGCCTGTGAGCCAAGTGGATCAAGCGGATCGCTCGGATCCGGACAATCAGACGCGGCCGCGGGTCTCGCGGCGGCGGGCGGCCTCGTAGAGGACGACGCCCGCGGCGACGCCGGCGTTCAGCGATTCGGCGCCGCCCGGCATCGGGATGCGCACCAGGTAGTCGCAGTTCTCGCCGACGAGGCGGCCGAGGCCCTTGCCCTCGGAGCCGATGACGATGACGACCGGGCCGCCGAGCACCTCCAGGTCGTGCACGGTGTGCGTGCCTTCGGCGGCGAGGCCGACGACGGTGATGCCCGCCTTCTTGTAGTCCTGGATGGCGCGGGTCAGGTTGGTGACCCGGGAGACCGGAGTGCGGGCGGCGGTGCCGGCCGAGGACTTCCAGGCTCCGGCGGTCATGCTGGCGGCGCGGCGCTCGGGGATGACCACGCCGTGGCCGCCGAAGGCGGAGACGGAGCGGACGATCGCGCCGAGGTTGCGGGGGTCGGTGACGCCGTCGAGGGCGACGATGAGGGGGTCCTCGCCGTTGTCGTACGCGGCGGCGGTGAGCTCCTCCGGGTGCGCGTACTCGTACGGCGGGACCTGGAGGACCAGGCCCTGGTGGTTCAGCCCGTTGGTCAGCCGGTCGAGCTCGGGGCGCGGGGCTTCCATCAGGTTGATGTTGCCGCGCTCGGCCGCGAGCTGGAGGGCCTCGCGGACGCGCTCGTCGTTGTCGATGAACTGCTGGACGTACAGGGTGGTGGCCGGTACGCCGTCACGCAGGGCCTCGAAGACCGGGTTGCGGCCGACGACCATCTCGCTGGTGCCCTTGGGGCCGCCGCGGCGGGGGGCGGGACGGCGCTTGGCGGCCTGGCGGGCCATGGCGTTGCTGATGCGGTTGGCCTTGTGCTTCTTGCGGTCCTCGGCCTTGGGCGTGGGGCCCTTGCCCTCGAGGGCCTTGCGCCGCTGGCCACCGCTGCCGACCGTCGCGCCCTTCTTGTTGGACGTGCGACGGTTCCTGCGCTGGCTGTTCCCGGCCATGACCTCTACCTGATTTCGTTGGTGCTGCGATATGTACGTATGAAGAGTGTGGCGCCCGGTACGCCGGGCGGCACAACGGGACTGCTCCGGTGGGCTCAGCGGGGGCCGAGCGACCAGCGGGGTCCGGTGGGGCTGTCCTCGATGACCAGCCCGGACTGCTGCAGCTGGTCCCGGATGGCGTCGGCGGTGGCCCAGTCCTTGCGGGCGCGAGCGGACTCGCGCTGCTCGAGGACCAGGCGCACGAGGGTGTCCACGGCTCCGTGCAGGTCCTCGCCACGGTCCGCTTCACCCGCCCAGTGCGGGTCGAGGGGGTCGAGGCCGAGGACGCCCAGCATGGCCCGTACCTCGGAGAGGCGGGCGATGGCCGCGTCCTTGTCGTCGGCGGCGAGCGCGCTGTTCCCCTGGCGGACGGTGGTGTGGATGATGGCGAGCGCCTGCGGGACGCCCAGGTCGTCGTCCATGGCCTCCGCGAAGGCGGGCGGGACCTCGGTCGCCGGCTCGACGGTCTTGCCGGCCTTCTCGATGACGCGCTGGATGAACCCCTCGATGCGCGCGAACCCGGACTCGGCCTCGCGCAGCGACTCCACGCTGTACTCGATCATCGAGCGGTAGTGCGGGGTCCCGAGGTAGTAGCGCAGGACGATCGGGCGCCACACCTTGAGCATCTCGGAGACGAGGACGGAGTTGCCCAGCGACTTGGACATCTTCTCGCCGGAGAGGGTGACCCAGGCGTTGTGCATCCAGTACTTCGCGAACTCGTCGCCGAAGGCCTTGGCCTGGACGATCTCGTTCTCGTGGTGCGGGAAGATCAGGTCGAGCCCGCCGCCGTGGATGTCGAAGGCGCTGCCGAGGTACTTGTGCGCCATCGCGGAGCACTCGAGGTGCCAGCCGGGGCGGCCGCGGCCCCACGGGGTGTCCCAGTCGGGCTCCCCGGGCTTGGAGGCCTTCCACATGGCGAAGTCGCGCGGGTCGCGCTTGCCGGTGATGCCCTCCTCGGCGGGCTGGCGCAGGTCGTCGATGTTCTGGTTCGACAGCTCCAGGTAGCCGGGGAAGGAGCGCACGTCGAAGTAGACGCTGCCGTCGGCCTCGTAGGCGTGGCCGCGCGCGATGAGCTCGCGCATCATCTCGATCATCTCCGGCACGTGGCCGGTGGCGCGCGGCTCGTACGTGGGCGGGAGGCAGCCCAGCGCGTCGTAGCCGTCGTTGAACGCGCGCTCGTTCTCGTACCCGATGGACCACCAGGGGCGGCCCTGGTCCCCCGACTTCGCGATGATCTTGTCGTCGATGTCGGTGACGTTGCGGATGAAGGTGACGTCGAGGCCGCGGTAGGTGAACCAGCGGCGCGCGATGTCGAAGTTCAGGTAGGAGCGGACGTGCCCGATGTGCGGGGCCGCCTGCACAGTGGCACCGCAGAGGTAGATCGAGACGCAGCCCGGGACGAGCGGGGTGAAGTCACGGATCTGCCGGGCGCTGGTGTCGTACAGGCGAATAGTCACGGCATCCAGGGTAGTGCGCCTGTAGCAGTGCCCCGCGACCCTTTGGGTACGCGGGGCCCGCTTTGTTGTCGAAGAGCCGCGGGCGCGGCCCCCGTACGGGGTACTAGGACCGGTTCGTCCGATAGACGAGGGCCGTGGCGATGGCGGCGAGGCCTTCGGCGCGGCCGGTCAGGCCCAGACCGTCGGTGGTGGTGCCGGAGAGGGACACGGGGGCGCCCGCCGCGGCGGTGAGCGTCTTCTGCGCTTCCTCGCGCCGCTTGCCGATCTTCGGGCGCACGCCGATCACCTGGATCGCGATGTTGCCGATCTCGAAGCCCTCGGCGCGCACGATGCGTGCGGCCTCCGCCAGGAGGGTGATCCCGGCGGCGCCGGACCACTCGGGCCGCGAGGTGCCGAAGTGCGCTCCGAGGTCGCCGACCCCGGCGGCGGAGAAGAGGGCGTCGCAGGCGGCGTGCGCGGCCACGTCGCCGTCGGAGTGTCCGGCGAGGCCGTCCTCACCCTCCCAGAGCAGGCCGGCGCACCACAGTTCGCGGCCGGTCTCGAAGGCGTGGACGTCGGTGCCGATGCCGACGAGCGGGATCAGCGGGGCGTCGGGGCTAGTAGGCATCGGTGGCCCTCCTGCGGGCGAGTACGGCCTCGGCGAGGACCAGGTCGAGCGGGCGGGTGACCTTGAAGGCCTCTTCGTGGCCGGGGACCACGACGACGGTGACGCCGAGCTGTTCGACCATCCCGGCGTCGTCGGTGGCGCCTTCGCCGTCGGCCGCGGCCGCTGCGAACTTCTCGTGCGCGCGCAGCAGCGTGGCGACGTCGAAGCCCTGGGGGGTCTGCACGGAACGCAGCCGGGCGCGTACGGGGGTGGCGACGACCGGCTCGGGCTCGCCGGGCCTGCCCGGCTCGACCTCCTTGACGGTGTCGGCCAGCGGCATCGCGGGCACGACGGCGGGTGCGCCGTCGCGGACGGCCTCGACGACGGAGTCGACCGTGTCCACGGGGACGAGCGGGCGGGCCGCGTCGTGGACGAGTACGGCGGTGATGTCGGCGGGGAGCGCGTCGAGGCCGGCGCGTACGGACTCCTGCCGGGTCCGGCCACCGGCGACGACCAGCACCTCCGTGCGGTCGGGCAGCGCGTGCTCGTCGAGCATCCGGCGCACCTCCCCGGTGTCGGCGGGAGGGGCGACGACCACGACGAGGGAGACCGCGCGGGAGCGCGCCATGGCGCGGACGGCGTGGATGAGCATGGGCAGGCCGCCCAGGGTCCGCAGGGCCTTGGGGGCGCCGGGACCGAGACGGACCCCGCGGCCGGCGGCCGGGATCACCGCGGCGGTGCGGTGGGGGCGCGATTCGTCAGACATCAGTAGCTCCGAGCCAGGTTTGTGACTTCGGCCGACATGGGTATGGCCTGAAGGGTGCCGGGTGCGACGCCCCTCGCCCCTTCCGTGACGACCGGTCGAGTCGGCTGCCCGGACCCGGCACGCCAGTGAACGATGTCGACTTGTTCGGACACAGCCGTCAGGACAGGCATTTCAGACATTGGTGCGTACAGACATTGGTCCGTACTGGGCATGGATACAGACATGCCGCAGCGCCCGGCAACAAGTTTCCTTGTCATCGGGCACCGCGGCACAACTATGTACGACCGGGCAACTGTGCGTGACCAGGGCGTACGGGCGATCGCGTCAGGACGCGAGCACCTCGTCGAGGAGGGCTTCCGCCTTGTCCTCGTTGGTGTTCTCAGCGAGCGCGAGCTCGCTCACCAGGATCTGACGCGCCTTCGCGAGCATGCGCTTCTCGCCCGCCGAGAGCCCGCGCTCCCGCTCACGTCGCCACAGGTCGCGCACGACTTCGGCGACCTTGATGACATCGCCAGAAGCGAGCTTCTCCAGATTTGCCTTGTAGCGCCGGGACCAGTTCGTCGGCTCTTCTGCATACGGTGCGCGAAGCACCTCGAAGACCCGGTCCAGCCCGTCCTGGCCGACTACGTCGCGAACACCGACGAACTCCGCATTGTCCGCAGGCACCCGAACCGTCAGGTCGCCCTGGGCGACCTTGAGCACCAAGTAGGTCTTGTCCACGCCTTTGATCTGACGAGTCTCAATGGCCTCGATCAGCGCGGCCCCGTGATGGGGATAGACCACGGTGTCGCCAACCTTGAACGTCATGTGACAGGTACCCCTTCCGTGGCTATCCAGGGTAACACGAGAATCGACCGTTATGAATGGCGTTTTCGCAGGTCAGGGCACATCTCGGGGCTTGACAACACAGACAGGAACGTGCTGCGAGAGGCTTCCGCGAGGGGGTATTCGCAGGTCGGAGGTGCTGTGCGGACCGGGCGAAACGGCTACGTTACACCTGCCCAAGACCCCTGCCCGTGTGGCGTACGTCCTGTTTTGCCGGTTTCGATGGCGAGAAACCGAACTACTCCGTTCGACTGGCGGCCGCCCCGGCCGGGCGCGTTCCGGCCCAATCCGGAATTCGATCACCGGGCGGCGATCGCGGGGAATCCGGAATTGATCACCGGGTGTCCCGCGGCCCTTTTCCGCGAATGAAAGATCACCCGGCAGCGGCGGCGCCGGGACGCGAACCGGACAGGGCCGCCCCCACGCTGCGGAGGGTCGGGTGCGGGGGCGGGGCGGCGGCTCGGTAACCTAAGCGCGCTGCACCCCCTTAGAGCGGCCTTACCCCGGCCGTCCCGAGGGGCATCTCCCTGCGGTCACCGGGGGAGTCCACCCTTCCGATTCGTACGTCCAAGGAGAAGCCGCCGCCGTGAGCCGCAGCCTTCGACGCGGCGCCCTCGCCGCTACCGCCGTCGTGTTCTCGATCGCCTCGCTGGCCGCCTGCGGTGCGGGTCAGGATGCCGAGACTCTCCAGGTCAAGCCGGACAACGCCTCCGTCACCAAGGGCGACATCAAGATCCAGAACGCCCTGGTGGTCACGCAGGAGAAGGACAAGAAGGGCCCGGCCGCCGTCACCGCGACGGTGTTCAACGCCGGCGTCAAGGACCAGACGATCGACGCCATCACCCTGGGCGGTGGCAAGTCCACCGTCACCCTGAAGCCCGCGGGCGCCGGGTCCAAGGTGGTCGTCCCGGCCGGCGGCTCCGTCGTCGTGGGCGGCAAGGGCAACGCCTCCGCCCTCGTCTCCGGCGGACACGAGTCCCTCGCGGACGGCAACGTCCAGACGGTCGTCTTCCAGCTGAGCACCTCCGGTGACGTGGCGCTCGAAGCCTTCGTCGTCCCGGCGACCGGCATGTACGCGGACTACGGCCCGACCGTGGCCCCGGCCGCGGGCGGCGCGCCGTCGGGCGGTCCGTCCGGCAGCCCCTCGGGCAGCCCGTCCGGCTCGCCGGCGGGCACGCCGTCCGCCCCGGCGTCGGGCAGCCCCGCGGGCACGGCGTCCGGGTCCCCGTCCCCCGGCGCGGGCCACTGAGGCGCGGCACCGTACACACGGCAACGGCCCCCGTCCGCTCGATGCGGACGGGGGCCGTTCCCGTACCCCTTATGAGTGCTCCTCGGGAGCCCGGCTTCCCTCAGGGCTACGGCCCGTCGGTTCGCGCTGCGGCTTACGGCTCGAACTTGTAGCCGAGGCCGCGGACCGTGACCAGGTAGCGCGGCGCGCCCGGGTCCGGCTCGATCTTGGCGCGCAGGCGCTTCACGTGGACGTCGAGGGTCTTGGTGTCGCCGACGTAGTCGGCGCCCCAGACCCGGTCGATGAGCTGCATGCGGGTCAGCACGCGGCCCGCGTTGCGCAACAGCATCTCCAGCAGGTCGAACTCCTTGAGCGGGAGGTCCACCTTGCCGCCGGCGACGGTGACCACGTGGCGGTCGACGTCCATGCGGACGGGGCCCGCCTCCAGGGCCGCCGGGGTGACCTCCTCCGGCTCGCCGCGGCGGCGCAGGACCGCGCGGATGCGGGCGACGAGCTCCCGCGAGGAGAACGGCTTCGTGACGTAGTCGTCGGCTCCTATCTCCAGTCCGACGACCTTGTCGATCTCGCTGTCCTTGGCGGTGACCATGATCACGGGGACGTTGGAGCGACCGCGCAGCTGTCGGCACACCTCCGTGCCGGGCAGGCCGGGCAGCATCAGGTCGAGGAGGACGAGGTCGGCGCCGTTGCGCTCGAACTCGTCGAGCCCGTCGGGCCCCGTCGCGGCGATCGCGACCTCGAAGCCCTCCTTGCGGAGCATGTAGGACAGGGCGTCGCTGAAGGATTCCTCATCCTCGACGACGAGCACTCGGGTCACGGAAGGACCTCCGGGGCAGGAATGGCTGGTGCGGTTGACGGGTCAGGCAGGGGTCGGGTGAGCGCGGGGTGCCGGCGCGGGGACCGGCGCGGCCGCTTCGGGGAGTCGCAGGGTGAACGTGGAGCCCTGGCCCTCCGAGCTCCATACCGACACCTCCCCGCCGTGCGAAGCCGCTACGTGCTTCACGATCGCGAGGCCCAGACCGGTTCCTCCCGTGGCGCGGGAGCGGGCCGGGTCGACGCGGTAGAAGCGTTCGAAGATGCGCTCGCGGTCCTTTTCCGGGATGCCGATGCCCTGGTCGGTCACGGCTATCTCGATCAAGTCTCCACCCGGCGCGGTGACCCGGCGCGCGGCGATGCCGACGCGGGTGCGGGCCGGACTGTAGTTGACGGCGTTCTCGACGAGGTTCCCGAGGGCGGCCGCGAGCTGTCCCCGGTTCCCCCATACCCGCAGGTCGGCGGTGCCGCCGGCGGCCATGGTGATCTGCTTCGCGGACGCGGTGTGGCGGCAGCGGTCTATGGCCTCGGCCACGAGCGTGTCCACCCGTACGGGCTCGGCGTCCTCCAGCGGGTCGTCGTTCTGCACCCGGGAGAGGTCTATGAGTTCCTGTACGAGGTTGATCAGGCGGGTGGCCTCGATCTGCATGCGGCCGGCGAAGCGGTGGACGGCCTCGGGGTCGTCCGAGGCGTCCATGACGGCCTCGGACAGCAGGGAGATCGCTCCGACCGGGGTCTTGAGCTCGTGCGAGACGTTGGCGACGAAGTCGCGGCGGACGGCCTCGATGCGGCGCGCCTCGGTGAGGTCCTCGACCAGGAGGAGCACCAGGCGCGAGCCGAGCGGGGCCACGCGCGCCGAGACGGCTAGGGCCTCGCCGCGGCCGGTGCCGCGCCGGGGCAGGTCCAGCTCCACCTGTCGTATCTCCCCGTCGCGGCGGGTGTCGCGGGCCATGTGGAGCATGGGCTCCACGGCCAGCTTGCCGCCGCGGACCAGACCGAGGGCATATGCCGCCGAGCTGGCCTTGACGACCGCGTCCCCCTCGTCGAGGACGACGGCGGAGGAGCGCAGTACGGAGAGGACGGTGTCCACTCCCGGCGGGAGCACCGCGTTGATATCGGGGCGCATGGAGCTCCGGGTGGGGCGGGCTTGGTCGCGCTCGCTCCAGCGGAACGCCAGCATCGCGATCACACCGGTACAAAGACCGGCGATCGCTGCAGCTGCGGCGACCGCCGCGTTCACGTCCATGACTCCAGGTTAAGCAGGCCGGACGACACTTCCACAGCCGTTCGGGTGGCACCTCGAACAGTCGTCGCCCAGAGTTCACCCTGGCGACGGGGTTGATTCACTTGTGGTGCCGGAGTCGGTCGCGTTCGGGGGTCACCGTGTCAACGTGGGGCAGGAGGCCGCCCCGGCCCGGCCCCGGGCATCAGCGAGCAGTAGGCAGTAGGCAGAGAGGGACACCCATGCGTGACGCGTACCACGAGGAACTGGACTCGATCGGAGAAGGCCTGGTCGAAATGGCCCGGCTGGTCGGTTCCGCCATCGGGCGGGCCACGACCTCCATGCTCGACGCCGACCTGAAGCTCGCCGAGAGCGTCATCGCAGCGGACCAGAAGGTCGACGACCTCCAGCACGACCTGGAGGCACGCGCCATCGCGCTGCTCGCCCGCCAGCAGCCGGTCGCGACCGACCTGCGCATCGTCGTCACCTCGCTGCGCATGAGCGCGGACCTGGAGCGCTCCGGCGACCTGGCCCAGCACGTGGCCAAGCTCGCCCGGCTGCGCTTCCCGGACACGGCCGTCCCGCGCGACCTGCACGCCACCATCCTGGAGATGGGGCAGCTGGCGCAGCGCCTGATGGCGAAGGCCGCCGAGGTCATCATCACGAAGGACGTAGACCTGGCGCTCCAGCTGGAGCAGGACGACGACGAGATGGACCAGCTGCACCGCACGCTGTTCCAGCACCTGATGGACGACCGCTGGAAGCACGGCATCGAGACCGCCGTCGACGTGACGCTGCTGGGCCGCTACTACGAGCGCTTCGCGGACCACGCGGTGTCGGTCGCCAAGCGCGTCGTCTACCTGGTGACGGGCGAGCACGCGGACGAGCTCCAGCCGCCGACACAGGTCGAGGGCGTCTGACGCTCCCGGCCCGGGCGCATCGCGCGCCCGGCCGGTAGGCGTCAACAACGAGCCCCCAATGCGCCGTTGACGCGGCGGTCCGGCTGGGCATCAATGAGGGCGAAGGCACAACGCCTACGAGGAGGATCCATGCCCGATTCCCCCGTCCCCATCACCCCGGAGCAGGAAGCGCAGCCCCCGGAAGGGCTGCGCCTCCCGCTGCTCGCGGCCTGCGGCTGCGGCTCGGGCTGCGGCTGCGGCTGCCAGTCAGGCGCCCCCTGCCAGTGCGGCGGCTGACCGCCCCCCGCCCGACCCGTTCCACCCGAAGGGCCCGCCCGGCCCCATGCCGGCCGCGGCCCTTCGCAGCGCGGGCGGAGCACGCCCCCGCTCGAGCGACAAAGCCCCCTGCCCGCGGGAAGACCGCGGCCAGGGGGCCAATGCGTGCAGGGGGCGTTACGTCTTGGCAAGCCGGATAGCGGCCGGGTCCGGCGCAGGCGGTGGCTTGGCTGCTCGCCATGCCACCGGCCCGACCACGCACTCACCCGGGAAAGTCCGCGGACGTCGTGCCGAATCCGCTCGGCTCCTCCGAGCCTTCACCGAAGCCATCCGGGGGCGTGTTGGGCTTGTCGTTGACGGGCCCGGTCTCGCACGGCGTGGATCTCGTGTTGTCGCAGGGAGGCTGAGGCGCGGGCGCGGGCGAGGGGAGAGGCTCGGGGGGTGTGTTGGGTCTTTCGTCGACCGGCCCGGTCGGGCACGGCGTGGACGTCGTTTCGCAGGGGCGCTGAGACGCCGGCGCGGCCGGCTTGCCGGTGTGCGGTGTCGCCGGGGCGGCGAATGCGCTGGAGGGCAGCAGTGCGCCCGCTGCGGCCAGGGCGACCGAGGCGGTAGCGATCACGAGACGCTGCGTCCGGAAGATGTGCGGCATGGGATTCTCCTTTGCCGATGAGGGGTGAAAGGCCGTCGCGCGGCCCTGTCGTCCCAGGTAAGGCCCGGCAGGCGATCGCGTCATGCCCCTACATTTCGGGACTTGACAGCCCCCTCGCGGCAAAGAGCCCCCTACCTGCTGAGAACCAGCAGGTAGGGGGCTCTTTCGGTGGTTCGGTTTACTTCTTGCCCTGGGTCTGGCGGGCCCGTCTTCCTGCCCTGGTCAGAGGCCCGCGCACCCTGCCGACCTGCTGCCGAGCTGTCATCGTTGGTCGTTGTCCGTCGCCCTCGGTCACCCTCGCAGGGCCCAGAGAGGGCCCAGGGATGGGGCCCCGGCCGGCACCAACCCGCCTTCCCAGTTCCCACGTGGCGGCTTGTCGCTTGTCTTGTCGCTTGTCGCTTGTCGTCCCTGTTTCCCTAGGTCACGCCTGAACTGCACGGCACCGGACGGCCACGAGGGCTTGAGGGACAAGCGACAAGCGACAAGCGACAAGCGACAAGGCAGCAGGCCATGGTCCTACCCCAGGGAGATCCCGGGTCACGGAACAAGCAAGAGGAGCACGCCGCCGGGCGGGAGTGCTCCTCTTGTCTGTTCCTGCGGGAACGCCGCCGCCGAACTTGGGCACCTACTGGGTAGTGGGTAGTGGGGTCCCCAGTAGAAACGGACTGGTGAAGGCCCCGGGTGGTGCTAGTGGGCTGTCCTACTGGGTAGTGGGGCGGGCACCCCACTACCCAGTAGGACAGCCACGTGGGAGCGAGGCCTTCCAAGAGGGCGGGGGTGGAGACAGCCAGCCCGCTTGGAAGGTCAGTCCGGTCACGGGCAAAGGTGGCTCTTCAGGGAAGACGGCCGCAGCCACCTGAAGAGCCGCCGTCGCCACAGGAGAGAGGCGGCAACAGTGCACGCGGCAGGACCCCGAACCTCCCCCTCACGAAGCAGCTCTTAGCCGGTGGAGCACCTGCCGTCCTAGAGAGTTGAGAGAAGACAGTGTCCGCAGCGTCCGCCGGGCACTCTGACCACCCTCTGACCTGCACGAATTGTGCGGACGCTAAGAGAATTGGCTAGCGTCCGACAGCTTCCGCAGCGTCCGCAGCACCCACCCCCGGCTAAGAGCATCACCGCAGGTCAAAGCTGTCCCCAGGGGAAGGCCCTGCGGACGCTATGCCCCCACTGGGCGCGACCGCGAGACGAAGAAGCCACCCAGACGCGGCCGGGTGGCCTCTTCCATACGGCTGCCAGCGGGCGACGCTAGGGAGATCAAAACGGTCACAACATCGGACGCAGTTACCGGTTACCGGTTACCGGCTGACGGCACCGCCCCTCCCCGACCTGAACAGCGCGAACCGGCGTCCACGCGGCCTGTAACCGGTAACCGGTAACCGCCCCACGGCGCCTCGGAAAGAGGCTCAGCGTCACGGGCGTCACGGCAGCCGTGACGCCAGAGGCACGCAGGTCCAGGGCACCGAGGCCAGCCAGGCCGTCACGTGTGACCTGTGACAGCGAAGTTGGACGGATTGCCACCGAAGTTGGACCGAACGCTGTTTAGCGACGAGAAAGTTGGACCGATTGGGGTGGGTGCATGCTCGGTGCGGGTGCCTCGCTGGGGTGCTTCACGGGGTTTTGGTATGTGATCGTGTGGCTGGCTTCTACCGTCGCGGGTGACGAGCCCGCCGAGGTGCGCGGGCGTTGAGGCGAGAGTGAGCGGAAGCGGTGCCGTCGTTGATGGCCGCGTTGCAGGCCAGAGCAGACAAGGCCCAGATGTGGGCCGGGCGGGACGGTGACTGCGGGCCCACCGGATTTCCGGGCGGTCAGGCCGTCATGCTAACTAGGATTGACCCATGACTAGTCGACGTCAGCTGATACTTCGCCTGTCACTGCCCCTGCCCCTGCTGTTGGCGTCCACGCTCTCCCTGGCGGCCTGCAGCTCGACGCCCTCCAAGGCCACGGTGGCGGCGCGCGAGTTTGCCAAGTCCGCCTGCGCCTCCCTACAGCAGCTGACCGACCACCTCGCCCGCCCCCGGCCGTCAAATCTGACTGACCCCTACTACCAGACCGCCCAGCAGTACCTGAACACGGCGACCAACCGAGCCGCCGACGCGGCTCAACAGGACCATGGCTACCAGGAGTTCGCCGACACCCTGCACCGGGCGGCCGAGACCTGGCAGGTCACCTTCACGCTGGACGAGGCCGAGCCGCTGATCCAGCAGGCGCGGAAGGAGAAGTGCTGACGCTCTCGACGTGAACCTAGTGACGCTGGGGCGTCACACCCATGACGTCCCGCCAGTCGCCCACACGGCAATGCCCCACTGAGCGGCGAGCGCGAGCGCAGCGAGCTGCCAAGGGCCGGCGGCCGCAGGCCGCTCCTTCTAGCTGCTTCTCCAGCTCGCAGAGCCCCGGAAACAGATGCTAGGTCTAGCAACAGGGGTCGCTAGGTCTAGCCCCAGTCCTAGCAACTTGAAGGGCCACTGACCTGGGATCTAGCGACTAGCAGGGGGTACGCGAAACCCCGGCATCCGACCGGAAACCGGGGCTTCGGGGGTCACCAGCGCTCGCTAGCCGGGCAGGAAGCCAGGGCTCTCCGGCCCCAGGGCCCGGAAGTTGGCGAGGTCGCCCTGCGCAGCCTCTTCCACCATGCCGCCGGAACATCTCCTCATCAGGGCAGAGCCTGACGAAACCGCGGTCCGTCAGTACGCGGGACAGGGTGGTCTTCCCTGAGCCGGGCAGCCCAGCCATCAGCACGCAGAGCGGCCGGACGGCCCCGCCAGCGGCCGTCACTGGGTGACTTCCGATTCCGTCTGCCACGTCCGACCCGGGCTTCCGAGGTCGACGCCGTACTCCACGACATCGCCCGCGCTGTTGACGAACTTCGCCATCATCACGACTACCGGCTCACGCGAGGGCTTAGCGCTGTCCAGCTCCAAGAGTTCCGCGTCCTCCGACGTCAGTAGTCGCGCCGCCACGGTGTCGATCCGATGAGTGATCGGCTTGCCGGTAATCAGCGCGATGAGCTGGAGCGACGTTCCGCCGGTCAGCCGCTCGCTCATCGCAAGCTGCGGAATCGCCTTCCCGAACTGAGCAGGGATCCACGACGTCGAGTGGGCGACGATGCCCTGCCGGTCGCGATAGACACGGCGCCGCCGGATCACCTCCGAGCCGGGCTTGATGTCCAGCGCCTGGGCGACGTCCGCCGGCGCCGACACCACCGATGCTTGGTGGGAGTCGGACCGTTCTCCGGCCCCCCAGCTCGACCCGCTGTGGCGTCCTCGGTCCTGGCGCTGAGAGCCTGAGGACATCGGCGCGGGACGGTCCAAGACCTCGGTTCCGATTCCGTGGATGTCCCTGACGAGCCCGTCGCTGCGCAGCTTCCTCAGCGCCTTCTCGGCGGTCGCCGTGCTGACGCTCCACTCCTGCGCGAGGTTCGGACGGTCCCCCACGCTGAGGGCCCACAGTGGGCCCAGGGCAAACGAATGCCCCCGATCTGCACCGTGTGCGCAGGTCGGGGGCATGATCACTATTCCTACTTCTTCTTGCCCTGGTTCTTGACGGCCTCGATGGCGGCCGCCGCGGCGGCCGGGTCGAGGTAGGTGCCGCCCGGGTTGAGGGGCTTGAAGTCGGCGTCCAGCTCGTAGGCGAGCGGGATGCCGGTCGGGATGTTCAGGCCCGCGATGTCGGCGTCGGAGACCCCGTCGAGGTGCTTGACCAGCGCGCGCAGGGAGT
Source organism: Streptomyces sp. NPDC060049 (assembly GCF_042736715.1). Lineage (NCBI taxonomy): Bacteria > Bacillati > Actinomycetota > Actinomycetes > Kitasatosporales > Streptomycetaceae > Streptomyces > Streptomyces sp. NPDC060049. The sequence continues at coordinate 500,184 of NZ_JBHWVV010000001.1, forward strand.
TGCCGTGGGCGGCGACCAGGACGGTGTGGCCGTCCAGCAGGTCCGGGACGATCGAGTCGTACCAGTACGGGAGCATGCGGACGACGACGTCCTTGAGGCACTCGGTGCGCGGCCGCAGCTCCGGCGGGATCGACGCGTAGCGCGGGTCCTCGGACTGCGAGAACTCCGTACCGTCCTCGAGGGCCGGCGGCGGGGTGTCGTACGAGCGGCGCCACAGCATGAACTGCTCCTCGCCGAACTCGGCGAGGGTCTGGGCCTTGTCCTTGCCCTGGAGGGCGCCGTAGTGGCGCTCGTTCAGGCGCCAGGAGCGGTGGACCGGGATCCAGTGACGGTCGGCGGCCTCGAGCGCCATCTGCGCGGTGCGGATCGCGCGCTTCTGGAGCGAGGTGTGCACGACGTCGGGGAGCAGGCCGGCGTCCTTGAGCAGCTCACCGCCGCGGACCGCCTCCTTCTCGCCCTTCTCGTTGAGATTGACGTCCACCCAGCCGGTGAACAGGTTCTTCGCGTTCCATTCGCTCTCGCCGTGGCGGAGGAGGATCAGCTTGTACGGTGCGTCGGCCATGCGTACGAGCCTAATGGACGCGCCCGGCGGCCCGCGCGCGGTGTGGACGGTGCGGGGAGGGGCCTCCGATTGACGGCTGCCGTCAATCCAGTGGCTCTGCGGGCCCGCTATCCGTAGGGTCCGAACTTCAAGAGGGACACTTACATCGCCGGGGGGATTCCGTATGTCCGCTGCCAGTTTGAGACGGGCCGCTCGCGAGAGCGTGGCGGGGCTGCCGCGGGAGTTCTGGTGGCTGTGGACGAGCACGCTGGTCAACCGGCTCGGGGCCTTCGTCGCCACCTTCATGACCTTGTACCTGACGCTGGAACGCGGCTATTCGGCCTCCTTCGTGGGACTCGTGGTGGCCCTGCACGGGCTCGGCGGTGTGGTCTCCTCGCTGGTCGCGGGCGTGCTGACGGACCGGCTGGGCCGACGGCCCACGCTGGTGGCGGCGCAGGCCTCGACGGCGTTCTCGGTGGCGCTGCTCGGCTTCATGGAGCAGCCGGCGGCGATCGCGGTGGTGGCGACGCTGGTCGGCATGACCTCCAACGCCTCGCGCCCGGCGGTGCAGGCGATGATGGCGGACATCGTGCGCCCCGAGGACCGGGTACGGGCCTTCGCGCTGAACTACTGGGCCATCAACCTCGGCTTCGCCGTCAGCTCGATGGTGGCGGGCTTCATCGCCGAGTACAGCTACCTGGCCGGGTTCCTCGGCGAGGCGGCCCTGACCCTGCTCTGCGCGGTGCTCGTGTTCATCAAGCTGCCGGAGTCGCGGCCCGTGAGGACGGAGGCGGAGAAGGCCGCCGCCGAGCCGGAGATCGGGCTGGGGACGGTGCTGCGGGACGGCCGCTTCATGAGTGTGGTCGGGCTGTCGTTCCTGATCTCGCTGATCTTCATGCAGGGGTCGTTCGGACTGCCGCTCGCGATGGGCGCGGCCGGCTTCTCGACGGCCGACTTCGGCTTGGTGATCAGCGTGAACGGGCTGTTGATCGTGCTGCTGCAGATCCCGGTCACGCGGCTCATCGAGCACCGCGACCCGCAGAAGCTGCTGGTCGTCTCGGCGCTGCTCGCCGGGTACGGATTCGGGCTGACGGCCTTCGGCGGCTCGGTGTGGAGCCTGTCGCTGACGGTCTGCGTGTGGACGCTGGCCGAGATCGTCAACTCGCCGACCCAGATGGGCCTGGTGGCCCGGCTCTCCCCGCTGCACGGGCGGGGCCGCTACCAGGGCATGTACACGATGTCCTGGGCGGTGGCCTCGCTGGTGGCCCCGCTGATGGCGGGCTACGCGATCGAGCACCTCGGCGCGGGGTGGCTGTGGGCCTCCACGGCGGTCCTGGGGACGGTGGCCGCGCTGGGCTACTGGCTGCTGATGCGGGGGCTCCCCGAGGGTGGGCCGGGAGAGGCCGGGGGCTCCACCGGGGCCGCCGTCACGGCGAAGCCGGCCCTGGCCGCCGACGCCTCCAGCCCCGCCGGCGTCTGAGGCGCGGGGCCGGGACCGGAACCAGGGCCGGGGTCCGGAGCAGGGCTCCGGCCGGGCCTCAGGCCGACGGCTGCGTCAGGTTCTTGAAGGCGTCGAGGTTGCGGGTGGACTCGCCGCGCGAGACGCGCCACTCGTACTCCCGCCGGATCGCGCTCGCGAAACCCAGCTCCAGCAGGGTGTTGAAGGCTCCGTCCGCCGCCTCCAGGACCGTGCCGAGGAGTCGGTCCAGGTCCTCCGGGGTGATCACGGACAGGGGGAGGCGGGCCGTCAGGTAGACGTCGCCGAGCGCGTCCACGGCGTAGCCCATGCCGTACAGCTTGAGGTTGCGCTCCAGCAGCCAGCGGTGGACGCCGGCCTCGTTCTCGTCCGGATGGCGGATGACGAAGGCGTTGACCGACAGGGAGTGCTTGCCGACCTTGAGCGAGCAGGTGGTGCTCAGCTTGCGGGTGCCGGGGAGCTGGACGACGTACGTGCCCGGTGACGGGCTCTCCCAGCTCAGTTCCGCGCCGGTCAGCGTCGCTTCGATGATCCCGGCGGTGTCAGCGTCAGCCATGGTGGGAGCGTACGTGACGGCGGTGCTCGTGCATCGCCGCGGTGTACACGTCGGCCGTGCCGCTCGCGGCCGTGTCCCAGCCGAAGAACTGCGCGTGCCGCGCGGCCGCTGCGCCCATCACGTCCGGGAGCCCGGGCTCGTCCACGAAGCGGCGTAGCTCGCGGGCGTAGTCCACCGGGTCGTGCCCCGGTACGAGGATGCCCGTCACACCGTCGTTGACGGCGACCGGCAGCCCGCCGACGGCCGCCGCCAGTACGGGTGTTCCGGTGGCCTGGGCCTCTATGGCGACGAGCCCGAAGGACTCGTTGTACGAGGGCATGACCAGGACGGACGCCGCCCGGAACCAGTCCGCGAGCGCGTCCTGGGCCACCGGCGGGTGGAAGTGGACGAGGTCCGCGATGCCGAGCTTCGCCGCGAGCTTCTGCAGGCCTTCCGGCTTGGCCAGCCCGCTGCCGCTCGGCCCGCCGACGACGGGCACGAAGAGCCGGCGGCGCAGCGCCGGATCCCGGTCCACCAGCTCGGCGACGGCCCGCAGGAGGATGTCGGGAGCCTTGAGCGGCTGGATGCGGCCCGCGAAGAGCGGGATGACGGCGTCCTGCGGCAGTCCGAGGCGGGCCCGGGCGGCGGCCCGGCCGTCGGCGACGGTGAAGCGGTCGAGGTTCACGCCGGGATGGACGACCGCGACCTTCCCGGGGTCGGCGTCGTAGTGGCGGACCAGTTCGTCGGCCTCCTCGGCGGTGTTCGCGATGAGGCGGTCGGCGGCGGTGACGATCTGCGTCTCGCCGATGACGCGGGCGGCGGGCTCGGGGGTGTCGCCCTCGGCGAGCGCCGCGTTCTTGACCTTGGCCATGGTGTGCATGGCGTGTACGAGCGGGACGCCCCAGCGCTCTGCGGCGAGCCAGCCGACGTGGCCGGAGAGCCAGTAATGGGAGTGGACGAGGTCGTAGTAGCCCGGCCGGTGGCCGGCCCAGGCCTGCATCACGCCGTGGGTGAAGGCGCACAGCTGGGCCGGCAGCTCCTCCTTGGCGAGGCCTTCGTAGGGGCCCGCGTCCACGTGCCGTACGAGGACGCCCGGCGCGAGCTCGACGACGGGCGGCAGGCCTCCGGTGGTGGCCCGGGTGAAGATCTCGACCTCGATGTTGATCGCGGCGAGGCGCTTGGCCAGCTCGACGATGTACACGTTCATCCCGCCGGCGTCGCCGGTGCCGGGCTGGTGCAGCGGAGAGGTGTGCACGCTGAGCATGGCGACGCGGCGGGGCTTGCGGTGGCCGCCGACGCCGGGGGGAAGCCGCAGGCGCGGCGGCTCGTGGCGGGTGGCGGAGCGGGCCGCGGCGATCCGTCCGCCGATGCTGCCGCCGATGCGGGACACGTACTGACTCAAGGGAGCAGTTCCTCTCGCTCGGACGGCATGACGCGGGGAGCGCGGTCGGCGCCCTTCTAGGAGTGCAACCCGGATGGCCGTCCCCCGCATTCCGGCGGCGTGAGGATTCCCGAGCTGTTTTGCCGGATTTTTATCGGGCGGGAGCGCTCCGCTTACTCTCTGCACATGGCTTCCCGCTCCACCCCGCCCCCTCGTCGGCCCGTCGGCACGGTGACGCGCGGGACCACCAACCCGAACCGCCTGCGCCGGATGGACCGCTGGATCGCGGCGACGCACGGGGCGGCGCTGCGGCGCGCGGACGATCCGGTGGCGGTGGACCTCGGCTACGGGGCCTCCCCCTGGACCGCGGTCGAGCTGCTGGCGCGGCTGCGCCGGGCGGCTCCGCGGGTGCGGGTGGTCGGCATCGAGATCGAACCCGCGCGGGTCGCGGGGGCGAAGCCCTACGAGCGGGAGGGGCTGAGCTTTCGGCACGGCGGGTTCGAGGTGCCGCTGGAGGGCGGGGTCCGCCCGGCGCTGATCCGCGCGGCGAACGTGCTGCGCCAGTACGACGAGGACCAGGTGGAGGCCGTGTGGGAGCGGCTGCGTTCCCGGCTGGCCCCGGAGGGGCTCCTGGTGGAGGGGACCTGCGACGAGATCGGGCGGCGGCACGTGTGGGTCGCGTTGGGGCCGGAGGGGGCGCGCACGGTGACCTTCGCTACCCGGCTGGGCTCCCTGGAGCGCCCCTCGGACCTGGCGGAGAGGCTGCCGAAGGCCCTGATCCACCGCAACGTGCCGGGCGAGCCGGTGCACGCGTTCCTGCGCGACTTCGACCGGGCGTGGGCGGCGGCGGCGCCGTACGCCTCGTACGGGGCGCGGCAGCGCTGGATCCGCACGGCGCGGGCGCTGGCCGCGGACTGGCCGCTGGCGGACGGGCCGGTTCGGTGGCGGCAGGGGGAACTGACGGTGCGATGGGAAGCGTTGAGGCCTTCGGGGTGAAGTTGAGTCCTTCGGGGTGAACGGGACGACGGGGGCGAGCGGGACGCATCGGGTGGATATCCACAAGGGTGTTGGATTTCATCGAGTCGTGGCACCATCCCGAAGGCAATGACAAGTTACTGACGATTAATCAATTTAGTGTCTGGGGGGACCATGAGGAAACGGCGACGGGGAACGATCGCCCTCACACTGCTCTGCGCGACGGCGCTGCTCAGCGCGCCGGGCCTGCTGGCCGGTACGGCGTTCGCGGCACCCGAACCCCAGCAGGGCAAGTCCCTGGATCAGGTCCGCAAGGAAATAGAGGACCTCTACCGCGAGGCGGGCGCCGCCACGGACGCCTACAACCTCGCGGAGGGCGAGACCAAGACGCAGTCCGCCAAGATCGTCGAGATCGCCAAGCAGGTCGTCGCCGGCCAGGAGCGGATCACCGGCCTGAAGAGCCGCGCGGGCGCGGCCGCCCGCGCCCAGTACCGCTCGGGCGGGCTGCCGCCGGGCGCCCAGCTGGCCCTGAGCAACAACCCGGCCCAGTTCCTGGACGGCTCCGACCGGCTGCGCCAGGGCGAGAAGGCGACCTCGGACCTGCTCTCCGAACTGAACCGGACCCAGGGCGAGTTGCAGCAGTACGCGAAGGACGCGAACGCGCACTGGCAGACGCTGGAGACCAACCGGATCAAGCAGGAGACCTCGAAGAAGCAGGTCGAGGAGAAGATCAAGGCGGCCGAGGAGCTCGAGAGCAAGCTGGAGGCCGAGCAGAAGGCCAAGCTGCTCCAGCTGGAGCAGGAAGCGCAGTACAAGGCGCAGACGGCCTGGCTGTCGACGGGAGCGATGAAGGACGCCACGGGCGCGGCGGCCACCGACGCGGGCAAGCGGGCCGTGCTGTTCGCCGCCGCGCAGATCGGCAAGCCGTATGTGTGGGGAGCGGTGGGACCCGGCTCGTACGACTGCTCCGGCCTGACCTCGCAGGCCTGGCGCTCGGCGGGCAAGGCGATCCCGCGGACCTCGCAGGAACAGCTGCGGCTGCCGAAGGTCGCGATCAAGGACATGCGGCCGGGCGACCTGATCATCTACTTCGACGACGCGAGCCATGTCGGGCTCTATGTGGGCGACGGCGCGATAATCCACGCCCCCCGCCCCGGGCGCCACGTCACGATGGCGGGCGCGGGCTCGATGCCGATCAAGGCGGTCGTCCGGCCGGACGCGTAGGGAGTACTGCCCGGGGGCGCGCCGGCGGGGCGGGCGCGACCCGGGCGAGCGAGTCGGCGGGACCGGTCCGGACTCGGACGGAGCGACCAGACCCGGATGAAGCGGCCGGGCCGGGCCGGGGTGGAACGGGTGGGAGCCGACCGTCCCGCGGCCGGGCCGAGCCGGGGTGGAACGGGTGGGAGCCGACCGTCCTGCGGCCGTCCCTGGCCGGGCCGGGGTGGAACGGGTGGGAGCCGACCGTCCCGCGGCCGTCCCTGGTGGTCGCGCCCGGTTCGGACGGGCGGTGCCCGGTGCGGTCGGCCGCGCCCTACCCGGGACGTTCCGGTGGGAGGGACGCCACACCCCCCGCGCCGTGACGTTGGTCATTCGGCGGGGCGGGCTTTCCCCCGGGATAACGGCATATGACGGAAGCCTCGCAGGCCAGGCATTCCGCTCCGCCCTTCCCGCCCGCTAGGGTCGCCCGGACGAGCGACCCCCCAGGGGGCGGGAAGGAACCGGAGACGATGCCCGTACCCGTACCGCGGCAGAGGGACATCCCGGCCACCGAGAGCGGTCCGGGCACCCAGTCGGCGCTCAACCTGCTGGTGATCGAGGACGACCCCGCCGGCGGCCTCACCGTCCCCGAGATCCTCGACACCGACGGCCACCGCATCCGGCTGCGCAGCGCCCGCAACCTCACCGAGGCCGCCCGCCTGCTCACCCCGGACGTGCACTGCGTGCTGCTCGACCTCGCACTCCCGCACGGCCCCGCCGGGCCGGCCGACGGCGCGGACCCGCTCGGCGCCCTGCGCCAGGTCCTGCGCATCGCCCCCCGCCACGCCGTCCTCGTCCTCACCGCCGAGGAGGACGCGGAGCGCGCCGCGGAGGCCGTACGGGTGGGGGCCCAGGACTTCCTGTTCCGCGACGAGCTCGACGGGCGCCTGCTCAGCCGGGCCATCCGCTACGCGGTGGAGCGCAAACGGGCCGACATCGCCCAGTACAAGCTCGCAGAATCGAAACTGCGCGCCCAGGAGAACGCCCGCCTGGAGCGAGGCCTGCTCCCGCACCCGCTCCTGGAAGGCTCCGACCTCCGCTTCGCGGCCCGCTACCGCCCCGGCCGCAGCCGGGCGCTCCTCGGCGGGGACTTCTACGACACCGTCCGCACCCCCGACGGGACCGTCCACGCCATGATCGGCGACGTCTGCGGCCACGGCCCGGACGAGGCCGCCCTCGGCGTGGAGCTGCGCATCGCCTGGCGCGCGCTGACCCTGGCCGGCCTGTGCGGCGACGACCTGCTCGCCACCCTCCAGGAGGTCCTCGAGGTCGAGCGCCCCTGCGAGGAGATCTTCGCGACCCTGTGCACGGTGGACATCGCCCCGGACGGCCGCCGCGCGGGCCTGTGCCTGGCGGGCCATCCGGCGCCGCTGATCTCCAGGCCGGGCCGCCCCGCGCGACTGCTCCCGTACGAGAACAGCGGCCCGGCGCTCGGCTTGCTGCCCCGGGCCCGCTGGCCCCGCCGCCAGGTCGAGCTGGGCGGCACGTGGAGCCTGATGCTCTACACCGACGGGCTGATCGAGGGCCGGATCGGCCCCGGCCGCGAACGCCTCGGGCAGGACGGCATGGTCGAGATGATCAACCGCCACCTCGACGACGGGCTGAGCGGCGAAGGCCTGCTGGAAGCCTCCGTGACGGAGGCCCGGCGACTCAACGGCGGCGAGCTCACGGACGACGTCGCCGTCGTCCTGCTCTCCCGCGCCGAGGGCTGAGCCGACCCCCCGGAGCCCGCAAAGCAGGACCGAGGCCGGAGCACGGGGCTCCGGCCGGGGCACGGGGCGACAGGATCCGAAAGAGACGGCCTAGCGTCCGCCGTTGTACGGCCCGTACGGCCCGTCACTGCTGCTGCCACCGCTGCGCCGGCCGCGTCCGCCGCCCGAGACCTGCTTGAGGGCGGGCCGCACGTCGACGAAGAACACGATGCTGGCGACCAGGCCGGCGATCTCCAAGAAGAGCATCCCCAGGAAGAAGTCCACGAGGACGGTGACTCCGAGGATGACCAGCCAGAAGGTCTTGGTCTGCTTGTCGGCCGCGCGGTACGCGTCCTCGCGCGCCATCAGCGCGAGCACGAAAGCCACGACGGCGAGCCCGAGCATGGCGAACCCCAGCAACGGCAGAACCCCGTTGTCGAACCCGTTCATCAACATCGCCTGACCGCCTTCTCACGCCTCGCACGCCGGATGCCGCCTGCCTCCACGCTACCGGCAGAGCCCCTTCCGCAAACACAACGGACCGGACACCCCTCGGGTGCCCGGTCCGCCGCACGCGTTCTCAGCTCTCCTCGACCGGCTCCGCGACGTCCTTCTTGGCCGCGGCCTTGCGCGTGGACGCCTTCTTCACCGGGGGCTTCTCCTCAGCCGCGCCCCGACCGGCCGCCTGCGACTGCGCCGGCACCTCGGGCTCCGCCGTCGCCGGCTCCGGCTCCACGACCACGGCGATGTCGACGATCTCCTCGGACACGTCGCCGCGCCACGCGCGCACGGCCTGCTCGCCGTGCTCGGCGACCTTGTCGTAGGCCTCCTTGGCCTTGACCGCGTACTCGGCGGCCACGCCGACCCCGCGCAGCGCCAGGTCCTGCGCGGTCTCCCCCAGCTTCTTCGGGTCGATTGCGCCGAGCACCTCGACGACCTTGGCGGCGACGGCTTCCTGCGCCTCCTTGGCCTTCTCCTGCACGACCTTCGGGTCGGTGTTCTTCACGGCCTCGATGCGCGCGGGGGCCTCGGCGCGCAGCTGCTCGATGAGCCCGGGCACCTTCTTGGCCTGCTGCGCGGCGAGGTCCGCGGTGCCGGCGACGAAGTAGAGCGGGGTCGGGTCGGTGAGGGTCTTCTTCAGGTCATCGGCGATGGCCATGTGCTGGTCCTCCCGGATCACAGTCTCAGTTCGTGTGGGTCGTGTCGGCATCGGAAGAGTCGGCGGTGGAGCCGGCGCTCTTCTCCTCGGCGTCGGCGGCCGCCTCGGCGGCTGCCTCGGTCTCGGCGGCGTTCTCCTTGCGGAAGGAGTCGTAGATCTGGAGCAGCACTTGCTTCTGCCGCTCACTGATCGACGGATCGGCGAGGATCACGGCCCTCGTCTCCACCTCGTCCCGGTCCCGCTCGTCCAGGATTCCGGCCTGCACGTACAGCGTCTCGGCGGAGATCCGCAGCGCCTTGGCGAGCTGCTGGAGGATGTCCGCGCTCGGCTTGCGCAGCCCGCGCTCGATCTGACTGAGGTACGGGTTCGACACCCCCGCCGCGTCGGCCAGCTGCCGCAGCGATAGCTGCGCCTGCCGCCGCTGCTCGCGGAGGTATTCGCCGAGGTTCCCGACGTTGAGCGATGCCATGCCCCGATCCTGCCGCACCCTGCTAACTATTGCAAGCAGCCGCTTGCAATAACTCCCACCGAGGACGTCCGCACCGCCGTCGGGGAGCTGTCGAGGTTGCGGTGAGGGGGCGTCAGTCGCGAGGATCGGGGGGTGTTCGAGCTGCTGCCGGGAATCGGGGTGCTCCTGCCGGGGGGCGCGGGGGTGCTGCGCTTCGGCATGGGCGGCGAAGCCGTGCGCGAGGTCTTGGGCGGGCTCGGGGAAGTCCGGTGGGACCAGGGCGTGGACGGGCTTGCCGACGCGGAGGGGCCCACGGATGGGGTCGCGGATGCGGTCGCGGATGGCGCGTGGGCCTGCGCCGCCCGGTGGGGCGATGTCGAGGTGACCGCCCACGCGTGCGCCTCGGACCAGCCGGTGGAGCCAGGCGGCGGGCCGACCTTGGCGAATGTGGTGCTGAAACGGTTCATCGGGCAGCCGGGCCGACGGAGGACGCCCGGCCGGACGCGCTGGCACTTTCCGGCGGCGGTGCCCGTCGCACTCGGCGACATCGACCTGTTCGGGTACCCCGCGGACGAGGTGGCACGGGCCCTGGCGGGTCTGGAGGGTCTGGGAGGTCTGGAGGGTGTCGAGGGGATGGTGGGTCCGGCGGCCTTGGACGTGCAGGGGTGGGAGCAGCGTCACGGCCACCGGCCCCGGCTCCGGAGCGTCCCGCCGGGCGGATATCTGCCCTCGGTCCGCTTGCGGGACGCACCGCCCCCGAAGGACCGCGGCGCCGCCGGGCCCGACCTCGCCTCGTACGCGGACATGTGGACCACCGGCCGGGACGCCTGGCAGCTCGAGGACACGGGCAGCGGCCACCTGATCACTACGAAAGGCGACACACCCATGCACCTGCCCATATGCCACGAGGAACTGGCCCAGCAGATCATCGCGAGGATGCTCGCGGCCGGCGTCGAGGTCGTCCCCGCATGACGGCCCCCTCCGCCCAGGCCCCCGCGCGCGGACGGTACCGGCCCGTCGGGCTCTTCGCCCTGGCGGTCGTACTCCTGGTGCCCGCCGTGCTCTGGTGGTACATCAGCGCGCAGAACGCGCTGCAGAACAAGAGCGGCACCGACTGGCAGGGCAACCACCGCGCGAAGCAGGAGCTCCAGCGCATGGGCCTGCTGATCGGCGGCGTGCCCACGGCCGGGGCGCTGACCGGCTGGATGGGCGCGACGCTCTCGGGCCGCCGCACCGGGCTCTGGGCGGCGACCGGCGCGCTGCTCGGGACCCTGGTCATGTGGGCGTTCGCCATCGTCGGCGTCCTGGTCTCCCTCGGGAGCCTCCAGTTCCTCGTCTGACGGCGTCCGCCCGGGCTACCCAGCCGTCGCGATGACCACCGTCGCGTAGTACTCCTCCGAGGTCACCGCCCGCACGGACAGGCCCGCCGCCGTCAGCGCCGACGCCGTGACCGGCGACTGGCGGGAGCTCGTCTCGATCAGGAGCCGGCCGCCCGGGGCCAGCCAGGGCGGGGCCCCCGCCGCCACCCGGCGGTGGATGTCCAGGCCGTCCGCGCCGCCGTCCAGGGAGACGGCCGGTTCGTGTTCGCGGGCCTCGGCCGGCAGCAGTCCGATCTCGGCGGTCGGGACGTACGGGGCGTTGACGACCAGCACGTCCACCCGCCCCCGCAGCGTCGCGGGGAGGGAGGCGTAGAGGTCGCCCTCCCAGACCCGCCCGCCGTAAGGGGCCACATTGCGGCGGGCGTACGCGAGCGCGACGGGGTCGATGTCCGCCGCGTGCAGTTCGGCGCCCGGCACCTGCGCGGCCACGGCCGCGCCCAACGCGCCCACTCCGCAGCACAGGTCCACGACGACCGCGCCGGGCCGGGCGAGCGCCACCGCCTCCTGCGCGAGGAACTCGCTGCGGCGGCGCGGTACGAAGGCCCCCTCGCCCACCTCCATGCGCAGTCCGCAGAACTCCGCCCAGCCGACGACGTGTTCGAGCGGTTCGCCCGCCACCCGGCGGGCCACCAGAGCGGCCAGCTGCCCCTCGTCCCCGGCGGCGGCGCTCAGCAGCTCCGCCTCCTCCTCCGCGAAGACGCAGCCGGCCGCGCGCAGGGTTTCCACCAGTGTTGCCAAGTACCTCAGTCCTCGGGATCTCACTTCGACATGACGGTCCTACGGTCCTACGGTCGTACGGTCCTACGGACGGACGGACGGACGGGACGGGACGGGCGGCAGACCGGTCTGCCGGTCTGCCGGTCTGCCGGGCTCAGAAGACGTCCGGGCACCAGGGCCGACGGGCCGTGCGGAACACCGCGTCCGCGAGCGCGAGCGCCCCGGCACGGTCCTCGGCGATCTCGCCGAGCGCCCCCAGCCGCACCGCCGACTCGTCGCCGAGGTACAGGGCCCCCAGGGCGGAGACGTCCAGCCGCAGGTCGGCCGGCTCGTCCGTGCGTACACAGGCCCCCGTGCCCGCGTCCAGCCGGTAGCGCCCGTCCGCCAGCCCGGCCTTGTCCGCGACCTCCAGGACGAGGATGCCGGGCACGGCGTACGTCCGCGCGCTCAGGGCCCGTTCGACGTCCAGGAGCCGGACCCACAGCCAGTCCGCCGAGGTCACCATCCGGGCCGCGCGCGCGTCGGGCAGCAGCCGGGTGACGAGGTCGTCGGGGGCGCGCAGGCCGGTGCGGACCTTCAGCACCCAGTCCACGGAGCACAGGAACCGCCACAGCTCCCGCTCCGCGTCCGGGGTGACGGCCAGGAGCTGCGTCACCCGCAGCGTGTTCAACGGGACCTTCGCGTCGGTCCAGTGATCGTCCGTGGAGTAGGAGACCAGGCCGGCCACCTCGCCGTCCTCCGTCCGGTACACGGCGTGGAACGCGGCCTTGTAGGGGCGGTGCGACATCTCCCGCACGCCCGTGGCCACCTGCCACCAGCGCGCGTCGCGGTTCACGACGCCGGGCGTGGCCGCCCGCAGCCGCTCGTGCAGCGCCGGGCCCACCTCCCGCACTTCGGCCCCGTCCACCAGGTCGATCCGGCCGCCCCCCGCGGGCACCGGCAGGCGGGTGTCCAGCCCGGTGCGCGCCACGTCGATCTCCCAGGCCGAGGTCGAGGTCGCGGACCCGAACCCGTACCGCCCGTAGATCGGGTACTCGGCGGCGATCAGCGTCGACAGCACGTCGCCGCGCGCCTTGGCCGCGGCCAGCTCGACGGTCATCATCCGGGTCAGCAGACCCTGGCGGCGGTGCGTGGGCAGCACCGTCACGTTGGTGACGGCGCTCGACGGTACGAAGGCTCCGCCCGGCACGGTCAGTTCCTGCGGGAAGGAGCGGAAGGTCGCCACGCACCTGCCGGTGTCGGTGTCGAACCCGCCCAGCGTCCGGGTCAGGTCGACGTGCTCGGCCAGCTGGGCGACATCTGCGGCCGTTCCGGGCTCCGTCGACAGGAAACCGGTGTTCTGGGCACGCAGCCACGCGGGGAGGTCGGATTCGGCGATGGGCCGGACGTCAGCACTCATAACGGCCCACGCTAATCGGCCCGGTCTGCCCCGTCGCCCGATTTTCCCCGGCCGCGCGGTCGCCGGCGCGGCCGGCGGGTCGTCCGCTCAGGCCAGCAGGTCGTCCACCTGGGCCTCGCCCTCGCGGTAGCGCCGGGTGATCTCCGCACTGCAGTCGTCCGCCGTGCGCTGCAGCTGCGTGCGACGCCGCGAGACCTGCTGCTCGTAGCGCACCAACCGGCCCATTCCCTCGTGCAGTTCCTCGTCCGTGCGCGCGCTCAGGTCCGACAGCTCCACGTCCGACAGCATCTCGGCCGCCAGCAGCCGGTACTCCTCGCTGTGCGGGGTGCCGAGCGTGACGTGCCGGGCGGAGGCGCTGCGGGTGGACGGGGCGTCCGCGAGGATCTCCGAGAGCCGGTCCACCACCGGCGTCTCGGGGTCCGTACGGCGGGCGAGCTCGGCGCGCAGGATGTCGATGCGGCCGTGGAGCAGCCGGCGCACGTAGCTGAGGTCGGCCTCGTCGCGCTGCGCGTCGCGGCGCAGCGCGCGCAGCTCCGGCAGGCCGAGCGCGGCGGTCACCACGGGCGGAGGGTCCGCGGCGCCGGTCCGCTGCACGGGCGGGCGCGGCGCCGGGAGCTCGGCGGGCCCGGCGGATGCAGCGGATGCAGAAGCGGGTGCAGGTGCGGAGGTATCAGAGATGTTCATGCGTTCGTGTCCGTCCCCTCGACCGGTGCTGGGGGCACCGCCTGCGTGCATCGTGCCACTCTCCGTGGTGCCGGTGCAGTCCCACTCCACCCGATCGGCCCCGGACGGGTGCACGCCTGGTACACAGGTGGTATGCGAGCAGTGGTGCAGAGGGTGGACGGCGCGAGCGTCGTGGTGGCCGGCGAGACAGTCGGGGAGATCGTCGGCGAGGGACTGTGCGTCCTGGTGGGGGTGACCCACGACGACACACCGGAGAAGGCGGCGCTCCTGGCGCGCAAGCTGTGGTCGGTGCGGATCCTGGAGGCCGAGAAGTCCTGTAGCGACGTGAACGCGCCGCTGCTGGTGATCTCCCAGTTCACCCTCTACGGAGACGCCCGCAAGGGCCGGCGACCCACCTGGAACGCGGCCGCGCCCGGACCGGTCGCCGAACCGCTCGTGGACGAGGTCGTGGCCCAACTGCGATCCCTGGGCGCGACGGTGGAGACGGGCCGGTTCGGTGCGGACATGCGCGTCTCGCTGACCAACCACGGCCCGTTCACCATCGTCATCGACATCTAGCCCGTCGGGGGGCGGGGGCCAGGGCGCTACGGCGCGACGACCACCTCCTGCGCGGCGGCCGTCTTCCCGACCAGCAGCGGCGCGTCCACCGGAACGTTCCGCTTGACCAGCGCGAGCGCGATCGGCCCGAGCTCGTGGTGGCGGACCGACGTGGTCACGAAGCCCAGCTGGCGGCCCTCCTCACCGTCCGCGGCCAACCGGACGGGCGTGCCGTGGGCCGGGAGCAGCACCTCGGAGCCGTCCAGGTGCAGGAAGACCAGCCGGCGCGGCGGCTTCCCCAGGTTGTGGACGCGGGCCACCGTCTCCTGGCCGCGGTAGCAGCCCTTCTGCAGGTGGACGGCGGTGCCGATCCAGCCCAGCTCGTGCGGGATGGTGCGGTGGTCGGTCTCCAGGCCGAGCCGCGGCCGGTGCGCCTCCACGCGCAGGGCCTCGTACGCGAGCAGGCCTGCGGCCGGGCCGTGCGAGGCGGCGAAGGCCTCCAGTTCGGCGCGGGGCAGGAAGATGTCGCGGCCGTGCGCGGTCTCCCGTACGGCGTGCTCTTTGGCGACCTCGGCGATGGAGCCGGCCGGCAGGTGTACGACGGCGAAGTCCGCGGTGGCGTCGGCAACTTCGACGCGGTAGAAGAACTTCATCGACTCCAGGTAGGCGATCAGCGCCTCCTGGGTGCCGGGCTCGACGTGCGCCCACGTCGTCTCTCCGTCGTCGACGAGGTAGAGCGCGTGCTCGATGTGCCCGTTCGCGGAGAGGATCAGCGCCTCGGTGGCCTGTCCCGCCGGCAGCTCGGTGACGTGCTGAGTGATCAGCAGGTGGAGCCAGCTCAGCCGGTCCGAGCCGGTAACGGTGACGACCCCGCGGTGGGAGAGGTCGACGAAGCCGCGGCCGTCGGCGAGGGTGCGCTGTTCTCCGTACAGCTCGCCGTAGTGGGCGGCGACGCCCTCGTCGCGGCCTTCGGCCTGGACGGCGCCGGGGAGATGGAGCAAGGGGCTGCTGGTCATGCCACCCAGCCTACGACCCCGATCCGGGCACGCCCCAAGGGCGGCCCGCAACGCCCGGCTACTAGAGCGTCTCCCGGTGCCCGGCGGCGCACTTCTCGCAGAGCCCGAAGATCGCGAAGTGCTTCATGTCGGTCTCGAAGCCGAAGGTGTCACGGAGCTTGGCCGTGAAGTCGGCGGCGACGTCCACGTCCGCCTCGATGACCCCGGTGCAGTCCCGGCAGACCAGGTGGATGTGGTGGTGCCGGTCGGCGAGGTGGTAGGTGGGGGCGCCGTGCCCGAGGTGGGCGTGCGAGACCAGCTTCAGCTCCTCCAGGAGCTCCAGCGTGCGGTAGACCGTGGAGATGTTCACGCCGGAGGCCGTCTTGCGCACCTCGACGAGGATCTCGTCCGGGGTCGCGTGCTCCAGGGCGTCGACGGCTTCCAGCACGAGCTGGCGCTGCGGGGTCAGGCGGTATCCGCGCCGGCGCAGGTCGCTCTTCCAGTCGCCGGTCGCGGTCTCGGCGCTGTCCGTGCTGTCGGTGGTCACCACCCGGCCAGTGTAGGCCTCGGCCCGGGCCGCCCCAACTGTGCGTGCGGCCGCGGGACGCGACGGCCCCCGGCGGCAGTGCCGGCCGGGGGCCCGTCCACGTTTTCGCGCGCGTCGGTCGGCGAGTCGGCTGATCAACCTGCCAACCTGCCAGCCTGCCAGCCGGTCAGCCGGTCAGCGGAAGAAGGCGATGCCGTCGTCCGGCATGTCCGGGAGGTTGCGCGCCATCTCGGCGACCTCCTCGGGCGTGACGACCTTCTTGAGCTGGGCCGACATGTACGGGCGCAGCTCGACATCGGGGGTGGTCTTCTCGCCGACCCACATCAGGTCGCCCTTGACGTAGCCGTAGAGCCGCTTGCCGCCGCTGTGCGGGCGGGAGGTGGCGGTACGGGCCACCGCGTCGGTGACCAGGTCGATCTGCGGCTTCTGGGGGGCGAGGTCGCCGTACCAGATCTCCACGACGCCGTGGTCGCGGACCATGACCATCTCGACCCGGCGTTCGCTGTCGATGCGCCAGTAGCCGGACTCGGACTCCAGCGGCCGCACCTTGTTGCCCTCGGCGTCGAGGACCCAGGAGTGCGAGTGGTACTCCAGGAAGTCCCGGCCGTCGTGGCTGAAGACGACTTCCTGGCCGAAGTTGCACTTCTCCTCACCGGGGAAGTCGAAGACGCCTGCGCCTTCCCAATTGCCCAGGAGGAAGGCGAGGGGGACGAGGCTCGGGTTCAGGTCGGACGGGATCTGGATCATGAATGGCTGCTCAGGCGATCTGTGGGAGGGGTTGCGGTATCCGGGGCGGGCGGCGGCCGATCAGGAGATCAGCGCTGGCCCTGGTACAGCTTCTTCACGGCCAGTGCGGTGAAGGCCATGACACCGACGACGACCAGGACCAGCAGGGAAGTGAAGACTGCCTCAAGCACGGGGTGCTCCTCGGAGTGAGAGTGGCGTTACGGGGCCGGTCCCCAAGCCTACTGGCCTGGGGACCGGCGCACTCTGTGAGGTAGCCCGTACGACGGCCACCGGGGGCTCTGCGCTCAGCCGAGGAGCTGGTGCTGGAGGATCACCGTCTGGTGGAAGGGCACGGTGGCCACCTCGCCCTTGCGGGTCTGGAGGATGACGGCCTGGACGTCGCCGGCCTGGAGGCAGGCGAGCGCGGTCTGCTCGTCGCCCGTGGGCTTGCCCTCCTTGTAGAGGCCGACGTCACTCGAGATATGGAAGCCGCTGTCACTGCCGGTGTCGCCCCCCATCTCGGTGCGCTGCGACGACTTGGCCTTCCTCCACTCCTCGTCGACGTGGAGGGTCGCCACACCGTTCAGGCTGGCGCCGGAGTTGCAGCCCTCGAACTTGTCCACGAAGCCGGAGGCGTGGAAGCGCAGCAGGTAAACACGGGTACGGGTGCCGTCCGGGGTGGTCCAGCCGCGGGCGACGATCTGACGCAGCCCCTCATTGCCGAACGCCTCCTTCAGCTTCTCGCGGGGCGTGGCGTCGTACTCCTCCAGGAAGGTGTCGACCGTCACCACCCCGTCCTTCTCCAGCTTCAGCGCGGAGTCGGGGGTCGAGCCGGTGGGGGCCGGCAGGAGCAGCTCGGTGAGGCCCGCGTAGTGGATGCCGTCCGGGTTGTCCTCGGCGAACGGCAGGGCGGCGCCCGGCGGCAGCGTCGGCTTGGCCAGCGCCGGGTAGGTCCAACGGCCGTCGGCCTTGGTGGACAGGCCCGGGATGTCGGTGCGCTCGGGCTGGCTGACCCCGTACGCGACACCCGTGCCGACGGCGGCGAAGACGAGTACCGCGGCGGTCCAGCGCAGAGCGGCGAACAGCTTGCGGCGGTCCTTGGGCGCGGCCGGGACCTCCGGGGCCGCGGGGGCCGCGAAGGGGTCGGCGGGGGCCGCGTAGAGGTCGGCCGGGGCCGTCCCCTGCTCGGGCGGTGCGTCCTGGATCCCGTCCTCGGGTGCCGTCGCCTGGGCGGGCACGGAGGGCTCCGGAGTGGGCGCGGGCGTGGTGTCCGTGGCCACGGCGGACTGCGGCACGGCGTCCTCGGGGGGCGCCGGCACGGCTCCGGTGGTGTTCTGCTCGGTCACACAGACTCCCCGGGGGTCTTCAGGTGGCTCATCTGGTCCTTGAAGAAGCCGACTGCGTCGGAGGTGGGGAAGGGCATGCGCCCGTACGCGCGGAAGTTGACCATCACGTCGCCCTCGACCGCCACGCAGTACAGCGAGTCGATCATCTCCTTCTTCTCCTCCCCTACGCCCAGCAGCGAGCACTTGGCGTCGGGAAAGCCGTCCACCTTGGGCGCCTCCCGCCCGTCGCCGGCGAATTCGAGGAGCTTCTTCGAGACCTCGGAGAACGTCCCCAGCGTCTTCGGGTCGGCCTGCATGATGCGGACCTCCACCACCAGGTCGCCTTGGCGTCCGGTGTACCCGCGCCCGGCCAGGCCCTTGAGCTTCAAGCCGGTCAGCATGTCGTCGCGCTTCTTGCGCTCCGAGCCGGACAGGCCCGGCCGTGCTTCCTTGAGGCCTTCGAGGGCCTTCTCTCCGGAGACGAAGAAATTGTTGCCTTGGACATCGAGGTCAGGGCCCAGGGAGTAACCGCTCGGGACCGGGAGCAGCTTGCCCGTGAGGGTGTTCGAGGGCACCTCCCCCGCCTCCCCGGCCTTCGGAAGCTGCCCGCCCGCAGGGACCCAGTAGGCGGTGGGCGCGGTCCGGTCGGCTTCCCCGATCACGGACGACGCCCAGACACCGCCGCCTGCGAGGACGGCGACGGTCAGGGCCGTGGCGATGAGACCGGCCTTCTTACGGTTGACCGTGCGCCCGGGCCTCGCAGGCTCGGGCGTCGTATCCGGAACCGGAGGCGGGGTCATGTCGTTCTGCGGCTCGGTCACAGTCGCTCCAGCTGTCGCTTGGCCAGGTCGATGACGTCGCTCTCGGAGATGTCCCTGCCGCGTTTGTCGTTGTAGAAGACCTGCACCACCACGTCGCCGCGACGGACGACGGCCCGGGCCTGGCGCACCGGGTAGTACCCCGGCTTCTCGTCGAGCTCCGAGTGCACCCAGACGTGCCCAATCTCTGCCGGCACACCCGGGATGGCCACACCACTGTTGCCCGCGTACTTCTTCTGCGGCATGTAGGACGCCTGGTCCTTCTGGTACTCATCGGCGCCGGCGAAGCCGTTGAACTGCACCAGTCGGACCTCCGCGATCCGGTCGTTCTCCTCCCACATCGAGGCCGCGACCCGCCGGAAGTCGTCGTGGGCAAGGTCGCTGGCAACCACGTCCGGCCTCTCGAAGGTCGTCGCGAAAGAGTCGAGAGTCTCGTATCCGGCCGCGTCGATGACCTTCGCGCCGCCCGGTGCCTCGATCAGCAGCTTCGTGAGGTCGTCGTCCGTCTTGTGCCAGCGGTTGGCGTTGATCGTCTTGTTCGTGGTGGCGTCGTCGGGCGCGAGCGCCTTCGGGGACACCAGGTCCTGCTGGGCCAGCGGCGCGAGCGGCGTCGGTTCGCGGTCGTACTGGACCGCGTAGCCGGTGATCGTGCCCGCCAGGACTCCGAGGACGGCCGCGCCGGCGATCAGGAGGACCGAACGGCGGCTGCCACGGCGGCGTGGAGCGGCGGCCGGGGCCACCTCCGGAGCCGCGTCGGGGGACGCGTCGGGAGCTGCCTCGGGAGCGGGCTCGGAGGCGGGCTCGGAGGCGCTCTCCGACGCCGTCTCGGAGGCTGCCGCGGAGGCCGTCTCGGGAGCGGACCGAGCCGCGTCCGGAGTGCCCTGCTCCGGGGTGTTCTCCTCCTCTTTCCGCTGCTCGGGATGGGTCTGTGCGTGTTCCAAGAGAAGTCCCCCCACAGGACTGGTGTCGCGGGTCGATTGACCGCGTACAGAGATGACACCTTGCTGCGGGGGGATGTTGTACGCACCCTTATTACGTTTTTATATCAGCGGGTTTCAATCCTCGGGGTGCCGCTTTCCATCCAGTTCGTCCCACCACTCGTCGGACTTCGCGTCGCCCGAGGGGTCGTCCCACCAGCGGTCGTCCGGCCCGCGCCGGTTCGCGACGATCGCGGCGACCGGCGGGATGACCATGGCGACCACGCACAGCGCGACCGCGGCCTCGACGGACAGCAGGCGCACGAAGGACCAGGCGGAGACGAAGAGGAACAGGCATCCGCCCATGAGCAGGAAGTAGGCGCGGCGGCGCCGGGCGTACATACCTCCAGGGTAGGGCCGCTCCCCGCTTCCGCGCAGGTCCTGCAGCTGCGGACGGGTCCGGAACGGCACGAAGGGCCGCACCCTGGCTAAATGAGGCGTCCAACCCCCGGGGATGCGGCCCTTCGGCCGGTCATGCGGTCACGAGTGCGGTGCTCAGACCGCGATCGCCACGTCCGTCACGCCGCCGGTCTCGGCGACGACCACGGCGCGGTCGGCCTGGGCGCCGGGCACGAGCGCCCGCAGCGTCCAGGAGCCCTCGGCCGCGTAGAAGCGGAACTGGCCGGTCGCCGAGGTCGGGACCTCCGCGGTGAACTCACCGGTCGAGTCCAGCAGGCGGACGTAACCGCTGACGGGCTCGCCGTCCTTGGTGACCTGGCCCTGGATGGCGGTCTCACCGGGCTTCAGCGTCGAGAGGTCGGGCCCGCCGATCTGTGCTCCACACATGTTCTCTGTCCTGTCCTAGAGAGGGATGACTACGGGGCGTCGCGTGCCCGGTGTTACTTGTTGGCGCCGAGCTCGATCGGCACGCCGACCAGCGAGCCGTACTCGGTCCACGAGCCGTCGTAGTTCTTGACGTTCTCCTGGCCCAGGAGCTCGTGCAGCACGAACCACGTGAGCGCGGAGCGCTCACCGATGCGGCAGTAGGCGATGGTGTCCTTCGCCAGGTCGACCTGCTCGGCCGCGTAGAGGGCGGTGAGCTCCTCGTCGGACTTGAAGGTGCCGTCGTCGTTGGCGTTCTTCGACCACGGGATGTTGCGGGCGCTCGGGATGTGGCCCGGACGCTGCGACTGCTCCTGCGGGAGGTGCGCCGGCGCGAGCAGCTTGCCGGAGAACTCGTCGGGCGAGCGGACGTCGACCAGGTTCTTCGTGCCGATCGCGGCGACCGCGTCGTCACGGAAGGCGCGGATCGAGGTGTTCTGGGCCTTGGCCTTGTACTGGGTGGCCGGGCGGTTGGGGACCTCGGTGCCGTCGACCAGGTCGCGGGAGTCGAGCTCCCACTTCTTGCGGCCGCCGTCGAGCAGGCGGACGTCCTGGTGGCCGTAGAGCTTGAAGTACCAGTAGGCGTAGGACGCGAACCAGTTGTTGTTGCCGCCGTAGAGGACGACGGTGTCGTCGTTGGAGATGCCCTTGGCGGAGAGGAGCTTCTCGAAGCCCTCCTGGTCCACGAAGTCGCGGCGGACCGGGTCCTGGAGGTCGCTCTTCCAGTCGATCCGCACGGCGTTGGTGATGTGGTTCTTGTCGTAGGCGGACGTGTCCTCGTCCACCTCGACGATGACGACGTTCGCGTCGTTCAGGTGGGCCTCGACCCAGTCGGCGTCTACGAGGACGTCGCTGCGGCTCATGGTGTTCTCCTCCGGGGCAGTGTGCGGCGGGGTGGTGCTGGTGGTGCGGGGTGCGTGCTTCCGGGTGCTCCCCCAGCTACCGCTGGGAGGTGCCCCTTGCGGATCCTGTTGCGGGGAGGCTTCAGGAAGGCGGGAGGCATAGGTGGTCACACGGGAAATCGGAAGGCCGTCGTCCGGCTATGGAGCGGGATGCGCTCACACGTCACATGGATCGACAGAGCATGGCGGCGACGCGACACAGGTCTACTGCCCGTCGCTTCGTGAGGTCCGCCTGCTGATGCTTCATAGCCATGGATCGTAGGGACGAATCGGCCGCCCTGTCACCGCCGTGTCATATAGCGAGACAGGATCGTCCGAATACTGGGATCAGCACCTTCTGCGGGGCTCTGCCGCGGCCCCCCGGGGCCTCGCGGCGGCCCCTGCCATCTGCGGGTCGGACCGACCCGTCTCACTATCCGGCCAGAGCCAGATCCGTACCGCCCAGCGTCAGGTGCACACCGGCCTCGTCGGAGGTCAGCGCGGTCAGCTGGACCCCGGACGGCAGACCGCCGTCGAGACGCCGGTCGAAGTCGGTCTTCTTGCGGATCGCGCCCTCGATCCCGGGGAGCCCCTCACCCGGAACCTCGTCCGCGCGCACCCGGACGATCTTCGAGCCCTTCGCGTCCTTGGCGTCGACGAGCGTGATCGTCGACACCACGCTGCGGCTGATCGTCTTGCCGAGGAGCTCCACGCTCGCGCCGACCTTCACCTTGCCCGGAACCCCGCCGTAGGCGACCGTCACCCCGGGCTGCGCCGCCGCGCTCAGGTCGGCGTACGTGATGAGCGTCGAGCCCTCGGCACGCGCGGCGGTGCCGCCGCTGTAGTCGCCGTTCAGCTCCACCCCGCGGAACGTCACGGCGAGTTGGGACAGGCGCGTCTTGCGGCCGTCCGTGGTCGCCACGTCCAGCCCGGCCACCTTCAGGTCCACCTCGTCGAGGTCGTGGGAGAGGGCCTGCGTCAGGAAGGGGAATCCGTGGATGTCCACCTCCACGCCACCCGGCAGGCCCTGACGGGCCTGGATCCGGTCGGCCAGCCGGTTCTCGGCGTAGCCGACCGCCCAGCGGTCCAGCCCGACGAACAGGCCGCCGAGGACCACTCCGATGATCACAACGACACGCAGGACGCGCACGCGCCCACCCCCAGACGATCGGTAACGAGCTCTCTAGTGGACCATGACCGCCCGTCTGGTTGCCGTGAGCATGCCGACGGGGTGGGCGCCGGGCGCACGCCGGGCGCCCACGGGGCGTGGCAGTCGGGTGCGGGGCCTCAGCCCACCACCCGTCCGATCAGGTAGACCGCCGGCGCCGCCGCGGCCAGCGGCAGCGCGACACCGGCCGTCATGTGGACGAACTTGGACGGGTAGTCGTACGCCGCCACGCGCAGCCCGATCAGCGCGCAGACCCCCGCCGCCAGGCCGATCAGCGCACCGCCCGCACCGACGGACGTCAGCCCGCCGACCGCGACGCCGCCGCCCGCCGCGGCGGCGAGCGAGACGCCCACCGAGGGCACGGTGGGCAGCGGGAGCGCGCGGGCGAACACGGCCACCGCCACGGCGGCCGCGCCCACGCTCGCGGCGGCAGGACCGGCCGCCAGGTAGCCGGCGCAGACGATGGCGAGCGCGGCCGAGGCCACCGAGGCCATCAGCCCGTAGATCCGCTCGTCCGGATCCGCCTGGCTGCGCAGCTGGAGCACCAGCGTGAGCAGGACCCAGGCGCCGAGCGTGCCGATGATCGCACCGGGCCCGTACGCGTCCTCCACCGCGAGTACCGCGACGTCGGCCACGACGGCTCCGGCGAAGGCCAGTGCGATGCCCTGACGCGCCGGCCACATGCCGTTCAGCCGGAACCAGCCGGCCGCGGTGAGGCCCTGGAGTGCGATGAGGGGCGCGAGCAGCGCGAGCTTGCCCAGGGCCGCGGCCGCCGCGATGACCAGCCCGAGGGCGGCGGTCAGTATGGCCGCCTGCGGGCCGGGGTCGATGATCGGCGAGCGGCCTTCGGCCCGGGCCTGGGCCGGATCCACGGCGCGCAGGGTGTTGCCCGCGAGGGTGGGCGGGGAGTAGGCGGGCTCCTCCCCGGGTGCCCCCGGCGTCCCGGGCAGACCGGGTGCCCCGGGCTCCGTGCCGGGTACCTGCTCCGGCGCCGCATCCGCTGCCCGCACCGGGTCCGGCGCAGCCTGCGGCGGGAGGTAGGCGGTCGAATCCGCCCACTCCGGGGGCTGGGACCGGGCGGCGTACTGCTGGGCGGCGTCCGGCCGGGCGGCCGGGGGCTCCTCGCGGAACCAGTGCTCCGGCACGGCCGGCTCCCGCACCTGCCCGGCTCCCGCCGGGTCCGTCGGGCCGGGGTAGGAGATCGGCGCGTACGCGTCCCCGCCCCACCCGTGCCCGGCTGCCGGATCCTGCGATGGTGCCGGGGGCTCGGCGGCGTACTGCCGGGCGGCCGGGGGCTCCTCGCGGAACCAGTGGTCCGGCGCGGCCGTCTGCGGGTAGGCGGGCGCCGGCGCGGCGCCCGGGTCGGGAGCGGCGGCGTCGTACCCCTCGGGCCCGTACCCCTCGATCCCGTACGCCTGCGCCCCGTACCCCTCGGCCCCGTACGCCTGCGCCCCGTACGCCTGCGCCGCGGGCTCCTGCGGCCACACCTCCGCCGGAGCCGCGTACGGGTCCGGGTACTGCGCCGGTACGCCGTCGAGCGGGCTCATGACCGGCTGGTAGGAGGTGTCCCACGTCGAGGACTGCCACGTCTGGGTCCCGTAGGGGTCCGGCTGCCCGGTCTGCTCCTGGGGCTGAGGGGGCTGCTGGTCCTGGTACCGCGCTTGCTGCTGCTCGTACGGCTCTTGCCGCTGCTGTTCCTCGGGCGTGCTCATCGGACTCCGCTCACCCGCCCGCGAACGGCGGGAGCACCTCGACGGTGCCCCCTTCGGTCAGCTCGACGCGATCGTGCGGGCGCTTGCCCACCGGCTCTTCGTTCACGAGGAAGGAGCAGCGCAGCAGGACCCGGGTCAGCTCCCCGGGGTGACGCTCCCGCACGGCGTCGAGCGCCTCGGCCAGTGTCCGCGCCGAGTACGGCTCCTCCGCCGTCTTGGCCGCGGCCTTCGCCGCCGCCCAGTAGCGGATGGTTCCGGTTGCCACTGCACGCTCCTCTCGTCGGCGCTCTGCCGTCGGCCTCCATCATGAACCCTCGCGCCCCCGGTTCCGGCGTGCCCGCGCACGCCCCGGGTGCGCCCGGTCGGCCCGCGATCGGTCCACCGATCCGGTGAAACCGGCGCATAAGCAGGTCACCGGGTGGTGCGCACCACAGAGCGGGCTTCTCGGAAGCCTCGGCCCGGCCGGGGCGGGTGGGCTATTCTGCTGGCGAGAGGATCCGGGCAACGTAGCCCCCGGGTCCTTTTGTGCTTTCAACACGTTGAACGAACCGAGAACAGTGGTATCCATCCGGACCTCAGGGCGCGGGGACCGGGCGGACACCAGGCAAGTCGTACGAAGCAGTGCCGCGAAAGTCCTCGACGGGACCGAGGAGGAACCGACGTGACGGACCAGCGAACCGTGCAGGCGCACACGCACGCACACCACCGCCCGACCCGGGCAGGTGGTGGGGCATGAGCTCCCTCCTGCTCCTGACCAATGCCCTGCAGCCCTCGACCGAGGTGCTGCCCGCCCTCGGCCTGCTGCTCCACAACGTGCGGGTGGCCCCCGCCGAGGGCCCGGCCCTCGTGGACACCCCCGGCGCCGACGTGATCCTCGTGGACGGCCGCCGCGACCTGCCGCAGGTGCGCTCGCTGTGCCAGCTGCTGCGCTCCACCGGGCCGGGCTGCCCGCTGATCCTCGTCGTCACCGAGGGCGGCCTCGCGGCCGTCACGGCCGACTGGGGCATCGACGACGTCCTCCTCGACACCGCGGGACCGGCCGAGGTCGAGGCGCGGCTGCGCCTGGCCACCGGGCGCCAGCAGCTCGGCTCGGACGACTCCCCGATGGAGATCCGCAACGGCGACCTGTCGGTCGACGAGGCGACGTACTCGGCGAAGCTGAAGGGGCGGGTCCTGGACCTCACCTTCAAGGAGTTCGAGCTGCTCAAGTACCTCGCGCAGCACCCGGGCCGGGTCTTCACGCGTGCCCAGCTGCTGCAGGAGGTGTGGGGCTACGACTACTTCGGCGGCACCCGGACCGTCGACGTGCACGTACGGCGGCTGCGCGCGAAACTCGGCCCCGAGCACGAGTCCCTGATCGGCACGGTCCGCAACGTCGGCTACCGCTTCGTCACCCCGGAGAAGGTCGAGCGGGCGGCGGCGGAGGCGGCCGCGCAAGCGGCCACGAAGGCGGCGGCGGAGGCCGCCGCGCAGGCCGCCGCGGCGCTCACCCGGATGGACTAGGGAGGCTGTGGGAACGACCACCTCGGGACGCCCTGCCCAGAGGCTGGTCACCCCGCGTAGACTGCCGCGCGTGGCCAAGGTGACGCGGGATGACGTGGCACGACTTGCGGGTACTTCGACCGCCGTCGTGAGCTACGTCATCAACAACGGACCCCGGCCGGTTGCCCCGGCCACGCGCGAGCGTGTCCTCGCCGCGATCAAGGAGCTGGGCTACCGCCCGGACCGGGTCGCCCAGGCGATGGCCTCACGGCGCACCGACCTCATAGGCATGATCGTTCCCGACGCCCGCCAGCCGTTCTTCGCGGAGATGGCGCACGCGGTCGAACAGGCCGCCGCCGAGCGCGGGAAGATGGTGCTCGTCGGCAACTCCGACTACCGCGACGAGCGCGAGGTCCACTACCTGCGGGCCTTCCTCGGCATGCGCGTATCGGGCCTGATCCTGGTCAGCCAGGGCATGAGCGAGCGCGCCGCCTCGGAGATCGAGGCCTGGGACGCGCGGGTCGTCCTGCTCCACGAGCGCCCGGAGGCCATCGACGACGTCGCGGTCGTCACGGACGACATCGGCGGCGCGCAGCTCGCCACCCGGCACCTGCTGGAGCACGGCCACGAGTACGTGGCCTGCCTCGGCGGCGTCGAGACCACGCCGGAGGTCGGCGACCCGGTGGCCGACCACGTCGAGGGCTGGCGCCGGGCGATGCTCGAATCCGGCCGCTCGGTGGAGGGCCGGCTCTTCCAGGCCCCGTACAACCGCTACGACGCGTACAAGGTCGCCCTGGAGGTCCTGGCCGGCCCGGACCGGCCCCCGGCCATCTTCTGCGCCACGGACGACCAGGCGATCGGCCTGCTGCGGGCCGCGCGCGAGCTCCGCATCGACGTGCCCGGGGAACTGGCCGTCGCCGGCTTCGACGACGTGAAGGAGGCGGCCCTGACGGACCCGCCGCTCACGACGATCGCCTCGGACCGCCCGGCGATGGCCCGGGCGGCGGTGGACCTCGTCCTGGACGACTCCCTGAGGGTGGCCGGCTCCCGCCGCGAACGCCTGAAGCAGTTCCCCTCGGCGCTGGTCATCCGCCGCTCCTGCGGCTGCCACTGAACCGCCCCCTCCGCATCTCGCCGCTCCCGGAACCGGGCCCGCCCCCCTCCGGGCGCCGCCCGGGCCGGGGCGTGACCCAGTCCGGTCTTATATAGGGCATACACGGTTCTGTCGGGCTTCTCACCGTGGACTCAGGAAGCTCTCATGAAGTGCGGACACAGTCACCTCATGACGGAGAACTTGCGCCGCGAAGGCGAGTACGGCGAGTACGGCGAGTACCCCCAGAGCCGCCCCCAGCCCGCCCCCTTCGGCGAGGACTGGCAGCGCGGTCGTGACCGGCTCGAGCGGGACGCGGCATTCCCCCCGCCGCCCCCGTACCCCCCGGCCCCGGGCCGGCACGAGGCGCACGTGCCCCCGGTCATCCCCGGCGAGACCCTCCCGCGGAGCGCCGGCGGCGGGGCCGGCGGCACCGGCTGGGCCACCTGGGGCGAGGCCGCGCCCGCCGAGGCCGCGCCCGCCGAGGCCGCCCCCCGGGGCCACGCCCGGGCCAAGCGCCCGGTCGCCCTGCTCACCGCCGTCGCCCTCGCCGCCGCGGTCGTCGGCGGCGCGACCGCCGCCGCCGTCCAGCAGCTGCTGGACGGCGGAACCGTCACCGGCACCGGCTTCTACGGCCGCAACATCTCGCAGTCGAACACGGGCACCGTCGCCGGTGTCGCCGAGAACGTCAGCCCCTCCGTCGTCCGCATCGACACCAGCACCGCCGCCGGCACGGGCACCGGCTCCGGCGTCGTCATCACCGCCGACGGCGAGATCGTCACCAACAACCACGTCATCGACGGCGCCACCAAGATCCAGGTGACGATGAGCGACGGCAAGAAGTACTCCGCGAGGACCGTCGGCACGGACCCGGACAAGGACCTCGCCCTCATCAAGCTCGAAGGGGCCGGCGGCCTCACCCCCGCCAAGCTCGGCGACTCCGACAAGGTCAAGGTCGGCGACGAGGTCGTCGCCATCGGCTCCCCCGACCGCCTCACCGGCACGGTCACCAGCGGCATCGTCTCCGCGCTGAACCGCGAGGTCAACGTCCCCAAGTCGGAGCGGAAGCAGTCCCCCCAGGACGGCTTCCCCTTCTCCTACGGCGGCAAGCAGTTCAACGGCGACACCGGCTCGGACACCACCTCGTACAAGGCCATCCAGACGGACGCCTCCCTCAACCCGGGCAACTCCGGCGGCGCCCTCGTCAACCTGAGCGGCGAGATCGTGGGCATGCCCTCCGCGATCTACTCCCCCTCCAGCGGCAGCGGCTCCGCGGGCAGCGTCGGTCTCGGGTTCGCCATCCCCGTCAACACGATCAAGGCCGACCTGCCCTCCCTCCGCAAGGGCGGCCCGGGCGGCACCGGCAGCGGCGCCGACGAGGGCAGCACCGGCACCAACGGCTTCGGAACCGTCTTCTAGCACTGTGCCCGGGAAGGCCCACCGGGTCGGCACACCTTCCCGGGCACCGGACTAGGCCGGGCCGCCCGTGCGAGCCTGGTAGAAGACCACCACCACCCTGGGGGACCCCACATGAGCGCCGAAGGCGACCAGCAGCGCATCCTCGTCGTCGACGACGAACCGGCCGTACGCGAGGCCCTGCGCCGCAGCCTGGCCTTCGAGGGGTACGGCGTGCAGACCGCCGTCGACGGGCTCGACGCCCTCGACAAGGCGGCCTCGTACGCGCCGGACCTGATCATCCTGGACATCCAGATGCCCCGGATGGACGGTCTGACGGCGGCTCGCAGGCTGCGCGCCTCCGGCAGCACCACTCCGGTCCTCATGCTCACCGCCCGCGACACCGTCGGCGACCGCGTCACCGGACTCGACGCCGGCGCCGACGACTACCTGGTCAAGCCGTTCGAGCTGGACGAGCTCTTCGCACGCGTCCGCGCGCTGCTGCGCCGCAGCTCCTACGCCGCCCCCTCCGACCGGGGCGGCCACCCCGAGGACACCGACGCCCTGACCTTCGGCGACCTGCGCATGGACCTCGCCACCCGCGAGGTCACCCGCGCGGGGCGCCCGGTGGAGCTGACCCGGACGGAGTTCACCCTGCTGGAGATGTTCCTCGCGCACCCGCGCCAGGTCCTGACCCGCGAGCAGATCCTCAAGACCGTGTGGGGCTTCGACTTCGAGCCGAGCTCCAACTCCCTGGACGTGTACGTGATGTACCTGCGCCGCAAGACCGAGGCCGGGGGCGAACCCCGTGTGGTGCACACCGTGCGCGGGGTGGGTTACGTACTGCGCGCCGGCGAGAGCGGACCCGAGTGAACCCGGTCGCCGGATTCCGCGCCCTCCCCCTGCGCTCTCGCCTCGCGCTGCTGGTCACGGTCGCGGTGGCGGTGGCCGTCACGGCCGTCGCCAGTGTGAGCTGGTTCATGGTCCGCACCCAGCTGAACGACCAGCTGAACAGTTCGCTGCGCTCCACCAACGCCGGGGCCCAGGCGAACCAGACGCTGAAGCGGATCCGCTGCCAGGAGGAGGTGCCCGGCCCCTTCGAGAACAACCTGAGCGCCCAGGTGCAGATCGTGCTGCCGACGGGCGGGCGCTGCTGGGTCGACGGAAAGAACACCCTGCCGGTCACCGACTACGACCTCCAGGTGGCCAAGAGACAGCGCGGGGCGATCCTGTACGACGGGAAGACCACGGACGGCACCGCCGTGCGCATCTACACCCAGCCCGTGGAGCTGACCTCCGGGCCGGACGTACAGAACGCGGCGATCTCGGTGGCCAAGCCCCTCTCCGACATCGACGAGCCGCTGTCCACCCTGGCCTGGGTCCTCCTCTTCGTCTGCGGCGTCGGTGTCCTCGGCGCCGGAGCCGCCGGCCTGTGGGTGGCCCGTACGGGGCTGCGCCCGGTCGACGAACTGACCGGCGCCGTCGAGCACATCGCCCGCACCGAGGACCTGACCGTGCGGATCCCCGACGAGGGCGACGACGAGATCGCCCGCCTGTCGCGCTCCTTCAACTCGATGACGGCCGCGCTCGCCTCCTCGCAGGAGCGCCAGGCCCAGCTGATCGCGGACGCCGGCCACGAGCTGCGCACCCCGCTCACCTCGCTGCGCACCAATGTCGAACTGCTCGCGCGCAGCGAGCAGACCGGCCGGGCCATCCCGCCCGAGGACCGCAGGGAACTGCTGGCGTCGGTCAAGGCCCAGATGACGGAACTGGCCTCGCTGATCGGCGACCTGCAGGAGCTGTCCCGCCCGGACGCGGCCTCGCCCGGCCCCCTCGGCGTGGTGGCCCTCCACGAGATCACGGGCGCCGCGCTGTCCCGGGCCCGGCTGCGCGGTCCGGAGCTGGAGTTCACCTCGGACCTGGCGCCCTGGTACGTACGCGGCGAGGCGGCGGCCCTGGAGCGCGCCGTGGTCAACGTCCTCGACAACGCGGTGAAGTTCAGCCCGCCGGGCGGCGCCGTCACCGTCTCGCTGCGGGCGGGCGAGCTGACCGTACGGGACCACGGGCCCGGCATCCCCGCCGACGACCTCCCGCACGTCTTCGAGAGGTTCTGGCGCTCCCCCTCGGCCCGCGCCCTCCCCGGCAGCGGCCTCGGCCTGTCGATCGTGGCCCGTACGGTGCTGCGCGCGGGCGGCACGGCCGAACTGCGGGCGCCGGCCGGCGGCGGCCCGGGCGCGGAGGCGGTGCTCCGCATCCCCGGCGCGCCGACGCCACCGCCCCCGGCGCAGCCGTCAGTTGTGCCGGATGAGTGAGGCGACGAGGCCGGAGCGGGTGTTGGGGAAGTCCATCGGGACGATCCCGAGCCCGGTGCGGCCGGCCGGCTCCGAGCCGTCGACGAAGGCGTGCACCTGCGGGTTGAGCCGGTCGGAGTTCCAGCGGGGCGGCAGGGCCGCGGACGTGCTGGTGTAGTTCATGAAGAACCTGCCGGGCTGGGCGACGGCCTTGCGGAAGTGGTTCTCGATCTTCCCGCGCTTGGCGAAGGGCTCGGCCATGTAATCGTCCTGGATGTCGAAGACGTTGCCGTCGCCGTAGCGCAGGCCGCCGGGCAGGCCGCCGTTGTCGGGGAGCAGGAGCACCTTCCCGCGGGCCTGCCCGAGGGTGGGAAGCGCGTCGGCGATCTTGAACAGCGGACGCCAGCCCCGGTTGTCGAGGTAGTCGTCGAAGACGGCGCGGAAAGTGGCGTCGCCCTCCTCGGAGTACTCCTGCTTGAGCCGCATCAGGACGGTCTCGGAGGGGTGTGCGGCGAGGAAGTTCCAGCAGGCGGCGAGGACGTCGCCGAACATGAGGTTCTGGAAGAACGCGCCGTGGTGGATGGCGAAGGATCCGCCGGTCACCCGGCAGCGGACGTCGAGGAAGCGGATCCCGGAGTCGAGCTGCTCGGCGATGGAGGTGTTCTGGCAGGCGACGTAGAGGCCGCCCTGGCGGGCGCCGGAGTCGTGGGTGCCGGGGATGGTCATCCGCTGCAGGGCGGTGGAGTCGGCGAGCCCGGCCATCCAGTCGCGGGTCGACAGCGCCTGTGCGGACGCCGTCGCGGCCCCCGCCCCCCAGGCCACACCGGCCCCGACGGCCGCTGCTCCGGCGAGGAATCCCCGCCGCCCCAGCCCCGCGCCGCGCCCCGCACCCGTACCCGTGTCCACGCCCATGCCCGCCCCTTTGCCGACCCGTTGGTGGCGGGATTATGGCGCGCGGAGCCCGGCATTACTACCCATGGGTAGGCTTCAGCTTTCGAGCAACTCCGCCAGGGCGCGCAGTCCTTGGGCGATCTCCCTGCCGTCGGGCGCGTGCTCCGGGTCGGTCAGGCACTGCACCATCACGCCGGTGAGCAGTGCGAGGTGCACCGACCCGAGGGACCGTACGTCCTCCTCCGCGACCGCGTCCTCGGGCACCCCCCGCAGGTGCGCGGCCACCATGCGCCGGCTCTGACGCTGGCCCTCGGCCAGGATCGCGAGCAGCTCCGGCGAGGACTGCGCGTGCACGAAGGCCTCGACGGAGGCGGTCCACAGCCAGCGCGTGTCGGCGAAGTCGCGGATCTTGCGGTCCCAGGTGGCGGCGTAGCGCTCCCGCGCCGTGTCGCCCGGCCCCGCCAGCCGGCCGGAACCGGCGGCCCACTCGTCCATGGCCGCGAACAGCGCCTGGTTGAGCAGCGCGTCACGCGAGCCGAAGTGGTAGCCGATCGCGGCCATGCTCACGTTCGACGCCGTCGCGATGTCGCGCACGGTGGTCCGCAGGTAGCCCTTCTCCTCCAGGCAGCGCCGGGCTCCGGCCAGCAGGTCCTCGCGATTTCCCATGTCCGGATCGTATCCGCGCCCCGGTGCGGGCGAGGGATGCGGGCGAGGGACGGGCAGTGGTGGAGCGGGCGGGCCGTGCGCAGCCTTTTGGGCAAGCGCCCTACACAAACGTATTGCGCGGTTGCCCAACCGGTGGCAGGCTGATGACCGGCCCACCGACCGCACCGACGACCGCACTCACGACCGCACCCAGGGGAGAGCACCGCCATGCGCCACGAGCTGAAGATCGACGACCGCACCCTGTCCTACCTGGACTTCGGCGGCCCCGGCCGCCCGCTCCTCGCCCTCCACGGCGGCCTCTCCGAGGGCGCGCACTTCATCGGCCTGGCCACCGCCCTCGGCGACGCGTGGCGGGTCGTCGCCCCCGACCAGCGCGGCCACGGCGACTCCGACCCCGCCCCCGAGTACGGCCGCGAGGGCTACGTCCGCGACGCCGCCGCCCTCCTGGAACACCTCGCCCCCGGCGGCCCGGTGCCCGTCCTCGGCTTCTCCCTCGGCGGGATCAACGCCTACCACCTCGCCGCCGCCCGGCCCGACCTGGTCGGCGCCCTGGTCAACGTCGACGCCCCCGTGGAATCCCCGCCCCAGGCCCTCGCGAGCCCGGGCCCGTGGGACTTCCTGCACGGCCTGCCGTACACCGCGCCCACCCGCGAGGAGCTGCTCGCCGCCCTCGGCCCCACGCTGGGCCCCGCCTACGCCCAGAGCCTGCGCCCGCTGCCCGGCGGGCACGGCTGGCGCCTCCCCTTCGACCCGCAGGCCACCCTGGCCACCCTCGCCGCGGGCGAAGGCTCGCGCTGGGACGTCTGGCTCGCCAGCGACTGCCCGGCTCTCCTCATCCACGGGCTGCGCAGCGAGGTCCTCCCCCGGGAGCAGGCCGAGGCGATGGTCGCCCGCCGCCCCGGGACCTCGTACGCCGCCCTCGACACCGAGCACTTCGTGCCCTCCCAGGACCCGGAGGGCTTCGCCCGGGCGGTCCGCGCCTTCCTGACCACCCTCGTGTGAACGCCGAAGGGGCGGCGGGCCGATGGCCCGCCGCCCCCAGGGGAAAAGGGTGTTACTTGACGACCGTGATCCGGTCCGCCGCCGGCGGCGCCAGCGGCGCGGCCGCCGAGGAGTGCGCGGTCAGGTAGGCGTTGAAGCAGTCCAGGTCGGACGCGCCGACCAGCTTGTTCTTGTGCTCCTTCAGCACGGTGAAGCCGTCACCGCCGCCCGCGAGGAACTCGTTCATCGCGACCCGGTAGGTCTTGGCGGGGTCGATCGCCGCACCGTTCAGCTTCACCGAGTCCACGACGATGCGCTCGGCGCCCGCCTTGGTGGTGTCCAGGGTGTAGGTCAGGCCCTTGGAGATCTGCAGGATCTTCGGGCTCGGGCCGTTGACCGGACCGCTGACCTGCTGCTGGAGCGCGGTGACCAACTGGGCGCCGGTCAGGTCGACGACGTTCATCATGTTGGTGAACGGCTGGACCGTGTACGACTCCCCGTAGGTCACCACACCGTCGCCCTCGGCGCCCGCCGCCTTGAAGGCCAGGTCGGCGCGGATGCCGCCCGGGTTCATGATGGCGATCTGCGCGCCGCCCTTCGCGGCCGGGGCCAGCGCCTCCAGCTGCGCGTCGGCGATCACGTCGCCGAGCGGCTTCTCGTACTCGGCCGAGCCGCGGCCCGGGATGTCCCCGGAGATGTAGCCCATCGGACGGCTCGCGATCGGCGCGGCCAGCGCGTTCCAGCGCTGGATCAGCGCCGTCAGGTCCGGGGCCTTGGGCTGGTCCCGGTTGACGACCTTCTGGACCGGCTTCGGCGAGCGGACCGGCGTACGGACGATGTCCTTGGTCTTGCGGTCGTACGTGAGGGTGGTGTCCGTGAACAGCCGGCCGTAGGAGGCGGCCGAGGTGACCGTGCGCGGGTTGCCCGCGGGGTCGGGGATGTTGCAGGCGTACGCCTGGTGCGTGTGGCCGGTGACCAGGGCGTCGACCTTCGGCGAGACGTTCTTCGCGATGTCGACGATGGCACCGGAGACGCCGGCGCCGGCGCCGGGCACGTCACAGTCGTAGTTGTACGCGCCGCTCGCGGGCAGGCCGCCCTCGTGGACCAGGGCCACGATCGACTTCACGCCCTGCTTGTTCAGCTGCTCGGCGTACTTGTTGATCGTCTCGACCTCGTCGCCGAAGCTGAGGCCCTTGACGCCCTCGGCGGTCACGACGTCGGGAGTGCCCTCCAGGGTGACGCCGATGAAGCCGATCTTCACGTCCCCCTTCTTCCACACGAAGGTGGGGCTCATCATCGGACGCTTCGTCTTGTCCTCGACGACGTTCGCCGCGAGGTACTTGAAGTCCGCGCCCTCGAAGGTCTTGCCGTACTCGAAGCAGCCCTCGACCTCGTGGCAGCCGCCGTACTGCATGCGGCGCAGCTCGGCCTTGCCCTCGTCGAACTCGTGGTTGCCGACGCTGCTGACGTCCAGCCCGAGGTCGTTGAGCGCCTCGACGGTCGGCTCGTCGTGGAACAGGCCGGACACCATCGGACTGGCGCCGATCATGTCGCCGGCCGCCGCGGTGACGGAGTACGGGTGGCCCTTGCGGGCCTCGCGCAGGCCGGTCGCCAGGTACTCGACCCCGCCCGCGGGTATGGCTTTGGTGGTGCCGTCGGCCTGACGCTCGCTCACGGTGCCCGAGGAGCCCTGCGGGGGCTCCAGCGTGCCGTGCAGGTCGTTGAACGACAGCATCTGTACGTCGACGGTGCGGCCGTGGTCCCGGCCGCCACCGCCACCACTCGCGGCTCCGGCCGGAAGGGCGGCGGCGACCACCGCACCGGCCGCCGTCGTGACGGCGAGGGCGGTGAGGGTCAACCGGCGGGCTCGGCGGTGCCGTTGTGGCGTCGCTGACATTTAGTCCCCTTTGCGGACAGCGATACATCTTGGGAGGTCTGCCGAAGCCTAGAGTCAACGCGCGTAGCGCGACAGGGGGTACCGGGTATCGAGCTGGTTACACGCGAGCGACCGGAGCCCGTCGCGGCCGCTCGCGCGATGCCGCCGCGCCCGTACCCGGACAGGCCCCCGCCGTGGTCGTAGGCTCGACCCATGACTGACGACGCAGCAGCGGCCCTGGAGCCGGGACGCCGGATCGAGACCCTCGACGAACTGACGCAGGAACAGGCCGACTCCGTCCTCGCCCTGATCGGCGAAGCGGCCCGCAGCGACGGCACCACCGCCGTGTCCGAGCAGGGCCGCCTCCAGCTGCGCGGCGGCCCGCGCGAGGGGATCCGCCACTTCCTGCTCACCGAGAAGGGCCGCCTCGCCGGATACGGTCAACTGGAGGACACCGACCCGGTGGAGGCCCCCGCCGCCGAACTCGTCGTACACCCCTCGATGCGCGGGCGCGGACACGGCCGGGCGCTGGGCAGCGCCCTGCTGGCCGCCTCCGGCAAGCGGATCCGGGTGTGGGCGCACGGCGGCAAGTCCGCGGCCCGCCACCTCGCGCAGGTCCTCGGCCTGACCCTGTTCCGCGAACTGCGCCAGCTGCGCCGCCCGCTCGGCGCGGACTCCGCCCCGCTGCCCGAGCCGGTCCTGCCGCCCGGCGTCACCGTACGGACCTTCGTGCCCGGCGCCGACGACACCGCCTGGCTGGCCGCCAACGCCGCCGCGTTCGCCCACCACCCCGAGCAGGGCTCGCTCACCCAGCGGGACCTCGACGACCGCCTCGCGCAGCCCTGGTTCGACGCCAAGGGCTTCTTCCTCGCCGAGCGCGACGGCGAACTCGTCGGCTTCCACTGGACGAAGGTGCACGCCGAACAGCGACTCGGCGAGGTCTACGTCGTCGGCGTCCGCCCCGGAGCCCAGGGCGGCGGCCTCGGCAAGGCCCTCACCGCGATCGGCCTGCGCCACCTGGCGGAGAGCGGCCTGCCCACCGCCATGCTCTACGTGGACGCCGACAACCCGGCGGCCCTCGCCGTCTACGAGGGCCTCGGCTTCACCACCCACGAGATCGACCTGATGTACCGCACGGAAAGCTGACGCCCCCGGCCGAATCCAGCCCGCCGGCGTCTGGGGAGCGCAGCCCGGGGCAGCACCCCGGCCGAATCCGCCCGCCGGCGTCTGAGGCGCGGGAGCCGGGGCGCAGCACCCCGGCCGATTCCAGCCCCGCCGGCGTCCGAGGCGCGGGGACCCGGGGACAGCGCCCCCGCGACGGCGTCGCACCGGCCCGGCGCCCCCCGCGCCGGGCCCGGCCCCCGCGCCCCGCCCGACGGATCCGCCCCCGCCCGGGACGGATCGCCCCGCCCGGGACGGATCGTGCACCAGCCACATCCGGGAAGCCACACGCCATTCACCGGGCATTAACGCCCGCTCGCGAAGCTGATCGCATGCAGCCCCGCCTCCGATTGACCGCCGACACTTCCGACGCGCCGGTCCTGCCCCGTGCGCGGAAGAATGGAGTCATGAGCCACAAGCCCGGCGCCGGCCCCACCGAGGTCCCCGCGCAGCAGCCGTCCCACGCGTCCGCGGCGTCCGCGGAAGCCGTCGCCTCGCGCGCCGCCAGCGGTGCGCACGCTCGCCTCGGCTCCATAGCGGCCCACCGCCCTCACGTCGATCTGGAACCGGACATCGACGCGGACCTGGACGCCTACGAGGACGGGGACGCCGGGGAACTGCCCGCGGGCCGCTTCCTCGACCGGGAGCGCAGCTGGCTCGCCTTCAACGAGCGGGTGCTCGAGCTCGCCGAGGATCCGGCCACCCCGCTCCTGGAGCGGGCGAACTTCCTGGCGATCTTCGCGAGCAACCTCGACGAGTTCTTCATGGTCCGCGTCGCCGGCCTCAAGCGCCGCATCGCGACCGGCGTCGCCACCCGTTCGGCCTCAGGCCTCCAGCCCCGCGAGGTCCTCGACCTGATCTGGACCCGCTCGCGCGAGCTCATGGCCCGCCACGCCGCCTGCTTCCAGCAGGACATCTCCCCCCAGCTCGCCGAGGAGGGCGTCCACCTCATCCGGTGGCCCGACCTCACCGAGAAGGAGCAGGCTCGACTCTTCACCCTGTTCCGCAACCAGATCTTCCCCGTGCTCACCCCGCTGGCCGTGGACCCCGCGCACCCGTTCCCGTACATCTCCGGGCTGTCCCTGAACCTGGCCGTGGTCGTGCGCAATCCCGTGAGCGGCCACCGCCACTTCGCCCGCGTCAAGGTCCCGCCGCTCCTCTCCCGCTTCCTGGAGGCCTCCCCGCAGCGCTACGTCCCGCTGGAGGACGTCATCGCCGCGCACCTGGAGGAGCTGTTCCCCGGCATGGAGGTGCTCGCGCACCACATGTTCCGCGTGACGCGCAACGAGGACCTGGAGGTCGAGGAGGACGACGCCGAGAACCTCCTCCAGGCCCTGGAGAAGGAGCTCATGCGGCGCCGCTTCGGCCCGCCGGTGCGCTTGGAGGTCGAAGAGTCCATCGACCCCGGCGTCCTGGACCTCCTCGTACAGGAGCTGAAGGTCAACCCCTCCGAGGTGTACCCGCTGCCCGGTCCCCTGGACCTGACCGCGCTCTTCGGGATCGCCTCGCTGGACCGGCCCGAGCTGAAGTTCCCGAAGTTCGTCGCCGGCACGCACCGCGACCTCGCCGAGGTCGAGTCCGCGTCCGCGCCGGACATCTTCGCCGCGCTGCGCGAACGGGACGTGCTGCTGCACCACCCCTACGACTCCTTCTCCACCTCCGTACAGGCCTTCCTGGAGCAGGCCGCCGCGGACCCGGACGTCCTGGCGATCAAGCAGACGCTGTACCGGACCTCCGGCGACTCCCCGATCGTGGACGCCCTGATCGACGCCGCGGAATCCGGCAAGCAGGTCCTCGTACTCGTCGAGATCAAGGCCCGCTTCGACGAGCAGGCCAACATCAAGTGGGCGCGCAAGCTGGAGGAGTCCGGCTGCCACGTCGTCTACGGCCTCGTGGGCCTGAAGACCCACTGCAAGCTGTCGCTCGTCGTCCGCCAGGAGGGCGACACGCTGCGCCGCTACTCCCACGTCGGCACCGGCAACTACCACCCCAAGACGGCACGGCTCTACGAGGACCTCGGCCTGCTCACCGCCGACTCCCAGGTCGGCGCGGACCTCTCCGACCTCTTCAACCGGCTGTCCGGCTACTCGCGCCGCGAGACCTACCGCCGGCTGCTGGTCGCCCCGCGCTCGCTGCGCGACGGCCTGATCTCCCGGATCGACAAGGAGGCCGCCCACCACAGGGCCGGCCGCCCCGCGTACGTGCGCCTGAAGATGAACTCGATCGTCGACGAGGCGCTCATCGACTCCCTCTACCGGGCCTCGCAGGCGGGCGTGCCCATCGACATCTGGGTCCGCGGCATCTGCGCGATCCGCCCCGGAGTCACCGGGCTCTCGGACAACATCCGGGTCCGCTCGATCCTCGGCCGCTTCCTGGAGCACTCCCGGGTCTTCGCCTTCGGCAACGGCGGCGAACCCGAGGTGTACATCGGCAGCGCCGACATGATGCACCGCAACCTCGACCGCCGTATCGAGGCACTGGTCAGGGTCGCCGACCCCGCCCACCGCGCCGCACTGGACCGACTGCTGGAAACCGGGATGTCCGACGCCACCTCCTCCTGGCACCTGGGCCCGGACGGCGAATGGACCCGGCACAGCACGGACGGCGAGGGCCAGCCGCTGCGGCACGTACAGGAAATGCTCATAGACGCCCGGAGGCGCCGGCGTGCAGCCAAACCATGACCTGATGGCGGGCGACGTACTCGGTACGTACCTGCGCGCGCAGGCCACCGCCTTCCTGCGCGCGCTGCGCCTGCACGACGAGGGCGCCCCCGCCGGGCCCGCCGGAGGCGGCGAGGCGGCGCGCGCCCTGCGGGGGGCCGCGCGCCGGATCTCCGCCTCGCTGGCCACCTTCCGCCCGGTCGCCGACTCCTCCTGGGCGGACTCGCTGCGCACCGAGCTGCTCTGGCTCTCCTCGACGCTGGCCGACGAGCACGCGTACGCCGCCCGGCTGGCCCGGCTGATGGACGCCCTGCACCGGCTCACCGGAACCCCCGAACCCCCGGCCCCGGCCCCGCGCGCCGGCGCCGGCTCCTTGGCCGTGGGTTCGGCGCGCGCGGGCGCCCTGCTGGAGCGCCAGCTGACCCTCTCGCGCACCCGGGCCCACTCGGCGACCCTCCACGCGCTGGGCTCCTCCCGCTTCCACGCGGTCGCCGACGCGGTGGCGGTACTGGCCTCCGAGGTCCCGCTGGAGCCGATCGCGGCCCGGGGCCCGGCGGGCGACGTCCTGAGCCCGCTGGCGGCGGTGGCCGAATCCCGCCTGTCCACGGCCGTGGCCTCGCTCCCGTCCCCGCGCCCCTCCCACCCGTACAACGCGGACCACGACGGACCGTGGAACGAGGTGCGCCGCCTCCTGCGGGTCCACCGCTACGCACGCGAGGCGCTGGGCGAGGACGTCGCCCGGCTGGCCGCCGCGGGCGAGGCCCTGGACCGCCACCGGGACGCCGCCGAGGCCGCCGCCGCCTCGTCCACGGCTGCCCGCACCCCGCGCATCGCACCCGCCACGGCCTACGCCCTGGGCGTCCTGCACGCGGACCAGCGCCACGAGGTCGAAGCCTCCCGCGCCACGTTCCACCACATCTGGAGACTGGCCGATTCCCACCCGGCCGCACCCCGCCCCGCCGGCGTGTGAGGCGACCCTCCCGCCCCTCCGGCGTTTGAGGTGCGGGGGCCCGGGGGCAGGCCCCCGGCGACGGCCCCGCACCGACGGCGGCGGCTGTCACGCGACGGTAACGGCGGGATAACGGAAGATGACGCCCACCGCGCGCCCCGCGGCACCTCACCACCCCGCCCGCCACGGTTCACCATCCGTTCACTTACCCCGGTCGGCCGCTTCACCTGATCTGCCTAACTTCATAGACGCAAGGGCGAGTCGCCGCCGAGGCGAGCGGCTCCTCCGGGCAACCGACGTAGTCCTCTTCGCACGCCGCCCCGATGACCGAAAGCGGCCGGCGGCTTCTGGAAGGAAACACCCGAAAGTGAAGCTTCAGCGCAAGACCCGGCTCCGCGCCTCCGCCCTCGGGGCCCTCGTCGTGTCCGGTGCCCTGGTCCTCACGGCGTGCGGCTCGGACGACAACACGAAGACCGACGGGACCGCCTCCGGCAAGCCGTCCGCCGCCCCGAGCGACATCAAGTGCGAGGGCGCCAAGGGCAAGCTCCTCGCCTCCGGCTCCTCCGCGCAGAAGAACGCGGTCGACCTGTGGATCAAGAACTACATGGCGGCCTGCTCCGGCGTCGAGGTGAACTACAAGTCGTCCTCCTCCGGTGAGGGCATCGTCGCCTTCAACCAGGGCACCGTCGGCTTCGCCGGTTCGGACTCCGCGCTGAAGCCCGACGCCGTCGAGGAGTCGAAGAAGATCTGCACCGGCGGCCAGGGCATCGACCTGCCGATGGTCGGCGGCCCGATCGCCCTCGGCTTCAACGTCGCCGGCGTGGACAAGCTGACCCTCGACGCCACCACGATCGCCAACATCTTCAACGACAAGATCAAGAAGTGGGACGACGAGGCGATCAAGAAGCTGAACCCCGGCGTCACGCTCCCCTCCACCGCGATCCAGGCGTTCCACCGCTCCGAGGACTCGGGCACCACCGAGAACCTGGGCAAGTACCTCAAGGCCGCCGCTCCCGAGGCCTGGACGTACGAGGCCGCGAAGAAGTGGCCGGCCCCCGGTGGCCAGGCCGCCTCCGGCTCCTCCGGTGTCGCCTCCCAGGTCAAGGCCGTCGACGGCGCGATCGGCTACTTCGAGCTCTCCTACGCCTCCTCGCAGAGCATCAAGACCGTGGACGTGAACACGGGCGCCGCCACTGCGGTGAAGGCCACCGGCGAGAACGCCTCCAAGGCCATCGCCGCCGCCAAGATCTCCGGCACCGGCTCCGACCTGGCGCTCAAGCTCGACTACGCCACCAAGGCCGAGGGCGCCTACCCGATCGTCCTGGTGACCTACGAGGTCGTCTGCGACAAGGGCAACAAGGCCGAGACGCTCCCGACCGTGAAGTCCTTCCTGAACTACGCCGCGTCCGACGCGGGCCAGAAGGTCCTGGCCGAGAACGGCTACGCCCCGATCCCGGCCGAGATCAACGCCAAGGTCCGCGAAGTCATCGCGACGCTCGGCTGATCCTGACCCCCGGGACCACCGGTCCGCTCCCCCCGTCCGGGGGGCGGACCGGCCCCGGGGACCCTCCCCTCCACCCAGGGGATCCGGTGCACCGCCGCCAGGGGGCCTGCCCCCCATCCAGACCGGAAAGATCATGGCTACCACCACACCCACCCAGATAGACCCGGCTCCGCCGGTCTCCAAGAGCGGAAGGTCCACCGGCCGCGCCGGTGACAAGATCTTCGCCGGCCTCTCCAAGGGATCCGGCATCCTGCTCCTGGTGATCATGGCGTCGATCGCCGTCTTTCTCACCTACCGCGCTTCGATCGCCCTGGCCGACAACGAGGGCAACTTCCTCACCACGTTCGACTGGAACGCGTCGGCCAAGCCCCCCGTCTTCGGCATCGCCGTCCTGCTCTTCGGCACCGTCGTCAGCTCGATCATCGCGATGGCCATCGCGGTTCCGATCGCCGTCGGCATCGCCCTCTTCATCTCGCACTACGCGCCGCGCAAGCTGGCCTCCCCCCTCGCCTACGTGGTCGACCTGCTGGCCGCCGTGCCGTCGATCATCTACGGCATCTGGGGCGCCCTCTTCCTGGTCCCGCAGCTGGCCGGCCTGAACCTGTGGCTCGACGAGTACATGGGCTGGACCTACGTCTTCGACAAGACCCAGGTCGGTGTCGCGCGCTCGCTCTTCACCGTCGGCATCCTGCTCGCGATCATGATCCTCCCGATCGTGACCAGCGTCAGCCGCGAGGTCTTCCTGCAGGTCCCGCGCATGAACGAGGAGGCCGCCCTGGCCCTCGGCGCGACCCGCTGGGAAGTCATCCGCATATCGGTACTGCCCTTCGGCCGCTCCGGAGTGATCTCCGCCTCGATGCTCGGCCTCGGCCGCGCGCTGGGCGAGACCATGGCCGTCGCGACCGTCCTCTCCCCCAGCTTCCTGATCTCCGGCCACATCCTGGACC
The DNA here is from genome assembly GCF_042736715.1 of Streptomyces sp. NPDC060049. NCBI lineage: Bacteria > Bacillati > Actinomycetota > Actinomycetes > Kitasatosporales > Streptomycetaceae > Streptomyces > Streptomyces sp. NPDC060049. The sequence goes on from NZ_JBHWVV010000001.1 coordinate 542,228, forward strand.
CGGGCGGCGGCACGTTCGCGCAGAACATCGCCGCGAAGTTCGACGAGGCCAACGAGTTCGGCCGCGACGCCCTGATCGCCTCCGGTCTCGTGCTCTTCCTGCTCACCCTGCTGGTCAACGGCGCCGCCCGGCTGATCATCGCCCGTCGCAAGGACTTCTCGGGGGCGAACGCCTGATGAGCCACGCACTCCAGGACCCGCGCCCCTCTGGGGCCCGCAAGTCCGTCGCCCCCACCAGCCTGACGCAGGGCAGCCTGCCCCGCTGGGCCCCGGCCGCCATCGCGGTCCTCTCGATCGCCCTCGGCTGCGGCATCGGCGCCGTCGCCGGCCTCCACAGCAAGATCCAGTGGGGTCTGCTCGCGGCCATCCTCTTCGTGGTCGTCACGTACACGGCCAGCTCGGTGATCGAGAACCGCCGTCAGGCCAAGGACCGGGTCGCGACCTCCGTGGTCTGGGTCTGCTTCGTCCTCGCCGTCGTCCCACTGCTCTCGCTGCTGTGGACCACCATCAGCCGCGGCATGAAGGTCCTCGACGGGGACTTCCTCGGCCACTCGATGAACGGCGTGACCAGCTTCGAGCCGGGCGGCGGCGTCTACCACGCCCTCCTCGGCACCATCGAGCAGGTCGCCCTGGCCACCGCGATCTCCGCGCCGATCGGCCTGCTGACCGCCGTCTACCTGGTCGAGTACGGCCGGGGCGCGCTGGCCAAGGCCGTGACCTTCTTCGTCGACGTCATGACCGGCATCCCCTCCATCGTCGCGGGTCTGTTCATCCTGACGACCTGGAACCTGATGCTCGGCTTCGGCCCCTCCGGTTTCGCGGGCTCCATGGCGCTGTCGATCCTGATGATGCCCGTCGTGGTCCGCTCCACCGAGGAGATGCTCAAGCTCGTCCCGAACGAGCTGCGCGAGGCCGCCCTGGCCCTCGGCGTGCCGAAGTGGCGCATGATCCTGAAGGTCGTGCTCCCGACCGCCATCGGCGGGATCTCGACCGGTGTCATGCTGGCAGTGGCCCGCATCGCCGGTGAGACCGCTCCGATCATGCTGCTGGTCTTCGGCTCCCAGCTGATCAACAACAACCCCTTCGAAGGTGCCCAGTCCTCGCTCCCCCTGTACATCTGGGAGCAGTACAAGGTCGGCAGTGACGCGTCCTACGACCGGGCATGGGGCGCAGCGCTCGTCCTGATCGCCTTCGTCATGATCCTCAATCTGGTGGCCCGCGGCATCGCCCGCTGGAAGGCCCCGAAGACCGGTCGCTGACGCGACTGTACGAAAGCGAAGTGACCACCATGGCGAAGCGAATCGACGTCAGCGGACTGTCCGCCTTCTACGGCACCCACAAGGCCATCGACGACATCTCGATGACTGTGGAGCCCCGCTCCGTGACCGCCTTCATCGGCCCGTCCGGCTGCGGCAAGTCCACCTTCCTGCGCACTTTGAACCGCATGCACGAGGTCACCCCCGGTGGCCGCGTCGAGGGCAAGGTCCTCCTGGACGACGAGAACCTCTACGGCGCCGGCGTGGACCCGGTCGCGGTCCGCCGCACGGTCGGCATGGTCTTCCAGCGCCCGAACCCCTTCCCCACCATGTCGATCTTCGACAACGTGGCGGCGGGCCTGCGGCTCAACGGATCCTTCCGGAAGTCCGAGCTGTCCGAGATCGTCGAGAAGTCCCTGCAGGGCGCCAACCTGTGGAACGAGGTCAAGGACCGCCTGAACAAGCCCGGTTCCGGACTCTCCGGCGGCCAGCAGCAGCGCCTGTGCATCGCCCGTGCCATCGCGGTCGAACCGCAGGTCCTCCTGATGGACGAGCCCTGCTCGGCCCTCGACCCGATCTCCACCCTTGCCATCGAGGACCTGATCGGCGAGCTCAAGGAGCGCTTCACGATCGTCATCGTGACGCACAACATGCAGCAGGCGGCCCGCGTCTCCGACCGCACCGCCTTCTTCAACCTCTCCGCGGTCGGCCAGCCCGGCAAGCTCATCGAGATCGACGACACGGACCGGATCTTCTCCAACCCGTCCGTCCAGGCGACCGAGGACTACATCTCGGGCCGCTTCGGCTGAGCCGACCGCGGACACCCACGTCCTGCGGTGCTGCATGGCGGTGCCACCGCAAGGCGAAAGGGCCGGCTCCCCCTGGGTGGGGGGAGCCGGCCCGCTTTCGTCCGCCGCCGCTCGGGCGGCCGTACGGCTACTTCACGAAGGCGAGGTTCACGATCCAGAAGCTCAGCGCGGCCACGAGGGCGGCGGCCGGCATGGTGATGAACCAGCCCAAGATGATGTTCTTGGCGACGCCCCAGCGGACCGCGTTCACCCGCTTCGTGGCGCCCACACCCATGATCGCCGAGGTGATCACGTGCGTGGTGGAGATCGGCGCGTGGAAGAGGAACGCCGAACCGAACATGATCGAGGCACCGGTGGTCTCCGCCGCGAAGCCCTGCGGGGGGTCCAGCTCGATGATCTTGCGGCCGAGGGTGCGCATGATGCGCCAGCCGCCCGCGTACGTGCCCAGCGAGAGCATCACGGCACACGCGATCTTGACCCAGACCGGGATCGCGGCGCCCTCGCTCTGCACGTCGGCGATGACCAGGGCCATCATCACGATGCCCATGGTCTTCTGCGCGTCCTGCAGACCGTGGCCGAGGGCCATGCCGGCCGCGGAGACCGTCTGCGCGATGCGGAATCCGCGCTTGGCCTTGTGCGGGTTGGCACGGCGGAACATCCACAGGATGGCGACCATCACCAGGTAACCGACGATGAGGCCGACGACCGGCGAGACGAACATCGGGATGACGACCTTGTCGATCACACCCGACCAGATCACCTCGGTGCCGCCCGCCAGCGCCGCGCCCACCATGCCGCCGAACAGGGCGTGCGAGGAGGACGAGGGCAGGCCGAAGTACCAGGTGACCAGGTTCCACACGATCGCGCCGACCAGCGCCGCGAAGAGGATCCACATGCCCCGGTTCCCGTGGGGCGTCTCGATCAGGCCCTCGCTGACCGTCTTGGCGACCCCGCTGCCGAGGAAGGCGCCGGCGAGGTTCATCACCGCGGCCATCGCGAGCGCGGCGCGCGGGGTCAGCGCACGGGTCGAGACCGAGGTCGCGATCGCGTTCGCCGAGTCGTGGAAACCGTTGGTGTACGTGAAACCGAGCGCGACACCGATGGTCACGATCAGGGCAAAGGTGTCCACGAGGTTCAGGACTCCTTGACCGCGATGGTCTCCACCGTGTTCGCGACGTGCTCGAACGCGTCGGCCGCCTCTTCGAGCACGTCGACGATCTGCTTGAGCTTCAGTACCTCCATGGCGTCGTACTTGCCGTTGAAGAGCTGGGCGAGCAGCTTGCGGTGGATCTGGTCGGCCTGGTTCTCGAGGCGGTTGACCTCGATCCAGTACTCGGTCAGGTTCTCCATGGTGCGCAGGTGCGGCATGGCCTCGGCGGTCAGTTCGGCCGCGCGCGCCAGTACCTCGATCTGCTGCTCGACGCCCTTGGGGAGCTCCTCCACGTTGTAGAGGACGACCAGGTCGACGGCCTCTTCCATGAAGTCCATGATGTCGTCGAGGCAGGACGCCAGGTTGTAGATGTCCTCGCGGTCGAACGGCGTGATGAAGGAAGAGTTGAGCTGGTGGAAGATCGCGTGGGTGGCGTCGTCCCCCGCGTGCTCCGCTGCCCGCATCCGCTCCGCGATCTCGGCTCGGGCGGAGGAGTCCGCTCCGAGCAGTTCCATCAGGAGCTTGGAGCCCGTGACGATGTTGTCCGCGGATGCGGCGAACATGTCGTAGAAGCTCGTCTCCCTGGGGGTCAGACGAAATCGCACGTGAGGTCCTCGGGGTGCATTGGATTCGGTCAGGCTGATGCTAGGCGCATCCCCCGGCCACGGCTAACCGGCGGTTCCCCAGTGTCCTCCATCAGGCAGAGTGAGGAGCAGCGGGCCCCTGTCCTCACGACGAAGGGCCGGTACCCTATACCCATGAGGGGTATGCATCCCTCGATCCGGACCACGGGAGGACGCATGACTGCCATCCAGGCGGAGGGCTCCGGAGCCGAAGCGGGCACCGACACGGCTCCCGGCACGGTGCACGGCTACCACCACCAGAAGGACGAGCACCTCAAGCGGCTGCGGCGGATCGAGGGCCAGATCCGGGGGCTCCAGCGCCTCGTCGACGAGGACGTCTACTGCATCGACATACTCACCCAGGTCTCGGCCAGCACGAAGGCGCTGCAGTCCTTCGCGCTCCAGCTGCTGGAGGAGCACCTGCGGCACTGCGTCGCGGACGCGGCCGTCAAGGGCGGGGGCGAGATCGACGCCAAGGTCGAGGAAGCGACCAAGGCGATCGCCCGGCTGCTGCGCACCTGACCGGCACGGACGGCACCGGACCGGCACGGACGCACCGGACCGGCCGCGGGGCGCCCACCGGCCGCCGCGCACCCGACCGGCGGCGGGGTCAGCCCGACCAGATGCCCATCAGCACCTCGTCGATGCGGTCCTGGCTCAGCCGCTCACCGGCCGCGGCCGACGCCGCGATGATCAGCTCGCCGCACAGCTCGATCTCGGCGAGAGCCACGTTGTCCTGCACCGTCGTACCGCCAGCGGGTGTCACTCGTGTCACCTCTCTCTGCCGTCGTCCGGTCGTCGGCGCTCGGTTTCCCAGCCTAGGGAGCGCACGGGCCGGCGCGCATGACACGGATGGACCATTTCCGGCCCCCCCACACTGGACCGATGGCCGGCCATGGCCCGATCGCGCCGCCCCGCGAGGGCCCGGGCGGCTAGTCGGCGATCTTCCCTGCGTAAATGTCCCCTTCTGCCGGCAATACGACGGCGACCGGAGTTCCGAAGCCGTAGAGCAGCGTGGTGGAGGACACATCGATCACGCCATTGTTGACATAGGTGAAACGGTGCCGGACCTTCCGCAGCCGGCCCTCGGCGTCGAGGTACGCGTCGAACGGCACCGTGCCCTTGCTGAACCCTTTCGCCGCCGCTTCCAGCGCCCCCTTGACCGCCGGCGAGGCGGCCGCCGCGGCCCGCGCGATGTCGGTCGTACCCCGGTAGTGCCGCACCTTGGTCCCGGCCACCTCGGTCTCGCCGACGTAACTCACCTCCTGCGCGCCGCGCAGCAGCTCGGCGGCGGCCATCGGGTCGGTGGCCCCGCCCGTGACGAGGTTCCCGTCGGCGAGGGCCGTCGTGTCGACCCGTACCCACTTGTCGTCGGGGACGCCGGCGCCCCGGTTCTTCATGTAGAGGGCGCCGGGCACCAGCAGTTCGGTGATGGGCCGGTGCTCGGCCTGTCCCCGGGCGTCGTCTGGGAGCATCACCAGGAGCTGGCCCATCCGGTTCTTGAAGTCGACACCGCCCTCGCCCCGGATCGTGACCCGGGTGCCGCCGGTCGCCATCTCCATCGCCGTACGGGCCCGCGCGCTCCCGGTCCTCACCAGCGTGTCGGCGGCTCCGCGAACCACTGCCGCCGGGTCGCCGGCGGGCCGCGCGTCGTCTCCGGCGACCGCGTCGCCGCCGCATCCGCTCAACGCCGCCACCGTGAGAGCCAGGCAGACCGCGAACGCCGCTTCAGCGCGTCCAGGCCCGTGCCTGTGCTGGTGCACCACCATCGCCTGCCAACCCCCAACGCGTGACCGCTGTTTGCCCGAGGCCCACCCGCTCCGCTTAACGAGGTCCGGGGGCTCCCGTCACGGCCCGGACTCCCGCACGAACGGCTCGCCGACGCGCCCCGGCCCCTGAGCCGCCCGTGCGCGCCCCGCACCGCTCGGGGTCAACGGGCCCCACACGGCCCCGTCCCGCAGCAGCGACCGGCACGGGGCGGGCCCCCCGCCGCCCGGCCCGGTACCGTGGTGCCGTGGACCCGCACACCGAAGCGACTCCCGTCCCTCCGCTCGCCGCCCTCCCGTTGCCCCGCGATCCCCTCGGACCGGTGGACCAGGAGCCCGTCGGACACTCCACGAGCACCTCGGAGCGCGGCTCGTTCTCCCTGGCCGCCTGTACCTGCGGCTGGCGCGGACCGGCCCGCCGCTCCCGCGACCTGTCCCGCAAGGACGCCGCCGGGCACGCTCCGGCTTAGGCCGTCCCTTTCGGATCTTGCCGGGCCCGCGACGCCCGGCACCGCACCTGGCCGCGTTGCCGGGTCGCCCGTTCGGACGGCCCGGCTGGCCGACGCGCCCGGGAGCGGATGCCCTTGACTCATGCCCGGACCCGCACCCCGCCTCGCCGCCCTCCTCTGGGCACTTCTCCTCGCGCTCGCCCCGGCCGCCACGGCCTGGGCCGGACCGGTCGGCGCGGCGGACGGACCGGTCGGCACGGCGGACGGACCGGCCGACGTGGCCCTGGCCGTCGGGGCCACCGCCACCGCGGCCTTCGCCACCGGCGTGTGGCTGCGTTCCCGCTACCGTCGCGACGAGGCGCGGGCCGTCGAGGGCGCGGACGGCGGCGATCCGTGACCCCGCGCTCCCGCCCGGCGGCGGTGCGACTGTGCTTCGGGGGCGCCGTGCTGTGCCTGCTCGTGGCCGTGGCGCTGTCCGCATGGGACTTCTACGCCGTCGGCTGACGGTCCGGCACGCTCCGGCACGCCGGGCGGCGTACCGCTGTCCGGCGGCGCCGGGGCAGCCCGGGGCGCCGTCAGGCGGCGAGGTCGCTCTCGTGGCCGCGCACGGCCGGCGGGGCCGGAGCGAGGTCCACCGGGCGGGGCAGCGCCCGTCCTTCGGCCCGGACCAGTACGCCCAGCCGCGGGGACCGGGCCACCGCCCGCACGACCGGGGTCAGCAGCGCCATCGCGAGGGGGGCGAACAGCAGCACCACGGCGGTGCCGAGCGCGAGGCCGCCGACGACGTCCGTCGGGTAGTGGACGCCCGTGTAGACCCGTGTGAAGCCCTCCAACAGGGCCAGCCCGATCCCGACGAGGCCGAGCCTGCGGTGGGCGATGAACAGGCCGACGCCCAGCGCCATCGCGAGGGTGGTGTGGTCGCTGACGAAGGAGAAGGGGCCGTGTCCGATCCCGGCGCCGGGATCCAGCACCTCCACCCCGCCGTGCTGCTGGGCCGGCCGCGGCCGGGCCACGAACTCCCGCAGCGGGACGTTCAGGAGCAGCGCGCCCGCGGCGGCGAGCGGGGCCCACACGAGCGCGGCGAGCGACTCGGCGGCCGCGGCGTCGTCCTGCCGGCGCGCTCCGCGCCAGCACCACAGCACGAGGAGCACGAGGGCGAGCGGGATCCCGTATTCACCGATGACGGATACCGTCCGGTCCAGCCAGCCCGGGGCGTGCCGGGTCAGTCCGTTGATCTCGTACAGCAGGCTTACATCCACGTTCGGCCCACCAGTTGTGAGTCCAGCCATGGTGATGCGGCCCCTTGCCGTTGCCTTGGTACCCCGCGGACGCACCCCTGTGTGCGCCCCTGCTCCCCCCGGTGATCAGTCCGGTGTTCCCGCCCCCGTGACCATGGAACGCCCGTTCTGGCGGCTCCGTGCCACTCTCCACGGAATGATCACCTCAACGTTATCGAAGAGTGACTCATCGTCGCAGCTCAGGGCCTTGGGTTCACGTTGCGTTACCGGCGTTTTCGCGCCTCGGCAGCGCTTCCGCGCCATCCTTGGTCACCCGCGTCGCGCCGAAGTAGTCAGGTGTGTCGATCTTGTCGAAGCGAATCACCGCGCCGGTGAACGGCGCGTTGATCATGTATCCGCCGCCCACGTAGAGCCCGACATGCCGAATCTCCCGAGAGTTCGTCAGATCATCGGAGAAGAACACCAGGTCGCCCGGCAGCAGTTCGCCCCGCGAGGGGTGCGGCCCCGCGTTGTACTGGTCGTTCGCCACCCGCGGCAGGTCGATCCCCACCGACTCGTACGCGGCCTTGGTCAGCCCCGAGCAGTCGAACCGCCCGCCCTGGTCGGCCGTCCCGTTGCCGCCCCACAGGTACGGCGTCCCCAACTGCTTCTGCGCGAAGTAGATGGCACCGGCGGCCTGCTGGGACGGAGCGACCCTCCCGACGGGCGCCTCGAAGCTCTTGGCGAGCGTCGTGATGGTCTTCACGTAGCCCTGCGTCTCCCGGTAGGGCGGGACGCCCTGATACTGCGTCACCGCGCCGGGGCCGGCGTTGTAGGCGGCCAGCATGTTGCTGACCGGATCCCCCGGGACCTTGCCCACGTACCGGGCCAACTCGCAGTCGTACGAGGCCGCGGACGGGATCGCGTCGTTCGGATCCCAGATGTCGCGGTCCCCGTCCCCGTCACCGTCGATGCCGTGCGTCGCCCACGTCCCCGGAATGAACTGCGCGATCCCCCGGGCGTCGGCCGGGCTCACCGCACCCGGATTCCAGCCGCTCTCCGAGTAGAGCTGCGCCGCCAGCACCGCCGGGGTGAGCGTCGGGCACAGGTTGCCCCACTTCTGCACGAGGGCCTGGTACTTCCCCGGCACGGCGCCCTTCGCCAGTCCCACGGCACGGCCGCCGCCGCTCGCGATGCCCGCGGCGGCCGAGTACGTACCCACCACGAGCAGGGCCATGAAGCACAGGCACGCCCCGAAGCTGATTCCACCGACCACCCAGACTCTGCGCACCCGCCAACCTTCCCCCATCGAACGGCTTTTCCCGGGACTCCCGCCATCCCGTGTCGAATCATCCCGTTCCGGGGCCGCCGTAGTAACCGGTACGCGCAAGGCTCTCGTGCGCTCCGGCTCACGACCCGGGGCCCGCGGCGCCACGAAGGCACGCTTCCCCCGCCGGATCCCCTGCGGACCGGGCCCCGCGCCACGAACGCGCCCCCGGCCGCCCCCTCGCCCGTAGCTACCGCGGCGCCACGAACAGGCTCTGCGCGCTCCGCCCGATCGGACCCTTCTCGTCGTGCAGGCGGGCATCGGCGAGACCGATGCCGGCCCCGTCCACGCTCGTACGGGCCTCCACGCACACCCACTCGCCCACCGGATGGCGGTGCAGGTGCACGGTGAGGTCGCCGTTGACGAAGACGTACCGCCCGAAGTCCATGACCGAACTGATGCCGTTGCCCGAATCCGCGGCGACCAGGACGCGGTCCAGCGGCCGGGGCTCCTCACCGGCCACGAGCGGCACCTTCATCCGCATCCAGCAGGTGCCCGGCCCCAGTTCGACGAAGGCGCCCCGCGTGAAGCGCGTCTCCACCGCCGCGTGGTAGCCCCGCTCCCACGGCACCGGGAAGAACGGGGTCACCCCCACCTCCCCGGGCGGCGGCAGCTCCGGCCCCGGCACCACCGCCGGTACGGGCTCCTGCGCCACCCGGATGCGCAGGGCGCGCGCCAGCATCACGGGCGCGGCCCCGGCGGGGGCGAGCGCGGCCTCCACGACCTCGGTGCTCCGGCCGGCCCGCAGGACACTGGTCGTCAGCTCCAGGGGCCCGATCGGTACGGGGCGCAGGATCTCGTAGGTGATCCGGGCGATCCGCATGTCGTCCCGGGCGCCCGGCCGTTCCTCGACCGCGCGCCCGAGGAGCGCGGCCGGCGGACCGGCGTGCTGGGAGCCGGGGTCCCAGGGCCCGCGCGTATGGGCGGTCGCCCGGAACCGCCCCGCGTCGACCCGCTCGTAGAACCCCTCGACATCGCTCTCGGCAGCACTCTCGGCACCCATGCGAGCCACGCTACCGACAGGTAACCCCGCGGCGCCAGACCCTCCGCCCCCACTCAGCGGGCGAACCCCAGCCCCACCCCGAGCCCCACCAGCACCGAGCCGATGGCCCGGTTCAGCGCCTTCTGCGCCTTCAGCATCCGCTCGCGCAGACGGGAGTTGGAGAAGAACAGCGCCACCGCCGAGAACCAGCCCAGGTGAGCCGCCGACATGAACAGCCCGTAGCCGGCCTGCTGCCACACCGCGGTACCCGGACCGACCACCTGGGTGAAGGTGGACACGACGAACAGCGTGGTCTTCGGATTGAGCACATTGGTCAGGAAGCCGGTCCGCAACGCCCCCAGGGGCGTCAGAGCGGCCTTCGTCTCCAGATCCACCGTCACCTCGGCCCGCGCGCGGAAGGTCCGCACCCCGACCCACACCAGGTACGCGGCGCCCGCGAGCTTGATCACGGTGAACAGCTCCGCGGAGGAGGCGATCAGCAGACCCACCCCGAGCATCGTGTACGAGACGTGGACCAGCACACCGGCCGCGACCCCGGCCGCGGCGAACAGGCCGGTGGGCCGTCCGTAGAGGTAGCTGTTGCGGACCACCATGGCGAAGTCCGCGCCCGGACTGATGACGGCGAGGAAGGTGATGACGGCTACTGCGATCACTTCGGTCATACCCCGATGCTGGCCGCCCCCTCCCCCGCGATCAAGGCCCTTCCACAGGACGGCAGCCCCGCCGGCACCTCGCCCCCGCTCCCCACGCACCCCGCCCGGTCCCATCGGGGGACAATGTCGACGTGCCCGATCCTTCCCCCGCCCCGCTCCCCGCCCCGCTCCCCGTCCTGCAGGCGGACTGCGCGAACTGCTTCGCCCTCTGCTGCGTCGCCCTGCCCTTCGCCAAGTCCAGCGACTTCGCCGCGAACAAACCGGCCGGCACCCCCTGCAAGAACCTCCGGCAGGACTTCCGCTGCGGCATCCACACCCGGCTGCGCGACTCCGGCTTCCCCGGCTGCACCGTCTTCGACTGCTTCGGCGCGGGCCAGCAGGTCTCCCAGGTCACCTTCGGCGGCCGCGACTGGCGCGCGAACCCCGCCGAGGCCGGCGCGATGTTCGAGGTCTTCCCGGTGATGCGGCAACTGCACGAGCTGCTCTTCTACCTCGCCGAGGCCCTCACCCTCCCCGCCGCCCGCCCCGTCCACGCGGACCTGCGCACCGCACTGGCCGACACCACCCGGTGGACCGAGGCGACACCGCAGGCCCTCGCGGACTTCGACATCGCCCCCCTGCGCCGGCAGGCCAACGTCCTCCTGCTGAAGGCCAGCGAGCTCGTACGGGCCAAGGCGGCGGGCCGCGGGAAGAACCACCGCGGCGCCGACCTGATGGGCGCCCGACTGCGCGGCGCGGACCTGCGCGGAGCGAACCTGCGCGGCGCCTACCTGATCGCCGCCGACCTCAGCGGCGCCGACCTGCGCACGGCCGACCTGATCGGCGCGGACTTCCGCGACACCGACCTCCGGGGCGCCGACCTGCGGGACGCCCTCTTCCTCACGCAGCCCCAGCTCAACGCGGCCCGGGGCAACACCGCGACCCGCCTCCCGGACTCCCTCGACCGCCCCGCGCACTGGCTCCCGTAGCCGCGGCGCGGGACCCCGTAGCGGCGGCGCGCGACCCCGTACCGGCTGAACGGCGCCCGCCGGACACCTGTGCGCCCCTCGCGCATCCATACGCCCCCGCACGGGCACGACGCTGAGCTATTGTGCCAATACGGTGAGCCACGCAACCGGAAGATGATCGTCATCGAACGGTCCCACTGGAGGTTCCCCCCATGCGACGACCGACCACGACCCTCGGCACCCTCGCGGCCGCTGCCACCCTCACCCTCGGCCTCGGCGGCTCCGCGTACGCGTCCTCGGGCGACCTGGTCATCAACGGCCACCCGGTCCACGAGCCGTCCGGCTGCGTCATGCACGACGGCCCCGCCGTGATCGCCAACCACACCGACAAGCCCGTCCTCATCACCGCCGGCCGCTGGTGCACCGGGCCGGTCGTCGGGTCCATCCACCCCGGCGAGACCCGGTTCGGCCCCTTCACCTCGAACCTCTACGCCACGTAACCCGGCACGCCCGGCAACCGGACGGCCGGCCGCAGGCACCACCCCCGGCCGGCCTTGGTCGAGCGACCCCGTTGCGCCGAACGGCGGCCCCTCGGCGACCACCCCGTACGGCGAGACGGCAATCATTGCCCGCGGTCACCCCTCGTGATACACAGAGTGACCATACGTTCTTTCCCCCACACGCCGCCCGACCCCAGGTCAGGGCACACGAGCGGAACCAGGTGCGACAGATCGGGTAAAGAGACCCGCGAAGTCGACATACGACGGCGGTTTCATCAGCGAAGATAGTGCGTGACCCCTGCCGTCCGGGCACGGGCTACCGGAACTACCCATATACGGGCGGTGAGTTACATGATCCTGGCAGCCGAAAAAGGCGACATCACCACCATCATCGGCGGAATCGCCCCGAACTGGGGCCCGTTCGGCAGTCTCGGCAACGAAGCGAAGATCATGGTCGAGGTGGTCATGGCCGTCGCGATCCTGCTCTGCCTGGGCATCGCCATCTGGGGCGCGGCCAAACAGCGCATCGGCGCGACCGCACTGCGCGACACCTTCAGCGCGGAACAGGGCAAGGGCCTCATCGTGGCCGGCCTGACGGGCGTCTTCATCATCGGCTCCCTCGGCACCCTCTTCACCATCGTGTACGGAATGGCCGTCTAGCCAGAGCCCTGATGGAGACCCACGACGCCGCGCCTGCGCGGATACCAGCGCTACCGTCGGACGACGCGGAGGGGGCGAACACCGAATGAGCAACGACGACCAATACGGTGGCGGCGGCGCGGGCCACGGCGAGGTCGGCGGCACGGGCCAGACCCGTACCCGCCTCCCGGAATCCGCCTCGGACCCGTACGGAACCCCCCGCCGCACCCCCCGCGCCTCACGCGGCCTGATCACGGCCGTCGGCGTAGTGGTCCTCCTGATCGCGGCCATCGCCTTCGCGAACCAGTCCCACTCCCCCACCCCCCCACCCTCGGACAAACCCGCCACAACAAACCCCACGACGGCCACGGGCGTCCCCCCGGTGGGGAACAAGTCGTCAGGGGTGCCGTCGGGATTCCCGCAAGACCAGCAGGGAGCCCAGTCGGCAGCGTCCAACTACGCCGTGGCACTGGGCTCTGACGGCATGTTCAATCCGGCCCGCCGGCACGCCATCGTCGATGCCGTCGCGGACGACAGCACCCGAACGAAGCTTCAGAGCGGATTCGACGCCGACTACTCCGCCGGCCTGCTCTCGCAGATCGGTCTGACCAAGGACGGCTTCGCGCCGACGGGATCCACCTTCGTCAGCCGTACCGTGCCGGTCGGCGCCAAGGTCAAGAGCTACGCCGGCGGAGCCGCCACCGTCGACGTCTGGTGCATCGGCATGTTCGGCCTGACCGGCGAGAAGTCCACCCGCCCTGTGACCAACGGTTGGTTCACCATCTCGTTGACGCTCAAGTGGAGCGGGTCCGACTGGAAGGTCGTCGAAACCGCCCAGACGGACGGCCCCACCCCGGTCACCGGTGACAACCCGGTGTCCTCCTCCGACGAGATCGGCCGCGCCGTCACCGAATTCGGAGGCTTCACCTATGCCCGGTAGCCACAGGCTCTCACTCCGCGGCATGGGTGCCGCGGCAGCTGCCGTGCAGACCACGGTCATCTTCCTCGCCGCCCGCGCGACGGCCGCGCCGTCACCCACCCCGACGCCGTCACCGAGTGCGAGCAAGGACGCCTGCGGGCTGATCGCGGGGCCTGCCCGGGAATACTGCGAACGCGGCGAAAACGCCACCCAACCCCCCCGCACAGGCCTCGCCCCCAGCGACCCCACAGACGCCCTCAACCCCCTCTCCTCCCTGGCCAAGGGCTGCGCCGACGCCGCCGCCTGGATCGTCGGCGAGCTCAGCAAGGCGGTCAACGGCACCGCCAACGTCGACTTCACGAACGGCACGTTCCTCAAGCAGTACGCGATCGTCTTCGCCGCCTCCACCATCCTCACGCTCGTCCTCTGGCTCTTCGCCGTCGCCAAACGAGCCATCCGCGGCGTCCCCTTCGCCACCGCCATGTCCGAGGCCATCGGCTTCCTCTGGCTGACCGTCATCGCCTCCGCCTTCACCCCCCTCGTCCTCTACACCGTCGTCTCCGCCACCGACGGCGTCACCGAGGTCATCGCCTCCGCCACCGGCAGCCAGACCGACGTGTTCTTCGGCTCCTTCGCCGAGGCCCTCAAGAAGGGCGACGACATCGGCGGCGGCCCGATCATGCTGATCGTCGTCGCGCTCGTCACCGTCGTCGCCGCCGGCGTCCTCTGCCTCGAGCTCGTGATCCGCGCCGCGCTCCTCTACGTCGGCGCCCTGCTCGGCACCGTCGTCTACGCCGGCCTCGTCGACCGCAACCTCTGGGGCCACGTCCGCCGCTGGGCGGGCATCATGATCGCGGTGATCCTCGTGAAGCCGGTCATCGTCATCGTCCTCGGCCTCGCCGGGGCCCTGGCCGGCGAGAAGGGCCCCAACTCGTTCTCCGCGGTCGTCTCCGGCCTCGCCATCATCCTCCTGGCGATCTTCGCCTCCGCGATGATCTACCGCTTCGTCCCCGGCTTCGGCGACGAGATCGCCTCCGCCCGCACCAACCGCAGCAAGGCCACCGACGGCGCCCAGGCGGCCGCCGTCATCAGCTCCCCCGCCTCCCTCGTCTCCCAGGGCATCAAGACCCACAGCAGCCGTGGCGGCGGCGGTGGCGCCCACAGCGCGAGCGGCGCCGGTGGCGGCGCCAACCAGATCTCCGGAGGCATGGCCGCACACAGCAGCCGCGGTTCCGGCGGCGGAAGCGGCGGCGCCGGCCCGGCCGCGGCACCCCCGCCCCGTACGGGCTCCAGCACGAGGAACACAGGAGGTGACGGGCGGTGACGACCCAGTCCCACCAGCTCCACCCGGTCGCGCCCCGCCGCACGTATCTCATCGGCCGGGCCCGGCCGAACGCGATCGTCGGAAAGAACCGCGAGACCGGCGAGATCGCCCTGATCATCGCCGGCGCCTTCCTCGGCATGATGAGCGGACTTCTCGTCCCGGCCCTCACCCTGCGCATCGTCACCCTCGCCGGCTTCCCCCTGCTCGCCCTCGCCGCCGTCTACGTCCCCTACCGCGGCCGCACCTTCTACCGCTGGTTCGAGATCAACCGCAGCTACAAGCGCACCCTGCGCCGCGGTACGACGTTCCGCTCGGGCGCCATGGAAGCCGGCATCCGCGCCGCGGACGGCCGCGAGGTCGAGGTCGGCCCGCCCCCGGGCATCGGCCGCATCAACTGGCTCGCCGCCCCCTTCGGCCCCGACGAGATCGCCGTCCTCCTCCACGCGGACCGCAGAACGGTCACCGCCGCCATCGAGATCGAGGGCCCCGGCGTCGGCCTGCGCGACAGCGAGGACCAAGAGGCCCTCGTGGACCGCTTCGGCACCCTCCTCAAGCACGTCGCCAACGGCGACGGCTTCGTCACCCGCCTGCAGATGCTCGTCCGCACCCTGCCCGCGGACCCCGAAGCACACGACAAGGACGTCGCCCTGCGCGGCGACACCAACGCCCCCGCCTGGCTGCGCGATTCGTACGGCCAGCTCCAGTCGATGGTGTCCACCTCCTCCGAGCAGCACCGCGCGTACCTCGTCGCCTGCATCCACTTCACCCGCGAACTCGCCGCCGAGGCCCACACCATCGCCCGCGCCGCGACCCCGCACAAGGGCAGGAAGCTCGACCGCGACGCCGGCCTCGCCATCGTCATGGCCCGCGAGCTCACCGACATCTGCGCCCGCCTCGCCGAGGCCGACATCCGCGTCCGCCAGCCGCTGGGCCAAGGACGGCTCTCCTCCCTCGTTCACTCCATGTACGACCCGGACCACCCCATCGACCACATCCAGGCCATGACCAAGCGCAACGCCTGGCCCGCCGAACTCGACGCGGTGGAACCGACCTACCTCCAGGCCAAGACCCGCGAGTCCTCCACCCGCGCCCCCTGGTGCCACGCCACGGCCTGGGTCAAGGAATGGCCGATGACCCCCGTGGGCGTCAACTTCCTCGCCCCGCTCCTCGTCCACACCCCGGACGTGATCCGCACCGTCGCCGTCACCATGGACCTGGAGCCCACCGAGATCGCCATCGAGCGCATGCTCACCGAGAAGACCAACGACGAGGCGGACGCCAGCCGCGCCGCGAAGATGAACCGCACCGTCGACCCCCGCGACATCGCCGCCCACGGCCGGCTCGACCAGCGGGGTGAAGATCTCGCGAGCGGTGCGGCCGGAGTCAACCTGGTCGGGTACATCACTGTGTCCTCGCGTTCACCCGAAGCCCTCGCCCGCGACAAGCGGACCATCCGCGCCTCCGCCGGCAAGTCCTACCTGAAGCTCGAGTGGTGCGACCGCGAACACCACCGCGCCTTCGTCAACACCTTGCCGTTCGCCACCGGCATCCGACGCTAGCTGGAGGGAATGGCCGCCCATGCGAGATCCCATGTCCGCCCTGACGGACGCCTTCACCAGCTTCCTGTTCGGCAAGGTCGAGACCACCAGACTCCCCGTACGCACCTCCACCGGCCAGGCCCAGGCCGTCTACCTGCCCACCGCCGCCCCCGGACTCGGCGACTCCGGCGTCATCATCGGCCGTGAGGTCTACAGCGGCAAGGGCTACATCTACGACCCCTTCCAGCTGTACGGCCAGCAGCTCCCGGCCCCGCACTGGCTGGTCCTGGGCGAGTCGGGCAACGGCAAATCGGCTCTCGAGAAGACCTACGTCCTGCGCCAGCTCCGCTTCCGGGACCGGCAGGTCGTCGTACTCGACGCCCAGGGCGAGGACGGCGTCGGCGAGTGGAACCTCATCGCCCAGCAGCTGGGAATAACCCCCATCCGCCTGGACCCGATCGCCGCCAACGACGACGGGATCCGCCTCAACCCCCTCGACCCGGCGATCACCACGACCGGCCAGCTCGCGCTGCTCCGGACCATCATCGAAGTCGCCATGGGCCACGGCCTCGACGAGCGCTCGGGCTTCGCCCTCAAGGTCGCCCACGCCTACGTCGTCGAGACCATCACCGACCGCCAGCCCGTCCTGACCGACATCGTGGAACAACTGCGCCACCCGGAGCCGGAATCCGCGCTCGCGATGAACGTCGACATAGACGATGTCCGGGCCTGGGGCCTCGACGTGGCGCTCGTCATCGACCGCCTCGTCGACGGCGACCTGCGCGGCATGTTCGACGGCCCGACCACCGTCGGCATCGACCTCGACGCCCCGCTGATCGTCTTCGACCTCTCCCACATCGACCGCAACTCCATCGCGATGCCGATCCTGATGGCGATCGTCGGCGTATGGCTGGAACACACCTGGATCCGCCCGGACCGAAAGAAGCGCATCTTCCTCGTCGAAGAGGCCTGGCACATCATCAACAGCCCCTTCGTGGCCCAGCTGTTCCAACGGCTCCTCAAGTTCGGCCGCCGCCTGGGCCTGTCCTTCGTCGCCGTGGTCCACCACCTCTCCGACGTGGTCGACGGCGCGGCCGCACGCGAAGCGGCGGCCATCCTCAAGATGGCCTCCACCCGCACGATCTACGCTCAGAAGGCAGACGAGGCCCGGGCCACCGGCCGCGTCCTCGGCCTGCCCCGCTGGGCGGTGGAAATCATCCCGACCCTCACTCCCGGCATCGCGGTGTGGGACGTCAACGGCAACGTCCAGGTCGTCAAACACCTGATCACCGAAGCCGAACGCCCCCTCGTCTACACGGACCGCGCCATGACCGAGTCCTCGGTCCAGCACCGGCTCCCCGACGACCTCCTCGCCGCCGAACTGGAGGCGGAGGAACGCGCCCTCCTGATGGAACGCCACCGCAACGGCGGTGGCTCGGCGACAACGGTGGCCTGAAGATGCCCGAACGCACGGACCGCTCTCACGGCGGCACCCAGGGCGGCATCCCGGACGGCCTGCTGGTCGGCCTCCTCGCCCTGCTCCTCGGCCTGGCCGTCCTCGTCTGGACGGCCACCGGCCTGGGGGCCCTGTTCACCAAGGGCGCCTGGCCGGACACGGTCACCTTCACCCGCACCCCGACCGCGGTCCGCTCGCTGATAGCTCACCCCCACGACATTCCGGCGGCCTGGCCGGACACCGCCCCCGCGGACCTCTCGGGCTGGGGCCTGTTCTGGGGCCTGTTCATCAGCCAGCTCCTCATCCTGCTGGTCCTGACGATCTTCACCCTGGGCGTCATCGCCCGCACCACCTCCCGCCGCAGACAACATCCGACCCAGCCCCATCCCGCCCCCCTGGGGCCAACTCCGACCCCGCCGGGACCACATCCAGCCGGGCCGGAACACCATCCAGCCCCGCCGGCGTCTGAGGCGCGGGGGCCCGGGGGCCAACCCCCGGCAACCGCCCCGCACCCACCCACGGCCCAGCCAACTCCGACCCCGCCAGGACCACATCCAGCCGGGCCGGAACACCATCCAGCCCCGCCGGCGTCTGAGGCGCGGGGGCCCGGGGGCCGGCCCCCGGCAACCGCCCCGCACCCACCCACGGCCCCCGCGGCCCCCGCGGCCCAGGCCACCACTCCAGTGGCACGCGGCCCCGAGGGCAGAGCCCCCGGCACGAACACCGCGCCTCCCACGGACGAGCCGTACCGCGACGGCTTCGGCTACACCCCCACCCACCGGCCCGGCCCGCAGGGCCCATACCTCACCCCACCCCTCCGCCGGCTCGCATACGCACCCCCGGAGGCCCGCCACAAGACCTCCGCAGAAGCCATCGCGGCAGCGACCGGCGCGGTCCTCGTCATCACCTCCTCCCCCACCCTCTGGTCCCAGACCAAGGACGCCCGCGCCAAGCTCGGCCCCGTCCTCCTCTACGACCCCTCCCACCTCTGCGACACGCCGGCCCGCATCCACTGGAACCCCACAGAAGGCTGCGCGGACCGCGCCACCGCCGCCGCCCGCGCCATCGCACTCCTCGCCCCGGTCCGCCCCCAAGCCCGCATGGACAGCGCGATCGCGGAGACCGCGGAAACCCTCCTGCGCAGCTGGCTCCAGGCCGCAGCCCTGGACGACCGGCCCTTCAAGCAGCTCCACCGCTGGGCACAGGGGACGAACGCCCAAGAACCGGTCCGCATCCTCCGCACCCACCCCCAGGCGGCGACTGCCGCTCCCGGCGCGGCCGGGGAGCTGGAGAGCGCGCTGACCGCCCACCCCGAACGCCGCGAGGCCGCCCAGCACCTGACGGCCCGGGCCCTGAGCGCCCTGTCCTCGATCCACATCCGGGAATCCTGCACCCCGAACCGAAACGATTCCCTCGCCCTGGCATCGTTCGTGTCGGAAGGGGGCACCCTGTACGTGGTGGGTGAACCCCTGGAAGATCCCCGCACCCACCCGGGTGCGATGCCGTTGCTGACCGCACTCGCCTCCAGCGTGGTCGAGCACGGCCGCCGCATGGCCGAACGGTCATCCCACGGTCGGCTCGACCCACCACTGGCCCTCGTCTTCGACGACATCGCGGCCGTCGCCCCGATCCCGCAGCTCCCGCAGCTCCTCCAGGACGACACGCTCCCCCTCGTCGCCCTGTGCCGCAGCCGCGAGCAGGCACGCTCCCGCTGGCCGGAGGCCGACCTCCCCGTCACCACCCGCTAGCGCATACGCCTCCGCCCGCTGCCCGGAACACCAGGACAGCGGGCGGTCGGCGACCCGGGCCGCTAAGGGCGCGCGAACACGTACTCCAGGTCCTTCGCGGAGGGATCCGCCGGCATGGGGACGACGGTCCCGCTCGCCCGGAACCCGAAGCGCCGGTAGAAGGCCGCGGCCCGCGCGTTGTCCTCGTGCACGAAGAGCCGCACGCGCTCCAGCGTCGGCCCGTCCAGCGACCAAGCCCACTCCAGCGCGGCCGCGAACAGCGCTTCGGTGAGTCCCGTCCCGCGCTGCGCGGGACGCACGAACACACCGACGAGATGCCCCTGCGTCTGCTCGATCGCCGCTTCGAAGATGTCGGTCGTGCCGGCCTCCTCGACGAGGACCGTCACGGACCCGTTCCACTCCCCGTCGGGCGCCTCCGCGACGAACTGCCGGACCCTTCGACCGGCCGAAGCCGCCGCGGTCCGCTCCTGCCAGAACTCATCGGTCCGGCCCTCGGCCTGTTCGACGGTCTCGAGGAAGGCCACCGACGCGGCCGGATCCCGCAGCGCCGCGATCCGCAACGCCTTCGCCTTCGCCCACTCGTCCGCCCGTACCGGACGTATCACGTGCTCGCTCATGCCTGGGGATCCTAGCCAGCACGCCGGCAACCTTCACCTCTGTTTTCCCGTGACCAAAGGCCCCGGACGCAGAAAAGCCCCGCACCGAGCCCGTAAGGGCTGGTGCGGGGCTTTCCCACAATGATTGTTCGGCGGCGTCCTACTCTCCCACAGGGTCCCCCCTGCAGTACCATCGGCGCTGAAAGGCTTAGCTTCCGGGTTCGGAATGTAAACCGGGCGTTTCCCTAACGCTATGACCACCGAAACACTATGAAGTTAACCAACCGGATATGAACACAGTTCGTTACTTCAGAACTAACACAGTGGACGCGAGCAACTGAGGACAAGCCCTCGGCCTATTAGTACCAGTCAGCTCCACCCGTTACCGGGCTTCCACATCTG
>NZ_JBHWVV010000002.1:0-42341 GCF_042736715.1 Streptomyces sp. NPDC060049
CCGGTGAACGTCTCCACCCACAACGACTCAGCCCGCAACACCCCGCCCATACAAGAGGAATGCCCCACCCCAAACGTTCTGCAACAACCTTTAGCGCGTGTCTCTTTGATGGGTTGGTCAGTTGATCGGATGTGTCCGTCCGATTAGTGATCACTGATGCGATGTGGGACCGGATCGAGCCGCTGATGCCGGCCGATCCGGTCCGCGGCAGGCGGTGGGCCGATCACCGCCGCACCCTTGAGGCCATTGCGTGGAAGTACCGCACCAACTCGCCCTGGCGGGACCTGCCCGACGAGCTCGGCCCTTTCCAGACCGCCCACAAACGGCTGATCAGATGGGCCGTCGACGGGACCTGGCAGGAGATCCTGACCGCGCTCCTGACGGCCGCGGACGCCGATGACGACATCGGCTGGACCGTCTCGGTCGACTCCACCGTCGTCCGAGCCCACCACCATTCCGCCGGAGCACGCAAAAAGGGGCCGAAGGCCCGCCGATCACGCCCTCGGACGCTCACGCGGCGGCCTGAGCACCAAGGTCCACCTGGCCGCAGACGGCCGTGCACGACCTCTGGCCCTGACCGTCACCGCAGGACAGGCCGGCGGCGCACCGGCCTTCGAAGCGGTCATGGGCCGCATCCGCGTGCCGCGATGCGGCCCAGGCAGGCCCCGAACCCGGCCGTTGGCCGTGCTCGCGGACCGGGCCTACTCCTCCCGCGCCATCCGGTCCCACCTGCGCCGACGCGGGATCCGCGCGGTCATTCCGCAGCCAGCCGACCAGGCCGGCCACCGCCTGCGGCGAGGCCGCCGAGGCGGCCGCCCGCCCGGCTTCGACGCTGAGATCTACAAGCAGCGGAACACCGTCGAACCCTGCATCAACCGCCTCAAGCAGTGGCGCGGCCTGGCCACACGATGCGACAAACTCGCCATCGCCCACCAGGCAGCACTCCACCTCGCCGCCATCCTCATCTGGGCACGACGCTGACCAAAGAGACCGAACTTAGCGGCGCCTTGCTCAGGCGAGCTGCACCGGCGCGGTGTTCGGACCTCGGGCCGTGCCCGCTTCTCCCTGTACCGCTGCCACGCCGGTCGGCCCGTCGCCCACGGTCACCGTGTTCGTTACCCGGGCTGTCGAGGTGTCGATGACCGACAGGGTGTCCGAGTCGAAGTTGCTGACGTAGACGAGGGAGCCGTCCGGGCCGACGGCGAGGCCGTTGGGGCCGTCTCCCACGGCGACGGTATCCGTGACGGCACGGCCGCGGGTGCTGATCACGGACACGTTGTCGGACCCGATGTTGGCAACGTATACCTGGCGCCCATCCGGTCGCACCCCGATTCCCGCAGGCTGGTCCCCGACCGGGATGCGGTCCGATTCCGCGCCGTCGTGGACGTCGACCACCGACACGTCGTCCGAGGTCAGGTTGGAGACGTACAGGCGACGGCCATCGGGGGTGAGTACCAGAGCGGTCGGTCCGCTGCCGACAGGGATGGTGCCGGTGACCGTTCGGGTGGCGGTGCGGACCACTGAGACGGTGCCGGACGCGGCGTTGGCGACGTACAGGGTGCATCCGTCGGGTGCCACCGCCACGCCCAGCGGGGCATCGCCCACCGCGATGGTGTCCGTGACGGCACGGGTGCGGGTGCTGATCACCGACACGTTGTCCGACCCGACGTTGGCGACGTAGACGTTCCGGTTGTCGGGAGAGACTGTCACTCTGCTCGGTTCGTCCCCGACAGCGACGGTGGCGATGACCGTCCTGGTACGGGCGTCGATCACCGATACGGTGTCCGCCGCGGAATTGGTGACATAGACGCGGGAGCCGTCCGGGCTGACGGCCACGCTGTCCGGTCCGTCCCCGACGGGAACGCTGTCCACGACCGTTCCGGTGCCGGTGTCGACGACCGACACCGTGTCGGAGTGGAGGTTGGCGATGTAAACGAGGGCATCAGGCCGGGGGGACAGCCCGACTGCCGTCGTCCCGACGGATGCGCCGGCCGTGTTTCCCGGTCCCATTAGCGCCGCTGTCACACAGAGCACCACGGCTGCTCGCTGCGCCAGGTCCTGACTTCTCGTCATGGGACCACGCTAAGACTCCGGAGCGGAAAGCCACGTGAGGCTCACGCTCAGGCTGACCGAACGGCGCATCGTGGCCGCCGCCTACGCCGTCTACACCAGCTGCACCTGGGCAACCCCACCCAGGGCACAACCTCGGACGCTCCCGCGGCGGGTTGCCACTCCGGCGCCGGGGAATCCGGGCGGTCATCCCGCAGCCGTCCGACCAGATCGCCATCGGCTACCAGGCGCGCACTCCGCCTCGCGGGCATCCTTGTCTGGACCTGACGCTGACCAAAGAGACAGAACCTAGCCCGATCCGGAGCCGGCCACCACTGCCGTCAGGCCGCCTGCTCCGCCTGCACTCGGTCACGTGAGTATGCAGACCCGGAGGGGGTGACCTCGTGTCACGGCAACGAGCGTGTGAGCCAGACATGTTCACCACGGTCGTCCGTGGCGACGCGGTGCCGCTCGAAGCCGAGCTTCTCAAGGACACGGAGCGACGGTGTGTTCCATGTGCCGACGGTCGACCAGAGCCGTTTCCGCCCGGTCGCGATAGCGGCATCGACCACCGCCCTGGCCGCCTCGGTGGCGTAGCCACGCCCATGGGCGCGCTGGAACAGCTCATACGCGATCTCCGGCTCCTCCACGGTGGAGCGGCCGATGATCAGCCCGCAGTAGCCGATGAAGTCGCCTTCGTCACGGCGCTGGATGGGCAACAGGGCGATCCCCGTCGTCGCCGTCGCGGCGAGCAGCTCCGCGATGGATGTCCGGATGTGCTCAACCGTTGGGGTCCCCTTGCCGCGTTCGGAGAGGAGGGCGCAGAACTCAGCGGCATCCGACTCGGCCCACGGCCGCAGTATCAGCCGGTCGGTCTCCAGGTGGAACGACATCGTCTCGTACGTAGTCATGCTCCCCAGCCTGCCCCACCGATCACCGCGAACTGCAGGTGGACTATCACCCAGCGTCCGGCTTGGCCCCGGGAGGCGAGCCTCTCACCACGGTTTTCCAGCCGGGCAGGCGGCAATAGCTACGCCCTGTTCGCCTGGGACCAGCCACCACCTGACAAGGGGAGCACACAGTCGGCGGGTGCGACGCCTCCGGCCATCACTCCCACGGGTCCAACTAGAGAGAGGCCCCGGGACAGGGGGGACGTCCCGGGGCCGCTGGTCGCGGCACCGCAGGGGGGAGCGGTTGTGCATCTGACGCGACGATATGGATAAACGATTCAGCAGCTACCCGGTTACGGCCATGGCCGCATCCAATTGGCCCGCGTCGTGGCGATGGTGTGCGGCAGGTCAGCTGCTGGAGGGCGGCCGGCCGCCGGCGTCGGGTTCAGGGGCGTCGTGCGGCCGTCGGCACGTAGTCGACCATCTTGGTCTTTCGGGGTGGGACGGGCAGCACCATCCACGAAGCCTCCCTCATCCTCAGATGCGCACTGATCTGCCGGCGACGCCTGAACTCCCGGCAGGAGTTGCAAGACGGGCACGGCTTACGTCGACGGCCCGGTGGCCGACCTCAGATCGGCTTGCGCCACACGGAGATGTGCTTCGCGGAGTCCTGGGCGAACGGCGCCCCGTCCCAGTCCGCGACGCGACGTTCCACCTCGAGCCCAGCGATCCGTGCCATCAGGTCGAGCTCTGCCGGCCAGGCGTAGCGGTGCCGGGAGTTTTCGCGGCGGTAGCGGCCGTCGTCGCCGTCGCGGGTGAAGTGGTGCGAGACGAGAATCTGCTCGACGAGGTCGAAGGTGTCGAAGCCGAGATGCTGCTCGGAGACGTCGAACGGCACCGCGACCTGGCCGGGCGGCAGGAACCGCAGCGGCGGCACGCCCAGCTCGATGACGAATCGGCCGCCGGGCTCCAGATGACGTGCGGCGTTGCGGAAGCACTCGACCTGCTCGTCCTGCGTGAGCAGGTTCGTGATGGTGTTGTAGACGAGATAGACGAGGGTGAACTCGCCGGGAACGACGGTGGTGGCCATGTCCCCGATGACTACCGGGAGCGTGTGCTCGTCGATCTTGCGCCGCAGCACCGCTGCCATGTGCTCGGACAATTCGATGCCCACTACCGGCACGCCGCGTTCCCGGAGAGGGACGCCCACTCGTCCGGTCCCGATGGCGAACTCCAGTGCCCGGCCGTCTCCGGCGAGCTCGGCGAGAAAGGCGAGAGTCGGTCCGAGAACGGCGGCCGAGGACGTCTCGGTCTCCTCGGCGTCGTAGCGGTCGGCGGTCGCACGGGTCCACAGCTCACTGCTCGTCACGGGCGGCCACTTTGCCGGGTACGGAGGGCGCTGTCGACGCATTTACCTTCCACCGGCTCCGAGCACACGGTTCGGGGCGGGCGAAGGACAACCGGCCTGACATCCGGGGCGGGACCGCGGCTGTTCCGGTGTCATTTCAGGGGCAGTGGTGTGGCGGTGGCGATGTGGATGAGCTTGGCGGGGTTGCGGACGAAGTAGATGCCGGTGACGAGGCCGTTCTCGTGGCGGATCGCCATGACGCTGTCGATCTCGCCGTCGAGGCGTAGGAGGAGTGCCGGGTCGCCGTTGACGGTGGCGGGCTCGCTGGTGAGCCTGCCTTCCTTGCTTCCGAGTGCGGCGAGGAGGAGGCGGACCACCTTCGCGAGGCCCGCGACGGGCCGTAGCGCGGCGCTCCTGACGCCGCCGCCGTCGCTGATCAGGACGACGTCGGGGGCGAGGACGTCGAGCACGCCCTGCAGGTCGCCGGTCTCCACGGCGTGCTGGAACGACGCGATGGCGGCCTTGGCCTGGCGCGGGGAGACGACTTCGCGGGGGCGGCGGGCGTCGACGTGCTTGCGGGAGCGGTGGGCGATCTGACGGACCGTGGCGGGGGTCTTGCCGACCGCCTCCGCGATCTCGTCGTAGCCGACGTCGAAGACCTCGCGCAGGACGAACACGGCCCGCTCGGTGGGCGAAAGGGTCTCCAGGACGAGCATCACGGCCATGGACAGGCTCTCGGCGAGCTCTACGTTCTCGGCGACGTCCGGCGAGGTGAGCAGCGGCTCGGGCAGCCAGGGGCCGACGTAGGTCTCCTTGCGGCGCCGCAGGGCCCGCAGCCGGTCGAGCGCCCGCCGGGTCGTGACGCGGACGAGGAACGCACGTTGGTCGCGGACCTGCGCCAGATCGACCTCGGCCCAGCGCAGCCAGGTCTCCTGCAGGACGTCCTCGGCGTCGGCCGCCGAGCCCAGGATCTCGTAGGCGACGGTGAAGAGCAGGTTGCGGTGGGCGACGAAGGCATCGGTCGCCGGGTCCGCGGCGTGGTCTCGCATCCTCGAATCCTTCCATGACGGCACGTTTCAGGGGCACTTGGGGGCGGGCGGCAGCCTTGGGCCGCCCGCTCCAGGGGCTACGACACGCGCGCGGGCCGGTTCGTGCTCGCGCTCGTGCTCGCCGCCCTCGTGTTCGTGCTCGTGCCCGCCGCCCTCGTGTTCGCGCTCGTGCCCGCCGCCTGGACGCGCTGCCGGCGGGCGTCGTCCTTGGCCTTCAGGACGCGTGCACCGGGCTTGCGCGCCTCGTCGGAGAGCTGCTTGACGGCGTGGGAGACGACGAGCTCCTTCAGGCGCGCGCCCGTTCGGCCGCCGACGTGGAACCGGATGGCCGTGTCGTCCTTGCGCGCGAACTGGAAGATGCCGGCGCCGCGGCCGAGGCTGACGCACAATCCGGCGAAGGCGATGCTGATGGCTTGGGGCCGCCCGCCCTCGATGCGGCGGAGCACGGCGTCGGCGGCGTGCGGGCCGAGCTGGACGGCTGCCTGGCATCCCATCCGGTAGGCGAGGCCCGAGGGCGCGGCCGCGTCCCCGGCGGCGACGATGCGGTCGTCGTCGATGCTGGTCAGGGTCTCGTCGGTGAGGAGGCGGCCCGTCTCGTCGGTGCTGAGGCCGCTGCGGGCGGCCAGGTCGGGAACGCCGAAGCCGGCGGCCCAGATGGTCAGGTGGGCGCGCACCTCGCGGCCGTCGGCGAGGTGCACGGCGTCGGCCGTCACGGACGCCGCCTTGGCGCCGGGGCCTTCGAGGACGGTCACGCCGAGGGCCGCCAGCCGCTTGGCGACGAAGCGGCGGCCGTTCGGGTGGAGGTAGGAGCCGAGCTGTCCCCCGCAGACGAGGGTGACGGTACGGCCCGCCTCGGCGAGCTCGGCCGCGGTCTCGATGCCGGTGGCGCCGCCGCCGACGACCGCCAGCACCGCGGTGGCGGGCGCGGCGGCCACGGCCTCGCGCAGCCGCTCGGCCTCCTCCAGGGTCGCGATCGGGTAGGCGAACTCGTCCGCACCGGGCACCTGCGGCGCACCGCCGCTGCGGCTGCCGACCGCGTAGATCAGGTGGTCGTACCCGACGGTGGCGCCGCCGGCCAGCGAGACGGTGCGCGCCTCCCGGTCGATCTCGGTCGCGGTGTCGACGACGAGGTGGACGCGTTCGCTCAGGACGTCCTCGTAGTCGACGACTGCGTCGTCGGTCCCGGCAACCAGCTGGTGCAGGCGCAGGCGCTCGACGAAGTTCGGGCGCGGGTTGATCAGGGTCACGGCCACGTCGTCGCGGCGGGTCAGGCGGTTGGCCGCGAGGACTCCCGCGTATCCGCCGCCGATCACGATGACTTCGGTCCGGCTGCCAGTGTGCTGCGTCATGGTCTCCGCTCCGTTCGCTCGGGGTTCGCACACAAGGCGCCGGCCGGAGGAAACTTGTGACACGGTGTGGCCCGGATCACATCCGGCGGTGGGGCGGAGCGTGTGGGCAGGTGACAGCGCAGGAGGAGGGTGGAGGTCCGCCCGTCGGCGGAGTAGGGGCACGTCCAGAACCGATCAACCTCAGCTCTCCCCCAGGACTTGCTCTTGGGTCGGGGACACCTTCGGAGCGAAGGCCCGCACGGGGCGGCTCGTGGATCGTCCGCAGGCGGACGGCGGGTGCTTTCGCGACTGGGGACCGTCGGATCGCCCGGGACGACGACTTGCGCTCCCGTCGGTTCGCCTGCGACGACTTGCGTCCCGTCGGTTCGCCTGGGACGACGACGACCTATGCTCCGCCGGACGGGCCGCCCGGGCGGCGCGCGGCGCTGCCTCAGGCGTGGCGCGCGGCCGTCTCCGCGATGGTCCGCAGGGCGATCAGGTGCCCCGCCAGGGCGCTGCGGCCGCGGTCGGTGAGGGAGAGCCAGGTGCGGGGGGGGTCTTGCCCACGTGGCCCTTGCGCACCGCGAGGCCGTGGGCCTTGGACGGCGTACAGCCGGTGATCACGAGTAGTACGGATTTCCCCATGTCGATCTCGGTGGCGAGGAGGCGGCGGTGCGCAGGTCGCTCAGCTTCACGCGGCGGCGGGACCCCGCAGCCGCGAGCTCGGGGAACGCGTGCTTCCAGACCTCCCGCAGGTGCCTGCTGACCAGGGTGCGCAGGACGGGCCGCTGCGCCAGGAGGAGCTCGCGGTTCAGTAGGGCTACGAGGTCCTCGTGCTGCCCTTCGGCCAGGACGGTGCGGTAGAGGCCCGTGCGCAGCCGCGGGCGGTCCACGTCGTAGGCGCAGTCAGCGGGCCTGCTCCCCGCGCATGCGGGGAGCAGGCCCCCGGCCCCGGACGCGGACACACCGAAGGGCCGCTGCCCCAACCGAGGGGATGGATTCGCGACGAAGTGGTGTGCCGATCAGTGCGAGACCCGGCAGGGGGCTCGTAACGGGCGAGGGAACCGCCCGACGAGCCCCCACAACTACTGCTGCGGCGGAGGCGGCTCGTCCTGCCCGCGCTCGTTTCCCAGCTGCTCCTTGAGCTTTTCCTGGGCGGTGTCGACCTGGCTGCTGTACTTGCCCTGGGTCTTCCCGTCGACGAGGTCACCGGCTTTGTCGACGCCCTGTCCAGCCTGGTCCTCGTGGCCCTTCAGCATCTGCTTGAGCTTGTCCATCGCAGACATGCAAAACTCCTTCCGCTGTGGTCCGTCCCCTCCAGCATCGCGGCCCATCACGCAGCGCGCATCCTCGCGGCTTCGAGCCACCGGCACAGACGCTCGTCACCGACGACCCTCGCACGCCCGTTTGGGAGCCGGCCGGCGCCGGCGGGCGAGTCGAAACGTCCAGGGGTTTCGACAGCACCGGTGTCAAGCGGATGCTGCCAGGGCGAACCATGGCCGGTGTGCACCGAACCCCATGACCGCGGGCATGGACGGCGCCCGGCGGATATCGACCGGTGGCGGCAGGCCCTGGACGCCGCACGGGACCGCGAACCGGTGTCGGGTCCCACGGACGACGAGCAACAGCTCCTGAAGGAGTTGCAGCCGGGCGCGGCCTCACAGCGCGCCTGTCGCGGACAGGTCGGCGGCTCGACTGCCGTCACGTGCACCGGGGGTGACCGAGCGTCAGATCAGGGGGAGCCGAAACGTCACAAGCGGCGGGCTCTTCGTTAACGAACCGAACACCTCGCGTCCATGTAACATGTGCAATGTCACATGACATGAGCCGTTCGGGGTGAGCCCGAGCGGCCACCAGACAAGGAGAGGTTCTATGAACCGTCTTGCCCTCATCACCGCAGCCGTCGCAGGTCTGACCGTCTTAACTGTTGCCCCGGCAGGCGCCGCAAGCACTCCGCAGAGCGCCAACGCCACCGTCACCTCCTGCAGCAACACGGGCCTCCAGGCCGGTCTTGCCACCAGAGTGTGTGCCGACATCACCGGCAACTCGGTCGAGATCTACGGCAAGGTCTCCCTCGCCGGCCCGCCCTCCCCCGGCAGCCCGGCACCCGCGCCGAAGGACCTCATCACGTCGGTGACGTCCGAGATCGTGGGCAGCGGCTCGCCCGATACCCGCAACAGCCGGGTCATCTTCACCGCCACGACCATCAAGGTGCCCGGCGCGACCACCACGGTCCCCTGCGGCTCGACCATTCGCGGCACCTTCGCCGTGGCGTCGTTCCCCTGGACGGCCAACCCGGTCGTCCACGAGGTCACCATCTCCTGCTGATCACGCTGACGGCTCCCGCCGAGTCCCGACGGTAAGGGCGCGCATCCCGGCGGTGAGAGCGGGCGATGCTCCCGGGGGCGGCGGTATCCACGACGTTCTCCCAGGCGTCGGCGGCGTACTTGCAGGCCTTCGAGGGCTTCCTCCGCGTCACGGCCATTCTTGAGCTTGTCCCGAACGGGTGTAGCGCGTCGCGCTCACTCCCGTCTCGGAAGCCGCGGGCCCGTCTCCCAACCGGAGGCGGGCCCGCGGTCGTGAGTCAGTGGTCAGGGCCGGCGACGACCTGAGTCAGAGATTCGTCGTTGATCGGGTGTGAGTCGTCCTGGACCGAAGATCCCGCTCTTGTCGGTGACCGATGCCCATCGGGGTGTGCTCCGGGTTGGATCGCCCTTCGGCGGCTCAAGCATTGGCGTTGCGGTCCCGGATCGTGCTCCAGTGCGTGGAGGGGCATTCGACCGCGGAGGTGTCACGCCGGCTCGGGGTCGCTCCCGAGACGGTCCGGCGAAGTGCGGCGCAGCCCGGCGTCGGCAGTGAGACCGGCGCCTGCTGCGGGCTGGACCGGGTGAGTGCGCCGGGCGGCAGGAAATGGCCCGGTTCCGTGCCCTCGCTGGTGCCGGTGGGGTGCTCGGATGCCATGGCTTCTGTGTCACACCGCTGTGACCTGGGCGGAAGCGAAGTGGGGCCTGTCGTTACCCCCGAACAGCCCGGTCTGTCTGTGCGGGGAGGAAAGCGCGCACGACGAGCTGTTTCCACCGGCCGCCCGCGTTTCGCGGTGAACGAGCACGGGGTGTGCGGGTGAGGGTGGACGCAGCCGGAGAAGACGACGGAGCGGAGAGAGCGGTGCGGTACGTCGAGGCGGGTGGTCCGGACGGTGTGCGGTGATCGCCGCCAGGCGACTGGGCGCCGAGCGGGTCATCCTCGTGGGCCGGCGCACCTCCCGCACCGACCTGGACGCGCCTTCGGCGCAACCGGCATCATCGCCGAACGCGGCGGGGAAGGCGCGTCCCGTGTGCGTGACTGACCGGTGACCACGGCGTCGGCAAGGTCACCGAGGCCGTCGAAACCCGCCGAGGTCTGCAGACCGCCCTCGCGTCCGTCGACGGCGACGCCACCATCAGCCGCCTCGGCGTCCCGCAGTACGAGGAAGCCCCCGCCGGCCCGCCGGCCCGCCAGCCCGCCAGCCCGCCGGCCCGCCAGCCCGCCAGCCCGTCGATGATCACGCGGAACACCACACGAGCGACAAGGAAGATCCCGTGCAGACCGTCACCTTGAACAACGGCGTGCAGATGCCGATCCTCGGCTTCGGCGTCTACCAGATTCCGCCGGAGCAGACCGAGCAGGCCGTCACCGACGCCCTCGCCGCCGGCTACCGGCTGCTCGACACCGCCGCCGCCTACGGCAACGAGGAGGCCGTCGGCCGCGCCATCAAGGCCTCCGGCATCGCGCGCGAGGAGCTGTTCGTCACCACCAAGCTGTGGGTCCAGGACAATCCCGCCGAGGACAACTCCCGCCGCGCCTTCGAGACGTCCCTGACCAAGCTCGGCCTGGACCACCTCGACCTGTACCTGATGCACCAGCCCTTCGGCGACGTCTACGGCCAGTGGCGCGCCATGGAGGACGTCAACCGCGAGGGCCTGACCAAGGCCATCGGTGTCGCCAACTTCTACCCCGACCGGCTCCTGGACCTCGCCCTCAACAACGAGATCACCCCGCAGGTCAACCAGATCGAGACCCACCCGTTCTTCCAGCGCACCGCCGACCACGACCTCATGCGCGAGCACGACGTCCGGCACCAGGCATGGGGAGGCTTCGCCGAAGGCAGGAACAACCTGTTCGAGGACCCCGTCCTCACCGACATCGGCACGGCGTACGACAAGTCCGCGGCCCAGGTCGTGCTCCGCTGGCTGGTTCAGCGCGGCATCGTCACCATCCCCAAGTCGGTCAACCCCGACCGCATGGCGCAGAACATCGACGTCTTCGACTTCGAGCTCACCGACGATCAGATGGCCCGGATCGCCGCCCTGGACACCGGCACGACGCTGTTCTTCGACCACCGCGACCCCAAGATGGTCGCCTGGCTCGGCACGCGCCGACTGGACAGCTGAGCGGCGGGAACGCCCACCGCTCAGCCCACGGGGGCGCGCCCGATACCGCGGGAGGATCCGGGCGCGACCCGTCAGGGGCGGCGGCGGGCGTTGAGCCGGGCGGCCTGGCGCGTCAGGTGGTCGCGCTCGGCGAGGTTGGGTGCCTTGTGGGCCGCCTCGGCGTACAGCCGTGCCGCCGTCGCCAGGTCGCCGTCGCGCTCGTAGAGGTACGCCGCCACTGCGGCGCGGCGGGGCAGTGAGGCGTCCAGCTCCGCGAGCGCCGCCAGGCCGGCGCGCGGTCCGTCGGCCTCCCCGACGGCCACCGCGCGGTTGAGGCGGACGACCGGGCTGTCGGTGAGACGCGCGAGCTCGTCGTACCACTCGACGATCTGCACCCAGTCGGTCTCCTCGGCGGCGTGCGCGTCGGCGTGGAGTGCCGCGATGGCGGCCTGGGCCTGGAACTCGCCCAGCCGGTCGCGGGCGAGGGCCGCTTGCAGGATCCCGACGCCCTCGGCGATCGTCCTGCGGTCCCACCGGGCGCGGTCCTGCTCGGCGAGAGGCACCAGGCTGCCGTCGGGCGCGGTCCGGGCGACGCGCCGGGCGTGGTGGAGCAGCATGAGGGCGAGCAGGCCCGCCACCTCGGGGTGGTCGATCGCGGCCGCGAGCTGCCGGGTGAGCCGGATGGCCTCGGCGGCGAGGTCGACGTCGCCGGAGTAGCCCTCGTTGAAGACCAGGTAGAGGACGCGCAGCACGGTGGCGACGTCGCCGGGCTGGTCGAAGCGCACGTCGCGGACGGTGCGCTTGGCCCGGCTGATGCGCTGCGCCATGGTCGCCTCGGGCACCAGGTAGGCCTGGGCGATCTGGCGGGTGGTGAGGCCGCCGACGGCGCGCAGGGTGAGCGCGACCGCGGACGCCGGCGTCAGCGACGGGTGCGCGCACAGGAAGTAGAGCTGGAGCGTGTCGTCCACCGCGGGCGCCGGCCCGGGCGCGGGCTCCTCATCGACGCGGTCCTCACGCCGGCGGCGGGCGGTGTCGGCGCGCGCCGCGTCGAGGAACTTGCGCCAGGCCACGGTGACCAGCCAGCCCTTGGGATCCCGCGGCGGGTCGGCCGCCCAGACCCGGACGGCCTCGAGGAGCGCTTCCTGTACGGCGTCCTCGGCCGCCGCGAAGTCGGCTCCGCGGCGGACGAGGACGGTGAGCACACCCGGCGTGAGGCTCCTGAGCAGGGCCTCGTTCATCTGCGTCACCGGAGGGGTCACTCCGTGATGGTGGGCGGCGCGGCCAGGAACGGGCGCACCTCCAGCCACTCGTGGATCGGCTTGCCGCCGGCCCCCGGCGCGGCCGACAGCTCCCCGGCCAGCTCGACGGCGCGCTCGTAGCTGTCGACGTCGATCACCATCCAGCCGGCGATGAGGTCCTTGGTCTCGGCGAACGGTCCGTCGGTGACCGGCGGGCGCCCCTCGCCGTCGTAGCGGACCCACGCCCCCTCGGGGGCGAGCGCCTGGCCGTCGACGAACTCGCCGGTCTCCTCCAGCCGGGCCGCGAAGTCGTGCATGTACTGAACGTGGTCCGAGATCTCCTGCGGCGTCCACTGGTCCATCGGCACGTCGTTGAAGGAAGCCGGGGCGCCGCGGTAGTGCTTGAGCAGCAAGTACTTGGCCATGGTGTTTCTCCTCGCTGGTGCGGCCCGTTCCGGCCGCGTTCACTACGGGGACGGAGCCGGTCACGGGTTCTCGACATCGCCGTCCGAGATTCTCTTTCGGGGGCTCTCGTGGACGGGTCTGGGTGAGACGTATCGCGATGCCCGGGCTCCGAATCCGCGGCGTGGCGCCGGGGCCTGTCGCCGAAGTGGCCCCTGGCCCCGCTTTGACGACAAGCCCCGGCGCGATAGCTCGGAAGATCGGCGCCGACCTGACCACTGAATCATGCGGCCGGGTGTGTCAGCGGGCCGTTGCGATGAGGCGTCGCAGCGTGGCGTGGGCGGGTGGGCCCCAGGTGGGTTTGCCGCCGGGGCGGCCGTGGTCGCCGGCGTGTCCGATGAGGATGCAGACGAGGGCGCGCAGCACCGCCCAGCCGCGGGCGCGGCGCAGGGTCGCGGCGTCCGGGGTCGGCTGGTAGGCCTCGTAGAAGCGGTCGGCGGCGCCGTCCGGCAGCAGTACCCACGGGGCGGCGAGGTCGCATGCCGGGTCGCCCGCGCAGAGGTCGCCGAAGTCGATCACGCCGCTGATGGTGCCGTCCGCGGTGAGCACGTTGGCCGGATGCAGATCGCCGTGGAGCCACAGGGCCGGGCCCGCCCAGTCGGACGCGGTAGCGGCGTCTTCCCAGACCGCGCGGACGGCGTCCGGGTCAGGGATCAGCCCCAGCTCGGTAGCCGAGGCGAGCTGCTCGGCGAACCCCTCGGCATGGTCGGACAGCGGTCCCCCGCGGTTGCGGCCGACGGGCGCCCCGTCGGGGGCGGGCCGGTGAAGGGCCGTCAGGAAGGCGGCCAGGGCGTCGGCCGCCTCCTCCGCCCGCGTGGCGGGGGCGCGGTCGGCAGGCGTACCCGGTACCCAGGTGGTGACGATCCAGGAGCGCGGAAACCGCTCGGAGGGCTCGCCGAGGTGCTGCGGGACGGGGACCTGCAGCGGAAGGTGCGGGGCGAGGCCGGGCAGCCAGGCGTGCTCCTTGCGCAGCAGAGCGTCCGCGGACCGCGTCGCCCAGGGCAACCGGACGGCCAAGTCGTCGCCGAGCCGCCACATCTGGCAGTCCCAGCCCCGCGCGCCGAACCTCAGGGGGCGGTCGGCCAGGTCGGGGTGCTGGTCGCGCAGCAGGTCCCGGACCAACTCCGCGGTGACCTCGATCTCGGTGTGGGTCATACGAAGGGACGATAGCGCCGGCGCATGTCCCCCGGCGGAGCGGCTGTGGCGAACGGTGTGGACGTCCCCCGCTCCGCCGGCCGGCCGGGGCGGGGATACGTCCAGGAGCCTCACCGCCGCCATGGGCCCCGTGCTGCTCCACGGGGTCGCGCCCCCGCCGCGCCGCCCGCGCCTGCCCGTCGAGGGCGGTCAGCCGCGCACGTGCAGGCCGAAACCCGTGCGGCCCGTGGGCTCCAGACCCTCCTTCAGGTGCAGCGAGGGGATCTCGTAGTCACCGAAGTTCTGCCGCCTGAACGCGATCGGCTCGGTCGACTCCAGGGTGAGCAGGCGCTGTTCCCAGGCCTTGGCGACGGCCGCGTAGTCCTCGCCGGCCATCCGGTCGGTGCCGTACAGCACGAAGGGCGGCAGCGCCTCGATGCCCGGGTAGTAGAGGATGCCGTGGTGGATCGGGAACAGCAGGTCGTCGATGGGGCCGTTGATCCCGCGAGCGGCGTAGTGCGACTCCGGGCCGCCGACGGTCACCGACAGCAGGGCCTTCCTGCCCGCGAGGGTGCCTTCGCCGAAGCGATCGCCGTACCGGGTGTCGCTGTGCTCGCCGACGCCGTACGCGAAGCGGTACGTGAACACCCGGTCCACCCAGCCCTTGAGGATGGCGGGCATCGTGTACCACCACATCGGGAACTGGAAGATGATCGTGTCGGCCCACAGCAGCTTCTCCTGCTCGGCGAGGACGTCCGGGGTGAGCGTCCCGGCGTCGAAGGCCCGGCCCGAGTCCAGGGCGGCCTTCAGCGGGCTCGAGGCGTGGGGGCCGTAGTCTTCGGCGTCCACGACCGCCTTCCAGTTCATCGCGTACAGGTCGCTGACCCGTACCTCGTGCCCGGCGCCCTCCAACGTGGACACCGCGAGGTCCTTCAATGAGCTGTTGAGCGACTTCGGCTCCGGGTGGGCATAGACGATCAGCGTCTTCACGGGAACTCCTCGGGATCGAATGCCCTTGATCATGGGCGTCGCGGCGCCCGGCGTTCAGGGGCGCCTCTTCCGTCGGACGGGACTTCCTGGTACCGGCAGGACCACCTTCGCGGGCGCCAACGCGGCCATACTGAGGGGCATGGACGATCTTGCGGGCTTCCTGCGGACCCGGCGTGCCCGGGTCGACCCGGCGGCCGTCGGCATCCCCACCGACAGCCGCCGCCGGGTCGAAGGGCTGCGCCGCGAGGAGGTCGCGCACCTGTCCGGGGTCAGCGTCGACTACTACGTACGTCTGGAGCAGGGCCGCGCGACCCAGCCCTCCGAGCAGGTGCTCGACGCGCTCGCCCGCGTCCTGGGCCTCGACGAGACCGAGCTCGGGCACCTCTACCGGCTCGCGCGGCAGCGCCGCCGCCGCGCGAAGGCGCCGGGCGGGCGGGTGCGGCCGGAGGTGTTGCGCGTCCTCGACCTGGTCGTCGGCGCACCCGCGCTGATCATGAACCACCGCTTGGACGTGCTCGCCGGCAACCGCCTCGCCGGGCTCCTCTTCGGCCGGCCGATGCCGGGCCTGAACACCGCCCGGCACATCTTCCTCGAGGAGGCCGAGCGCAGCCTCTACGCGGACTGGGAGCAGTGCACCCTCGACGTGGTCGGGCACTTGCGCCTGGCCGCCGGCACCTACCCCGATGACCCCCGCCTGGCCTCGCTCATCGGTGAGCTCGCGATGGGCAGTGAGCGCTTCCGCCGCCTCTGGGCCCGCGCGGACGTGCGGGCCCGCACCCATGGACGCAAGGTGTTCCGGCACCCGCTGGTGGGGCTGCTGGAACTGCACCAGGAGAACTTCGCGCTACCGGAGGAGTCGGGCATGGAGCTGCTGGTGCTGTCCGCGACCCCTGGCAGCCCCGCGGAGGACGGGCTGTGCCTGCTGGCGGGCCTGGGCGCGGGTTCGAGTGCGGGCCTGGGCGCGGGGTTGAGTGCGGGCCTGGGCGAGTGCCTGGGCGAGGACCCGGGATCGGGTCTGAGCGCGGCCCTGGGCCAGGACAGGGTGGCGCGACCCTCCCGGTGAGCGATCAGGTCCGTGTGTCCGGCAAGCTCTACCGGGTCGCGGCGCCCGACCCGCCGCCTCGACGACGCCCACCTCTGAAGTACCCGGTCAGCTGGTGGCCGTCAGCGCCGCGTGCGCGGTGGTGAGGATCTTCTCGGAGATCGGCGAGTCCTTGGTGGCTCGGGCCAGTACGAGTGCGCCGAGCATGGTGCACAGCCGGGTGATGCCGTCCTCGTCCTCGGTGGCGAGCCACGCGGCGAAGTCGCCCACTCCCTCGGCATAGACGCGGCGGGCCTCGCGATCTCCGGGTTCGCGCGCGATGTCGCCGGCCAGTGCGGCGGCGGGGCACCCGTCCGCCGCGCCGTCCCGGTGCTCGACGGAGAGGTAGGTGTCGATCAGCGCCCGCTGGGCGGCGTCGCGCTGCCCGGCGTGCTGCTCGAGTCCGTCGTTGCGGAGCCGGGTCAATTCGTCGAACGCGTAGGCGGTGGCTTCGTCGATGAGTGCCTCCTTGGAGGCGAACTGCTTGTAGAAGCCGCCGTGGGTCAGGCCGGACGCCTTCATGAGATCGGCGACGCTGACTTGGGTGCCCTGCTCCCGGAACAGCCGGGACGCGGTTTCCACCACCCGCCTGCGGTTCTGCTCCGCTTGCGCCTGCGATACGCGGCCCATGAGCCACCTCCCGGATGGATGTCAGTTGCAATCTATCCTAGACTGTGATTTAGATTGTAATCGTAATCTAATCAGCGGGCCGATCGTCGCCCGCGACGCTGTGAGTGGGAGACATGGACATGGAACTGAAGGACGCGGTCGTGGTGGTCACCGGCGCCAACCGGGGGCTCGGGCGGCATCTGGCCGCCCAGCTCGTGGAGCGCGGAGCGAAGGTGTACGCGGCGGCCCGCCGCCCCGAGACGGTGGACCTGCCCGGCGTCACCCCGCTGCGGTTGGACGTGACGGACCAGGAGTCGGTCCGGGCAGCGGCCCGCACCGCCTCCGACGCGACGCTGCTGGTGAACAACGCCGGCATCTCCACCGCCACGCCACTGATCGCGGGCGGCCTGGACGCGGTACGCCTGGAGATGGAGACGAACTTCTTCGGTCCGCTCGCCGTGACGCGGGCATTCGCCCCGGTCATCGAGGGCAACGGCGGCGGCGCCGTGCTCAACGTCCTGTCCGTCCTGTCCTGGCTGCACCCGGCAGGCCTCGGGTCCTACGCCGCCGCCAAGGCCGCCGCCTGGGCGCTGACGAATGCGACCCGGGAGGAACTGGCACCCCGCGGCATCACCGTCTCCGCGCTGCACGTCGGATACATGGACACCGACATGGCCGCGGGCGTTCCCGCCGATCAGAAGACCGCCCCCGCCGATGTCGCCGCCCAGGCCCTGCACGGCATCGAGACGGGCCTGCCCGAGATCCTCGCCGACGAGACCACCCGGTACGTCAGGCAGAGCCTGGCCGCTGCGCCGGATGCGGCCTGAGGCACGTCCCGCCGCACCGCCCCCCTCTGCCGATTTCCTCAGTACCGCCTCCCTTTCGAACTTCGGCGCCGGCCGGGGCGCCGGCGCAGAGCCGGAGGAGGTGCGCCGCGTGCGCGACCGACTCGCCGGACGTCAGCGCTGCGCCCTCGGAGTTCCGCACGACGCGATCGCTATGGCCGCCCCGCCGGGTCGCTGTACGGCCCCTCCGCCGCGTCGGCTAAGGGCTGTCCCGTAATCCCCGGTGGATCAGCGCGCGGCATCAGATGCGGCGCCCCGCAAGGCGGAGGAGCGTCCGCATACCGGGCGTATTCGGGCGCTCCGGCAACGCGGCGAGGTGCCGTAGCTGTCGTCGTGCGCCCGCCGGGGACTACGGGACAGCCCTTAGGGCTGCGGAAAGCGAAGCGAACGGCGCGCACTGCCTCGTACGGGGAACAGCCCCGCAGCGATCGGAGAAACCGTCCCCTCGCGGACGAGAAACGGAGACGACGATGAAGACTTTCGTGATCGAGCGGTACGGCGATGAGGCCGTCGTGCGCGCCGGCGAGATGTCCGACCCGCTGGTGGGCGCCGACGACGTCTTGGTCCGGATCCACGCGGCGAGCGTCAACCCGCTGGACCTCAAGATCCGCGGCGGGGACTTGAAGGCGGTCCTGCCGTACCGTCTCCCTCTCATCCTGGGCAACGACCTCGCCGGGGTGGTGGTCCAGGTGGGACAGGCCGTGACACGGTTCGCGGTGGGCGACGAGGTCTACGCCAGACCCGACAAGGCCCGCATCGGCACCTTCGCCGAACTCATCGCCGTCCGCCAGGACGACGTGGCGCTCAAACCGGCCACGCTCACCATGGAAGAGGCCGCGTCCCTCCCGCTGGTCGCCCTGACCGCATGGCAGGCGCTGGTCGAGCGAGCACGGACGCGGCCGGGCCAGAAGGTCCTCGTCCACGCGGGCTCCGGCGGCCTCGGCACCATCGCCGTCCAGCTGGCGAAACAGCTGGGCGCGCACGTGGCCACCACCGCGAGCACCGCCAACGTCGGCCTGATGAAGGAACTCGGCGCGGACGTCGTCGTCGACTACAAGAAGCAGGCCTTCGAGACGCTCCTCCACGGCTACGACGTCGTCCTGGACACCCTCGGCGGCGACACGCTCGAGAAGTCCCTGCAAGTCCTCAAGCCCGGCGGGCAGGTCATCAGCGTCGCAGGCCCTCCCGACGCGGCCTTCGCGCGCGAGCTGGGCGCGAACGCGATCCTTCGACTGGCGATGAGCGCGCTGAGCCTCAGGACCCGGCACCGCGCAAAGCGCCGCGGCGTGACGTACTCGTTCCTGTTCATGCGGGCCAGCGGCGACCAGCTGCGCAAGCTCACGCCTCTCATCGAGGCCGGCAAGATCCGTCCCGTCGTCGACCGTGTCTTCCCGTTCGAGGAGACACGGGAGGCCATGGAGTACGTCGAGAAGGGCCGCGCGAAGGCCGGCAAGGTCGTCATCGCGATGAAGTGAGGTCCGGCAACCCGGATGACGACTATTGGGTCCTCCTCACGCACCAGGCAGACAAACTCGCCGCCCGGCGCCGGGTGATCACCTTCGACAACCGCAGAGTCGGTGCGTCAGGCGGCACCACGCCCGCCACGATCGAGGCGACGGCCCACGACGCGGTGCTGTTCATCCGGGCCCTCGGCTCCGAATGGTGCCTCGGCTCAGGCCGGGCCCTCGGCTTCGACCAGGTCGACCTGCCGGTCGCTCGGCTGCCCCGGGGCGAACTGGTGCCCCTCTACCCCGACGCCTGACACGGGGGCATCCTCCAGCACCACGACGAATGCGTCGCAGAGGCGCTTGCATTCCTCTGAAGCGCCGCAGAACCGTTCTTCTAGCGCCGCGCAAACGCCCACTGCGCGAGTGGGTCCGGGTCTCGCTCTACGTCTCCCGCCGCATCTGGGTCCGCGAGGTCAGGAGAATGCGGCCATGACTGAGACGCTCGGTGCGAAACCGCCTCGCCGCCGCACGGGTGAAGAACCCCTGCATCTGGACGGCACCCCCCACGGAAGCCTGATGGGCTTCTGGGAGTGGGCCTACTCGGGCCTGGCCGGCAATACCCTCCGCGGAGCGCTGGCCGAGTACATCGTGTCGCTCGCCCTCGGGCAGGCACACGGCACACGGCTGGACTGGGACTCGGTGGACATCCGGTTGCCCGACGGGCCACAGGTCGAGGTCAAGTCGGCGGCGTACCTCCAGGAGTGGGACCAGACCAAGCTGTCCGCCATCTCCTTCTCCATCGCCCCGGCCGAAGGCTGGAACGCGGTGACCGGGGAGGTGGACCCGGCCCGCCGGCGCCGCGCCGACTTGTACGTCTTCTGCCTCCTCCGACACCAGGACAAGAAGACGCTCGATCCGCTCGACCTCACCCAGTGGATCTTCTACGTCCTCCCCACCCGTGTCCTGGACGAGCACAGGCCACACCGACGCACGATCACGCTCTCCTCCCTCCTCGCCCTGGACCCGGTGCCCACCGGCTTCCCCGGCCTGCGCGCCGCAGTACGCGAAGCGAGTGCCCGCGGCGGCCGCCCGTAGGCACACGCCCCGGGTCGTGAGCACCCCGCCGTGAGAGTCCGCGCCCCGCGATCGGGAGGATCCGTCAGGCCTCGGGTGCTCAACGGGATCCGGGCAAGAGTGCTTTGACGGCAAAACCGCCCGTCGTCATTGTCAACGCGCACACAGTAGGGTTACCGAAATGGACATTTCCTCACTCCCGCGTTCCTTCCGGCTGCTCGTGACGGGTGGAGGGACCGGCGGTCACACCTACCCGGCCCTGACGGCGATCCGTGCGCTGCAGGGCCGCCTCGCGGCTGCCGACCGCGCGTTGGACGTCTTGTGGATCGGCACCGCCGACGGCCTTGAGGCGCGTGTCGCCCCGGCGGAGGGCATCGCGTTCAAGACGGTGGCCACGGGCAAGGTCCGTCGCTCGTCGAACCCGCTCAAGATGTTGTCCGCCGCGAACATCAAGGACATGGCGCGGGTGCCGCTCGGCGTGATCCAGGCCAGGTCCATCGTGTCCGGCTTCCAGCCGGACGTCGTACTCGCGACGGGCGGGTACGTCGCCGTCCCGGCCGGGCTGGCCGCGCGACTCTGCCGGCGCCCGTTGGTCCTGCACGAGCAGACGGTCCGGCTGGGCCTGGCCAACCGCAAGCTCGCGAGTTCGGCGACGCGGATCGCGGTGTCCTCGGAGTCCTCGCTGCCGCTGCTGCCCGCGGAGCTGCGCGAGCGTGCGGTCGTCACCGGCAACCCCGTGCGACCCGAGGTGCTGACCGGTCACCCGGACAAGGCGGTCGAGGCGCTGGGCCTGCACGGGTTCGACCGCCGGCTGCCGACGGTCTACGTCACGGGCGGGGCGCAGGGCGCCCAGCAGATCAACGGTGTCGTCCGCGAGGTGCTGCCCTGGCTGCTTGGGCACGCGAACGTGATCCATCAGTGCGGTCCGGCGAACGTGGACGCCCTCCGGGCGGCCGCCGCCGGGCTGGACCCGGTTCTCGCCGGCCGGTACCACCTGACCGGGTTCGTCGGGCCGGAGCTGCCGGACGTACTGGCGCTCGCCGACGTGGTGGTGTCCCGGAGCGGAGCCGGGACCCTGGCGGAGCTGACCGCGCTCGGCAAGCCGGCGGTGTTCGTCCCCCTCGCCACGTCGGCGGGGAACGAGCAGGCTCACAATGCCCGGCACCTGGCCGACGCGGGGGCGGCGCTCGCCCTTCTCGGCGAGGTCACCGGCCAGTCCCTGCAGGACGCGGTCGGCCCGCTCCTCACCGACCCCACCCGCCGGGCCGCGATGGCGGAGCGGGCCCGGGCGTACGGGATGCCGGACGCCGCGGACCGGCTCGTCGACGTACTCCTGGCCGCGGCGTCGCGCTGACCCTTCCTCGCGGGGCTACCGCGGGAGCGTTCGGACAACCGCCCTGCGGGGTCCAACCAAAGTGCGCCCCGGAGCGGCTGACGGGTACCGGGGCACTGGCACTCTACGTCGGCGTCCCCCGGTGCTCAGGCACCGTGGGCGGCCGCGAGCACGTGCGGCCAGGCGGCCGCCCCGAGCATCGCGTCAGCCTCGGGGGTGCCGCCGTGGTCGAAGCGGGTGGACGGGGGCGGTGCCATCTCACCCGGGAAGACGGTTCGATGGCCCGCGTCAGTCAGGGTGATCACGGCCGCCACACGGCCGGCTGCCTTGCGTCGGTCCGCGAGTTCGCGAGCGAAGCGCAGAGACGGCCACATCCGGTCCGCGCCGCCCGCGATCAGGACCAGGTCGGCGGCCGTCTTCCCCTACGGGCGCCCTCCGCGAAGGAGCCCGCCGGCGTGCTGCCGACAGGCTTCCCTCAGAGCGCTACTACCAGTTGCACTGGGTCCTCAGGGCCTCCGCGGAATCCCAGGGGATGTCCGCGCGCCAGGTCCCAGCCCTGGCCCGCCCAGCTGTCGCGGACCGCTCCCCGCACCGGGTGCGCGCCCGTCGAAGCCGTCCGGTGGATCGACCCGCCCTGGCGTACTTGCTGCGAGCCCCTGTTGAGAACGCACCGGCCCCCGCGGTTGTGGCACGGAGGCCGGTGAGTCGTGTTCACACGGCTTGGTCAGTTGAACAGCACGGCGATCTCGTCCGCGCCCTCGAAGAGCCTGACGACGGCGACGCGCAGCCCTACGGCGGCACGGTGCCTCTGCATGAACCCGGTGAGGACGCGGTCGAGGTGCGCCGGCCCGGGAGCGTCGACCTCCTCCGCCGCGGCCCAGGCCATGACCTGCTCTCCGAGAGCGGACTCGACCGGCTCGAACAGAGCCTCGACCTCGCCTTTCGTCGGCTCCCCGTCGCGCAAGGAGGAGCGGATGCGGCCGAGCCTCTCGCAGGCGAAGACCAGGGCCTCGGCAGGGCTCTGTCCACCGCTGGGTGCACCCGTGCGGTACCACGGGTTGTCCGTGAGCTCGATGTCGAAGTCCTGCAGATGGGTGATCTCGAGCTCGATGGACTCCAGGGCGCTCAGGAGCGCGGCACTGCGCGGCTTCGGGCCGAGGTAGTACGTCGTCTTGTTGCCCAGCACGTAGATGGCCGGGGTGTCCGGGCTGGTGTGCTCCATGAGCGCCTTGTCGCTCCGGGCCTTCGGCCCGTACCGGACCATGGTCTGGTGGGCGTGCTGGAGCCCGGTTTCCGTGTCCAGGGCCGAGGCCACGGTGGTGAGGAGCTCGGTCTGGTGGGCGGCGAGAAGGGCGTCCAGAGCGCGTTCGGCCTCGACGTCGGTGCCGCTGTCAAGGTGGTCACTCATGGGTCGTTGCCTCCTTCTTCAGGCCCAGGTGAACCAGCAGCCGCTCGCGGGCGCGCTGGTACGCCTTGCGCACTGCCACGGGCTTCTTGCCCAGGGCCGCCGCGGTCTCCTCGTGGCTGAAGCCGTCCAAGGACCAGGCCATCGCCTCGCGCTCGGCCGGCGGCAGGGCTCTGAGCGCGTCCAGCATCCGCTGCTGTTCGGCGGTGAGGATCACCAGTTCCACCGGGCAGGTCCCGCCCGGCCGATCGGGGACGGGGTCGGTCGGCACCAGCCGGTTGTTCGTCTGGCGGAGGTAGAACCGGTACGCGGTGACCCGCAAGTACGCCCCGGGGTACTCCAGGGTCCGCCATTTGTCGGGCAGCAGCACCACGAACGCCTCGTGCGTGGCGTCCGCTGCCTCGTAAAGGCTGGCCCCAAGGTTCATGAGGAACAGCGACACCCGGTGCATCTCCCGCGTGTAGAAGACCTCGAACTCGTAGTCCTGCTGGGACGGCACGAAGGGCTGCAGCTGCTGCTGCGGCCCGACGTGCCCGGCAGGTGCCGGAAGTTCGGACACGTCACCTCTTTCCG
Organism: Streptomyces sp. NPDC060049; assembly: GCF_042736715.1. Classification (NCBI taxonomy): domain Bacteria; kingdom Bacillati; phylum Actinomycetota; class Actinomycetes; order Kitasatosporales; family Streptomycetaceae; genus Streptomyces; species Streptomyces sp. NPDC060049. The sequence goes on from NZ_JBHWVV010000002.1 coordinate 23,266, forward strand.
ACGTGGTCGGCGGCGCCGCCGACCGTGATCTCGACCTCGCGGTCGGCGGACCTCTCGCTCAGCCGACTGCCCGGCGGCAGGGAGCGCACCCGCTCCGACAGCCCCTGCTGGTCCACCTCCGCGCGCCGCACCTCCGCACGCGCCTTGATGGCCCGGTACGTCACGCGGGCCCCGTAACCCGCCAGCCCGCTCACCACCCCGATAGCCAATGTCGCCGGATCCATGGCCCCGCTCCTCACCTTGGCGGTGCGCCGTGCGCCGCGTCTGGTCCTTGAAGGGGAAAGGGACCCGATGTGTGACATCGGCCGCCCGTCCTTCTTTGGAGACGTGATCAGCGGAAGGTGCGGGATGGTCCCCGGAGGGGGCGTGCACGGCGTCCCGGAGGGGGCGTGCACGGCGTCCTGGAGGGGGCGTGCACGGCGTCCTGGAGGGGGCGTGCACTGCGTCCCCGAGCTCATCGATGCTCCGGACACCCTGCTCGTCAGGGGTGTGGAAGAAAGTTCCCGCGCCCGCGCGACATCCTGACGTCCCACGTAGTCATGAGGGGTATGCACGGGGATCACGAAGCAAGCGAACGGGCGGGGACCGAGTGAAATCAGCACAGGAGGACGAGTACCTGGAGTTCGTGGCCGCGAGAGCAAAGGCGCTGTACCGCTCGGCGTACGCACTGGCCGCCGGCGACATGCACCTTGCCGAGGACCTGGTCCAGGAAACCCTCAGCCGGGTGTACGTGCACTGGAAACGGGTGGCCGGCGCGGACAGCCCCGGGGCCTACGCCCAGACGGTCCTGGTCCGTACCTTCCTCAGCCTGCGGCGCCGGCGAAGCACCGGCGAGCGCCCCACCGGCAACATGCCCGACAGCCCGGAGTCCGGCCCCGACGCCGCACTGCGGATCACCCTGCTGGACGCGCTCGGCCAACTGCCGCCCCGCGACCGGGCGGTGCTGCTGCTGCGCTACTGGGAGGGCCGCAGCATCGAGGAGACCGGGCAGATGCTCAGGCTGAGCAGCAGCGCGGTCCGCTCGCAGGGCACCCGGGCACTCGGCAGGCTGCGCGCGCTGCTCGGCGACAGCCTGTCCGATCTGGTGCCGCAGTGAACACCGGTGCACGCAGGTCCGTGCCGCCGCAACGCCCCCCCTCAGCGAAAGAGAAGTGATGCCACCATGCCGTTCGAAGCAGACCTCGCGCATGCCCTTGACCGCGCGACGGCCCCCCTCGACCCCGACGTCACCGCGCTCTTGGACGGAGCCGTCGAGCGCGGCCGGAGCCGTCGGCGCCGGCGCAGCGCAGGCGTCGTCGCCGGGGTCGGCGCCTGCGCCGTGATCGCGGCAGCCGGCGTGGTACTCCCCGGCGCGCTCGCCGGGATCCACTCCGCGGGATCCGACATGGAACCGGTGGCGCTGGCGATGCCCCGATCCGCGGTCACCGGCGACCAGATGATCCAGGCCCTCCAGCAGACGCTCCCCGGGGGCCGGTTCAGCCAGGAGACCGGACAGAGCAACAACCCCTCGGACCCGTCCGGCGGATACGTCGCCAACGGTGGACTGATCGTCGACGACGGGCACGGCGCCGCCTTCGTCGGCGCCTCGGCCGTGCGGCTCAGGCTGCCGCTCAGGGACGGCGACGGGCTGAGCTGCGAGCAGACGCCGAAGCGCGCCGCAGGTGACACCTGCGCCCTGAGCGAACTTCCGAGCAGTGCCGCGCTTCCCGGCGGGGCCGTGGTGATGTCGGAGCGGAACGCGGCCGAACAGCCGGCCCGGGCGGACACCGCCCGCCGCTGGACGGTGACGGTGACCCTGAAGTCGACCGGCGCGCAGGTTCAGCTGGTGCAGTGGAACAGCACCGGCGGCGGCAGCGGCCCCGACACACCGAAGCCGACCCGCGCCGCTCCCCCGCTCTCCGAGCAGCAGGTGGTGACCGCACTCACCGGTGCCGCCTGGGCGCCGATCCTCGGCGCTGTCGGCTGAGCCGTCGCGACGCCAAGGGGTCGTGGCTACGGCCCGGCTCCCGCCAGGCCGCCCCCGGGACGACGCCGTGGCGTCACAGCGCCCGCCCGCCGCGGCCGGGCCGCCGGTGGGCCTTCGCCGGCGGGTGCGCCGCGGCGAGGGTGCAGACGCCGTCCACGCACTGGCGCTCCAGCCGGCCGCGGGAGATGGTCTGCGCCAGTCCGACCAACCAGCAGGTGGGGCAGCCCCGGAAGGCGATCAGGGCCAGCGGGGCCGCCAGCAAGGTGGCCGGACCGAAGACGGGCACCAGCACGATCGAGCCGATGAGCAACCCGAAGCCGACGGCGCCGCGCGCCAGGTGGCGCGGGACGGACTCGCTGGCGAAGTTCGCTTCGGGCGCGGCGGACTGTGCGGCGGCCCGGTCCTCCTCGCCCTGCCCGGGCTTCACGGTGTTCACGCCGTACGCGGTGTTCACGCCGTACGCGGTGTTCACGCCGTACGCGGTGTTCACGCGGTTTCCAGTGCTCAAGCGGTTTTCAGTGCTCACGGTCGTGAGTCCCTCCGACGGATGGGTCGATGACATGATCGGGCGCCCGGCCGGTCGCTACCAGCGCGTCGCGCAGTGCCGCACGCGCCCTGTTCAGTCGCGACTTCATCGCGGCGTTGCTCAGTCCGAGCGCATGGGCGACGGCCTTGCCGGGCAGGCCCTGCACGTCCCGCATGATCAGGACCTGCCGCTGGTCACGGGGAAGGGCACTGACCGCGGCCGCGATCCGCTCCGCCTCCAGCCTGTGCAGCACCCTGTCCTCGGCGGACGGTTCCGCGGACGCCTCCGGCTCGGCCGACGCCTCGTCACTCCGCGGGACGAGCAGGCGCACCTGCCGGAGGCATTCGTTGCGCACGATCCGGAACATCCACGAGGCGAGGGCACCCGTGGCCCGCAGGGTGCCGATCTTCCGGTAGAGGATGATCAGCGCCTCCTGCGCCGCGTCCTCCGCGTCCTGCGGCGAGGCGCACAGCGACAGGGCGAACTTGCGCACATGGGGCTGCGATTCCATGACGACGGTGGTGAGCGAAGGGACGTCACCGTCCTGGGCGGCCCTGATCAGCCGCTCGTCCGGCCAGGAGAAACGTTGGCTCATGAGCTGCTCACAGGCGGGAGGGTCCCCCTGCACGGGCACTGGTTCACCCTCGGCTCCTGTAGCGCCGCATCAGGTGCCAACTGCACGCCCCCACGAGCAGGGCTCCGATCACTACGAGACCAATGACCATCATCGGTGCTTCCTCCCGGTTCTGCCGGCCCGTTCGGCCGGTACAGGGATAAGAGAACGGGAGGTCCGGAAAGGATTCACCTCCGGCCGAAGTTTCTTCGAACCGCCCATGGCCGCTCTGCGGCTGGAGCCCGGCCACGGAGATGGGGAGAGTGAGGGCGCGGAGGGCGCGGTCGGGTGTCGGTCATACCGGGACCGTACGCCGCAGTGCTCGGAGTCGGGTGCGCAGCGTGTGCGTTGTCGTAACGGCCGATTCCGCATCAGGCAATGTTCGCCCTGGTCCTGGCGTGGTCGCCGGCGCGTACCCAGCCTCGCGGGACGCACTCTCGTACGCGCTTCGAGAACCCGCCCGCGGAGCCGAGAAGGGAGCTGAGAAGGGAGCGGCGAAGAGAACCGTCCGGTCACACGGCTTCGGGGGGGCTCTGTCAGTGGTGGATGCCAAGATTTCCACCATGACCAACCCTGCCGCCATCGCTGCCTACTGGAATGACGCTGCCCCCGATTTCGACGACGCGCCCGACCACGGTTTGCGCGAGGAAGTCACCCGCACCGCCTGGCAGAAGTGCTTGTCCTCCTGGGCGCCGACCGCCCCGGCGGATGTGCTGGACGTCGGCTGCGGTACGGGCTCGCTCTCACAGCTACTCGCCGAGTCCGGACATCGCGTCACAGGAGTCGACCTGGCGCCTCGGATGGTCGACCAGGCCCGCGCCAAGTTGACGTCCGCCGGACTCCAGGCCCGATTCTTCGTGGGGGACGCCGCCGTGCCGCCGACCGGCGACGAGCGGTTCGACGTCCTGCTCTCCCGCCACCTGCTGTGGACGCTGCCCGATCCGCATGCCGCCCTGCGTGAGTGGATCGCACGTATCCGCCCGGGCGGCACGCTCGTCCTGGTCGAGGGCCGCTGGCGCGAGGCCGGACAGGCCGGAGTCCCCTACGTCGCGGGAGCCGAGACCCTGCCGTGGCACGGCGGCATCGGCGCCGAGGCGCTGACGGCCGTCGTACGCCCGCTCGTCTCCGCTCTGCGGACCGAGGACCTCAGCAGCAGCCCCGAACTCTGGGGCAGGCCGGTGACCGACGAACGCTACGCGCTCATCGCTCAGATCTGATCCCACCAGCCGACCTCGGGCGGGCGGGTACGGATCATCCCCGGGTGCGGGAAGCAGGGAGGAAGCCGGACGCTGACGCACACCACCGTGGGTTCCTCTCCGCAGGTCCCCGCCCTCCGCCGAGGAGCTCACCCGGCGGCGTGAGGGCCACGACGGAAGTTCCCGGTCGCTCAATCGTCGGCGAAGGTCGCGTCGACGTCGTCGCCCGGGGTCTCCCCGGCGTCATCGCGCGGAGTCGCCCGAACGTCACCGCGGGGGGCCGCCCGAACGTCATCGCGCGGGGGCTCCCCAGCGCCGTCGCCACTGTCCACGGGGTCTTCGCCGGGCGGGGCCGGCTCCTTGAGGGCAGCGGGGACCTCTAGGTCTGCGAGGGGATGCCAGGTGTTGCCGGCCTGGGCCGCGATCACGATCAGGGCCGCCACGAAGATGAGGGAGGCCAGTACGAAGGAGCCCTTTGCGACGTCCGGGTCGTCAGGGGCGGTGCCGCGCATGAGGAGGAAGGCGTGGAGGGCAGGAGCCGCCGCGCCGATGGCGTAGGACCAGAGGGCCAGGTCCCTGCTCAGGGAGCCCATGTGGTGGCGGGTGGCGGGGGCGTGGGTGAAGAGTTCGTTCAGGTGAGCGCGGACGGCGGTCTGGAATCCCGGGTCGCTGCTGATGTCACCGCGACGTAGCCGGCCGATGAGAGACGGGTACCGGCCGAGGGCGCGGTACGCCGCCCCGGTGACCGGGTGGGCCGGCTCGGCCGCGTCCTCCACCACCTCCAGACCGCGCCCGTGGAGCAGTCCGTCCTCACGCATCAGACGGACGGCTACGTCGGCCGCGCGAGCGGAGTTGCGCGTCAGCCTGTCGGGCTGGTGGTCCGTCGAGCACAGCGGCTCGGCGGCGCTCAGCAGCCCCGCGTGGTAGGCGTCGAACCCGGGCCAGGCCCGCACCTGCCGGACCATCCGAGCCTCCACCGACCGCCGCCACAGCCGGGTCAGCCCCAGCACGATGTTCACACCGGCGAGCGAGACCAGGCAGGTCATCAGCATTCCCATGGGCACGACGATCGACGACGCGGTACGCGGCCCGCAAGGCCCGCGGTCATACCGCATTCCCACGTCAGCGGCGGCCCCGCCGACCCGGGCGTGGAGAGGACCGCAACGGGCGAGAGCCGAAGGCTGCCGCGGGCCCGAGCCTGGACGGCCACGCGCCGCCCGGCCCAGTACTCGAACGGCGCGTCACATCACTGCATCACTGTGACTGAGTCCCCCAGTTGGCCAGTCAGAGCGTCCTCGCCGGCCAGCATCAGCGCGCCGGAGATGCCCGCCGGTAAAGTCGGTCCGAGGAGAGCGCTGATCTGGGGGACTCATGACGGCAGCGGATGCACCGCCCATCATCTTCGTGCACGGGACGCGGTTCAACGCGGGACAGTGGAGCCCACAGCTCGCCGCGCTCCAAGAGGACTTCCGAGTAGCCGCTGTTGACCTACCAGGCCACGGCGCCCGCTCTGCCCAACCCTGGAGCCTGAACGCGGCGACGGAGATCATCGCTTCCGCGGTGGACTCGCTCAACCGCGGGCCGGCTCTGGTCGTCGGGCACTCGCTCGGCGGATACGCCTCGCTGGAGTTCGCGCGGCGCTGTCCGGAGCAGCTGCGGGGGCTGGTCCTTGCGGGGGCCAGCGCCTCGACTTGTGGTCCGTGGGCAACACCGTACCGGTGGGCCGCCGGGCTCGTCCCTCGTCTACCGGCGGACCGGTTGGCCCGGTGGAATGACCGGTTGCTGCGCCGGTTCTATCCTCCCGAGGTGGTAGAGGCGACCATCCGCTCCGGCTACGCCTTCCACACCCTGCCAGCCGCCTGGGGCGAGGTGCTGGGCCGCTTTGACGCGGGTTCGATGCGTCATGTTGCGGCTCCCGTGCTCATCCTGAACGGTGAGAAGGACACCGTCTTTCGGTCCGGCGAGATGGACTTCGCCCGCGCGCACCCGCACGCCCGCGTCGAATTGATCCCGCGAGCAAGACATCTCGCGAACTTCGACGATCCAGATGCCTTCACCGATGCCGTCCGCCGCTTCGCCCGGCAGCTGTCTGTTCGCAGCTGAGCGCGCCAGAGTCCGGTCCGCCCGGGCCCGATGGCGCGCGATCACCGACGCCCACCTCGTCCCGCTGGTCCGCGCCGGGGCATCTTCCGCCGACAGGTGACCGAAGGGTTCATGCAGCCCGCCACCAGGTACTCGGACCCCAACCTGCGCACGCCCGTTGAGATCAGGCAGGCGGGCGAACTCGCCGATGGCGTCGCCGACCTCATCGAAGCGCATCTGGGGCCCGTCCGAAGCTCCGGCGATGTCAGCGGCCCGCACGCGGGCGACATGGGGTGGCGCAACTTGCTGTTGGTCACCGCCGACCGGTCCACCATCCTGCATTGCGGCATTAGCGACTGACCGAACACGTCCCCGTCGCTCGCCCAGACGAGCGTCTCGCTGCTGCCACTTCGCGATTGGGCTCCACCAAGCGAAGATCACTCCATGGACCACGTCGTCGACCTCGACCAAGCTGCCGCCGAGATCACCGCGCGCCTTCCCGCCTGGACTGCGTCCGGACTCGACCCCAGACCGATCACCTGGCGGGACGAGACCCTTGTCTGGCCTCAGCCGCTGGAGACAGACCGGGCCCTCGTCGCCGACCCGGATTCGATCGGCGTACGCATCCTGGGCACCGACGGTTGGAGCGAGGTGCAGGTCGTCCTCTACCGAGGCGGCTGGGCAGACCTCGACGCACTGACTGGCAACGAACTCACGGCCGAATGCCCGCAGATCATTACCCCGGAAGGATTCGGCGACCTCCTCGACTCCTCCGTCACACGCTTCCTCGGCACCGGCCGGCGTCCGCCCACCTGACGCAATATCGTTTCCGCCGCTGCGAGCATCCGTCATTGCAGCGCTCACCCGTCGGCAGGGTGACGGTCACCTCCACCGTGAACCCGAACGTGGCCTGCTCGGGGCCGATGACGGCAGAGATCCCGATTGCGCCCGGGCCCCCGACCGCGATCGCGTCGGAGAAGGAGAACTCCTCGTCCACGGCGAGCGGCATCGCCTTGCCGACGCCCCGCTCGGGAGTCCAGTCCGGGTCGTACTTCAGCGAGCCGCTGGGGAACGGACCGAGCGCGTGCAGTGTGTCGGGGTACAGGTTCCGGTCGATGTCCGGCCTGTCGTACCCCTCGTGCGCGTCCACGCCGACCGGCGCGCACGAGTAGCGGTAGCGCTGCCCGGCGTCCGACCGCACCGACTCGAGCCGCACCAGCGCGTCCAGCACTGCCCCCTCCGTACCGGCGGGGCCGCTGATCTCGAGGTGGAGCTGGTGGTCCCCCGCCGGGACGCCTCCGCCCCGCAGCACGGACGCGTACATGCGGCGACAGCCCACGCCCCCCAGGGCCGCCCCGCCGCCGACCGCGGACGCCGGACCCTGGGGCGTGTCGGACTCCGCTTCCCAGCTCTCGCGCTTCGGCAGCAGGATGGCGGCCTCGGAGATCCCCGCCCGGGTTCGCTGCGGGTCGCCGAAGGCCCGGGACAACGGGCGCGGGGCATCGAGCGCCTCGTCGGCAGGGGTGGCCAACGGGGTCGTCGTCGGCTGTGCGAGGGTGAAGGGTCGGCCGCCGTCGTCCCCGCGTACGGTGACCCGCTTGCCGCCCTCCTCCACGTCCAATGCGAGCCACCAGGCGCAGGTGCAGGAGGTCGTCGTGACGCTGACCATTCCGGTGGCCGAACCACCGGCCCGGATGGGAAGCACGGCGCTCTGCCGGGTCGCCCCGGCGTCCAGTGAGAGCCGCACCGGACGCACCGGTTTGCCGTCGCCCGAGGTCAAGGTGCCCTCCCGTTCGTCTCCGTACGCTCAGGCGCAGCCGACGTCGTCCCCCCGCGGCACGGCCAGCCGTGGCCCCTTGACCACCCGGATCCCGCGCACCACCACGGCATGGGAGGGCGAGGCGCCGACGGCATAGGCGACCGTGGCCTGCCCGCGGGGCACGGCGCGTGATTCGGCAGCCCATCGGAACAGGGGGACGCAGCCCAGCGCGTCGCGCATCAGCCCGGCCGGCGGCTGCCGGCCGGACTCGGGCAGGGTCGCGGTCCAGGGCGCCCTGGGCAGGGCCGTGCCGGTCGCGTGCACACCGGAGGCCGGCGGCACGGGGAACCGCGCGCAGCGCCGTGACGGTGAGGGCCGAGCACAGCGCGAGGAGGAGGACCGACCTGTTCCAGGAACCGGCTTTCGCCGTCCGGGCCGCCTGGGCTGACGGCGCACACCAGCGCGGTCGTCGGTCGCGCTGCCCGGTGCTGGGCGGCAGCAAGAGCCGGTAGATTTCGTCCGGCAGCGCCAGGGACCGGGGGCCCCGGCGTCAGGTTGACGTGGAGGGGCGCCATGGAATTCTTGCGCGAGGACGGCCACCGGCTGCTGCTTGTTTCTGTCGGGTTCCTCGCCCTCTCGGTATCCGTCGCACTCGCGGTGCGGACCTGCAGCCGATGGCTGCTCCTCCGCAAGACGTTCGACGAAGGGCTGCCCACCGAGGGCAGAGTGCTGGATGCCTACGTGCTACCGGGAGACCAGGGCCGGGCGGGCCTACAGCACGCCATCGTGGGTTTCCGCGCGACCGACGGGCGCGACTACCGGCTCGACATCGACACCGGCCGGCGACGGCCCCTGGGCGCGCCGGTGCGGTTGCGCTATCTCCCGACGAGCCCGGATCGAGCAGTGCTCGTCGAAGCGGGCCGGGGCACCGTGCGCACCGTGCTCACCCTCCTGTTTCTGCTGCTCGTCGGGCTGGTCGGCGTCCTCCTCACGGTGCTGGGCCTGCTCTGAGTCCTGCTTCCGGTACACGCGTCACCCTGCTCGAGCCGACTACCCAATCGATCGACCGATGACGGTCACCCAAGGGGTGACGTGGCGACAGAACCCGTCCACCGCCACCGCGGCGCCGACCGGCCGGGAGGGCGACCACCCGAACGCGCTCCGCCCGCCGCGCCTGATCGGCGGGCGGGCAGGGCGTGATGTGCGTTCAGGAGCAGAGTGCACCGTTGAGCGTGTAGCGCGCCGGTATCTCGTTGGTGCCCGAGTACGTCGCTTGGAAGCCGAAGCTCACGCCGCCGCCGGGCGCCAGCGTGCCGTTCCACCCGGCGTCCCGGGCGGTGACCGTGCTGCCGGACTGGCTCACCGTGGAGTTCCAGGCGTTGCTGATCCGCTGATCACCCGCGAAGCTCCAGCCGAGGGTCCACCCGGAGATCGCCGAGGTTCCGGTGTTCTTCACGGTCACCGTCGCCGTGAAGCCGTTGCCCCAGGCGTTGTCGATCCGGTACGCCACCGTGCAGGGGGCCGCTGACGCGTCGTCGTCCGCCTCCGTCGCCGTGAACGTCGCCGGCTGCACGCCAGGACCACCGACCGTGAACGTCGCGCTGCCCGACAACGCGTCGGAATCCTGCGCGGCGGAAAGTGAGACCTGTTGTGACGTCGCCCAGTTGGCCGCGGTGAACACCAGGGTCGCGGCTGCCGACAGGTCCTGGTCGCCGGAGCTCCGGGCCACCGTCACCGTGACGTTCTGCGCGGGCGCGGCCGAGAGCCGCACGCCCACCGGCGCCGAACCGCCCTCCGGGACCGTCACGGCCGCCGGTGCCACCTGGACCGCGGGCACCGCCGGGGTGCTGCGCCGCTCAGCCGCGAAGGCCGCCAGCCAGGCCAGCGAGGCGTTCCAGTTGATGGCCACCTCGTTGGTGGAGTAGGAGCCGATGTCGTCCACGTAGCACGCCGCCGGTGAGCAGCCCGCGAGCTTCTCCTCGGCCACCGGGTCCTGCAGCCCCGCGTTCGGGCCGCCGGCGAAGGAACCGGCCGGCGGGTGCGGCAGCGAGGCGTCGTTCTGGTGCGCCCAGAACCGGTGGTGCTGGTTCTCGGAGTAGCGTTCGCCGAATCCGGTGACGTAGGAGAGATCGAGCGCGTTGCGGCCGAGCAGGTAGTCGAGGGACTCCAACGCTCCGGCTCGGTAGCGTTGTTGGCCGGTGAGCTCGTACGCCACGGCCAGCACCATCGCATTGTTGGTGACGGAGCTGTTGGAGCCCCACACGTACCCGGCGGCGGGGAGCGGCACCGCGTAGCCCTGTCCGGCCATGGTGGACAGGTGGCCATCGGCGGCCGCGGTCAGCAGGCCGCGCAGCCGAGCCGTGTCGTCAGCGGGCAGGGCCGCGCCGGGGACGGTGGCGAGGGTGATCCGGCCGAGCGTCGCGGTGCCGCCCCACCAGAACGCGTCGACGGGCTTGGCGTGGTGCGGAGAGGAGGTGACGGCGTCCCGGTACTGCGATTCGCCGGTGGTGGACAGGAGTTCGGCCGCCGCCCAGTAGAACTCGTCGGAGACGTCGGCGTCCTCGTACGCACCGCCGCCGGTGTTGTCGGTCGCCGGGGCGAGCACGTTCGGGTTGGCCTTGGCAGCCGTCCAGGCGCGGCGGGCCGCGTCCAGGCAGCGAGCGGCGAACGCGGCGTCGTACGGCGCGTACGCGCGGGCACACTGCGCGGCCGAGGCCGCCAGGTTCAGCGTCGCGGCGGTCGACGGCTTGTGCAACTCTCGCTGTTCGGCGTCGACTTCGGGCCGAGTCGGCAGAGCAGTCCACTTGGCGTCGTGCATCTTGTGGAAGGCCATCCCGGCCATCGGCTTCCCTGCCGGGACCTGCATCCGCAGCAGGAACTCCAGCTCCCAGCGGGCCTCGTCCAGTACGTCCGGTGTCCCATTGCCACGCTCCGGCACCCGCAGCGTCGCGTCGCCGAGCGCCGCGTCGCCGCCCGAACGGCGGGCTCGCTCGAAGGAGTTGACCATCTCCCAGACGGAGATGCCGCCGTTGACCACGTACTTGCCGTGGTCGCCCGCGTCGTACCAGCCGCCGCGCACGTCCTGTTGGTAGTCGCACACCCCGGCCTGGCAGGGGACACTTGTATCGCCCTTGTTCGGGGCGACGCCCAGATGCCCGGCGGGGCGGGCGTAGGCACTGCCGCCCGCCAGGGCGGCGTCGATCGCGCTACCGCTGCGCTGCTGGTAGAAGAACGACATGCTGTCGGTGCGCAGTCCGTCGTACAGTGTGGCGGAGATGTCGAAGGGGTGGCTGGTCTGGCCGCCGACGACCAGGGTGTAGCCGGTGCCGGTGCCGGTGTACGCGCCGAAGTCCACCAGGTGCGTGGACTGGCCGGACGCCTGGTCGGCGCCGCGCACCGCGGTGGCGCCCGAGGCGGCCACCGCGCCGGAGGCGTCGCGCAGTTGCCAGGCGAGCGGGGCGGTCGCGGAGCTGACCACGGTGGATCGCTTGGGGCCGTCGGGCAGGTAGCCGAGCTGGTTGACCCGGACGGGCGTATCGGCGGCGGCGGCCACGGTGGCGGCAGCCGCGACCGGAACGGTCAGGGCGGTCGCGGACAGGCCGCCGACGGCCAGCGCGAGGCCGGCGAGCACTGTTGCCGCACGGCGTGGCACGCCGCGGGGGGAGGTGACAGGAGGCACTGGGGAGCCTTCCTCGGTGGGTTGGAGGGCCTACGTGGGAGCGCTCCCAATCAAGCCAGCCGCCGGACGAGCTCGTCAAGACAGCGGGCGGAACGGGTAGTTGCCCGAGACGGCCTACCCTTTACCGGAGAACCGGCCAACTACCACCACGACTTCGGCGGACGGACACCGGCGGCGCGCAATCGACGGTCGGCGACGGCGCGAGGCCGTCTCATTCGGATCGCGGCGACCGAGCCCGCATCGTCTGGTGCCGTGCATGGCAAGGCGGAGGGCGCCCGTGCACTGGAGTACTCGGACGCCCCGACGACTCGGCAGGTGCGGTGCCGGACACCGCGGGCCCGGCCAGATTGGCCTCGTCAGTTGACCGGCTGGTCCTCGGAGTCGGATGAAGTAGACGTCGGCAGCGCGTCCTCCTCCCGGAGCAGTTCGATCACCCCGATCGCGTCATCGTCCTGAACGAGGTCGGCGTCGCCGTAGGTCGGGTCGCCGGCCAGGCCTCCGTCTGATTTCTCGATCAAGAAGCGTTCGCGATACGCGTCGCGAGCCGAAAGAGCGACTCGATCGATGAGCATGTAGCTCAGCCCGGCGCCGACCGCCATGCCGGCGATGGGCACGAACTGCCCGAGCTTCCTCTTCGGTAGCTGCTGGGCGAACTTCGCTGCGAAGGATTGCGCGATCTTGGTGAGAACCTTCTCGTTCAATTTGGCCCAAGGAGCGTTCCTTGCCAGCAACTGGGTGAGTTGCGACAGTTCGGCGTACGCGGCCGTCTTCGCCGACGTGCCCGTGGACATTCCGAGAGCAATCACGGACATCACGAAGAGTTCCTCTTCGGGATCGCTTGGGTGATAGCCGTAGTAGAGGGCCGTGGCGGCGACCGTTCGAGTGGCAAGGGCGAGCATCATGGCAGTGTCGGCAGCCATCGCCCCGGCGATGGTTCCGAGTCCGGGTGCGGCGCCCGCCCCTGCGCCGGCGATGGTTCCGGCGCTGGCGAGCACCTCTCCGCCCGTCACGGCTGCAGCCGATCCGAGGCCAGTTGCCGCTGCCGAGAGCGCGTGGCCGTACCGAACCAAGTTGTGCCTCGCGACCTCATCGACGACCCGCAGGTCGAGTTCACGGATCTCGTCCAATTCGCTGATGTCGTGCCCGGCTCGCCGGTACTGCTCAACGACGCGTTTCCTGCTCACTGTCCGGCTTGCGGTGCCTCCCACAGCCTTGCCGAGGCCCTTTGCGGCTCCGCCGTAGGCAGCGGCCACTTTGTCGGCTCCCGGGGCGCTCCTCGCCTTCTGGCCGAGCGAAGCGAGTCGGTCCCGGGCCTGCCGCGGGAGGAGGTTCCTCGCCTGCTTGTTGAGGAAAACCGCCTTTCGCTTCTGGAGCTGGTCCCACTCACGTTGTTCGTAAGCAGAGAGAGTCATGTCGTCGCCTCGGTATCAGAGTGCTTGGAAAGAGTCCCGCAAGATCGCGGCCATGAGTCTGCGCCGCTGGACGAGGAACTCCTCGCAGCTGCCCGCCGCGACCTCGGCCAGGCTCGCCTGGTCTGCACGGTGAGTGGCGCAACTCCCGACCAGAAGGCGCCAGTTGGTACGGGGAAGTCTCCCGGGGAGGAACATCATGAAGCAGAATACGCGTCCGACGCGGGTCGCGGAGGGTTCAAGGGACATCCTGGGACTGTGTGCCTCGGCGAAGGTGGTGAAGGCGGCTGCACCAACACCTTCGTCCCGGCCGCGGGCGCCCGGCCCTCGGCGGCATCGGCCGCGGTGACGGCACCTGGCCCGTCACCTTCCCCACGAGCTCGGACCGCACCGCCGGCACCGCCTTGCTCCCCCAGTGCCGTCACACTCACCGCCGCCCAAGGACGTAAGGGACGCAGGGCCCGGACTTGGCCCCGGACCCGGACCCGCTATGGCAGTGCACCGACATCACCGAGGAGGCCCTGGCACGGCACTACCGGAGGCGGCGTACGTGAGTCCTCGTGCCCGGGCTTCGTGTCCTCGACCTGGCCATCGGCCTCGAACCGGGCGCCCGGTCTTCTCCGCGCTGCACACCAATTCCCACGGCACCGGCCCTCCACCGCGGTGACCCCGCGGCCCGAGATCCTGCTGCCCGGCATCACCGTGGACCACCCCGTAAACATGTGGGTCCTCACGCCGCATCTGCGGGAGGCCTCCTCCGCGAGCACGGCTTCATCCTGGAGTCGGGTCGGCAGTCCCCCAGACGGCGGATGCTCGCGCTACCTCGCACCGCTTCCTGGGTACTGGGTCGCTCACTGCGCCACAACTGCGCTTCGGCGCGCTCCGCGGCTTCACGGTCCTGCCGGGTCTTGCGTTCTTTCTGGTCTGTACTCCACGCGTGAGAGTGGTCGTGCAGCAAGGCGTCTTGTCCTGGCCGCCATGACGTGGCAGCGTCGCTTGTCCTTGCTCGGCACGACTTGAACACTTGTCCTTGCTCCGCAACCGAGGAGACGCGCTCCATGTCCGAGGACCTGGCAACACGCACCATCCGGAAGCTCGAAGACATCGTGGCGGCGGACCGCCTGCCGGAGCACACACTCGGACTGCTCCGCGTTTCCCTCAGCCAGGCCCAGGCGGCGAAGGCTTCGGGTCACGATCAGGAGGCCGTCACCATCGCCGACCAGGCCCTGCAGACGGCGGAGAACGCATCCCGGGACGAGTAGGCGGCGCGGACGGCGGACGGCGCGGACGGCGCGGACGGCGCGCTCACGGTGGGCCGCGGGCGCGGCCAGTACCGGCCTGCGCCGCCGGGCCGGCCTGGGGACGCTTGCCACAGACCCGGGATGCCGGGAAGAGCCGCCGCCTGCTGCGGCCCCCGGGTGGGCCGGTCGGGTCATGCTCGGACACCGCGGCGACGGCTCCCGGGTGGCTACGAGGGGGCGGCGCCGGTGGGCGACGGGTCGGTCTCCGTACCGGACGAGGGCTCGACGAGCTGCTCGCGCAGATAGTTCCAGACCACCGCGATCAGCGCCGCCGCCGGTACCGCCAGCAGGCTGCCGACCACTCCGGCCAGGCTGCCACCCAGCGTCACCGCCACCAGGATCACTGCCGCGTGGAGGCCGAGACCGCGACTTTGGATCATCGGCTGGAACACGTTGCCCTCCAGCTGCTGCACCCCGATGATGATCGCCAGCACGATGAGCGCGTCGGTCGGACCGTTCGAGACCAGTGCGATGAGCACCGCGACGAAGCCCGCGAACAAGGCACCCACGATCGGCACGAACGCGGACACGAAGGTCAGCACCGCCAGGGGCAGCACCAGGGGAACACCGACGATCCACAGGCCCAGGCCGATGAACACGGCGTCGAGCAGACCGACGAACGCCTGGGAGCGGACGAACGAACCGAGCGTGTCCCAGCCGCGCGCGGCGATCACGGGGACGTCGGTGGCGAGCCGCCCGGGGAGCTGCCGGGTGAGCCACGGCAGGAACCGCGGGCCGTCCTTGAGGAAGAAGAACATCAGGAAGAGCGCCAAGACGGCGGTGACCAGGCCACTGAAGACGGTGCTCACGCCGGTGACGACGGTGGAGACCGTGCTGCCGATGCTGTTCTGGACCCGGTCGACTGCGGCGGCGAACGCATCTGTGATCTGAGCGTCGCCGATGTTCAGCGGCGGCCCGGCAGCCCACCCGCGCAGCTTCTGGATGCCCTCGACCACGCCGTCGCCCAGCTCGCCGGACTCCGATGCCACCGGCACGGCGATCAGCGCCACGACGCCCGCGGCGACGACGAGGAACAGTACGGTCACCAAGGACGCGGCCAGCGCGGGCGGCCACCCGCGCCGACGGAGGAAGGCGGCCAGGGGCCACGTCAGCGTCGTAAGGAACAGGGCCACTATCAGCGGCCAGAGCACCGACCACATCCGGCCCAGGAGCCAGAACACCACAGCGGCCATCACGAGGACCAGCAGCAACTCGGCGGAGACCCGCGCGGAAGCCCGCAGCGCGGACGCGGTCTTTCTCGAACTCAGCGTGTCAGACATGGCGTCAGCCTATGGTCCGCCCCACCCAACCCATGCGGTTCTCGGTCCCGTCCCGCTTCAGGGCGCGGCCCGGTCTGCCGCCTCCCGGGTGATGTCGGCGTAGAGGCGGAAGAGGGTGGGGCGGTCTTCGCCGCCTTCCTGTTCGTGCAGAGCTGCCCAGCACGTGGCGATGAGCTCCCGGGCCTGGGTGCCGGGCCAGGGCTGGGGCAGGAGCTGGGGTGGCAGCAGTGGGTCGGGCTCCATGGCGCGGGTGAGTTCCGCGGCCAGCTCGACCGCGATGGTGAGGAGTACGGAGGGGGAGAGTCCGGCGGGGTCGGTGAGCCGTGCGAGGCGGGGCCGGGCGATGCGGATGAGGCGGTGGTAGCGATCGGCGATCTCCTGCAGGGACCACAGCCGGCGGACGAGTTCGGCAGGCTCTCGGACGTCGCCCCTGCGCAGGTCCGTCGTGGTGAGGAGGGTGAGCGTTCCATGGGCGCCGAGGCGGCGGGCCGCTTCTTCGACGTACGGTTCCCAGGCGTTGGCGCAGACGTACAGTCCGCCTTGGAGCGGGGCGCCGCCGAGGTGAACGAGCGTGTCGCGCAGGGCGTCCCGGGCGGTGCGCGCCGATTCGGGCACCGCGAAGGCGGCCACGTGCCAGACACCGTCCCAGGGTGCGAGCCCGGCGTCCTGCTGAAAGGCGTGCCGGAGGAAGTCCGCGTTGGGTGCCAGGGCGCGCGTGGTGTCCGCGGTGGCGTGCAGCTCCGCTTTGCGGCCGCGGCCCTCGTGCGTGAACCGGCCCTCGGCCACGAGGCGTTTGACGCACAGCCGCACCTGCTGGTCGCTCATGCCCAGGATGTTGGCGACGGTGTACAGCTCGTCCGCGACGACGGTGCCGTCCTCGCGGATCAGGGCGTGGACGAGCATGCGGGTGGGGACCTCGACGTGGTCCGTTTCGGCGTTCACAGTGCTCCCGCCCTTCTCGTCGCGACGGCGCGACGCATGGTGGTGACCGCCGCGAATCCCAGCAGACCGCGCAGGTAGGGCGTGCGCTCGGTACGCACGGCGGTGAAGCCGCGCCGCTCGTACAGAGCTCTGGCCCGCGGATTGGTGTCGATCACATCCAACCTGATCTCCCGGCAGTTCTGCTCCGCCGCGACGGCGGCCACCTCCTCGATGAGCAAGCTGCCGACGCCGCGGCCGCGCACGGCCCGGTCCACGGCGATGCCGTCCATGACGAGCTGTCCGGGGGCCGGGTGGCGTTCGAACAGGGCGAGGAGCAGGAGCCTGTGCAGTCCTCGCAGGTGTCCGTACACGCGCAGCACGGCGGAGGCCGATCCCCCGGTGAGGGCACGGCCGCCGAGCTGGTAGCCGGCGAGGCCGACGAGCTGCCCGTCCAGGAGGGCGCACACCGCGCGGTCTGCGTTCAGGTGGGCGGCGATGAAGGGCACCGCCTTGTCCGGCGGATTCAGCGCGGGGCCGAGTTTGCGGCCGAACGCGTCCCAGTACAGCTCGGCCGCCCGCCGTTCGGCGCCGGCCGGAACGCCCCGCCGGACCGTCACCGGTCCCGTGCCGGTGTCCGTCGCGTCCAGTCCCATCCCGCTTCCTTCCCTCGCACTGCGATCCCCGCTCCCTTCAAAACTATCACTTCGAGGACGATCGTTGTGGCAGTGATAGGTTCGACCTTGCGCACATTCCACATGACGTCCGAACCGACGTCCGAACCGAGGCGGTCAGAGCCATGTGCCCGAAGATCCAGCCCCAACGGCGTCGCGGGCTCCGCACAGCCGCTTGGTCATTCGTCGCAGTCCTGGTCGTAGCCGCGGGTCTCGGCGGTGTGGTGCTGTGGCAGAACTCCTACGAGATGGACGAGCAGCGGGTATCGATCCGTCACGGCGGCCACACCCTCAACGGAGTACTGGCCACCCCCAGGGACGGCCGCAAGCGCCACGGCCTCGTCGTGTACGTCCACGGCGACGGCCCCGTCAACGCCACCCATGACGACGGCTACAAGCCCATGTGGGAAGCGAACGCCGAGGCCGGTTACGCCTCCCTGTCCTGGGACAAGCCCGGCGTCGCAGGCGCACCGGGCGACTGGCTCGGCCAGTCCATGGACGACCGGGCCGACGAGGCGGCCGCCGCCGTCGCCTGGGCGCGCGCCCGCCCCGACATCGACGGCGACCGGATCGGGCTCTGGGGTGCCAGCCAGGCGGGCTGGGTCCTGCCGAAGGTCGCCGCCAGGGCACCCGTGAGCTTCGTCATCGCCGTCTCGCCCGCGATCAACTGGCTCCAGCAGGGCCGCTACAACCTTCTCGCCGAGCTGCGCGCCGACGGCGCGTCGGCCGCACGCACCGAGGAGGCGATCGCCGAGAGCGACACGACCCGGCGGCTGCTGGAACGCCGCGCGACCTTCGCCGAGTACGTCGCCGCCAAGGGTGGCGACGCGGACGGCATGACCGCCGGCCGGTGGGGCTTCATCTCCAAGAACTACACCTCGGACGCCACTCAAGACCTGCGCGCCCTGCGCGGCATACCGGTGCTGCTGACGCTCGCGGGCCATGACATCAACGTGGACACGGCCGACACGGAGCGCGTCTACCGCCACGTGCTGGACGCGGGCGGTGCGATGACGCTCGAACGCTACCCGGACGCGACCCATTCATTGCTCAAGCAGTCCCTCGAGCGGTCGGACCTCAAGATCACGCTCACCGCGCTCTTCTCGCCCCGCTCGCTCTTCGCGGAGGGATTCCTGGATGGCCAGAGGCAGTTCCTCAAGGGCGTAGACCGAGACGGCAAGGCCGCTCCGTGACGTCCACCGGCAGCGCTTCCTCGCGAGGTGACCAGTCCCGCGACGAACGGCGCCCCGCCCCGGACCGTGGTCCGGGGCGGGGCGCCGCACTGTGCGGGGTGCCCGTCGCTGCGGGCCGGGACCCCGCACAGCCTGCTCACGCTCGTCAGCTCGGCTGGTCTCCGGTGTAGCGGAAGATGCCGCCGACGGAGTTGACGACCCAGACGGTGCCGTCGGCCGCGGCACCGACATCGACCGCGCCGCCGGGGATACCGGTCCAGGGGTTGGCGTCGCGCCCGGTGTACCGGTAGATCTGGTCGGAGGAGTTGACGCCCCAGACGTTCGTCCGCGAGCCGGCGGAGATGCGGGACAGACCCCCCGAGACCGGGACCCAGTCGGTGGAGCCCTGGTCCCCGGTGTAGCGGAAGATGGCACCCGCGGAGTTCACGTGCCACACCGTCCCGTCGGCGGCCACACCGATGTCCACCGCCCGCCCCGGGA